>DATEEI010000001.1:0-11883 GCA_035281225.1 Vicinamibacterales bacterium
CGATACTTCTACGATCCGCATGCGCGTCACCGCGACCTAGCCGACAAGCTGTACGACGGTATCGTGATGTGGATGGACCAGTCACAGGTCACTGCGAAGTGGCCGGATGGTGGTTCCGACGTGTGGGCGTCGTGTCTCGACTCAGAGACCAGCACGACCTACGGCGACCGACCGAAGTCTCAGTGGTTGGACTCCAACCGCACGCGCATCAAGGTCGTTGAGATTTACTACCTCGACGGCGATCAGTGGATGCGCTGTGTTTACACGAAGGGCGGCTATCTCGAGAAGCCTGCCGTTTCGCCCTACGTGGATGAAGATGGTGTGCCGGTCAATCCGATTTGTTCGGTGTCGGCCCATATCGACCGCGACAACAACCGATACGGCGTGGTCCGACAGTTGATCGGCGTTCAGGACGAGATCAACAAGCGCCGGTCCAAGGCGCTGCATCTCATCACGATGCGCCAAGTGCTTTCCGAGCGCGGTGCGGTTGACGACATCAAGAAAGCCAAGGCGGAGATGGCGAAGCCGGACGGCTGGGTGGAATACACGCCCGGCATGAAGCTCGAGATCGCCAACACGGATGACATGGCGGCGGGCAACATGGCCCTGCTGCAAGAAGCGAAGGCTGAGATTGACGCGGTAGGGGCTAACGCTGCGTTGCAGGGCAAGCAGGAGGGGCAGCAGTCGGGCCGAGCCCTTCAGTCCCGCCAGCAGTCCGGATTGGTGGAGCTGGGGCCGGTGTTCGATTCCCTGCGGCACTGGCAGCGGTTGATCCACCGTCAGGTGTGGTACCGCATCAAGCAGTACTGGAAGGCGCCGATGTGGGTGCGCGTCACGGACGACGAGCAGTCGCCCAAGTACGTTGGCTTGAATCAGCCGATGATGGCTGGTGACCTGGCCCTTGAGCAGTTGAAGGAAAAGAAGGACCAGCGCGCGGGGCAGTTCGAGCAGATTTGGATGGGCGTGAAGCAGTCGCCCGATCCGATGATGGCTCTTGTCCAGGCTGGCTTGCCGCCGACCCTGTTGCAACCGACCGTCCAGAACGACGTGTCGAAGATGGACATGGACATCATCATTGCGGAGGCGCCGGACACGGTGAACCTGCAAGGCGAGCAGTTCGAGATGCTGGGCGAGATGTATAAGGCCAGTCTCGCGAGTCCAGACCCGAAGGATCACATTCCCTTTGAGATCGTCCTTGAGGCTTCGTCCCTGCGTGGGAAACAGAAGCTCTTGGCGAAACTCAAGGGCGAGGACGACGAGCAGGCCCAGCAGGCGCAGATGGCCCAGCAGCAGGAGGCCATGCAGCTTCAGAAGGCTGGGGCGATGGCGGAACTTGCGATCAAGCAGAGCGAGGCCCGCCTGAAGAACGCGCAGGCAGCCAAGACCGAGCGGGAAGCGATGGTTGTGGCCCCCGAGCAGGGCCAGCCGGACACTGGAATGTCCGAAGCCGCGCTGAAAGCTGAAACCGATCTCCGCAAGACGGAGATGTCCGGCCAGTTTGAACTCGAAAAGACCGCGATGCAGCAGCAGGGCGAGACGCAGCGGCATGTGATGAGCCTGGGCGTGGAGCGTGAGCGTGCTGACGTTGAGCATGGTCTTGCGATGCGCGATCAGGACATGCGCGCCCAGCAGGCGGACAAGGCCGCGAAGCCGAAGCAGTAACCCGAATTGATGGACTGAGAGCCCGCCTAGCGCGGGCTTTCTGCGTTGTACCCGCCGCCGGGGTTCGGGCGAGTTGGAAGTGGACGCCGCACTTACGGGCGCAATGAGGACGCATGTCGGAACTTGAATCTTTCTTGAAGGGTAGCCCCGCTGAAACGGCTCCGGTCGTTGAGGCCCCCAAGGTCGAAGTGCAGACGGAAGCGGAAACGCCTCCGGATCGACCGAGGGACGAGTCAGGGCGTTTCGTACCCAAGGGCGACGAACCGAAGCCGGAAGCGGCCAAGGTCGAAGCGGCGCCGCCTGCCGCGAAGGAAGCAAAGCCGAAGGCTCCTGAAGTAACCGGCCTCGAGGCCGGGATTGCAGCAGAGCGGAACAAGCGCCAGGACGCAGAGAGGCGCGTTGCAGAGTACGAGGCACGTTTGAGGGCTCTGGAGGCCAAGGCGAACCCGCCGCAGCCGCCGCCTGATCCGATTTCCGATCCGCAAGGTTTTGCTCAGACGTTCGAGCAGAAGTTGCAGTTGATGGAGATCAATCACCGCGTGAACACGTCCGCAGCTATCGCGCGGATGAAGCACGCGGACTTCGATCAGGCGTTGCAGGACTGGAACGGGCTGATTGCCCAGGACCAGAGCCTATACATGCAGGCCATTCAGCAGGCGGACCCTGCGGAGTGGGCTTACCAGCATGTCAAGCGTCAGCAGCTCTTGAGGGAAGTAGGCGACGACCCTGCCAGCTACCGGCAGAAGTTGGAAGCCGAGATCCGCCAGAAGCTTGAGGCCGAGTACGCGCAGCGCGCCCCAGCGCCCCCGGTTGTCCCCGCCCCGCCCCCAAGTCTGGCGAGTGCCCGCAGTAACGGCCGCATGAGCGAGCCCGTCTGGTCTGGACCGCCGCCCCTTTCAGACATTTTCAAAAGGTAATTTCCAATGAGTGAGACCACGACCCCGAGTCGGCTGCAAGTTCAGCAGTGGGACTCGGATTTCGCTGTTGAGTACATCCGCAACAACCGCTTCGCCCGCTACATGGGCACGTCGGAGAACAACGTCATTCAGCTTCGTGACGACCTCACGAAGAAGAAGGGCGAGCGCGTCACGCTTCCGTTCGTCGGCCGCGCCGATGACACGCACGCCAAGATCGGCAACGAAGTCCTCGAGGGCGCCGAACAGACGCTCGATCAGGATGGCTTCGCGATCCCGGTGGACGTGCAGCGCACGGGCTTCGTGACGACGGAGTGGGAGGAGCAGAAGAACGCGATCGACCTCCGCAATGCCTTCCGCCAGGCCCTCAAGGGCTGGGCGATGGAGCGCATGCGCGGCGGCGGTACGGCTGCGATCACCGCTGCGTCCGCGAACAAGTTCGGCATCATCGACAACATGTACGCGTTCTCGCCGGACAACTCGGCCTATCACTTCTACGGTGATGCGGACGAGACGACCGTCAAGGACGTGTGGTTGGCGAACAACGCTGACCGCGTGCTGTTCGGTGCCGCGAAGTCGAACAACGCTGCGAACGACCACTCGGCCGCTCTGGCGCAGATCGACAACACCGCCGACAAGATGACCGCTGCTGGCGTGTCGCTGATGAAGCGCATGGCCAAGACGGCGAGCCATCACATCACCCCGATCCGCACGAGCGAGGACGAAGAGTGGTTCGTTCTGTTCGCCGGTTCGTTCCCGTTCCGCGACCTCAAGGCCGATAGCGTCATCACGGCTGCGAACCGCGAGGCGTGGGTGCGTACGGCTGGCCCGGCGCGTTCTGGCGCGAGCGGCGAGGGTTCCAACCCGCTGTTCCGTGACGGCGACCTGGTGTACGACGGCGTGGTGATCCGCGAGGTGCCGGAAATCCCCGTTATCTCGAACGGCACCATCAACTGCTCCGCGAACTTCTTCTGCGGTACGCAGGCGATGGGCGTGGTGTGGGCGCGTCGGACGCAGACCCGTGAGCTGAACGACGGGCGCGGCACCGACTACGGCCACCGGCAGGGCGTCTCCATCTCGGAGATCCGTGGCTGCCGCACGCTGTACGCCTTCAACCAGATGTGGGGCATGGGCCGTTACTACACGGCTGCGGTTGCCGACTCGTAAGAGCCAGGGGGCGGTGTAACAGCCGCCCCCTCCTTCACCACATCCAACATTTTCAGGAGTAAGCAACATGGCAGTTGAAAGCAAGACCGCGACCAACCTCACGGCCGATCCGTCCGTGAACGGTTACGCCAAGAGCGTCAAGAACCAGCCGTTTACCGTCGAAGTCTCGGCGGCGGCGTCCGTTTCCTCGTCCTACACCCTGGGCTATGCCCCGACGAGCGCCCGTTTCGGCGGCCTCGCGCGGCTGTACTGGGATGACATGGCGACTTCGGGCTCCCCGACCCTGGACATCGGCGTTGGCGGCACGTCGTTCACCTTCGATGATGACAAGCTCAACGATGGGCTTGACCTCGCGACGGTGAACACCACGTCCGGCGTCCGGCTCATCAAGGACATCGCCAACCAGCACAAGCGGCTTTGGGAGCTGGCGGGCCTGACCTCCGATCCGGGCGAGGTGTGGGTCATCAAGGGCGTCATCCGCGATGCGGCTGTGATCGCGGGCGGCACGCTGTCGGGCGATCTCGCGTACACCACGGACTAGGTGCGAATCGCAATCGTAGGAGGGGCGCCGTCGTCAGAGATGGCGGCGCCCTTTCTTGACCGTACGTGGCAAACCTGGGTTCTGGGTAACAGAGCCCACAAATACCCCCGCTTTGATCGCGTCTTTGAGATTCACGAGGACCGATCAGAGCATGGCGACGTAGCGGCCTACGACAAGCGCCTTCTAGCACTCGGTGTCCCGCTTTATGTTGGCTCGAGTTTCCCCGAGGGCGCTTCGGTAGTTCGGTACGACTACGACGCTACACGCCCGTTCTTCTTCGGGCGGCTGTACCTGACCTCGAGCCCGGCCTACATGCTGGCTCAAGCCATCCTTGAGGGCGCCACCGAAATCGCGCTCTACGGCTGCGACATGGCCGTGGACGACGCGGAGTATTTCTGGCAGCGACCCTGCGTCGAGGCTTGGGTTGGGGTGGCTATCGGTCGTGGCATCAAGGTCACGATTCCCGAAGCCTCTCCGGTCGGGAAGTCCCGGATCGTGGAGGGGCTGGACCACGGCAAGGGGCGCTCTGCGGGGCCGTTTGCAGAGGCCGAGTTCCGGAAGGTAGCGGCGGAACACCAAAGGCGTGTTGAAGCCGCACAAGCCCAGATTGAGGCCCTACAGCAGTCCATCGCAGCTCACGACGGCGCAAGGCAGTCGTACGAGCGCATGGCGCAAGCAGCTAGAGCGTGGGAGGCCGGTGTGCCTCTCCAGTCGTTGACGGAAACGGTGAGGGTGAAATGACGCTCTACAGCAAAGCCGACCTTCGCAACCAGGCGCTCCGAGAGATCGGAGTCTTGGATCATGGCGAGCAGCCGGACGCCGACATGGTTTCGGTTGTCGATCCAATCGCACAGCAGCTCTTGGAGTACCTGAACGACGAGAACGTATTGGCGTTCGATTCGTCGGTGTCGGTTTCTACTCAGGTCATCCCCGGTCGGCTGATGGGCGGGCTTGTGGATGTTCTGAAGTGGCGCATTGCGCCCACGTACTCCCGCCCGCGTGAAGTCAAAACGGTCGGAGAGGCGATGCACACACTCCGACGTTCGATCCTTGAGGGGCAGAACGACATTCCGGTTAGCGTGGACTACTTCTAATGTCCCGTTCCAGGACTCGATTCCATGCTGGTCGGGATCAGAGTCAGCGGGTCAAGCCGTTCGAGATGTTCCTAGGGGATGTGCGGCTGATCCGCCAGGACAAGAAAGCCGCTGCGGCGACTCTCGGCACTACGGTCGCGTCTATCGCGTGGGAATCCACGGACGACACGATTGACCTTTCCGGGGAGGCCCTTTCCAACAGCGAAGGTTCCGTGGCCATCGCTCCCGAGAAAGTGGGCGTTCACCTCGTCAAGTCTACGACGACGTACGCCAATGGCTTACGGGACGTGGACTACTGGCGGGTTGTCGTTCGTGAACCTGATTTCACCTACGTTCCGCCGTGCCCGACGCTGATCGATCCGGACGACGGTGCCATTCTGCTGACCGAGACGACCGTCACCCTTGAATGGGCGTCGGTTGCTCGAGCCGACGAATACCGCGTGTATCTGTGGGAGGACGGAGACTCTAAGCCCGCCTCACCGACTGCGACGGTTGATGACACCGAGTACGAGGCAACTGGTCTAACTGCCGGAACGCTGTATCACTGGTCAGTGGATGTCGTTTCGGGCGTTCAAGTCTCGGACGGCTGCGTGGAAGGCGATTTCACGACCCTGACCATTGTCTGCCCGACCCTCGTCTCCCCCGCGAACAACGCAACGCTAGACGACCCGAACACGGTCACGCTGGACTGGGCCGCGACTCCGGGTGCGGTTGAGTACGAAGTCTATTTCTGGGAGGACGGAGATCCAGAGCCCGTCACGCCGACCTACACCCTCGCGGCGACGCAAAAGACCATCAACGGTCTTGAGGCGGGCGTTACGTACCACTGGCGGGTGATCGCTGTTGGTGAGTCCACGTCCTCGACGGGCTGTGGGATGCGGACGTTCACGTCTGACACGCCGGGCTGTCCGGGCCTTCAGATTCCCACCGAAGGCTCGTCGGTCGGTGAGGAAACCTCGACCATTCTTCTGTGGGAGGACGTTGACGGGGCGACCTCGTATCAGGTGTTCGTGTGGGAGGACGGCGACCCGCAGCCGGGAGTGCCGACTGCAACGACCGTAGACAACACCTACGAAGTCACGGGCCTTTCGCTCGGCACGACCTATCACTGGGTGGTCAACTCGGTCAACGGCTCGTTTGTGACCTCGGGCTGTGCGTCCTCGACGTTCTCGACGGACGCCGCTCCTGCCGTCATCGAATGGCAGTCGGCTGCCTTCACGGGCGACATTCTTGGGGACGAAGTGACGCTGTACGCCATCCGTTCTGGCAACACGGGGACGACGGCTTCTGCTGATTACTCATTCACTCCTGGGACGGCTCTCGCTGGTCCTGACTACGTTTCGACCCCCGGAACCGTCACGTTCAACCCCGGCGAAGTCATCAAGCCGGTTGTCGTGGCTCTCGTCAGGGACTACGACGCCGAAGTGTTGGCCGATACTCCGGAAAGCTATTGGAAGTTCAACGAGGCGGCTAGCGCGACGACGTTCAACGACCAGGCGGGATCGCGAGATCTCACCCTCACATCAACGACGAACTTCAGTTACCAACAGCCGACGCTCAACCTTTCCTCGAGTCTTTCTGCCGCCAAGACTGGTACCAACTCATGGCGGCTATCCACAAACGTCAATGACCTCATAACCAACGGGGATTCGTTCACCATCCGCGCGTGGGTGGATTTCAACGATACGGTAACGGCATCTTCTCGCTCGCTGTTCCAGATCGGCGGGCCGGGTGGCAGTGGTCAGTTCTACTACTGCTGGTGTTATAGGACGACGGCCGGAACGATTGCGATGTCCTGGCATCACGACAATCCCGGCCTTGATCCACATAGTTTCGTGACCAAGAACTTTACGACTTCCGTCCCGCTGGCTGGCGAATTTTGGTTTGAAGCCGGTTTCGACTACGCGAATTCGCGAGCTTTCTTCAAGCTCAACGACGGGGCCGCCGAATACGTTTCTTGGAGCGGGACTGACAGTCCAAACGCGCTGACCAGTTCCAGCGGGCGCGTCACGTACCTTTGGATTGGACAGCGCCCGGTCGGCAATGCAGGCGAAATGATCGACGGCAAATTTAGTCAGTACGAGTTTGTTGACGCCTACCAGATCGTAGATCGCTGGCCGCGCTGGAACCTCGACGCCTCTCTGGACTTCACCGCGACCCTGTCGAATCCAACCAACGCGAACCTCGGCCCGATTGACGAAACGGTTATGACCATCGAGGCGCCATGACCCCCGTACCTCTCATCTCTGCCGGGATTCCCGATGAGACGGCGCTGGCGATGCGCTCGGAGATCATCAACCTGATTCCGGAGGCTCTGCCACAGGGTGGGCGCTCGGGATTCGTCCTTCGTACGCCTCCTGGCATGCGGATTCTGGAGAACGTGGGGCAGGGCTCTATCCGTGGCATCTATGCAATGGGGGGTGTTCTGTACGTCGTCGCGGGGGAGAGGTTGTTCAGCGTTGACGCGAATGGCATCAGGACGAACATCGGAACGATTCTCGGCTCGTCTCGAGTCGGGTTCTCGGACGGCTTCATCCCGGATACCTCGCGGTTCCTCGCGATTGGCACCGGAGATGATGGGTACATCTACGACACGGTTGACGGCCTGACGAAGATCACTGACACGGACTTTACGGACCGGGTTGTGCCTTCGACGCCTGCCTATGTCGGCGGGTACATGGTGTGGCCGACCGAGGATGGGTTCCTCCCTTCCGACCTCTTGGCCCCGCTCGCATACAGTGCTGCCAACTTCCAGACGGCGGAATCCTCGACGGATGGGGTTGTAGCCCTGAAGGCCGTCTATGGCGATCTCTGGGTGTTCGGCGGAAAGACGATTGAGGTTTACGGGATTGCCTCGTCGGGCTCTACCATCTTTCAGAGGCTTCAGACGATTGAGTACGGGTGTGGTGCTCCGCATGCCATCACCCTAGCGGACAACGGGGTGTTCTGGCTGGACCAGAACAAGCGGGTGTATCGAGCCAATGGCTATTCCCCTGTTCGTGTCTCGACCCATCAGCTTGAGCAGGACTTGAAGGAACAGGATGTAACGTCTGCCTTCATGTTCTCTTGGATTGACCGGGGCCATGAGTTCGTGGCTCTGACGATTCCGGACGGAAAGACCTTCGTCTACGACTGCGCTACGCAGATGTGGCACCGTCGCAAGACGGAGGGCACCGACCGCTGGCTCCCGAACGGGGTTGCGAACTGCTACGGCGAGACGTTCTTTGCCGACTTCGACTCCGGGCAGATTTTCATGCAGGACTACAGCCTGGTCCGGGAAGGTGGGCACCGGCTCATCCGGGAGTTCTATACCGGGTATCTGCACAAGAACGGCGATCCTCTGATGGTCTCTGCGCTGCTCGCGGTCGTGGACACGGGGAACGCCGAACAGACGGGGGACTTGGACCAGACCGACCCCGTGATTGAGATGCGCTACACCGACAAGGCGAAGTCGGAGTGGACGAACTGGAAGTCTCGGTCTCTGGGTCGGATTGGTGAGTACGCGAAGCAGATTCGATGGTTCGGTCTCGGTTCGATTGGACGGAAAGGGAAGTCAGCTCAGCGGGGGTTTCACTTCCGGGTTTCCGACCCCGTGAAGTCGGATTTCATCGCGCTAGGGATTGAAGGGCAGTGAGGCTCCCGCCGCAAGTAACCCCGCTCATCGAAGGGCAGGGGTTCAGGATCGCGCGCGAGTGGTACCAGTCCCTTCAGGCGGTCTTTGGCGCAATCATCGGGCTTACTGACGGTGACAAAGGGGACGTGACGGTCAGTGGCAGCGGCCTGACGTGGACCATCGACCCCGGCGCGGTTACGTACTCCAAGATTCAGGACGTATCCAGCGCTTCCAAGCTGCTCGGTAGGGGCGACAGCGGGGCCGGTGACGTAGAGGAAATCACGCTAGGGACCGGGCTCTCCATGTCCGGGACGACGCTCAATTCCTCCGCCCTGTCGGACGGAGACAAGGGCGATATCACGGTCAGCGGTTCCGGCGCGACGTGGACGATCGATAACAACGTCGTCACCTACGCCAAGATGCAGGACGTCTCTGCGGCGTCAAAGCTCCTGGGCCGTGGGGATAGCGGCGCGGGCGACCCGCAAGAGATCAGTTTGGGGTCCGGCCTAACGATGTCCGGTACGACGCTGAGTGCTTCGGGGGCCGGCGTTGCAGATGCCGATTACGGCGATATCACGGTGTCCTCGACCGGAACGGTCTGGACGATCGACCATGACGCTGTGTCGGATGCCAAGCTACGCAACAGCGGGGCGTTGTCGGTCATCGGGCGGAGTGCGAACAGCGCGGGCGACCCAGCGGATATCTCTGCCTCGGCTGCTTCGGACGCGGTTCTCCGCGAGTCCGGGAGCGTCCTGGGCTTCGGCACCATCGCAACGGGCGGCATTGCGAATGACGCTGTTACCTACGCGAAGATTCAGAACATTTCCGCGACATCCCGCATTCTCGGACGTAAAACGGCGGGAGCCGGCGACACTGAGGAATGCACGCTCTCTGAGGTGCTGGATTTCATCGGCTCGGCAACTCAAGGCGACATCCTGTACCGCGGCGCGGCTGGCTGGGCGCGGCTAGGTGCTGGTACGGCGGGGCAATTCCTCCAAACAAACGGAGCCGGTGCCAATCCAGCATGGACGACAGGCGGCGCGACAGTTGGCGGGTTGCTTGACAGTAGGTTGATTAGAAAGACCTCTAACGAAACCGTTACGTCGAGCACTGCGTTTCAGGATGACGACGAGTTGTTTTTCGCAATCGGCGCAAACGAAGTATGGGCGGCGCGGTTTGTCGTCCTGCTAACTGGTGGATCTTCTACAGGTGACTGGAAGGGGGCCTTTAGCGCCCCTGCTGGGGCCGTGGGCAGCCATGCTCAGGTCGGCGCGTCATCAGCAGGGACCGGCGGCACCGATACCAACGTAACCGGCTACAGCGGCTCGGTGTTCACTGACACGGAACTGCATATTTCCGGCATCAACGCTACCGCGTCTGTCGTTCTCGGGATCACTTTTGATGTCCTGATTGTGAACAGCAGCAACGCCGGGAACGTGAAGTTGAGGTGGGCTCAGAACGTTTCCAACGGCACCGGCACGACGGTAGTAGCGCACTCGTTTATCAAAGCTGATCGTTACGCCTAGTGAGAGAAGCCACGCCCTCGGAAGCGTACGCAATCGCGATGCATCCGGACGTAGCGCCCCTGTTCCTCGGCCGGGAAGTCGGAGCGTGGAAGCCTCGTTTCGGTGACGGCCTGTTCTGGCTTCTCGGTGACGGAATCGTGTGGTTCTTCCACCGGCACCACGGCGATTGGTGGGAAATCCACGTCGGCGCACTTCCATCTGCCAGAGGCACGACGAAAGCGCAGTCAGAGGCTGCTATCCGCTGGTTCGCGGATCAGAAGGGCTGCAAGTACCTGACCGGCTGCGTCAGAGACACAAACGAACCTGGGCTGCGGATCGCTCGGGCGGTGGGCATGAAAGAGCTTTTTAGATTTCCCGGACACGTAACGTTCGGAATGGAGACATAGCATGGGCGGCATCACTGACGTTCTTGACCCGATTGACGCACTGCACGGTGGCGACAATCCGAACCCTCTCGCTGACCCGCTTGACCTGTTCGGGGACCGCGCGGGAGATGCCGCCAACAACGCGGCGAACGCTCAGTTGCAGGCCAGCCGCGATCAGATCGCGTTTCTGCAATCGCTCTACAACGCGCAGCAGGGAAACAACGCCTATGCCACGGGCATCGGGAACCAGGCGCTCGGCCTTCAGGCTCAGTTCTTCGGGTTGACTCCCGGCGTCAACCCCGGAGGCTCGTACACCTTCGGCCCTGACGGAAAGCTCGTCAACACGCCGGGAACGACTGCACCGGCCGCAGGCGCTCCGAACTTCAACGCGCTGATGATGACGCCGGATTATCAATTTACCCTTGGCGAAGGGAATCGGGCTCTCGGACAGAATCAGGCCGCGCGAGGAAACCTGTTCTCCGGTGGGGCTGGGCGGGAGCTCGCCGACTACAACCAGGGCCTCGCATCGACGCAAATCGGAAATGTCTGGAACAGGCTGTCCGGTCTGTCGGGTGCTGGGCAGGCTGCCACGCAGTCCACGAACAACGCGCTTTCCGGCATCGGCGGGCAGATCGGAAACAGCTTGCTCGGTCAGGGCGACTCGCGCGCCTCGGGCTACTTGGGCGCCTACCAGGGGCAGCAGCAGGGGTTGAGCAACGCCCTGAGCCTTGGCGGGCTCGCCCTTGCGTTCTCTGATCGTCGCCTGAAGTCGAACATCAAGCGCATCGGCACGAAGCACGGCCTGCCCTGGTACTCGTACGACATCTTCGGGAAGCCCTCGGAAGGCGTGATGGCCGACGAAGCCATGAAGGTTAGGCCCGGTGCGGTCAGCAGACACCCGAGCGGCTACCTCGTCGTGAACTACGGAGCCCTCTAATGGCCGGATTCACGATGCCGCAGACCTCGCTTCAGCCGGGGCTGAACATGCTTGCTCAGGGCTT
>DATEEI010000002.1:0-3766 GCA_035281225.1 Vicinamibacterales bacterium
TTGCCACTGGCATCATGCAGACGAACTCTGGCGCCGAGACGATTGAAATCCAGGCGTACGCTGAGCAGCCCTGAATCGAGCATGACATTGCCTTGCTTCTCGACGATGGCTCGCCGGGGATCGGGCGCGTTTTGTATCGTCAAGCGACCCCCGTCCGCGCTGACAACCTCTAGCGTGTAGTCCGCACTTGCTGCGGGCAGCGGTGAGGCCACGCCGTAGGCGACGGCCACATCAACGACCTGTGCACCGGCCTCGGTCACCCGAATGCTCACAACGAAAACCTTTCTGGAGTCAAACGGCTCTCGCTCCCCGCCGAGATATACGTTCCCGAACCACCCGGAAGGCGCCTCCTGCGCGAATGCGGAAAAAGAGTTCGGCAGCACTCCAAAGCACATGGCGGCAACAGCAAGAGGACGTACAAGGAACAACCTGTTCATATTCCTGTCCTCCAACGTCAGAGCTGATCGTAATACCAGTAGATGCGTGCGGCGTCGAGAACTCCGCCGTCGGCATTGCCGTTGCCTCCACATCCCATCAGGTCGTTGATTACATCCTGCCGCCAAAGACCGTTCGTGTCGCCAAGCACTGCCGCCCCAGTACTGTCAACTCCGCCGCAGAATCCGGAGGTCGCACTCAGCTGTACGCAGTCGCCTGTCGCTACGCCGTGGGCCGTCGCGCTGCTCTGACAGCTGGCTTGATCGGTGAAGATGTTGGGACTGGGCCACGTCGACGCAGTCGTACCGCCGTCGCAGCAGTATTCGTCCGACAGCCCGAACAAAGCGTGCCCTGTCTCGTGAACGATGGTGCCCGGCGTTCCCGCCAGGATGGTGAAGTGGCCGATGCCGGCGCCGCCAAACACGCCGAAGTCTCGCCAGGCGCCGTTGTTGTGCACGTAGGCCACGGTATCGGCTACCGAGGCAACTTGCGTCCAATTGAGCGGCTGCGTAACGCTGCGGTTGACAGTGGTACCCATGGTCGTCTGCGCGAGACCGCCGGCAACCGGATTGACATAAAAGTTCCACCTGTCGCGGTCATCATCGATCTGCCGCTGCGCCAGGTAACCGTTGACGATGAAGTCCCGTGCCACGTTGACGAAATCACGCGTGGTCCGGCCCGCCGATTGGTCGTAATCAACCGCTATCAACACGATGTCGATTGCGGTACTGGAGTTTCCGCGGGTATAGACGGGTATCGGCTCGTTCGATTGCGCTTGAGTGCCCACGGCGAAGCCAATCCAGAAATCCGAGCCGAACTCCCCGGACGTCTCCCGCATGCGCGCGCCATAAGTCACAAAGCTGCCGTCGGCAAAGGGCTCCACTGTCACTTCGCAGTGCGCGCTGGGGAGCGGAGGTTCGAAGTGACAGTTCGTAAGCGTCTTTTCGGACACGGAGGGCAACGGGACGCATTCGCCTGCAACCCAGGCAGCACAGAACCCATCATGCGCCCACACTCGCTGTACGATCTCAATCTCGGTGACGCCTCGACCGTCGGTCGCCTGCGCCTCTGCCGTGAATGTCACCCGGTCCGCGCCCGAAGGGTGAAAGGGAGAATGTAGTGCCCGCACCGTAGGCGTGGCGCAACCGGACAGGAGCGCTGCTGCCCCGCCCGCACACAGCCAAGTATTGACGCGTCGCATTTGAGACCTCCCTGTTTCGCACGCCTACGCGACTCATGCCGGAATCGTCGGTATTGAGAACTCAGCACGATGAATAGGCAAGTCCGCTGTCCTACAACCTGACGGCCACTCGCGAACTTTCTGGATGCAAGGCGGATGGCTGCGGTATAAATCGCCTTCGGCTGCCAACCAAGGACGGTTATGCCACCCAATGATTTTCTCGAAGAGATTCGTACGGCCCCGGGCGATTCCGAGCCGGTCCTGACTCGCGTCAAGAGAACTGCCGAGAAGTACGCAACTGGCCGCGGCGAGCTGGTTGACGACGCATTGGGCGACACCGTCTGGGGCGCTATCCGCTGGCCTCGCTTTCTCGGGTGGCCAGATACGCTCCGAATGGCGGACGGATTCTCAGTGCGGTTCAAGTATCTCGAAGTCAAAGACGGCGGAGTTGGCCCAGGCGGCACCATCAACAAGAGCAAGTGGAAGTACGGGGCGCCGCCGATCTTGTGGGATGGTCCTCATGACAAGGAAAGCTTCCGCGTCAGTTTTCTTCATCATGGCGACCGCAAATGGAAGCACCTGGCACTCGTGAATCTCGGGTTAGAGATCGAGTGGGAAGGAGTCAGGCCGTGGTGGCTGGCGCCCGCACGCCGCATTCGTTACCCGGCAGGCACGATCGACGGTGATGGCACCTTCTGGCTGCAACAGACCGGGCCTACTTTTCTCGGTGAATTTGTAGTCCAAAACGCGTTTTACTAGAGGGCGTATGGTCAACACTGCAGCGTCAATCAAAGGCGATGAATCGGCGTGGATCGATCAGTCCATCGCACCGCCTCACAACGAGGACATGGGGAAGCTTCTCGGAGCGCTCGGCTCGGTGGCAGATGCTTCTCCTTTCCTCACGCGCGTCAAGCAGTTCGTCGTGGACGGACCTTTGCGCCGCGAACTCGGAATATCCCTCTACGACGAAACCGTCTGGGGAGTGATCAGATGGCGTCGCGCCCTCGGCAGACCAGGCACATCCAGCCTGTCCGCGGGTTTTGCCATCCTGCACCAGTATGATTTTTCCATCGACGTGAGTGGAGCAGGACCCGAGCGCACGATCGGCGGGTGGGTGCCGGCAGGTGCGCCGACGCTTTGGGACGGACCTGAGGATGAAGAAACTCTGGCCGTCAGCTTCATGCTCCACGGGGTGTACAAGTGGAAGAACCGCGTCATCGTGGGTATGGCGCAAGGCGTCGAGTGGCATCCGGTCGACGAGCCATGGCTTACGCAACGACGCCGCGTAATCACTTATCCTGCGTCACTACCCAAAGGCGAGTTCGACGTGCCTAGAGGCGCTGCGCCAATCGATCTCGGCGTTTTCGAAGTCGTGCGGAGCTGGTAACACTCTGCCGGATCGGCATCACTCCGAAGAAATAGGAGGCCGTCATGAGCACAAACATTCCGACTCTCCTTCAGATTGCGGCCATGCTGCTCGCCCTGTTCCTGATGAGTTGCAATTCTCCGGACTCGGTTACCTCCGCAGACAGGGAGTTGGCGGATCGACTTGAGAAACTCCCCACCCTCCCGAGGGATATCGAGGCAACGCTTGACCCGAGAACCAATGCCACGAGAACGACCGGCGTCCCGCCGGAGCCCGAGAAGCTGGCGAGCCCGCTGGCGCATGCACCTTGTTGCTCAATCAGAGATCAGAAGCAGCTCAAAGTGAGAGTTGCGCTCACGAAATGCGGCCCGCTTCGTGACTTCGTCATCGCGCCCATCTCGGATCTGGTCATGGCGCGAGACAGCGGAGGAAGTGGCGTCGCGCCAAGCGGGTCCAACGACTCGCCAAAATCTGGCGGCACCACCCGCGTTTACAAATTGGATACCGTCAACCGCGCGAATGCTTGGGATACGACCGTTTGTGTAACGAGCGACGGACCCTGGGACGCTACGTTCATCGAGGAACGCAAGTGCGCCAACTACGCTCCTCAAGACTCGCTGTTCGTCAGTGCATGGGGCACCATCCACGACTACTACTGGAACGGAGGCACCAGCAATCACCCGCCGGAAGTTTCGGTGGTCGCTTGCCGCGACACTGGGACCTTCCGGTCACCTTGCGGCACCTTGGGCTCGTGCAACTGCACATCCAATTCGTGTCCCGCGGAT
>DATEEI010000003.1:0-2397 GCA_035281225.1 Vicinamibacterales bacterium
CGCGGCATCTGGTGCACGTCTATGGGCCGACGGAAAACACGACCTTTAGTACCCATTACGAAATCCACGCGCGACGCACGGACACCTATCCGATTGGCAAACCGATTTCCGGAACCACGCAGTACGTGCTGGACACCGAACGCAAGCTCGTGCCCTGCGGAGTGGTCGGCGAGTTGTACTTGGGGGGGGACGGCATCGGTCGCGGCTATCTCAACCGGCCGGAGCTGACCGCCGACCGTTTCGTGCGCGATCCCTTCGTCACGGACGCGGATGCTCGCCTGTACCGTACCGGCGATCTGGTGCGTCAGCTGCCCGATGGCGACGTTCAATTCGTCGGCCGCGCGGACGACCAGGTGAAGATCCGTGGATTCCGGATCGAACTCGGAGAAATCGAGGCGCGCCTGAATCAATACCCGAGTATCCGGGAGTCGGTCGTGATCGCACGAGGCGATGCGGGTGACAAGCGCCTGCTCGCTTATCTCGTGCCATCCGAATCGGCGCGAGACGCTGACGTCCCGGCGGAACTGTTGATTGAAGCCTTGCGTCGCGACCTCAAGCGTCAGCTGCCGGATTACATGTTGCCTTCCGCGTTTGTCGTACTCGAACGCTTGCCGTTGACCGTGAATGGGAAAGTCGACAGGCGCGCATTGCCCGACCCGCAACAGACCGAGCAAGAGCTGGTCGTGGCGGAGACGGCGATGGAAGAGCAGCTGGCGGCGATCTGGCGCGAGTTGCTGAAGATCGAGGTGGTCGGCGTCACCCAAGACTTTTTCGAGCTTGGCGGGCACTCGCTTTTAGTCGTACGCATGAACATGGAACTGAAGGCAGCGTTCGGCATAGAGCTACTCGTGCGCGAGATTTTCGAACACCCCACGATCCGGTCGTTGGCGAAGCGTGTCGACGATTTGGTGTTGCAACAGTCGCTGAAGCAAGACATTGCCTTCGATGCTGCCGAAAGCACCGATCAGGAGTTCATTGAGCTATGAGTTTTCTCGGTCTGTTGAAAGAATGCCAAGCCAAGAACATCAAATTGGCGGTAAGGAACGGGAAACTTCTCCTCAACGATGAGGGCGGTAACCTATCCGAAGATCTCACTGCAGCCCTGAAACTGCACAAGGCGGAATTGATCGAGTGGATCCAGGGCAATGAGGAGCCAGCACCGACCATTCGTCGTCTGGAGAATCGCTCGAATTATCCCCTGTCGTTTTCTCAGCAGCGTCTGTGGTTCATCGACCAGCTCGAGGGCGGCAGCGCCCAATACAACATTCCGGTCGCGCTTGGGCTGACCGGACGGTTGAATCAGGACGCCCTGCAGCAAGCGCTGGATGCCATCGTCGCAAGGCACGCGGTGCTGCGTACGGTCTTTCGGCAGATAGACGATGAGCCGGTGCAGGTGGTGCGTCCGGCGGTGACGGTACTTGTTGATCGCATCGACCTTAGTGGCCTTTCCGAGGCCGAGCGGTCGCAGCGTGTACAGGACCTGACGGTCGCGGAAGCGAAAAAGCCCTTCGATCTTTCTCGAGATCTCATGCTGCGCTGTGGCCTGATCCATCTCGGCGCGGATTCCCACGTTGTCCTGTTCACCATGCACCACATCGCCTCCGACGGCTGGTCGATGGGTGTCCTGATCAAGGAGTTTGTGGCGCTGTACGAGGCTTTCATTGAAGGCCGACCTGACCCATTGCCGCCGTTGCCCGTGCAGTATGCGGACTTCGCCGGATGGCAGCGGCAGGCTATGCAAGGCGGGCTGCTAGAAGCCGAGTTGGCGCATTGGCAGGCAAGGCTCGCGGGCATGCCGACGATACACAGCTTGCCGCTCGACAAGCCGCGTCCCGCAGAACAGAGCTTCGCGGCCAATCGCCACAGTCAAGTCATCGATCGGGCCATGCTGGACGCCTTGCGCCATCTGGGTCGGGCGCATGGCGCAACCTTGTTCATGGTGTTGCAGGCTGCTTTCGCGGCCTTGTTGAGCCGCTTCAGTGGCGAGACCGATGTGGTGATGGGCGTCCCCAATGCAGGCCGTACCCAGAAGGAACTCGCACCCCTTATCGGATTCTTCATCAATACCCTGATTTTCCGCACGCAGATCTCCGAGGATCTGCAGGTGAAGGAATTGCTCGAGCAGGCCAAGCACACGGCCTTGGATGCGTTTGCGCATTCGAACATTCCTTTCGATCTTCTGAGCGATGCGCTAAAGCACGAGCGCAGCCTGGCCTACAACCCGCTGTGCCAGATCAAGTTCGTGCTGCAGAACTTCGAGTCGGGCGAGCTCGAGCTCCCGGGCTTGCAACTCGAACCGGTCGGTCAGGGGGACGAACAGGTCCACTTCGATCTGGATCTGACCGCGAGCGAGTCGGACACCGGTTTGCAGTTGAGCTGGACGTACAAGGACGAGTT
>DATEEI010000004.1:0-49415 GCA_035281225.1 Vicinamibacterales bacterium
CGCATGCTCCAACCCGGTGAACGCTTCAACCGCGCGCACCATTGCGTCATCCGGCACGCCGGCAATACGCGCCACGGCGGCGGCGGCCATGACATCGGAGACCAGGTGCTTCCCAATCAACCGGATCGACGACAGCGGAACCAGCGGCGTACCGGCCGAAAAGAGCACCTTCTTTGCCCGCCCCGCCCGAGCGAGCGCGAGTGTCTGCGGATCGTCGGCGTTGATCACCGCCCAGTCGTCCGCGGTTTGATTCACGAAGATTTTTGCCTTCGCCGAGCCGTACGCCTCCATCGAGCCGTGGCGATCCAGGTGGTCCGATGACAGATTCAGTAGAACGGCCACCCATGGATGAAAGGTCTCCGTCGTCTCGAGCTGGAAGCTGCTGACTTCGACGATGTGAAACGTGTCGGGTGTGGACATGGCGACTTGAGAGCTCAGCGGCGTTCCGATGTTTCCGCCGACCAGCGCTCTCAGCCCTCCTGCGTCGAACATCCTCCCCGTCAGAGTGGTTGTGGTCGATTTGCCTTTGGTGCCGGTGATCGCCACGATCCGTCCGCTCAGCCACCGCGAAGCCAGCTCGATCTCCCCGATGATTCGAACACCGGCACGGCGCGCCTGCGCGATCGATGGCTGATCGAGTGGCACGCCCGGGCTCAACACCATCAGATCGGCCGATGTGAACGTGTCAGGCCTGTGTGCGCCAAGCTCAATGCCTACACCCGACTCTCGAAGCTGGCGTTCGGCCTCCCGCTCCAGCTCCGGTCGCAAGTCGCTCAATGTGACCCGCGCGCCGCGCTCGGCCAACAGCAGCGCGGCAGCGACACCGCTGCGGGCGGCGCCAACGACGGTCACGTTCTGTCCTCGAACCGTAAAGCTCATCTCAGTTTCAACGTCGTCAGGCTGAAGAGCGCAAAGATGATTCCGACGATCAGAAAGCGCGTGATGACCTTGGGCTCGCTCCAGCCGATCAGCTCGAAGTGGTGGTGCAGCGGCGCCATCTTGAACACGCGCTTGCCGGTCAGCTTGAAGGAGCCAACCTGGATAATCACCGACAGCGCTTCGAGCACGAACACACCGCCGACGATCGGCAGGAGCAGCTCCTGCTTAATCAGGATCGCGACAGTTCCGAGGGCTCCGCCGAGTGCGAGCGAACCAACGTCGCCCATGAAAATGTCCGCAGGGTACGAGTTGTACCAAAGGAATCCGAGGCTCGCACCGACGAGTGCGCCACAGAAAATCGTCAGCTCGGCCGACTGCGGAAAGTGAACGAGCAGCAGATACTCGGCCAGGACGCGATGCCCGGTGACATAGGCGAGCGCTGTGAATGCGGCAGCGGCAATCGCAAACGTGCCGATCGCCAGCCCGTCGAGTCCGTCGGTCAGATTCACCGCGTTCGAGGCACCGACCAGCACGAGGATCGCGAAGGGTACGTAGATCCAGCCCAAATCGGGGATGAGGCTCTTGAAGAAGGGAAAAATCACGCGGGTGTTGTAAAGCGGCGGCTGGATGTAATCCGCTAGAAGTATCAGCGTGACACCGACGAGCACTGCGACCCCGACCTGCCCGAGGATCTTGTAGCGCGGCAGCAGCCCATGATGTGAGCGCCGCACGATCTTGAGATAGTCGTCCGCAAATCCAATTGCGCCGAACCCTGCGGTCGCCAGCACGGCGATCCAGATGTACACGTTCCGGAGATCGGCCCACAGCAGCGTCGGCACGAGAGAGGCGGTCAGAAGCAGAAGTCCTCCCATGGTCGGCGTGCCCGCCTTGGGAGCGTGGGAGGCCGGGCCTTCGTGTCGGACGATCTGGCCGATTTGAAACTCGCGCAGCTTCCGGATCAGCCACGGTCCCAGCAACAGACTGATGACGAGCGCAGTGAGGCTCGCGGCGGCAGTGCGAAAGGTGATGTACTGAATGACGTTCAGCACTGGAATCTGCGTGTGGAATTGAAAGAGCAGGTTGTAGAGCATCAGGCAGATCCCGCCCTGAGTCGATCGACCACAACCTCGGTTCGAATGCCACGCGAGCCTTTGACCAGGACGAGGTCGCCAGGCTTGACGACCGCCACCGCAATGTCGGCGGCCTGACTGCTGTCCTCCACGTAGTGAACACTCCCGGCCGCCATTCCAGCCGAAAGGGCACCCGCTGCCAGCTCGCGCGCGTTCTCACCGCCGACAGCCACAAGCTCGCTGAGACCCGCTCGCGCGGCTTCCTCGCCGGACGTCCGGTGGAGCGACGGACCAGCCTCGCCAAGCTCGAGCATCTCTCCAAGGATCGCAATTCGCCGCGGATGGCGCGTGTCGCCGGCCACCATGGCGAGCGCTCGCGAGAGCGCGATCGGGTTCGAATTGTAGGAATCGTCCACGAGCGTCATCGTGCCGATCCGCGTAATCTCCCCTCGTCTCGCTACCGGTTTCAAAGCGGCGGCGCGCCGCACGATATCGTCGAGCGGAACATCGAAGCGGATGGCGACGGCCGCGGCGGCGAGCACGTTCGAAAGGTTCGCGGTTCCGGGCAGCGAGGTTCGAATCTCCGCTTCGCCGATAGGCGTGCGCACAAGAGCCGCAGTGCCATCGATGCCGAGGTCGCGCACGGCGAGCGCGCGGACGTCGGCGGGCCGCTCGACACCGAAGGTCCGAATGCGGCCGGCGAACCTGCTGGCGCGGCGCATAACCAGGTCATCGTCGGCGTTCGCAACCAGCAGCGCATCCTTGTCCGCACCTTCGAGAATCTCCGCCTTTGCGTCGGCAATGGCATCTACGGTGCCGAAAAACTCGAGGTGCGCCGGACCGACGTTGGTCCAGACCCGCACTTCGGGCTCCGCAATCTTGACGAGCGCGCTGATTTCTCCGAAATGGCTCATGCCCAGCTCAAACACTCCAATGTCCGGCTTCGTTCGCAGTTCCAGCAACGAGAGCGGTAAGCCGATGTGATTATTCAGATTGCCTCTGTTGCGAAAGACCCTGTATCGCGCCGACAAAAAGTCCGCCGTGATTTCCTTCGTCGTCGACTTCCCTGCGCTTCCCGTCACGGCAACCACCGCCGTTCCCGACTCGCGCCGCACGCGGTTCGCGAGGCGCTGCAACGCGGAGACCGTGTCCGTCACGGTAATCAGCGGCGTCGATGCGAGCGCCGGCTGACCCACTAAACCGGCATCGCTCACGAGGGCGCCAGCAGCGCCCTTCCTGATGGCCTCGCCGACGTACGTATTGCCGTCGAAACGCTCCCCCCGAATCGCGATAAACAGGTCGCCCGCCTGAATCGTCCGCGTATCGATCGAAAATCCACTGACCTCGCGGTCCGCCTCGGGACCGGACACCTCTGCGCCGATCGCGGCGGCAATCGTGGCCGGGGTCAGCGTCTCCGCTCCAGCGCCTCGCGCGCGATCTCCGCCTCGTCGAAGGGCAGTTCGCGCGTCCCAATCACCTGCGACTTCTCGTGTCCTTTTCCTGCGAGAAGAACAAGGTCGCCAGGCTGGGCCTTGCCGATCGCGAACTGAATCGCTTCTTTTCGATCCACGATCGCCACGACTGACGCGGCGTCGCGGTCCGAGGCCGGCGGGACTCCCCGTTTGATCTCGTCGATGATGCGCGTGGGATCCTCGCTGCGCGGGTTGTCAGACGTCATCACGACGACATCGCTCAAGCGGGCGGCGACGGCGCCCATCAGGGGCCGCTTCGTACGATCACGATCGCCGCCGCAGCCGAACAGCGTGATGACGCGACCACGCGCCAGCGGGCGCGCAGTCTCGAGGAGATTCTTCAGAGCATCGTCGGTGTGCGCGTAGTCGATCACCACCGTCAGGTCATCGCTGCGGCGTGAGACCAGTTCGAATCGCCCGGGGACGCCGGACAGATTCGCGAGGCCCTGCTCGATGGCCGCCACCGGCAAGTCGAGCGCCGTGGCCGTGGCGACAGTCCCGAGGATGTTCGAGACGTTCGGCCGTCCGACGAGATGCGACGCCACATGAACCGTGCCTTTCGGCGTACGAACGTCGAATTCGAGCCCTTCGACCGTGGCCGACAACGGACCAGGCGTGACGTCCGCCGGCTTGTTGATTGCGTACGTCACCGGTCGCGAGAGAGTTTTTCGCAGCGACTCACCGCGCGGGTCGTCCAGATTGATAGCGACCGGCGCTCCCGGCGCAAGCATCTCGAACAGCCGCTTCTTCGCCGAGAAGTACGACTCCATGTCGCCGTGATAATCGAGATGATCCCTCGTGAGGTTCGTAAAAACTCCGGCCGCAAATTGCGTTTCATCGACCCGCCGCAGAGACAGGGCGTGCGACGACACCTCCATCACACACGCGGTGCAACCGCTCTCGACCATGCGCCGGAACATCCGCTGCACATCCGGTGCCTCCGGCGTCGTCCGCGCGGCGGGCAGCTCCTCATCGCCTACCGAATAGGTCACGGTCCCGAGGAGCCCGCACTTTTTACCTGCGGCCTCGAACACGGCGCGCAATAAATACGCGGTTGTCGTCTTGCCGTTCGTGCCGGTAATGCCGACGACGCTCATCGAGCGGCTGGGATGCCCGTAATACTCGGCCGCGAGCGTCGCCAGCGCCGCCCGTGCATCCGTCACCTCGATCCAAGGCACCGTCCCAGGTGCGACTGACGGCTGCTCGGCAACGACGGCAATCGCTCCCCGAGCGATCGCGTCTGCCGCAAAGTCCGCACCGGTCGCTTTGAGGCCCTTCAAGGCCACAAAGACCGCGCCGGGCCGGACCTGCCGCGAGTCGTAGTCGAGACCATCGACTTCGACGTTTGGTAGTGCCTCCGTGGAGACGCGGTGTCGCGTGAAGCGCTCAATGGCCTGCAACAAATGGGCAAGCTTCATTGGATCGCGGCGACTGTAGAGCGCTCCAACCAGAGTTCGGTCGTGGTCCCCGGTTCAATCGGCGTTCCTGCGGCCGGCTTTTGATTTGCGACGACGCCGTCGCCATTCAGCCGGGCGGACAACCCGATCTTCGTGAGAACCCTCAGGGCCTGACGCGCGCTCAGGCCGCGCAGATCCGGAAGATCGCGCATGTCAGCGATGGCACTCGCGGTCACAATCGACGCATCGCGTGTGGTGCGCACAGGAAGAATCTCGTATCGGTCGCTTCGACGCGCGACGAGGACGGGCGGCGGTGCATCCAGCGTCTGCGCGATGCCGAAGTGCCGGAGCGTCGCTTCAGCGATGCGCTGGAAGACCGGACCAGCGATCGGGCCTCCGTAGTAGCCATGCGCATGAGGGGAGTCGATGACCACGATGATGGAAGCGACCGGATCGCGCGAGGGCAAGAATCCGACAAACGACGCGAAGTAGTCCGAATGCGAATAGCGACCGTCGATAAGCTTTGAGGCGGTGCCTGTCTTTCCCGCGATGGTATATCCCTCGACCTGTGCGTAGGTGGCCGTGCCCCGCTCGACTGTTTGTTCCATGATCCCCGTCAGCGTCACCGCGGTATCTTTGGAGATCGTCCGGCCGAGTATCGCCGGCTTCACCTCGGTGCGCTTGCCATCGCGTACCAGTGCGCGCACGACCCGCGGCTGGAAGAGATCGCCTCCATTCGCCACCGAGCTGATGGCAGCCACCATCTGCAGGGGCGTCACACCGACCTGGTAGCCCATCGACATCGATGCCAACGCGCTGCTATCGAGTTTGGTGGGATCCCACACGATGCCCGGCGTCTCGCCGGGAAAATCGGGTGACAGCGCCCGCCCAAACCCAAACCGGCGGGCATACACACCAAGGCGCTCCGGGCCGAGCTTGAGGCCGACCTTAATCGCGCCGACGTTGCTCGATTTCACGATGACGTCGGTGAACGTGAGCGATCCGTAGTCATGGGTGTCATCGATGACCCGTGCGCCGAATCGGATTCGGCCCCCTGACACATCAACGATGTCCTCGGGAGAGATGACCCGTTCCTCGAGGGCAGCACTGGCCGTCACCACCTTGAATGTCGATCCGGGCTCGTAGATATCCTGGACGGCTCGATTGCGCCGCTGTTGGACGGTCGCCGCCGAAAACGCATTCGGATTGAACGTGGGCTCGTTCGCGAGTGCCAGGATCTCGCCCGTTTTCGGATCCATGATGATGACGGTGCCGCTCGAGGCCCGGTTGTGGGCCACAGCGTCGCGCAGCTCACGCTCGGCGACATGCTGCAGGTACTCGTCGATGGTCAGCTCGACGGTCGCACCAGCGGTGGGAGGACGCTCGAGGCGGCTGAACGCCCGGCCGCGGGCATCGGTCTGATACAACAGCTTGCCGAGCGCGCCGCTGATCTGGCTGTCGTAGGCAGCTTCGATGCCCGAGAGCCCCGTGTTGTCGACGCCCACGAATCCCAGCAGTTGCGCGGCGAGCTGCTTCTTTGGATAAAAACGGCGATCTTCCTTGATGAAGTCGATCCCCTCCAAACCGATCGCGGCGATCCGACGCGCCTGGTGCGGTGTAACCCGCCGGCGCACGTAGACGAACGCCCGCTTCTGCCGCAACCGGGCTGCGAGCGCCTCCCGTTCCTTGTCGGAGCAATCCTCCAAGGCGGCGCACAGCCGCGAGGCCGCCTGCTTCGCATCCTTCACCTCGCTCGGCACACCGTAGACGGAGTCGCTGTCGACGCTGTACGCAAGCACCCGCCCGTGGCGATCGAGAATATCCCCGCGCTTCGCGGAAATATCCATCGTCCGCGCTGACTGATTCACCGCGCGGCTCTGCAGCTCCTCGTGCTCGTGCACCTGCAAGTAGACGAGACGCGCCTGTATGGCGACGGCCCATAGCAGGAACATCACGGCTCCGACAAAGAGCCGGCTGCGGATGGTGCCGCGCCAGTTATCTAAGATTGGCTCGCTCATGTTTCTCCCGGGCGGTGGCCACGATGGAAGCCGCCGGCGGATCTGGAGGGACCACGCGTTCGATGATGGTCGCTGCCCCCGCCTCCGGCGCCACGAGACGAAGGCGCTTGAGCGCCAGTGTCTCGATCCGCTGCGGCGACTTCAGCGTCTCAATCTCGAGTCGCAGATGTCTGTTGATCTCGGCCTCGTCGCCGCGGTCGCTCTGCATCTGTTCCACTCGGTACCCATGCTGGAGCAGCTCGACGCGCTGCCAGCCGGAGAACAGCAGTACGGCGACGAACAGAACGCCAAGTCCGACCGATCGCCACTGCTCGCGCAGTCGTCGCTCGTCGACCTCGCGCACGATCGGATTGTTCCGAACGTCTTTCCTGATCGCGTATTCGAAGGCTTCAGATGAGTGGCTCATGCGTGCACCCTCTACACCACACACTCCGCAGCGCGAAGCTTGGCGCTGCGGGCGCGTGGGTTTCTGTCGAGCTCGTCTGGTTGCGGGGTGATCGGTTTCTTCGTCAGCACGCGAATACGGGCGTCCTGGCGCTGCGCGAGCGCCCTCAAGGTGTGCTTGACGATTCGATCCTCGAGCGAGTGAAACGTGATCACGACGTTACGCGCGCCGGTCTTCAGACGCCGCGTCAGCGCCTCTAGAAACTCGTCGACCTTTTCGAGCTCGCGATTCACCCAGATGCGAAGCGCCTGGAAGGTGCGGGTCGCGGGGTCGATTCGCGTGAACCCGCGGCGAGGGACCGCCCGCCTCACGATCGTGGCGAGCTGACCGGTCGTCCTGACCGGCGACGTCTCGCGCGCCATCACGATTGAGCGTGCGATGCGGCGCGAGAATCGCTCCTCGCCGAACTGATAGATGGCGTCGGCGATCTCCGACTCCGGCGCGTCCTTCAATAGATCGGCCGCGGTCGGACCGCACGTCGTGTCCATACGCATGTCGAGCGGATCCTCACGCTGAAAGCTGAACCCACGCCCTTCGGCGTCGAGCTGATATGACGACATCCCCATGTCGGCGAGGGCGCCGTCGATGCGTTCGATCCCACGCGCATCAAGTACTGCCTGGATCGCCCGATAATCCGAGTGCACGAGCTCTACCCGATCGCGATACGCGGCAAGCGTTTCCGCAGCGATAGCCAGCGCGGCTGGATCCCTATCGAGTCCGATCACCCTGGCAGCGCCGGCCTCGAGCATCGCCAGTGCGTGCCCACCCATCCCGACGGTGCAGTCGACGAACACGCCGCCGTTTTCAGGCCGCAGGAACGCCAATACCTCGCGTGTCATCACCGGCTCGTGCAAGGGCATTGGTCTCGTGCCTCAAAGGCCCAGATCGGACAGCGCCCGGGCGTCATCATCGGTAAACGGCTCGCGCTGGAGCTTGGCAATGAACCGCTCGTGATTCCACACTTCGAGATAGTTGTACTGGCCGAACACATCGACTTCGCCGACCATCGTGGCCGACTCGCGCAAGCGCGCGGGGATGACCACGCGCCCCTGGGTGTCGATTTCGGAAACCTGGCCGTAGAAATTCACCCGGTCCAGGTACTTCAGGCGGGATGGATGAGTCGAAGGAATCTGCGACAACTTTTTTTCGATCTCGGTCCAGACCGCCATGGGGTAGACCCGCACCGAGTCGCCGTGCAGACTGGTAACGAACAGTTCGCGCCCGTGTTCATCCTCGATGAACGAGCGGAACCCGTTGGGGATTTTCAGCCTCCCCCGGTCGTCAATTTTCGCCGGCGAGTTGCCCCGAAGCACGCTCGGCTACTCCATTTCTCTCCAAAAAAGTCCATGGCGATAGTAGGGGACGGCGTTGACGATGTCAACGGTTAAAATGTAGATGGCTAAAGAGTTACGCTAAACTTTCGCCCCCAGTTTCACACCATGATACGATTTCGCACTCGTGGCTGATCCATCGACCGTGAGCGTCGTCATTCCCGCCTTCGATGAGGCGGGTGCGATCGGTGTGGTGGTGCAAGCCCTTCGGTCTGCGGCAAGCTGGCGCGAGATACTGGTCGTAGACGACGGGTCGGCCGATGAGACGGCGCTGGTCGCGGCAGCGGCCGGGGCCCAGGTCATCACACATCCCTACAACAAGGGCAATGGCGCTGCGGTGAAAACCGGCATCCGCCACGCATCGGGCGAGTACATCCTCATCATCGACGCCGACGGACAGCACGCTGCCGCAGATGCGCTGCGCCTCGTGGGGTTCCTGGGCGAGTACGATCTCGTCGTCGGCGCACGTGCGGGAACCGGACAGGCATCGACCGCGCGCCACGCCGGCAACAACCTGCTGAACTGGATCGCGAGCTACCTCACAGGGCGCGCGATACCGGATTTGACCTCGGGACTGCGTGCGGCACGCACAAGCGGCCTGCGCGAATTCCTTCACCTTCTGCCAAATGGATTCTCGACGCCGACGACGACGACCTTGTCGTTCATCAAGGCCGGATATAGTGTGCGGTTCGAGCCGATCGTCGTGTCGCCGCGGCTCGGTAGATCGAAAATCAAGTTCGTCTCCGATGGTGCGAAGTTTTCACTCATCCTGCTGAAGGTGGTGACGATTTTCAGCCCACTGCGGATCTTTCTCCCGATTGCGGGCGCGGCGTTCGCCTTGGGCTCAGGGTACGCGGTGTGGACGGCGTATCACCAGAGCCACATCACCAACTCGTCCGTGCTGCTCATCCTCCTGGCTGTCGTCATCTTCCTCGTCGGCCTCGTCTCCGAGCAGATCTCCACACTGCGCTCGGAAGGACCGCGATGAATGCGGCCGTCGTCATCGCCACATACAACGAGCGCGAGAATCTAGCCGGACTGGTCGCTTCCATCATCGAGTACCCCGGCTATCGCGTGATCGTCGTGGACGATGATTCACCGGACGGAACGGGCGCGATTGCAGACGAGCTCGCCGCGACGTCTCCAGGCCGAGTGACGGCGATTCACCGGAAAGGGGCGCGAGGGTTGGGCCGATCACTGGTCGCCGGGTTGAAACAGGCGCTCGCGGACGGTGCAGACCTGATCTTTCAGATGGACGCGGACTTCTCGCACGATCCGAAGTACCTGTCGTTAATGGCGGCCGCCACCGGGCGCGCCGACCTCGTGCTCGGCTCCCGATACCTGAATGGCATCAGCGTCGTGAACTGGCCGCTGCATCGCATCGTGCTCAGCAGCGTTGCGAACCGCTATGTCAGGGCCGTGACGGGCCTCGAGGCGCACGATTGCACGACAGGCTACCGCTGCTGGAGGCGTGAAGCGCTCATGCGTATGCCTCTCGATGGGCTGATCTCAGACGGGTACGCATTTCTCGTCGAACAGCTGCATGTGGCTACGCGGCTCGGCTGCCGCGTGTGCGAGGTGCCGATCATCTTCGTCGAGCGGCGAGAGGGCGCGTCGAAGCTCTCGTCGAGCGTGCTGATGGAATCGGCGATCGTTCCGTGGCGGTTGCGCCTGAAACGCTAAGATACGCCATGCACGCTCCCCAGAGCCTCACCGTCTTTTTTCCCGCGTACAACGACAGCGGGACGATTGCGAGCCTCGTGATCACCGCACTGCAGACGGCCTCGACGCTGACGGAGAATCACGAAGTCATCGTCGTGAACGACGGAAGCTCCGACGGCACTGCACAGATTCTCGACGAACTGGCGCGCCTGTACCCGCGGCTGCGCATCGTCACACACGAGGCGAATCGCGGGTACGGCGGCGCGCTTCGCAGCGGGTTCGCAGCGGCGTCGAAGGACCTCATTTTCTACACGGACGGTGACGCGCAGTACGACCCGGCGGAAATGGCGCTGCTCTGGCAGAAAATGCATCCTGACGTCGACCTGGTGAACGGCTACAAGATCAGCCGCTCCGATCCGTGGCACCGCATCGTGATCGGCCGCGCGTACCATCACATCGTCAAGCTGATGTTCGGCCTGAGAGTCCGCGACGTCGATTGTGACTTCCGCATGCTGCGCCGCTCGATCTTCGATCGCGTGCGGCTCGAGAAGAATAGCGGCGTCATCTGCCTGGAAATGATGAAGAAGATTCAGGACACTGGCTTCAACATTGTCGAGGTGCCCGTCCACCACTACCACCGCGCACACGGGCGCTCGCAGTTTTTCAATTTTCCGCGCGTCTACCGCACGGGCGTTGACGTGCTGAAGCTCTGGTTCGTGCTCGTCGTGCGGCGCGCACATCTCGCCAAATCTCGGAGCGGTGCGGAGGACTGGGGTCGGCCTCTGTGACGCAGGCGTATCTCGACTTCTATCGCGGCCGGCGGGTCATGATCACCGGTGGCCTCGGATTCATCGGCAGCAACATCGCCCGTCGCCTGGTGGAGCTCGGCGCGGATGTCTTGCTGATGGACTCGCTCATTCCAGACTCCGGGGCCAATTTCTTCAACCTGAATGGCATCGCCGACCGCGTCAGAGTCAATATTGCCGACGTGCGCCAAGAGAGCACGATGAACCACCTCGTGCGCGACCGCGAGGTCATCTTCAACCTCGCAGGCCAGGTGAGCCACATCGACAGCATGAGAGACCCGCACACGGACCTCGAGATTAACTGCCGCAGTCAGTTGTCGATTCTCGAAGCCTGCCGCAAGTTCAACCCGGCCGTCAAAGTGGTGTTCGCGGGCACGCGGCAGGTGTACGGCAAGCCCGACTCGCTGCCAGTCACAGAAGACCATCTGGTGAGACCAATCGACGTGAACGGCGTAAACAAAGCGGCAGGCGAGAACTACCACGTGCTCTACAACAACGTCTTCAACGTCCGTGCCTGCTCCCTGCGACTGACGAACGTCTACGGTCCGCGACAGCTGATCAAGCACAACCGCCAAGGGTTCATCGGCTGGTTCATCCGCCTCGCACTCGAGGGGCGCGAGATTCAAATCTTCGGCGATGGGTCGCAAATACGGGACTTCGTGTACGTTGAAGACGCGACGGACGCGTTTCTCAGAGCGGGCGCCTCAGACGCGTGCAACGGACACGTATTCAACGTTGGCGGAGGCGAGCCCATGTCCCACCGCGACTTGGTGTCGCTGCTGATTGAAGTGGCCGGAGCCGGCACGGCGCGCTACGTCCCCTGGCCGCCCGAGAAAAAGGCGATCGACATCGGCAGCTTCTACGCAGACTCGAGCCGCTTCCGTAGCGCCGTCGGCTGGGAGCCGCGGGTTTCACTGAAGGACGGTCTTGCAGCGACGCTGGCTTACTACCGGGCGCATGCCCGCGAGTATCTGGATTACCCAACTGCTGCGCCCCCGAGCGTCGCATGAGCGGCCTTCGCATACCGTTCATGGATCTCCATCTCGTCGGCGAAGCGGCGGAGGTGCGCGACGCCATCGAGAGAGTGGTACGCAGCGGGTGGTTCGTCCTCGGCGCGGAAGTCGAGGCGTTCGAGCAGGAGTTCGCGGAGGCATCGGGCGCATTGCGCGCCGTCGGCACCGGCAACGGAACGGACGCGATTGCGCTGATTCTCCGCGCGCTCGGCATCGGGCCGGGCGATGAGGTGATCACGACGCCGTTCTCCGCGGCATATACCGCGCTCGCCGTCCTCATGGCGGGTGCACGTCCCGTCTTTGCCGATGTCGATCCGGAACGGATGACGATCGACGCCGCGGCGGCGGAGCGTGCCGTTACTCCACGAACGGCTGCGTTGCTGCCGGTTCATCTTTACGGTCAGCCTGCGGACATGCCCGCGCTCGCAGGTCTCGCAGCCCGCAAAGGTCTCGCCTTGATCGAGGACTGTTGCCAGGCGCATCTGGCGACGTGCGCGGGGCAGCCGGTGGGGACGTTCGGCGCGGCCGGCGCATTCAGCTTCTACCCGACAAAGAATCTCGGCGCGCTCGGCGATGGCGGGGCCGTCGTCACGCAGGATGCAGCGCTGGCCGACCGAATCGCGCGCTTGAGGAACGGCGGCCAGGCCGATCGCTACCATCACATGGAAGCCGGGGTGAACAGCCGGCTCGACGAGATGCAGGCGGCGATTCTGCGAGCGCGCCTGCCGTGGCTTCGCACGAAAACCGCGCAGAGACGGGCGCTCGCGGCCGAGTATCGTGCCGGACTCCAAGGCGCGCCAGTCAAGGTCCCGATGGAGATGGATAGCGGGCACGTGTATCATCTCTTTCCAATCAGATCCTCGCGGCGGGCAGCGTTGCAGTCTGGCCTGCGAGCCGCCGGCATCGAGACGCTCATACACTATCCAGTGGCCATATCTCAGCAATCAGCATTTGCATCGACCGATCCAGCCGACTGTCCGAACGCCATTCACGCGGCAGCTGAGGTGTTGTCTCTGCCGCTCTATCCCGGACTGCCCGTCGAATCCGTCTGCGTCGTCGTCGATGCCTTGCAGAAGGGCAACCTGTGAGAGCACTAATTACCGGAGGGGCGGGTTTCATCGGATCGCATCTGGCGGAGGCTTTGCTGAATGAGGGGCATGAAGTCGATATCCTCGACAACCTCTCGACGGGATCGATTCGCAACGTAGAAGATCTGAAGTCCCACCCCAAGTTCAAATACGTCATCGACACGCTCACCAACGAGCCGCTGCTCGCGGAGTTAATCGATCGCAACGACGTCGTCTTTCATTTCGCGGCGGCGGTCGGCGTCAAACTGATCGTGGAGCAGCCTGTACACACCATCGAGACCAACGTGCACGGCACGGAAGTGGTCCTGAAGCACGCGAACAAGAAGAAGAAAAAGGTCATCATCGCCTCGACATCGGAGGTATACGGGAAGAATCTCGAAGTGCCGTTCCGCGAGGATGCCGACCTGGTGATGGGCGCCACGGTGAAGCATCGATGGGCCTACGCCTGCAGCAAAGCCATCGACGAGTTTCTTGCACTCGCCTATTACAAGGAGCGGGATCTCCCCGTCGTCATCGTGCGCTTCTTCAACACCGTCGGGCCGCGGCAGACCGGCCAGTATGGAATGGTGCTCCCGTCGTTCGTCCGTCAAGCCCTCGCGAACGAGCCGATCACCGTCTTTGGCGACGGCAGGCAATCGCGCAGTTTCACGTATATCGGCGACGTGGTCGGATGCCTTCTGAAGCTTGTGAAGGAACCCAAGGCCATCGGCGAGGTCTTCAATATCGGGAACAAACAGGAGGTGACGATCCTCAAGCTTGCCGAGATGGTGAAGACCGCCACCGGCAGCTCGTCCCCGATTGTCTTCGTGCCCTACGACAAAGCGTACGAAGCCGGCTTCGAGGACATGCCTCGGCGCGTGCCCGATCTCACCAAGGTCCACACGATGGTCGGTTACGAGCCGAAAGTCCAGCTCGACGAAATCATCAGTCGAGTCATCGAATACTTCCGCACGCGCGAGTCCTGACTTATAATTAGTGCTTGCCTCCAAGCCGATGAGAAAGCTGCTTTTCGGGTTTCTGCTGCTGGCGTCTTTCGCGTCCCCGTGCCGGGCTGCGGGGCTGCAGCTGTCCATTCAGGACGGCAAGATTTCGATCGACGCGCAAGATGTGACGATCCGCCAGATTCTGGCCGAATGGTCGCGCGTGGGCAAGACGCGCATCGTCAACATCGAGCGTCTCGGTGGAAGCGCCATCACGATCCGATTGGACGCGGTTCCTGAACGGCAGGCCCTCGACACCATTCTGCGCAATGTCCCTGGTTACATCGCCGCGCCGCGCGCCACGTTCGTCGCCAGCGCGTCGATCTACGACACCATCCTGATCATGGCAACGACGACCGCCGTCGCGGCGATTCGATCGCCAGGGTCCGCGTTTGGCGGAATGCCGAGCCCGGGCGGTACCGTCACGCAGTTCCGTCAGGGTGTTCCGCTCACACCAGGCGTTGTTCCCGACCCTCCGGAGCCAGCCCCCGATCAGGACGATCCCGCGATAGCTGCCGCTGCCGCCGCCGGCCTGGTCCCCGTGGCAGCGCCAACGCCAGGCACAGCGACCGTCCAGGCGCCGTTGGTGATGCCTGGAGGCGTCCCACAATCTGCGCCGGCCGCACCCACAGCAACTCCATCGAATCAGTGGATCCCACCGATCGGAACCCCTCAGCCTGGCCTGGCGCCGCCGCCCGCGCCGGCACCGGTGCAACAGCCGGTCCAGCGCCTGCGCCCGCCGCAGGCGGATCGGTAAGTCTCACGCGCTCCCGTGCTTTCGGCGAGGAAGCTCATCACATGCCAGAGATTGATCGGTACAGGCCGGAGGACCAACGCGGTATAGAGGCGCTCTATCGCCGCGTGTTCGGCCCCGATGCGGCGGCCGCCAGTCGTCTGCGCTGGGATTGGCAGTACCGCCGTAATCCCAATAATCCCGGCGGTGCTCCCCTGTTGTGGGTCGTGCGGGAAGGACCGACGATCATCGGCCATTACGCGACGATGCCCGTGCGGCTGTCGCTCGGGGGTAAAGAAATTCCGGCAGCATGGGGCACCGACGCAATGGTCGCACCCGAGCGGCAGCGGCGCGGCCTGGGAGAAGAATTGTTCAGGACGTGGGATCGCAGTGTCGACGCTTCGCTCGGCCTGGGATTGAGCGAGGCATCTTCGCGCCTGTTGGAGAAGATGCATTTCCCCGACGTGCCTGCGATCCCGGGCCTCGTCAAGCCGCTGACCCGACGGGCGGTACGTCTGCCTCAATGGCCGATGGCCTTGAATCGATTCGTCTCGGCCGTCACGCTTCCGATCGTCCGGGTCGCAGCTCGCGTTCGGCCCCTTCGAGCAGACGTCGAGCCCATCCGGCGTTTCGATTCCTCATTTACGGAACTGTGGGAGCGCCTGGCCGATCGATTTGAGCTGGCCGTCCGGCGCGATAGCGCGTACCTGAACTGGAAGTACATCGAACCACCCCACGTACGCTACTGCGTCGCCGCACTCAAGCGGGACGGACACCCGGAGGGCTATGCCGTCTATCGCCACGCGCAGGAGCCGCGGGGCCGCGTGACGCTGCTCGTCGACTTCCTCGCCGACACGCACGACGAGATTGGCTTCAAGACGCTGCTGCGATGGGTCGACGCAGAAGCCCGCCAGGCGGGGTCCGATAAGATCCGCTGCTATGCGGCGCATCTCGGGTTCCGGCGCATCATGAGGCATTCCGGGTACTTCCAGATGCGGCAACCGCTGGCGCTCGCGGCCAAGATCAACGCCATGACGGTTCCCGCGAAGTTTTACAAAGACATCGACGACTGGCACGTCACGCTCGGTGATTCGGATCAGGACGTCGGCATTCGAGACTGGGATTAACCAAATGGCACTTGTCGAAGATGTGAACCGCGCCATCACCGAAGCCATGAAGGCCAAGGAGGCGCATCGGCTCGTACCGCTGCGCATGTTGAAGACGGCCCTGATGAACAAGGAGATCGAGCGGGGCCGCGCGCTCGACGAGAGCGAATCGCGACAGGTCGTGTCGTCGCTCGTCAAACAGCGCCGCGACTCAATCGAGCAGTTCGTAAAAGGCGGACGTCAGGATCTCGCGGATAAGGAAACGGCGGAGATCGCGATTCTCGAGACCTATCTGCCGGCTGCGGTGGATTCCGCAGCTCTCGAGCAGGCCGTAGACGCCGCCATTGCCTCGACGGGCGCTTCCTCTCCGAAAGACATGGGCAGGGTCATGAAAGCAGTAATGGCCGAGCTCGCCGGCAAAACGATTGACGGCAAGGTGGTGAACGAGCTAGTCAAGCGCAAATTACAACCGTAGAGCGGGTCTTGAGCTCCAAGACCCGCTCTACGTCACACCAGCTCGTCCGATCGGCCGGCGTTATCGGCGTCGCGACGATGACCAGCCGAGTGCTCGGGCTCGTTCGCGACCAGGTCCTCGCCTATTACTTCGGCGCTGGCGATGCGATGGATGCCTTCCGCGTCGCCTTCAGACTCCCTAACGTGTTGCGCGATCTGTTTGCCGAGGGAGCGATGAGCGCCTCGCTCGTGCCGACGTTCACCCGAGCGCTGGCGCACGGCAGCAAGGAACGCGCCTGCCGTCTGGGATCCAACGTCATCAATCTCCTCCTTATCGTCTCGGGCCTCATCGTCGTCGCCGGAATGGTGTTCGCCAAGCCGCTCGTCGAGCTGTACGCGGGCGGCTTCGCGGCGGTGCCAGGCAAGCTCGAGCTGACAGTCAGGCTCACCCGCCTCATGTTTCCGTTTCTCTCCATGGTCACGGTCGCCGCGGTCCTGATGGCGATGCTGAACGCGCTGCACCGCTTCTTTGTTCCGGCGCTGTCGCCGGCGATGTTCAACGTCGCAACGATTCTGTGCGCCGTGATCTTTGTGCCCCTGGCACCGCGGCTCGGCTTGGAGCCGATCGTGGCGATCGCCGTCGGCACGCTCGCCGGCGGCCTGGGCCAGATAGCGCTTCAATGGCCGGCCGCCCGCCGCGACGGGTTTCGCTATCAGCCCGTTCTCGATCTCGACGATCCATCGCTCAGGGAAATCGGCCGTCTGATGGTGCCAGGTCTTGCCGGCCTCGCTGCCGTGCAGATCAATCTCTTCGTCAACAGCTGGCTCGCCACCGATCTCGGCACGGGCGCCGTGTCATGGCTCGACTACGCCTTTCGCCTCATGTACATGCCGATCGGGTTGTTTGGCATTTCAATCGCGACGGCCGCGCTGCCGGGCATTTCCGATCATGCCGCGACCAACGACGACGAGGGGATTCGAGGGAGTGTCTCGCGCGGCCTGCGCATGATGTTCATGTTGAACATTCCCGCCGCCTTGGGTCTCGTGGTCCTGGCGACGCCGATCGTCGCGCTGATCTTCGAGCGCGGCAGGTTTGCTCCCACAGATACGGCGGCCACAGCGGCGGCGCTCGCGTGCTACGCACCTGGGCTTGTCGGGTACTCGGTGGTGAAGCTCGTATCGCCAACGTTCTACGCGATGGGCAACAGCCGCCTTCCTGTCTTCGCGAGCGCCACCAGCGTGGTATGCAACATCGTATTGAACCTGATACTGGTCCGCGTGCTCGGCCATCGCGGGCTCGCCCTGGGAACCGCGATCGCCGCCCTACTCAACGCTGGTCTTCTACTCTGGATGCTGCGCGCTCGGTTGGGCGGGATCGAAGAGAAACGACTCGTGACGGCCGTGACGAAAATCTCGGTGGCGTCGATGGCGATGGCACTCGCCTCTTACTTCGTCGAGCGGCTGCTACACATCCCGTTTGATGGGTCCACGCTCGCGACCCAGGCGATTCGTGTGTTCGGTGCCATCGGCACGGGCATGGCCGTGCTCGGTCTTGCGGCTCACGTCCTTCGCATCGAAGAATTTCAGATACTCCGACGGCGCATCTCGATGGCCGGCTGAACGTGATAGATTCGACGGAATGCGCCGTTTCCCGTCGCGCGACCAGTCGCATTCGTCCTTCTCGTTCGGACCTGGTCCGCTCTCGTACGCCATCAAGACGCTCATCGCGACGAACGTCGGGCTTTTTCTCGCCGCCTACGTTTTCCCCGATCTGATCCAGATCTTTGGCCTGAGACCGGCGGATGTCGTGTTTCGAGGCCGTGTGTGGCAGCTTGCGACATACATGTTTCTTCACGGCAACATCGGCCACATCCTCTTCAACATGCTCGCGTTGTGGATGTTCGGGACCGATCTCGAGCGCATGTGGGGCACCCGCGCGTTTCTTCGGTACTACTTCGTCGTCGGTATCGCGGCTGCGATTTCCACAATCCTGGTCTCATCGATGCTGCCGTTCGCCGCCCGCACGTTCTACACGACCACGATCGGGGCGTCTGGCGGGATCTACGGACTGCTGCTCGCATACGGGTTGCTGTTTCCGAATCGCTCGATCCTGATCTATTTCATCTTCCCGATTCCAGCAAAGTACTTTGTGATGATTCTCGGAGCGATCTCCCTGCTGATGTCCCTGAGCGACAACGGTGGCGGCGTTGCGCACATCACGCATCTGGGCGGGCTCGTCGCCGGCTACCTGCTGCTCCGCGGCAGGCGGTTCAGCCCGGCGAGCGAAGTGCGCTACCGATACCTGCGCTGGAAGATGGACCGCGCACGGAAAAAGTTCGGCATCTATTCAGGCGGGCGAAAAGACGAGTGGGATAAGCGGATACACTGAAAGTAAGAAGTAGGAAGTAGGAAGTAGGAAGTAGGAAGTAAGAAGTAAGAAGTAAGAAGTAAGAAGTTGGGCGCGCCTACGTGCGCAGGCTGAACGGTAATTTGCCTCCGCCGATCATCAACCCCAGTAGCACCCCGGCCAGTGCCAGGCCGCTCGCGTCGGTTAGATAGGCGTACCGAAACATCGAACCGGCCGCGAGTTGAAGGCACAGCAGCATCGACAACGACAGCGCAGCGGCCATTCTCGTCCAGAATCCCAGGACGAGCGCGCTGCCGCCGAGCATCGATCCGATCGGCAACAAACGCGCAAACACCGGCGCGCCTGGCATGACGCGCTCAAGATACCAACGGCTAATGGCCGGCGCATCGGTGAGCCAGGACGAAAACAGTGTCGCCAGCGGCGTCGAGTCGAGCAGCCATGACGCCCTTTCGAACCCGAAGACAAACATGAAGATCCCTGCCGAGATTCTGACGACGAACAGGCCAGCGGCCTGGCCCCTTCCCCCGCTCGATTTTTGACCGGGTGCCATCGGCATCTATTCCTGAAATGCCATCTCACGCAGCGCGCGGATGCGGCCTGCCATCGGCGGGTGCGACGCCAGCAGATCGGGCAACCAGCCCTGCCGCAGCCCGATCGCCCGGCCGAGCGGATCGGCAATGCACAGATGCGCCGTTCCCCGTTTGACCGACTCCGTGGGCGCGTGTGCCTCGTCGATCTTCTCCAGGGCGCTCGCCAACGCGAGAGGATTTCGCGTCAGCTCGGCTCCTGACGCATCCGCGAGAAACTCGCGGCGCCGCGACACCATCATGGCCAGTGTCTGACCGATGATCGGCGCCAGCAAGATCGCGACGATCCACACGGCGAGGAACAACAACCCGGCACCGCCACCACCTTTGCTTCGGCGCCCTCGCCGGCTGCTGCCACCACCAAGGCCGCTTCGCATACCACGGCCGGTCCAGTCGGATAGCAGCGCAATGGCGCCGACCATCGCCGCAATCACGGTCATCAATCGGATATCGAGGTTGCGCACGTGGCTCAATTCGTGCGCGACGACCGCCTGAAGTTCCTCGCGATTGACCACGTTCAGCAAGCCCTGCGTCACCGCAATCGACGCGTGCTCGGGATCGCGGCCAGTGGCGAAGGCATTGGGATCGGGGTCGGGGACGACGAATACCTTCGGTTTCGGCAAGCCGGCTGCGATGCTCATCTCCTCGACGACGTTATCGAGCTGGCGGATTTTCAGCGATTCGTCCTCAGCGGTTGCCGCCGATAAGGCCCGGTCGAGGGGTACGGCGCCTGTGGACAACAGGACCGCACGATCGCCAGAGTAGTAGCTGGACACCGCCGAGAAGCTGCCGACTCCGAATGCCACTAGCGTCCCGATGGGGAAGAACACTTCCCCGCCGCCCAGATAGAACCGATCGAAGCCATAGCCAAGAAACAGGAGGAACGCAACAAAGACCAACATCACCACCCACGTCCGCCGGCGGTTCGAGGCCTGCTGCTCGAAGATATTTCCCGCCAGATCACTTCCTCATCGAAAGATCGACGGCGGGAACCTGCCGTTCGGCGGGATCGGTCAGCTCGAACAGCTCGGCAGGCTTGAAGCCGAGCATCGACGCGACCATGTTCGACGGAAACGTCTGCTGCGCGGTGTTGAACTTCGTGGAGATGTCGTTGTAGAACTGGCGGGCGAAGCCGACTTTGTTTTCCGTCGACGTGAGCTCCTCCTGCAGCATCTTGACGTTGTCATTCGCCTTCAGCGTGGGATAGTTCTCGGCGACAGCAAACAGGCGGCCGAGAGCGTGAGAAAGCTCTCCTTCTTTTCTCGCCGCGTCCGCGGGGCCGGTCGCCGATACCGCGCGCGCCCTGGCTTCCATCACCTGCGTCAGCGTATCGCGCTCGAACTCCATGGCGCCGCGCACGGTGCTCACCAGATTGGGGATTAGATCGTGGCGGCGCTTCAGTTGCACGTCGATCTGCCGCCATCCGTTCAATACCTGATTGCGAAGCCCGATGAGCCCGTTGTACTGCGCGATGGCCCAGAAGATGACCAGGCCGAGCATGCCGAGCACGATCCAGCTCACGCGTCCTCCTTCAATGTTTCGAGTCTTATTTCTCCAGCCAGTCCTCGCGGACAGGGCTGAAGACTCCCAGCACGAACGTATCGTCGAGCGCTTCGACCTGATGGGCCACGCCGGGCCTGATGTGGAGCACTTCGCCTTCCCGTAGCGTTACTTCTTCGCCTGCAACCAGCAGCTTCAGCACGCCCTGCAGGACGTACGTCATCTGCTCGCTGTCGTGCGTATGCTGCGGCACGATCGCACCGCGCTTCAGGTAAATCTGTGCAACGGTCTCCCGTTCTCCAGACACGAATTTTCGGGAAACCATCTCGGTGACTTTCTCGAGCGCGATTTCGTCCCACCGGAATAGACGATAGGGTTGCAAGGTTTGTTGCGAGGTTTTACCGCTTGCGTCTGCGGCCTTGGAACGCGATTATACCACCCGGTACCGATGTATAATTTACTGTTCCGAGAGCGCGAATGAAGGCTTCCACGGTCACCAACGGACACAAGACCCACGCCCGGGCGCCGCGCTCCTACGAAGGCCTTACCCGAAACGACCTGCTCAAAGCCTATCGCTGGATGGTGTTGTCGAGACGGCTCGACGACAAGGAGATCCAGCTCAAAAATCAGAGCCAGATTTTCTTCCAGATCAGCGGCGCCGGTCACGAGGCGATTCTCGTCGCGGCCGGCCTGACGCTGAAGCCAGGCTACGACTGGTTCTTTCCGTACTATCGCGATCGCGCGCTGACCCTCGTGCTCGGCGTGACGGCGTACGAGATGCTGCTGGCAGCGGTCGGCTCGTCGGACGACCCGTCTTCCGGCGGCCGCATGATGCCGTCGCATTGGAGCAAACCCTCACTGCACATCATGAATCGCTCGAGCGCGACGGGCATGCAATGCCTGCAGGGCGCCGGAAGCGCCGAAGCGGCGAAGCGGCTACCTTTGATGGGGGCCCCGCCTCCCCAGGTGGAAACGGACGAAGTGACATACGTCTCGATTGGAGATGGCGCCACGGGCGAAGGAGAGTTTTGGGAGTCCATGAACACGATCTGCACCGAGCGCCTTCCCGTTGTCTGCGTCGTCGAAGACAATGGTTACGCGATCTCCTGTCCCGCGGAGTATCACACTCCAGGCGGAGACATCTCGAAGCTGGTCGAGTCGTTTCCCAACCTGGAAGTGATCCGCGTCGATGGCACCGATCTGGTGCAGAGTTACCGGGCGATTCGCGAAGCGGTCGCGTACGCACGCGCGCGCAAGGGTCCCGCACTGGTGCACGCCAGAGTCATTCGACCGTATTCACACTCGCATTCAGACGATGAGCGCAACTATAAGACCGTCGAAGAACGCGAGCTCGAGGCGGCGCGCGATCCGATCGTTCAGCTGACGAAGCTCCTTCTCGCCGATGGGCTCGCCACCGAGAAGGAGCTCGAGGCCATGCGCGCGGATGTCGATGCTGAGATCGCCGAGGCTGCCGATCGTGCCCTCAAGGCGCCGCGGCCGACACCTGCATCGGCGGGCCTGTACGTCTACTCGCCGGATGTCGATCCGACGTCGGAGGCGTTCGACACGCAGCCCTCAACGGAGGGGAACCCCGAAACGATGGTGGCGTCGATCAATCGGACCCTTCACGACGAGATGGAACGGAATCATCTGATGGTGGTCTTCGGCCAGGACGTCGCTGACGCCAGCAAGTGCGAAATCGTCGATAAGGTCCCCGGCAAGGGCGGCGTCTTCAAAGCCACTCATGGCCTGCAGCGGAAGTTCGGCGACAACCGCGTGTTCAACTCGCCGCTCGCCGAAGCCAACATCATCGGGCGCGCGATCGGAATGGCCGTACGCGGCATGAAGCCGGTCGTCGAGATTCAGTTCTTCGACTATATCTGGCCGGCCATGATGCAGATTCGTGACGAGCTCTCGATGCTGCGCTATCGCTCGGCGAACACCTTCAAGGCGCCGATTGTGATTCGTGTCGCTATCGGCGGCTATCTCCGGGGTGGCGGGGTGTACCACAGCCAGTCGGGCGAGAGCATCTTTGCGCACTGCCCGGGATTGCGCATCGCGTTCCCGTCAACCGCAGCCGACGCTGCGGGGCTCCTGCGCACCGCCATCCGGTGCGACGATCCGGTGATGTTTCTGGAGCACAAGCACCTGTACCGGCAGACGTACAACAAGGCGGCGTATCCGGGCCCCGACTACATGATTCCGTTTGCGAAGGCCGCGGAGCGGCGTGCCGGCACTGACGTGGTGATTGTGACGTGGGGAGCGGTGGTCCAGCGGTCGCTGGTTGCGGCGCAGATGGCGGAGAAATCCGGCCTCAGTGTCGGCGTCATCGATCTGCGCACAATCATGCCTTACGACTTCGACGCAATCGCCCAGGCTGTCAAGCGAACCAGCCGGGTGATCGTGGCGCACGAGGATCAGCTGACGTGTGGCTTTGGGGCCGAGATTGCCGCGCGCATTTCCGAGCACCTGTTCGAGTACCTTGACGCGCCCGTCACCCGCATTGGCGCCATGGACACCCCTGTGGCCTACGCTCCAGAGCTCGAAGAAGTGATCCTGCCGCAGACCGACGACATTCTCAAGGCAATCGAAAAAGTCGCCGCCTATTAGCGCGCCGCCTTGGCGTTCCGCATGTTGTGCATGGAGACGGCCGCTGTGGCGCCGTTAACGGCCGCGAGCATCACAATGGCGGCAACCTTGTTCTTCTTCCACATCCGCTCGGCGAACAGGATCGTACCCGCCGTCGTCGCTGCCTTCAATCCGATCAACGCTCCGGTGTTCGCCGAGAACGCGGCCGTCGCAGGGTTTGCCTCACGCGCGCCCGCCTTGAGCGCCGTGCGGGTGCTATACACATCCCACGCCTGCGTCGCGCCAAGCGTCGCGTACAACAGGGGGAGAATGCTGGGACGTGGCGTTTGAAGTAGCAAGGCCGGTTTCGCGGGCGGCGTCAGGACGATCGCTCTGAGGTCGACGATCCGTGCCTGCTCTTTCTCAGCGGCGTAGGCGGCCGGTACCGGCAGACTGATGACCGCGAATAAGAGGACGGCAACAAAGTAGTTAAAGCTCACAGCAATTCTCCTAAAAATAAGGTCGGCGCCTCGTTACGCTGACGCGTTCCTCTATGCGGAGGACATGCCGTGTTTTGCGAATACAGTAAGATCTTGTTTTATCTACATTTACAGAAGACTGTTCTATAAAGTGACGTGAAAAACTGTGCGGTAGGCGCACACTAGGCCGTGCGTGACGTGGCCCAGCGCACAGGCGCGCGCTGGCGTAGACGACCGGACGAGATCAGTTGGTTTCGTCGCCTGGCGCGACGCCATCCCAGTGTCCCAGCATCGCCAACGCGCTTTCCCCGGCCTTGCGTATTTCCTCGATATCGAGACGCCTGGGATCCGCGGCGGGCATTTCGTCCAGAAGCAGGTTGCTGTACCCGATGATGATGCCGAGCATGTTTTTCATGTCGTGAACGAACACGCCGTGTCGGCTCATACGAACCTTCCGGGCTCAGCTAGCGCTGAGTCACTCCTCCCGGGGGAGGTTCGTTGATCACAGCCCAAAACGCTCCCAGCTGCCGCACCGCATCGATGAATTCGCGGAAATCCACCGGCTTGACGACATACGCGTTCGCGCCAAGCTTGTAGCTGCGGACGAGATCCTGCTCCTCGCGCGATGACGTCAGCATCACGACAGGAATTGTCTTGAGCCCATCATCAGCCTTCAACGCACGTAACACGTCGAGTCCGTCGACTTTGGGCATCTTGAGATCGAGCAGCAGCACCGCTGGATTGCCCGGCGGCCGGTCGGCGTAGGCGTGGCGCCGGTACAGATAGTCGAGCGTTTCTGCGCCGTCCCTCAGGACGACGACCTCATTCGCGAGGTGGATGTCGGCGAGCGCCTCGAGCGTCAGCTCGACATCGTTCTGGTTGTCTTCGGCGAGCACGATTCGTCTGAGCTCAGTGATCACAGCCGGTTGGCCTCCGAGTGAGAAGCGATGAACGCCTCGACGAGATCCGACCGCCACAACCCGCGCTCCACTTCGCCCATCAGCTCGCCGTAGGCCTGTTCCGGAGAGGCTGCCGGCTTGTACGGCCGATCCGTTGTAATGGCATCGTATACGTCGACGATGCCCATGATCTGCGCCAGCAGCGGAATCGCATCTCCTGTGAGTCCGTCCGGATACCCGCTTCCGTCGAAGCGCTCGTGATGATGCCGCACGATCGGGCGCACACGCCGAAGCGAGCGCAACTCACCACAGAGGCGATCGCCGATGACGGGATGTTCCTTGATCTGCTCGTACTCGCCCTGGCTCAAGCGACCCTCCTTGAGCAAAACAGAATCCGGAATACCGATCTTTCCGATGTCGTGAAGGTAGCCACCGCGGAACAGCGCAGCGAGGTCGTCATCGCCGAGTCCCAGCGACGAACCGAGCGCCGTCGCGTAGGACGCCAGCCGCTGGCAGTGGCCGTCGGTGTACGCATCGCGCGCTTCGATGACCAGGGCCAAGCTGAGGATGACCGACTCGGCTGACTCGAGATCGTCGGTGTACCGCTTCAACCGCACCAGCGAGCGCACGCGTGCTTTGAGCTCGTGCGTGTTCACCGGCTTCGTCAGAAAATCATCCGCGCCAACGTTGATGCCCTGAATCTTGTTTTCCCGCTCGTTCATCGCCGTGATCAACACGACCGGCGTAAGCCGTGTGGCGGAATTCTGCTTCATCCGCTCGCAGACCTCATAGCCGCTCAGCTTGGGCATCAACACGTCCATCAACACGACATCGGGATGGGTGTCTTCGGCCACCCGCAGGGCCTGCTCGCCGTCCGACGCCGTCACAACCTGGTATCCCTCGTGTCTCAGCATGCGGCTCAGCAGATCGACGTTCGCCGGGGCGTCGTCGACGACGAGCACCTTACCGGCGGAGCGGAGCGATTCTTTAGTCGGCACCTGCAGAGTCATTATCGGCCCCATCGCTACTAGTGTGTAACAGGGTGCGACGCAGCCGTGTCAGTATTTCTCTGACAAGAGGCGCAGGAACGTGTCTTTCCTGCGTACACCTCGGAACGGCAGCTATACTTACGGGGCATTGCCCCCTTGTTGAACACCAAAACCGGGTTTCTTGTATGAAGCCGGGGCGTCCAAGACGGCGGCCCGCCCACCGTCCAGAGCGGCCGGGACGCCGCGATAGCCTGCAATTACAGTCGCTCCGGCTCGAGCAGGCCCGAGAGGAAGAGCGCGCGCACATCGCCCGCGAACTGCATGACGAGCTCGGCCAGGTGCTCACGAGCCTCAAGCTCGAATTTTCATGGCTCGTCGACGAGTTGCGGCGGAGCGAGCCGAAACCGGGCATCCGGCTGGTCAACAAGCTGCAGTCGCTGATTGGGCTGATCGAAGTCAGCATCCAGTCCGTTCGCCAGATCTCGAGCGATTTGCGGCCAGCGATATTCGATCACTTCGGGTTGAAGGAAGCGATTGAGTGGGAGGCGACAAAGTTTCAGGCGCGCACAGGTATTCGTTGTCGCGTGGCCTGGGCGGTCAAACAGGAGCTGACCGATTGCACGCGTCAGCTGGCCTTGTACCGCATCCTGCAAGAAGCGCTGACGAACGTGGTCCGGCATGCGCACGCCGGGGCTGTTCGGATCAGCCTGCGCGAGCGTTATAAGGAACTAACTCTCATTGTCAGGGACAACGGACGCGGTATTACGAAAGCGGAGCTCGCGAGCGTCGAATCCATCGGCCTGCTCGGTATGACCGAGCGCGCGCGAATGCTCGGCGGACAGGTGACGATAACTGGTACACCCGGCCGCGGAACCACCGTGACAGTACAGGTCCCGGTAGCGCCGGCGCGAGTGGGGCGAGCCGCGCCCCGCGAAAGCAAAACGGCTAGACGCGGGTAGGGGTCCGCGGATCAAACATGACAAGGATCCTTCTTATCGACGATCACCCAGTCGTGCGCCAAGGCATCAAGCAGGTGCTCACGGATGCGTTTCACCCCGCTCTTGTCGGTGAAGCGGCGACGGCCGAGGACGGCTTGACGGAGGTGCGCACCACCGAGTGGGATGTCATGGTCCTCGACATCACGCTGCCAGGCATAAGCGGTCTCGACTTGCTGAAGGACCTCAAGCGCGAACGGCCCGCGTTGCCGGTGCTTGTGCTGAGCATGCACCCGCCAGACCAGTTTGCGCGCCGCGCGATGAACGCGGGGGCATCTGGGTATCTCACGAAGGATAGCGGACCAACCGAGCTCGTGAAAGCCGTCGAGGAGGTCATCGCCGGACGCCGGTATCTGAACACGTCGGCAATCAAGGAGCTCGTGATGGATCACGAAGACGAGCTCGCCCGCCCGCTGCACGATGCACTATCCGACCGCGAGTATCAGGTGATGCGGATGATCGCATCCGGACTGACCGGCACGCAGATCGCCACGCGCCTGTCGCTGAGCGTAAAAACAATCAGCACGTACCGCGCCCGCATCCTCGAGAAAATGCAGATGAAATCGACGGCCGAGCTGATGCACTACGCGATCCAGAGCGGCCTCGTCGATTAGGCGGGTGGGCCGGGTCTTGCTCTGTAGACCCGGCGAGGGCGCGATCGCCGGCGATGTAACATGTCGATGAATGCCCTCGGGACCACCACGCATCAGATCGACGGCGGTGTTGGGCGCAGGAACGATGGGCGCGCAGATCGCGGCGCATCTGGCCAATGCCGGATATCCCGTCGACCTGCTGGACCTCTCGCATCAAGCCGCGCGCGAAGGCCTCGAGCGCGCACGAGCGCTCAAACCGGACCCTCTATTTGCGCCCGAGATCGCCGAGCGGATTCGCACGGGCGGATTCGATCGGGATCTCGAGCGGATTGCGGACGCGGATTGGATTATCGAAGCCGTCGTCGAGCAGGCTGCCGCGAAGCGCGTGCTGCTCGCGCGCGTCGACGCGCTGCGCCGACCGCATTCAATCGTCAGCTCGAACACATCCGGCCTTTCCATCAACGGGTTATCCGAAGGCCGAAGCTCGGGGTTCCGATCTCACTGGCTCGGCACGCATTTCTTCAACCCACCCCGTTATTTGCCGCTGCTCGAGATTATTCCGACTGAAGCCACAGATCCGTCGGTAGTCGCAGCCGTCAGCGAATTCGCCACTCATCGGCTCGGCAAGAACGTGGTCATCGCGAAGGACACGCCCGGGTTCATCGCGAATCATGTGGCCATGCACGGCTTGGTTCGTATCTTCGAGGCGCTCGCGACAGGACGATACAGCGTCGAAGAGATCGACGCGATCACGGGTCCCGCGATGGGCCGGCCGAAAAGCGCAACCTTTCGCACAGTCGACATTGCGGGGCTCGACATTCTGGTGCGCGTGGCAGCCGATCTCTCCTCACGGTTGCCGGGCGATCGCGGCACGCAGTTTCACTTTCCGCCGTTCGTCGACGAAATGGTCAAGCGCGGATGGCTCGGTGAAAAGTCCGGCCGGGGATTCTACGAGCGGCGAAAGGGACCGTCAGGGGAGTCCGAGATCTGGGCGCTCGATCCGCAGAAAATGGAGTATCGGCCGCGACAAGAGGTCACGCTGACGTCGCTCGAAGCAAGTACGTCTCTGGCCCTACCGGACCGGATGCGCAAACTCTTTACCGGGAACGATCGCGTCGGCGAATTTCTGCAGCTCACGCTTCCTCCTTCGCTGCGCTATGCAGCGGAGGTCGCGCCCGTGATTGCGCACTCCATCGACGACATCGACCGCGCCATGCGTTGGGGGTACGGCTGGCCACTCGGGCCGTTCGAGCTGTCGGACGCCATCGCTCTCGACCGCAAGGTGTTCCGGACGTCACCGCTCGGGGCGGCTCATCCGGAGGCCGACCTTCTCCGCGCAGCGCGCGATCGCTCGCGCGTCGTGGTCTCGAACGCCGGAGCCAGCCTCATCGATCTGGAAGACGGCGTCCTCGCGGTGTCGCTCCACTCGAAGATGAACGCCATCGGCGGAGACGCGTTGGAGATGCTTCAGCGCGGCATCCGGGAAGCGTCCCAGAATTTCTCGGCGCTCGTCGTGACCGCCGAAGGTCCACACTTTTCGGTAGGCGCGAATCTGATGCTGTTGCTGCTCGAGGCACAGGAGGGCAACTGGGAAGACATCGATGCGATGATCCGCGCGTTCCAGAAGACGACGATGGGCCTAAGGTACTCAGAGGTGCCGGTCGTCGTCGCGCCATTCGGGCTGACGCTTGGCGGCGGTTGCGAGATCGCACTCCATGGCGATCGCGTGCAAGCGGCGGCCGAAAGCTATATCGGCCTGGTCGAGGTAGGCGTCGGGTTGATCCCCGCGGGTGGAGGAACCAAGGAGATGCTGCTTCGATTGGGCGCACCGAAGGCATTCGAGATCATCGGCTTCGGAAAGACATCGACGTCGGCGTTTGATGCCCATCGTGTCGGATATCTCAGAGATGTGGACGCATGGTCGATGAACCGCGACCGGCTCGTGTTCGAAGCCAAACGGCAGGCACTACGGCGCGCCGAGGACGGGTACCGCCCTCCCTCACGATGTACGTCGATTGCCGTCGGGGGTGACGCGATGAGGGCCACGCTCGATCTCGGAGTGCATCTTGCGTGGCGCGCAGGCCGGATCTCAGACCATGATGCCGCCATCGGGCGCAAGCTCTCGTGGATTCTGTCTGGTGGCGCCTTGCCTCATGGTGGACATGTCAGCGAAGATCAATTGCTGGATCTCGAACGCGAGGCGTTTCTCAGCCTTTGCGGTGAACCGAAAACACTCGAGCGCATCCAGTACACGCTGAAAACAGGAAAGTCGCTGAGAAATTAGGTGAAGGTGAATGCTGGATGCCGGTTCTGGCCCCGTTCTGCTCGTCATTCCCGGTATCCATGGACGGTGGGAATGGATGCGGCCGTCGATAGAGGCACTGGCTCGCGAATTCAGGGTGATTGCGGTCTCCCTGCCGGGCGAGCCGGGAGTCCACATGCCGTTCGATGAGGGGACCAACTTCGATTCGTTCGTCGGATACATCGACAGCGTGCTCGACGCCGCCGGTGTGCCCGATGCTGTGATCTGCGGCGTGTCGTTCGGCGGTCTCATCGCGCTGCGGTACGCCGCTCGGCGAAGCCATCGGGTCCGTGGGCTGATTCTGGTGTCGACCCCCGGACCGCGCTGGAAGTTGAAACCGCACTATGCGCGGTACGCAAGATGGCCGACGCTGAGCACCCCGCTCTTCGCGCTTGGCGCCATTCGCCGCTACTGGAGGGAGCTGCGCGAGATCTATCCGAGTCTGCACGCACAACTGAACGTGTCGGCGTCGACATCGTGGCGCGTCGTGAACGCGCCGGCCATGCCGTACCGCATGAGTCACCGCACGCGCCTTGCCGAGAATCAGAACTTCGAGGCCGACTGCGCCTGCGTTACTGCTCCCACGCTCGTCGTCACTGGCGAGCGAGAGCTCGATCAAGTCGTTCCGTGCGAAGACACGATGCGTTACGTGACCTTGATTCCCGGCGCCCGGTTTCAACTGTTCGAGCGAACGGGACATCTGGGCACCGTGCTCGCGCCGGAGCGATTTGCGGCGATCGTATCGAGATTCCTGAATGACTGACGATATTCGCGCCATCACTGTAGAGTTCCCAGGGCCCGCAGGACTTCTCGAAGGGCTGATAAACGCGAGAGTCGAGTCCACTCCACGAGCGATTGCCGTGCTCGCGCATCCTCTGCCGCCCGCCGGCGGAACGATGCACACAAAGGCCGTGTTTCATGCCGCCAAGGCGCTCGCGCGAATCGGCTGCCCTGTCCTGCGCTTCAACTTCAGAGGTGTGGGACGCAGCGCGGGCACGTTCACGGATGGGCCCGGCGAGCAGGAAGATTTCAGGGCGGCGCTCGACTTCATGGTCGCACGGTATCCAGGGGCGACAAGGCTTCGCGCCGGTGGCATGTCCTTCGGCGCCTGGGTCGCGATGACGGCGGCGGCGCCGGATTCACGAGTGACCGCCGTGATTGGCATTGCCCCACCGGTGACGCACCGCGATTTTTCATCTGTTGTCGCCGCCGCGAAGCCGACCTTCCTGATTCACGGAGAGATGGACGAGTTGATTCCGCTCAAGGAGGTGCGAAAATTCTACGGCCAGCTTGCCGAACAAAAGGAGCTGGTGGTGATTGATTCCGCCAATCATCTCTTCGATGGCAAGGTCACCGAGGTCGGCGAAGCACTCGAGGATCTCCTGCAGGACTTCGATGGCTGATGCGCTGATCGTGTCTGCAGTCAGGACGCCGATCGGCAAAGCGCCGGCAGGCGCACTTCGCTCGACTCGTCCCGATGAGTTGGCAACTACCGTGATGCGTGACGCGCTGAATCGGGCGCGTGGCGTGACGCCCGCCGATATCGAAGACGTCATTCTCGGCTGCGCGATGCCCGAGGCCGAACAGGGCCTCAACGTCGCGCGTATCGCGAGCCTGCGGGCTGGGTTCCCGGTCGAGGCTTCAGCGGTCACCATCAACAGGTTCTGCGCCTCTGGCCTTCAGGCCATCGCGTTTGCCGCCGATCGGATCGCAAGCGGATCGGCGCACGCCATCATGGCCGGCGGCACGGAGAGCATGAGCATGGTTCCGATGGGCGGTAACAAGGTCGCGCCGAATCCCGCGCTCGTCGACTCCTACCCCGATATCTATCTGACGACGGGGCTGGTCGCGGAGAATCATGTGCGCGACCATGGGATCTCGCGAGAGGAACAGGATGCTTTCGCGCTGCGGAGTCATCAGCGCGCGATCGCGGCGCTCGACGCCGGCAGGTTCCACGACGAGACGATTGCCGTGGGGTCCTTCGCGGTCGATGAAGGACCGCGGCGAGACACGTCGATGGAGGCGCTGTCGAAGCTTCGGCCGGCGTTTCATCTGAATGGATCCGTGACGGCCGGCAACTCTTCGCAGATGAGTGACGGCGCTTCGGCTGTGCTCGTCACATCAGCAGCGTTTGCGAAGGATCGGCACCTGCCACCATTGGCTCGATTCGTCGCCTACGCGACGGCGGGCGTCGCACCCGAGCGGTTCGGCACCGGTCCGGTTCCCGCCATCCACAAGGTCCTGAAGATGGCGGGGCTGAAGATGACAGACATCGATCTCATCGAGTTGAACGAAGCGTTCGCCGCGCAAGTGCTGGCGTGCCTTCGCGAGCTGCCGATGGATGAGGAGCGCCTCAACGTCAACGGCGGCGCAATCGCACTCGGCCACCCTCTCGGCTGCACAGGGGCCAAGCTGACGACAAGCTTGCTGTATGAGATGCAACGGCGGAAGTCGCGCTACGGGCTCGTCACGATGTGCGTCGGCGGTGGAATGGGAGCGGCGGCTATCCTGGAGCGCGTGACATGACGGCCGTGAATGCCACAAAAGGGGCCGCATGGCTGCTCGAGCCTGGCGACACATCATCTGTGCTGACACCCGAGCGCCTCTCTGACGAGCACCGGCTCATTGCGAGGACCGCCCGCGAGTTCATGGCAAAAGAGGTGGTGCCCAGCATCGACCGCCTGGAGCAAAAGGACTGGAGCCTCGCGCGCCACCTGCTGCGGCGTTCGGGCGAGCTCGGCTTGCTTGGCGTCGACGCGCCTGAAGAGTTCGGTGGTGTCGGGCTCGACAAGGCCGCGGCACTGGTCGTGAGCAGCAACCTTGCCGGCAGCGCCTCTTTCAGCGCCGCATTCGGCGCGCAGGGCAACCTGGTCATCAGCCCAATCCTGTACTTCGGCACGCCAGCGCAACAGACCCGCTATCTGCCGACGTTGATTTCGGGCGAGCTGATCGGCGCATACGCGCTCAGCGAATCGGGCTCCGGTTCTGACGCGCTGGGAGCCGCCGCGCGCGCCACTCGGTTACCCGAGGGCGGCTTCGCGCTGAGCGGCGAGAAGATGTGGATCACGAACGGCGGCTTCGCCGACCTGTTCATTGTATTTGCAAAGGTTGACGGAGAGAGCTTTACCGCATTCATCGTGGAGCGTGGATTCAAGGGCGTGAGCACCGGCAACGAAGAGCACAAGATGGGGCTTCATGGGTCGTCGACGACACCGCTGCTCCTGCAGGATGCGCAGGTTCCTTCCGAGAACGTTCTGGGCGAAATCGGCAAGGGACACAAAGTCGCCTTCAACGTGCTCAACTTCGGCCGGTACAAGCTCGGCGCGATGTGCGTGGGAGGAGCGATCGAGGCCATCGCCGAGAGCGCTCGATATGCCGCCACACGAAGGCAGTTTGGAAAACCCATCGCCGACTTCGGCGCCATCAAACACAAACTCGGCGAGATGACCGTGCAGACGTACGCCGTGGAAAGCCTGCTCTATCGAACCGCCGGCCTCATCGATCGCTCGATCGCACAGGCCACCGCGCCAAGCGCCGTGCTGGCGGCGATGGAAGAGCTCGCGATCGAAGCGTCGATCGCGAAAGTCGCCGGCAGCGAGACGCTCGACTACGTGCTCGACGAAAACGTGCAGGTTCACGGCGGCAACGGCTTCGTCAAGGATTACCCGGCCGAGCGGCACTACCGTGACGCCCGGGTGAACCGCATCTTCGAAGGCACGAACGAAATCAATCGACTGCTCATCCCCGGCATGCTGATCCGCCGCGCGCTCAAAGGCGACCTTCCGTGGCTCGCGGCAGCGCGCCGGCTGCAGGACGAGGTTCTGGCGCCGCCGAGCTCCGCCGATTCGCCCGTAGAAGCCTTCAAGAAAGTGGCGTTGATGACGCTGGGACTCGCATTACAACGCTATGGAGACGACATCTCCGATCAGCAGGAGATGCTGATCGCCATCGCCGATATCATCATCGCCGTGGCCTGCGCCGAAAGCGCATCCATGCGCGCCTCGGTCGCCGAGGGGAGCCTTGCGCCGCTCCATGCCGACGTCTCCGCCATCTTCATCAACGATGCGGCGGCACGAATCGAGGCCTCCGCGAAGCAGGTGCTCGCAGCGCTGGGCGAAGGCGATACGCTTCGCACACATCTGGCAGCGCTGCGGCGGTTGCTCAAGGTGACGCCGGTTGATACCGTAGTGAGGCGCCGGCGGCTTGCCGACGAGACGGTTCGGCGCGGGAGCTACATCTTTCAATGAATTTGCTGACGATTGTCGGGACCGTGCTCACCGCGAGCCTCGCGCTCAACGCGTGCAACGCGGGCAATCCACCGCCCGCTGATACGCAGGGTGACTACGTGAGCCAGGTGCAGGCTGCCCGTACTGCGCAGGATGTGGCGTTCCGCAGCCGGCCGAACCAGCCGGTGCCGCCAGATAAAATGGACCAGTTCCTTCCGCTCAAGTACTTTCCGCCCGATCACGAATACGTTGTTCCTGCCTCGCTGAAGCCGGCGCTGGAGCGCACCGTTGTGGAGATGCCCACGTCGACGGGGAAGATTCGTCAGCAGCAACGGGTTGGGGTTCTCGAATTCACGCTCAAGGGGCAGCCGCTCGCGCTCGGGGCTTTCGTCGAAGCGGGTGCGGACGTCAATCGCCTCTTCGTTCCGTTCAGCGACGTCACGAGTGGAACGGACACATACTCCGCAGGCCGCTACCTCGAGCTCGATCGCACGCCCACCGGGCTTTACACCATCGATTTCAACAAAGCGTACAATCCATACTGTTACTACAACCCTGACTTCGATTGCCCCTACCCTCCGCGTGAGAGCCGTCTACCGATGCCGATTCGCGCGGGCGAGCGCGTTCGTTAATGCTGCAAGCCGTATTTTTTGATTTCGACGGCGTAATCGCCGACAGCGAACCCTTGCACTTGCGCGCCTACCAGGCCGTGCTTCGCAGGGACGGGATCAATCTCGACAGGAGCGACTACTACGGGCGCTATCTCGGCTACGACGATGTGGGGTTGTTTCAGGCGCTGGCGAAGGATCGCGGTATCGCGCTGAAGGACGAGACGATCGATACCTGGATCGCGGCGAAATCACGCATCGTCGAAGAGATGCTGTCGAATGATTCAGTACTGTTTCCGGGCGCCGCTTCGTGCATCACGATGTTTGCCGAACGGGTGCCGCTGGCGATCGCATCGGGAGCGCTCGAGCCGGAAATCGCGCTTGTCCTCGAACAGGCGGGCCTCCGCGGATGCTTCACAGCCATCGCCTCCGCGTCGGACGGTGTCCGCGGAAAGCCGGCGCCTGACCTTTATCTTCTCGCTATCGCCAAACTCCGCGAACGGCTGGGCAACCACACCACCTTAGATCCGGCTTCCTGCATCGCGATCGAAGATTCTCACTGGGGACTTGAAGCCGCCGCGAAAGCAGGCCTCCGATGCGTCGCCATCACCAACACCTACCCGGCATCCGAGCTCGGAAGCGCCGATCTCATCGTCGAGCGGCTCAGCGACCTCACGCTTGCCGGCATTGAGGATGTACTGCGCAATAATGGTCGCGCACGATGAAAGACACGTTCATCCGCGAGTTCGCGAAGCTGGCAGCCAGTCCCGATCGCGATCTGGCGACGCCGGCGCTGATGATCGCGAAGCTCGAATGCCCGTCGCTCAACCTGGCTCCCTACATCGAGCAGCTCGACGCGATGGGCGTGGCAGCGAGGGAACGGCTGCTGGCCAGCGGATGCCTTGAAGACGTGCGGCGGTCGGAGACCGCCGTCGATGTACTCAATGCGTACGTGTTCGATGAGGAAGGATTCACGGGCAATCGCGACCACTACGACGATCCTGGCAACAGTTTTCTCAACGAGGTGATCGAGCGGCGAACCGGTATTCCGATCACACTCGCGGTTGTCTATATGGAGGTCGCGCGCCGCGCGGGCCTGCAGATCGAAGGGGTCAATTTCCCCGGACATTTTCTGATGCGGTTCGCGCCGCTCATTCTCGATCCGTTTCATCGAGGCGCCCGGCTCTCGGAACACGACTGCCGTCGCCTGCTCGAGCGTCATGTCGGAGAAGAGGCCGCCTTCGACCCGGCACTGCTCGCCCCAGCCACGAAGGCCCACATGCTGACGCGCATGTTGCTGAACCTGAAACGCATCTACGTGCGGCTGCACTCATTCCCACAGGCGAGGAACGTCACCGAACTGCTGCTCGCCGTCGATCCACCCGCGCTCGCCGAGCTGAGGGACCGCGGCCTGCTCGCCTATCACATGAACGACTTCTCGGCCGCCCTGCGCGACCTGCAGCAGTATCTGCACTTCACGGCCGGCTCGTCCGTGGACGAGGAAGGGCGTAGCGACCACGAACAGCTCTGGGAGCATGTGAAGACACTGCGACGACGCGTGGCGTCGCTGAACTGACGTCGTGGCCGATCGGCAGTCGTCAGTCGTCAGTCGGTAATCGTCAGTCTCAGTCCTCAGTCAGAAGTCTCAGTCACACAGTCGACGGTCAGCGGACTATCGTTCGCGACTGTCAAGGCGACTGATGACGGAGACCGCCAACTGAGGACCTGGACTGTCGACTGAGGACTGAGACTGACGACTACCGACTACCGACTGCCGACTGCCGACTGCCGAAGGTAATACTCCGCCACATCCGACACTGGCCAATAGCCGATGCGCTTGAAGATGTTCGGTGAAGCGCCGCTTGAGAGGTCGGTGTAGAGCCAGCAGAAGGCGTTACCCTGCTCGAGGAGCTTCCTGGTCAGGGAACTGACGCACGCGGTGCCGTAGCCTCTGCCACGGAGCTCACGCGGGGTGTAAACGAAATTGATGCGCACGCCGCTCGGCGTCTTTCCCGTCCATGCGGCCATCGAGACCGGCTGTCCGTTCTGCCACACGTGCAGACGCCCGCGGTCGATCGCGTCGGCAACGATCCGGGACGAATCGACCGCGTCGGGAATCTTCGCTTCCGCTACGAATACCTCGGTCCACGCGGCAAGCTGGTCTCGATCTCCCGGCGTGGCCTCACGGAATTGACCGGGCGGGCACGGCAGAGGGGATTCCACAACCTTTCTCGTCTCGTGGATCCGCAGACGCTTGCCAAGCACCGGGTCGACGCCAGACAGCTGACTCCAGGCGAGCGCGAAGTCTGAGGCCGATCGGGACGGTCCAGTTACACCTTCGACGTGCGGAATCACCTCGAACGCATCCCGTGCCAGCGCGACAATGGGCTCACGATTCGCGCGCGTGATGACGAGCTTGTAGGGCGCGATGTGTACCGCGCACGCGAGCAGGCCCTGACAGTTGCCGACGGTGGCGAGATAAGGGCCCCGAGCCGCCGACGGATTGCGAGCCATCCCCTGCGCCACGCCGAGAATGAGGTTGTTCTCCGCCTCGGCGAGCATCAGCAACGGCTGCGCTGCAGCGAGGAACGCGTCCGCGGATGCATAGCGGGTGACGATCATTGGCCAGCCAGGGAGTGTACAGCGTCAGGAGACGCGATCGAGGCTAAATTAATTAATTGAAGCCAAGCGCCTTCTTCACCTTGGCATTTGGTACCGGCCGCACGCCGCTGCGATCCAGCCGCCATTTGTCCATGTACTGGCCTGGCTTCACCACCGCTACGCCAGCCCCTTTGAACAATATTTCGAGAGCCGCGTCGGCGTACGGCTTCGGCACACCGGCTTCGAACGCTCCCCAGAGGCCGTCCCAATGGACCGGCATGAACGCTTTCGGCTTCAGCACCGGCAAGACCAGTTCCGCTACCGCGACACCACCAGAGCCAATCCACAAATCAACCGACTCCAGCTTCGCCTCCTTCATCGCAATCTTCAGGTTCTCAATCGGCGCACCATGGTCTATGCCGTCGATCACGATCGGAACGTGCAAATCGACCGCGCTTGCCGAGTTGTTGAAGAACCAGCTGAAGCCCTGTGGTCCGTCCACGGTAAATAGAAAAGCACGGTTTCCCCCACCGTTGGGAAAGTCTTCGGCAACACCCGCACGCAACCCCCCGGTAACGGGATCCGGAACAGGCGCCGCGGCAAGCTCCACCGGGTCGTGTTGCTCCGGATTCCGGACCGAATCGCCGCTGTGGTTCCACCGCACAACCCTCATCGTGACGCCATCGGCCAGCGCGATCGCCTCGCGTCCGAAGACGGCGCGACATCGATCCATTGGAACTCCTTCAGCCTGCGCCTGCAGGCACGTCGTCTTCGATCCGATGATGCGCGCGCCTGTCAGCTTCGACCATGTGGCCGTATCGAAGGAATGATCCCAATGGCTGTGACCCGTCAGCAGCAGATTGATCTTCGATGGCGTGCCGAGCGCGTTCATCACTCGGGTGACGGCGGCAACGTCTGGTTTGAACGTCTGCCGTGTCTGCGCCAGGCCACCGCCCCCGCCGAAGAACGCGCTTTGAGGAAGGCGGCTGATGTAGCCGTCGGTCACGAGGCCCAGCGATCCGAGCTCGTAGTACATGTTCGAGATCGACATCCATGTGATGTCCACGAACGACGGCGGCGCCGCAGACACGTGACGCAACAGAACCACCGCACACAAGGCACCGGTCACGGCCGCTCGGTTCATGCTCGTCCTCGAGGAAAGGGACATTCGGATCGCAGCGGGCAGATGTGGCACATCGGGTCCGACTCGATGCAGGTAACCCGACCGTGATGAGAGAAGTACAGTGCGGCCCGCTGTAGTCTTGTCTGCACATCTCCGAGCTGCTGCAAGACTGCCTTCGCGTCGGTCTCCAGCCGCGCCAGAACGCGCAGCAAAGGTGGATCATCCGGAAGCAGTAGTTGGCGTCCTCCGAACAACAGCAGCCACTGCCCCGACACCGTGGTGAGGTAAGGAAACATGCCGAGCGCTTCTGTCGCCGGGGCAAGTGGGCCGCGGAGACGCTTGGTGAGGTCGAGATGGCGCTTGAACACCTCGACGCCCGCTGTCAGCGCACGCAACCGCTCCTCACGGTACGGTCCAGCCAAGGCGATGGCACTCTCGAGCTTTCCTCGTGCCACCCGACCCATCGAGTCTGGCGTCAGCGCGGGGATCTTCCTGAGCGCGCCCATCGCCGCATCGCGCCGCGCCGCGGTCGTGTGGATGCCGAGCACTTCCCAGACGTACACCGCGAACGGATCGTCGGGCGGCTGCGGCAGCGGCCCGTAAAACCGCTCGAGCCGATCCATCAAGTCGAGCATGCTCAACGAGGAAGCTGCGCGATCTCCTGATAGAGATGAGCCGAAGCGATGATGCCGCCGTGAAAATTTCCCAGGTCGAGCTTCTCATTCGGCGCGTGCGCATTCTCATCGGGGAGTCCAACTCCAAACAGCACGCTGGGAATCCCAAGCTCCTCCTGGAACGTTGCCACGACGGGAATCGATCCGCCATCTCGCGTGAACACGGGCGTCTTGCCGAAGCCCTTTTCGATGGCGCGGCCGGCGGCTCGAATATAGGGGCTGTCGAACTCGGCCATCCACGGCTTCCCGCCGTGAAGGCGGGTGAGCCTCAGCTCGACGGTGCCCGGTGCGATCTTACGGACGTATTCCTCGAACAGCGCGGCAATCTTGTCCGGATCCTGATTGGGAACCAGGCGCATGCTAACCTTCGCCATCGAGACCGCTGGGATGACCGTCTTCGGTCCCTCACCCGTGAATCCCGACAACAGCCCGTTGACTTCGACCGTCGGCCGTCCCCACAACCGTTCAAGCACCGAGTAGCCGGACTCACCCGCCAGCTTCGGCGCGCCCCACTCTTTTCGATATTTCTTCTCGTCGAAGGGCAACTTCCTCCACTCCGCCCGCTCCTGCTCGGTCAGATCCCTCACGTCTTCATAGAAACCCGGGATCTTGATACGCCCGCTTTTGTCCTTCATCTGCGCGAGAATCTGCGCTAGCACATACGCTGGGTTTGCCATGGCCCCGCCAAATACCCCTGAGTGCAGATCGCTCTTTGTGCCTCGCAGATCGATCTGGTAGTAGACAAGCCCGCGAAGGCCGTAGCAGATCGACGGAATCTCACGCGCGAACATCGCCGAGTCAGAAATGACGACGACATCGGCGGCGAGCATCTGTTTGTTGTCGCGAACAAACTGGTCGAGGTGAAGGCTGCCGACTTCTTCTTCGCCTTCGAGAAATACCTTGATGTTCAGCGGCAGACGGCCGGCCTGCTTCATGTGGGCTTCGATGGCCTTGAAGTGCATGAAGATCTGCCCCTTGTCGTCGGCCGCCCCTCGCGCGTAGATCTCCCCTTCACGAACGGTCGCGTCGAACGGCGGCGACTTCCACAATTCGATCGGGTCGACCGGCTGCACATCGTAGTGACCGTAGAACAGGATTGTCGGTGCGTCCGGTGCGTTCACCCATTCACCGTACACGATGGGATTCCCAGGCGTCTCGATCGTGCGAACGTTCTCGAGCCCAATCCCGCGCATGTGATCGGCGCTCCAATCGGCCGCGCGGCGCACGTCGGCTTGGTGCTGCGGAAGCGCGCTGATGCTGGGGATCGCGAGATATTGCTTCAGTTCCTCCACATAGCGATCGCGCTGCACGTTGATGAAATCAACGACCTTGTCGATGTTGTCCATTTAGGATTCCTTCGGGTGCTCGATGGGAAGATCGGTCCGATCGCCCCACTCTTTCCACGATCCGACGTAGTTGCGAACACGCGGGTAGCCGAGCAGCCGCAGCGCGAGATACGAATGCGCCGCGCGGTACCCGCCCTGGCAGTAGGTCACGACTTCCCGATCGGGCGTCACGCCCGCACGTTCGTACATCTGCTTCAGCTCGTCCATCGGCTTGAACGCGCCGTCCGGGCCGAGGTTGTTCGTCCACTCCAGATGGACGGCGCCAGGGATTGCGCCGCCTCTCGCAGCCCGCACCGAGGTGCCACAATACTCGCCGTCGCTTCGCGTGTCGAGAATCACCGCGTCCTGTTTGCCGAGGCGATCGCGCACGTCGCTCCAACCGGCAAGGACCGTCTCATCGCGCGCGCCGGTCCATTCGGTCGGAACGGGTTTGGCTGCTATCTGTGTCACCGGAAGACCGCGGGCTACCCACGCCCGATAGCCGCCGTCGAGCACGCGCGCATTGGGATGACCGAACAACTCGAGGAACCAGAAAGCCCGCGCCGCCCTGATGCCGGACGTGTCGTCGTAGACCACGACAGGCACATCGTTCGCCACACCTCGAGAGGCGAGGAGATGCTCGATAATCCAGAAAAACGCTTTCAGTGGCGCGGGGTCGGTATCAATGCTGCTGATACCGAACAGGTCGAGGTGCACCGCTCCCGGGAGGTGGTTTTCGCAGAAATTCTCGGCCGGCCTGAGATCGATCAGCAGTGGTGTCCGCGGAAGCGCGAGCTCGCGTGACAGGCCCTCTGGTGTAACGAGCAGCGACATCCCTTAGAAACTATATCTTAGCGTCGCCTCGGATCGATCCGCTGTGCTCCAGGGTGGCAGGATTGGCTATCGATCGGCAATCCTGCCAGTCGAAATACTGCAACGCCTACAAGCGACACGATGAATTCCAAACTGAAATCTGCCGACCGAAGTGGCATGTTTCTCGCTGGCCTCGAGGGATACAATGAGCGCATGGCTGGGAGTGAGAACGTGAAGCCAAGCAGTCCCGGTGTGAAGCTCACCTACGAAGACTACGTGCTGTTTCCAGAGGATGGGAAACGGCACGAGTTGATCGATGGGGAGCACTACGTGACGCCAACGCCGATTCGCAAACACCAGGCAATCGTCACCAACCTGAGCGGTCTGATATGGTCGTACCTCCAGCAACATCCGATCGGTCGGGTGTACGGCGCACCGCTCGACGTCATCCTGTCGAACCATGACGTCGTCGAACCCGACCTCCTCTATATTTCGAACGACCGCGCTCAGCGGCTTGAACCGTCGCCTTGGGTGAAGGGCGCGCCGGATTTGACTGTGGAAGTCGGCTCACCGAGCACACGCCGACGCGACGAAACGATCAAGAAGCGCATCTACGAGCGTTTCGGGGTCCAGGAATACTGGATCGTCGATCCCGACATCGATTCAATCAAGGTGTTCCGCCGCATCAACGACCGCTACGAGCGCGTCGCAGAGCTCTTTCTCGAGAACGACGATGTGCTGACGACCCCGCTGCTACCGGGCTTGGAACTCAAGCTTGCAAAGATCTTCGAGGATTGATCACATAACCGCGCGGTCGCCTAAAAACTGTATCGTATCGTCAGAAGCAGATGTGAATTCCTCCGGTACTGTCCGATGAAGTCGCGTTCCTCTCCGCCAATCGCTGCTCCCGCAAGCGTCCAGCGCCAATGTGCGTCGAGCGCCCGGGAATACTGACCCTTGAGCCACACACCGTCGAGGTTCTGCCGGACGGCAGCTTCGAATGTCATCTCGCTGGTGGGCCCGAAGGTGTATCCCACTCGACCTAGAAACGCCCGCGTCAAGCCGCGGTCCGGCGCAAAGTGGAGCGCCGAACGCCGCGCGGCGACGTGTTCGCCCGCGTAACCGCCGACGAGGCTCAGTTCCCCGGACTGCCGTTCCAGCTGAATGACGTAAAGAACGAGGTCGTCGGCGACCGCACTGGTCGTCTTCAACCACGCGGCCTCGCCTTTTATCGCGAACCACCTCAGCGGCACCGCCGCGTCCACGCCCGCCATCTGCAACGGCGCATACGATCGCTGCAGCAAGGCCAGAGACTGTTCCGATACCTGTTGAAGGGTGAAATGCGGCAGGTGATTGAACCCGTCGAAATACGACAGCGAGAGCTCGTAGCCCGATCCGCGCGCGTTCCAGCGCGCACCGTATTGTGACCGTCCCGGAAATGCCGGCCCGAGATCGATGATAGCAACGGACTCCAGAATCTGAGGTGCCACCGGCGCCCAGCGCCGTCCGGCCAGGGGAATGCGGCTCGGCGTGAACAACGGCACCCACGCCAAATCGATCGAGTGTCCCCCGCGCTCCAACTGAACACGCGCGCCCGTCACCGCCAGAAACTCATCGTCTGTGACTTCGAGAAAGTCTCTCGGCGCGAAACGATCCGTGGGATTGAGAATGTCTGCCTTCCCCCAGCGGATGAACTGCTTGCCGAGGTCGACGGCGACCGGACCCCGCCGAAGGGTTACCGCCGCGTGACGCAAGGAGAATGGCGGCCGTCGCACGCCGCGATCGCGGATATCGAAGCGCCAGGCGCGTTCAACGAGCTCCAGATTGTCGATGCGCGCGTCGGCCGACCCCGCCAGCGTCAGCCATGATGTGGCCTTGTATGCGGGCTCGAAGCGGAAGCGGCCTTCGACCGCGACGCGGTCAGCGTCCTGCGGTGTGGTTTCGGGATACGCAGCAGACTGAACTTCCGCGAAGCCGCGAATAGCGACGTCCTGCGCGCTGGCCGACGAAGCCAGCACGAGCAGGATCAGCAGGATGATCACAGTGGATTCCGAAGCGACTGGAGCGTGAAATCCTCGTCCCTCAGCGGGACGTTGTACTCGAGCTTCTCGAGCGTCAGAATCGTCCGGCTCTTCCTTCGCAGATCGCTCATCTCGAGACGCCGGGCCGTCCAGATGCCCTGCAACTGGGCGAAGTGGCTGTACGTCAATCGACGCACCAACTCCGCCTTGACGTAGCTCTCGATCTGCGCGAATGCGTAGTTGTCCTTGCGAATCCAGACCTCGGACCTGGTGTACTGCGAGGTCTTCCTCTTGGACGGAACCGATTCGATGCGCCAGCACGCGGCGCCGTCTATCGGCTGTTCGCCCAGGAGGCGGTAATCGTACTGGTCGACGTCGCGCTCCTCGAGATCTTCGAAGCTGAAGTCGGTACCGAAGAACCGGGTGGAGCGATCCTGCAGCGCAATGCGCCGCTCGCGTTGAAGGGCGGGCGTCCACATCCACTGATCCGACGCGCGATCGGGATGGTTGACAATCAGCAGTGCTACGCCTTTCACCTCGGCCGGCGCAAGAAACCGAAGCACGGCCTTACTGCTGCCGTGCGAGCCGAGCCGCACGAAGCTCCACCGCTTGTCGGCGACCTTGCCTCCTCCGTCGAGCACTTGCAGCAACCCTTCGTACCTCTGCGACTTCGCTTCGGATCGCCGCTGTGCCTCGGCCATGATTTGCCGCGCATCGCTCTGCGCGTAGCCGTGTGAGGCAAACAGGATCGGCAGAAGGGCCGCGGCGATCCAGACTCCGGACTTTGGGCTCTGGACTCTGGACTCTGGACTTTGGACTTTGGACCCTGGACTACTCATATTCCAACGCCTCGACCAGCGACATGCGGACCGCGGACTCGGCCGGCCACAAGGCCGAAAAGAACGCCGCGAAGAGAATGGTCGGCAGCAACGCGAGTGCGATCCCTGCCGGGAACCTGTAGGGCAGGTACATCCCAGACAGATCTCGCCCGGTAATCTCCAGCAGGAAATACAGATTGGCGGCGCCGAACAACACGCCGAGCGCCAGCCCCACCACCCCGATAGCGACAGCCTCCATCCACACAGTCTGCCGGATCTGCCGCCGGAATCCACCAACAGCGCGCAGCACTCCAAGCTCGCGCTTGCGATCGATGATCGACACAGTGAGGGTGTTGACGATGCCGAGGATGGCGACGAGCACCGCGATGAATACCTGGCTGTAGGTCAGCTGCAGCCATTGGTCGGTAAGCTGCAGAATCCAGCGCCGCACCTCGGCGTTCGTCAAGACGAGCAGCCGAGGCTGGTCGGCGCCGACGCGCTCGAGAATCCGCTGCCGTACATCCATCGGATCACTGCCGTGATCCACGTAGACGCGAAAGACGTTCACGGTGTCATCGCCCCAGTGCCGATCGTACAGCGCACGATCGAGCACGACGGTTCCCTGCTGATCGGACCAGTCCATGAGGATCCCGACGATCGGCAGGCTCAACATACCGGCAGGAGTGGCAAGATCGACGGTGTCGCCCAGATCCATCTTCTGGAGTCTCGCAAAGTTGTCCGACACCATGACGCCCCTGCCGGCTTTCGTCAGGGTGTACATCCCGCCGGGAGCCTCTCTGACGGTCTGACGGCGGCCTCGCTCTTCGAAGCTCGCCGTATCGATGACGACCAGCATCACGGGCGTGCCGCGGACGTTGACCCGCAGGCTGCGCACGGTCTGAACCTGAGCCACGCCTGGCACGTCCGAAATCTGTGGGCCCAGCGTCTTCGGAAATCGAAACGTCCTGTCCGAGAGGTTCTGCGAGCCCGCGACGAAGAGATCGGGGTTCAGCGTCGTGTTCATCCAGTCGACGATCGAGTTGTAGCTCTCGCGCCCGACGCCGCCGAGGCCGATGACCTGACCGAGCGATAGCATCAAGGCAGCGACAGCGCCTGACGTTCGGCGTGGCGATTGAATCAGGCTATCGGCCGCAAGCGCCCCTTCCACTGGCCGCAGCCATTTGAGGATCGGCCGAAGCACCCGCGCGAACCAGAGCGAGACAGTGGGAACGAGCAGCAGCGCCGCGACGACGATCGACACATAGCCGGCGTAGAACCAGATCGATCGACCGATCCATAGAAAGATGAGTGCGACAGCCATCAGCACGGTTGCGCCCAGTCGGCGAGCCCGGTTCTCGCCGGCTGTCAGAACCTGATATTTGCCTTTCTGCAGAGCTTGGACAGGATCGACGCGCGACGCGTTTCGCGCTGGCAGCCATGCCGCAATCATGCTGGTCGTGACACCGATCGCCATCGCCGTTGTCAGGAGCCACGGATCCGCCAGCACTTCATCGGCCCGTTCGGCGACGCCGTAAATGCCTTCGAGCATGCTGGAGATCGAGCCCACCATCGCGCGGGCCATCACCATGCCGACCGCGATGCCTGCCACCGATCCGAGGACACCGCTGATGGCGCTCTCGATCAGGAACAGATTTCTGATTTGCCGGCGTGGGGCTCCCAGCGCGCGAAGAATGCCAATCTCCGGCCGCCGCTGAGTGACGGCAATCGCGAACGAGTTGTAGATGATGAACATCCCGATGAAGAGCGCGAACACGCTCGAGACGTTCATCGAAATGGCATAGACCGCCAGCGTCGACTCAAGCTGCTGACCGCGCGAGGCGGGGGCTTCGACGTCGAACCCGACGCCCAGTGCTTCTTGGATACCTGCGCGTCCCGCGTCAACCGCCACGCCTTCATTCAGTTTGAGATCGATCCGATCGAAACGCCGGCCCCGGCCGAAGACCTGCTGCGCCGCGTAAATATCCATCACCGCCAGGTTCCCGCCGAATGCGCTGGTGAGACCACCCGATCGCATGATGCCCCGCACCCTAAACGCTCTATCCCCGACCATCGTCGACAACGTCAGCCGGCTGCCGACCGTGAGTGCGTTCCTGTCGGCGAACTCCTTGGTGATGATGATGGAATCGGGCTGCGCCAGGAATACCAGCGGATCGTCGATGATCGCTTCGTCCCCGCTTTCGAGGTCGTAGTCTCTCAAGCTGCGATCGCCGGTCATATCGACGCCGAGAATCAGGATGTTGCCCTGCCCCGCGAGGTTGGTCCCGGCCGGAGCTTCGATGACCGGCACCGCCACCTGCACTTCTGGTATTCCCTGCACGCGCTCCAGCACGTCTTCGGTAAATCCTGTTTCACCAGATGTAATCTGCAGCTGCGCCGCTCCGGCTATGCGGTCGACCGTGCGCTCGAACGCGAAGAACACCGCTTCGTTCGCGGTGTGGATCGCGACGAATACTGCGACACCCAGCACGATGCCTACAACCGTCAACAGCGAGCGCACCGCGTGCTTTCGCAGATACGGCCAGCTGATCAGGCGAAGGAGGCGCATGGCTATCGCCTCACGTTTCCGACGATCTTGCCGTCCCGGATGGTGATCATCCGCTGGCAGGTTTCCGCCACGCTCATGTCGTGCGTCACGATCAGTATGGTGGCGCCGAAGGTGACGTGAAGATCGCTGATGAGCCGAAGGATGTCGGCGCCCGTCTGTGTGTCGAGATTCCCCGTAGGCTCGTCGGCGAGCAGGATCGGTGGGTAGACGGACAGCGCCCTCGCAATGGCCACTCGTTGACGCTCGCCCCCGGACAGCTCATCCGGAAGATGATCGAGACGGGCGCTCAGCTTCACGAGCGCGAGGAGCTCTCGCGCCCGCGCATCGATCTTCTTGCGCGCCCAGCCTCGCAGGTGCAGCGGGAGCGCGACATTCTCGAGACACGACAGGCTCGGCAGCAGATTGAAGAACTGAAAGATGAAACCGAGCTTGTCCCGTCGAACGGCGGTCAGCCCATCTTCTGTGAGGCCGTCGAGCCTCTGGCCGTCGAGCGTGATCGTGCCTCCCGTTGGCCGATCGAGGCCGCCGATCAGGTTGAGCAGCGTCGATTTCCCGGAGCCCGACGGCCCGACGATCGAGACCAGCTCGCCCTTGGGTATCTCGAGGTTGATGTCTTCGAGTGCAGTGACGCGGCGGCGGCCTTCGAAATGTTTGGAAACGTGCTCGAGACGGATCATGGCCGCGAGAGCTGTCGCCCCTCGTATTCCTCGATGCGCGCCCGGGCCCAGTCGGGCACCGGCACCGGCTTTGTCGATGAGTAGTCATACGCGACCATTACGGCCCTGCCCTTGGCCACCGCCCCGCCCTGTTCGTCGAGCATCTCGCAATCGATCGTCATGCTGGTCCGGCCGATCTTCGTCATGCCGATCCAGATGTCGATGCGCTCGCCAGGTCGCACAGGACGGATGAAATCGCACTCCGCGCGCGCGAGGATCAACCCCGGGAGACGATCGTGCGGGAAGTCGCCGGTGAGCTCGCGCCAGTACGCCCAGCGCGCTTCTTCCATAAAGGTGAAATAGACGGCGTTGTTGACGTGACCGAACAGGTCGCAATCGCGGAATCGCGCGCGAAGCTGATGACGAAATCGGAATGCGGGCACTTGGCGCAACGCCCGGCTTCAGCCGGACACTCGGATAGTGTACTCTGACGCCGTGTCCGAATTCACGCCAGACGAGCAGCGGGCGCTCGCACCGTACTTCTCAAACCTCACAGGACCGGTTTTTGCGCTGACCAATTTGCCGGACACGGTCAAGGGCGCGCTGTTCTCTCGCTATTCCCGTTCGGCGAAATCGCTACGGCGATTGTTTCTCGACGAGTTTCTCGGCGACCTTCACGGCAGCGCGGTGTCGGACAGCCAGGTTGGCGTCGCACGGGCCGAGAAACTCTACGCAAAGGTGTTCTCTGAATTCGGCGACGACTCGGTCGCGCAGCTCGGCGGCGTGCACCTGGCCTGCGAAGGCGTGTCGAACGTGCTGACAAAAGTGCTCGAGTGGGGCCGTCTCATGGCGTACCTCGAGCAGTCCACGCGCTACGTGCCGTATACCGATCGACCCGGCGGACACTGGAAGTATCACGTGCCGAAGGAGCTCGACGGAACGCCGCTGCTGGCGCGATATCGGACGACCCTCGATCGCACCTTCGAGATCTACGCGCGGTGGATCGAGCCGATGCAGGAGCATTTCCGCGCGCGCTTTCCAAAGGACCCTTCCGACAGCGATGGCGTCTACCGCGCCGCGATTCGTGCGAAAGCCCTCGACACGCTTCGCGGTCTGCTGCCGGCGGCCGTGCAGTCCAACATGGGTCTCTTCGGCACCGGCCAGGCGTATGAGGCCCTGTTGCTGCGTATGCGCGCCAACCCGCTCGCCGAGTCTCAGGACTACGCGAGCCAGATCCTGACAGAGCTCCGGAAAGTGATTCCTGCGTTCCTCACGCGAGTGGACCAGCCCGATCGCGGCGGAGCCTGGACGCAATATCTGGGCGCGACGAAAACTGCGACCGAGGGCGTCGCAGTCGAACTGCTCGCCGATGTGGGACGCGAGACGCGCCCGGAAGTGACGCTGACGGACTTCGATCCTGATGGTGAGATAAAGGTTGTCGCTGCGGCGCTCTATGCGGTCTCCGATCTACCAGATGACCAGCTGTTCACCGTCGCCCGCACGATGTCGCCCGCCGATCGCGCGAATGTTCTTCGGGCGTACGTCGGCGAGCGAGCCAATCGGCGTCACAAGCCGGGCCGTGCCTTCGAGCGGACGACGTATCGTTTCGATGTGCTCGCCGACTACGGCGCGTTCCGCGATCTCCAGCGGCATCGGCTGTTGACCCTCGAGTGGCAGCCGCTCGGCGCCCTTCACGGCTATGTCGAACCGGATGCCATCGAAGCCGCCGGCGCACACAAGGATTGGACCGAGGTCATGGAGACGTCAGCCGGGCTGTCCGACTCGCTGCACGCGGCCGGTCTATCTGCGGTCGCACCCTACGCCGTCTCCATGGCGTATCGCATTCGGTTCTACATGGATATGAACGCGCGCGAGGCGATGCACCTGCTCGAGCTACGCACCGCGCCGCAAGGACACCCCGCCTACCGCAGAATCTGCCAGACCATGCACCGGCTCATTGACGAGCAAGCCGGCCACCACGCCATCGCCGCGGCCATGACGTTCGTGGATCACTCTGCGGTGGAACTCGAGCGCCTCAAAGCCGAGCGCGCGGCCGAGAAAAAACGCGCGGGACTCAGTACGTAGTGTCCGGCTTTAGCCGGACCGTCAGGAGCAGGAGCTTAGGAGACTAGGAGAACTCTTGGGGGAATACGCTCGATGGAACGAGCCTGAGATTCGGAAGGACGACAGAGCGCATGTCGTCCGTAGTAGAGAAAGTGCCTATCAGTTCGTACACAGATTCGGCCAACTT
>DATEEI010000005.1:0-24464 GCA_035281225.1 Vicinamibacterales bacterium
TGGCTGGGGAAGAAAACGGAGCTGACCGGCGCCCTGGTCGTCGCCATGTTCCAGCACGACACCAGCCGTGCGCAGGACCCGCAGCTGCACACGCACGCGCTGGTGCTGAACGCAACGCAGCGCGAGGACGGCAAGTGGCGATCGCTGCACTCGCGCCCATTGTTCGAGCACAAGATGGCCGCGGGGAATGTCTACCGCGCTGCACTCGCGCTGAGCCTGCAGCGCATGGGGTTCGAGATCGAGCAGACCCATGCGGACGGGCGGTTCGAGATCTCTGGCGTACCCACGCACATCCTGGATACGTTCTCGAAGCGGCGGGCGGACATCGACGCGAAGCTCGCCAAGTGGAACCAGGAAGGCGCGTTGATGAGCGCCAAGGCCGCGCTCAAGACCCGCGAGCGCAAACGGCCTTCCAGCCTGCTCGAGCGACGCGAGTCATGGGCAGCAGAGGCGGCGGCGCTGGGGTTCGATCCGGCGCTGGCATTGCGAGAGGGAATGTCCGGGTTGGACCGGACGGAGCGTGTGAGCGATTCGGAGAAGCTCGAGATTCTTCGAGATGCGATCGATCGACTGTCGGAGCGGGAGGCCGCTTTTACGAACGCGGACCTGGTAGGCGCGACACTCGCGGCGGGGATGGGAAAGCTCAACGTCGAAGACGCGATGGCAATCGCTCGCAACGCGGCGCGTACGAAGCAGGTAGATCTCTACGCGGCGCGGATCGGGGAGCGCAAAGCCTGGACGACGCCTCAGGCCGCGCAGCACGAACAGCGGATCGAAGATCTGGTCGTGCGGGGTCGGGATTCGGCTGCGGCCGTCGTCGGAGCGCGTGCCGTCGACAAGCTGCTCCGGGATTCGAAGCTCAACCAGGGCCAACGGGAGGCGGTGAAGCTGATCGTGTCGTCCAAGGATCAGTTCGTGGCCGTTGTTGGCCGGCCGGGCACCGGCAAGACGACGATGGTGGGGAGCGTCAAGCAGATTCTCGATCGAGAGGGTTACACAGCGATCGGAATGGCCCCCAACGGTGCCGCGGCCAAGGAATTGGCGGACGGCGGGCGCCTAGGCGTCGCCCGCACGGTCAGCAGTCATGTCGCCCGAGTTGGACGCCAGGTATCCCAGCTCAAGAAGATGGGACCGGCTCCGCGGGATGCGCTGATGGAAGAATTCAGAAGGCAGGTCTGGATCGTCGATGAGTCGAGCCAGCTTCCAAACGCCGAAATGCGAAAGCTGCTGCAACTCGCCGCTTTCACAGGCGCCAAGGTGGCCCTGATCGGCGATCCGGCCCAGCTGGAGGCCATCAATGCGGGGCGGCCGTTCGACCGTCTCGTCAAGAGCGGCATCCGCCAAGTCGAGATGACACAGATCCACCGCCAGCGCGATCAGGTCGACCGGACCCTGGTGCAGACGGCGATCGACCGCGACATCGCCAAAGCAATGACACTCCTCGACCCGAAGATCCGCGAGCTGGGTGCCGACCGTGAAGCCGAACTTGTGCGTCAGTGGTGGGGCTCCGAGAACCGGTCCGAGACCCTCATGATCTCGATGCGCAACGAAGTCAAAACCCGTCTCAACGATCGCGCGCGAGGCTACCTGCGCGACGCCGGGGAACTCGGTGGGGAGGTTGCCGCCAAGCAGCTCTTTCCAGTGTTCGGCCAGCGCGCCGATCGTCAGCATGCGGCGTCATACAAACCGGGCGACATTCTGCGGTTCGGTGTCGATCACAAGAAGATGGAGATTGGCGCCGACTCCTATTGGCACGTGTTGCAGGTTGAGGGAAAAACTTCGGTCAATCGTCTCACCATCAGTGATGGTCAGAAAGTGTTGAGCTTCAATTCACGCGAGGCCAAGGGGGCCCTGCGACATGCCGAGCACTTTCGGCCACGTACCACCACGCTTGCTGTCAACGACCGTATCGTGTGGAACCGACCGGACCGTGAGAAGGGGCTGGTCAACGGCGACGTTCTTTCCGTCTATGAGGTTTCCGATCGAGGTGTCAGAGCACGCACGTCGGACGGCCGCTTGATTGACTTCGATCCCGCTCCGGGAGGAAGGTCCGGAAACACAGCCCAGGACCAGCATTGGGAGCACTACTACGCGACCAGCCTCTACAAGTCGCAGGGCAAGACCGCAGATCGCGTGCTGGTCGACGCGCCGGTCCAGGACGCGCACATGGTGAACCACCATGCGTTTCTGGTCGGCGTAAGTCGGCACCGTGAGTCGGTGGTGTTCTTCACCGATGACAAGAGAGAGTTGGCCAGGCGCATCCTCCACAATCCGGGGGACAAGACATCGGCGCTGGAGTCACTCGCGGACGAACGTACGGATCGGCTTCGGTCCACGATGGAACTGATCTCCCGGGCATTTGGCTCATCCTCACGACCGTCAGAGCCCAGCCCGGTGGCGTCGATCATGGACGGGATCAAACACTCATCGCAGGTCGCGCGAGATCGAGACCAGCTGCCCCCGCGCGTTGCGGCGCTATTGAATCCTGCGTCCGCGCCGGTTCTGGAACTGGATTCACCGACGCGCGACCCGGAGCGTTCGATCGGGCTTTAGTCGCTCCAATCCGACCGCTCGGACGTGCCACGGGCGCTAGACCGTGTCGTGAAAGGCGGCGGGCGCTACGCCGGCCGACCGAAGAGCGAGCCCTTGCATGGGTCCTCGCAAGATCTTGGAGGTACGCGAACGATGACAACCCGGCGCGCTACCAAATGCGATTCACTCGCATTATCATCAAGCGCGCTTCTGGGACCACGGCCCCGTTCGAAGGGCCCTTTAAGGACTACAAGAATGACCTCAGGGACTCGGCTTGCCGCCGGATTGTGCGTGCTCCTGATCGGCTCAGGCTCGCTTCAAGCCGAACAACAGAACCCCACCACGCCAGCCGGCTCGGCAGCGTCTGAGCCCACACTCGAAACCATCACGATCACCGCGTCTCGCACGCCGGCGTCGGTGTCAGACCTGACCACCTCGCTCTCGCAGATCGAAGAGGATGACCTGCAGACGCAGTTGGGCATGAGCACGCAAGTACTGCAGACCCTGGATGTGCTGGTCCCCGGGCTCACCGTCAGCCAGGGCGAATTCCGAAGTGGCTGCCGCACCAATATTCGAGGCCGGCCAGCGCAGTTCTTGATCAACGGTGTCCCCACCAACGACAACCTGCGCCGATCCCAGTGCGACAGCCTGTTCAGCCTTTCACCCTTTGCCATCGAGCGTATTGAAGTGCTGCGCGGCGCCACCGCGCTATTCGGTGCTGGAGCGCCCGGGGGTGCGATCAACCTCCAGACCCGTCAGGCGCGCTCGCAGAAACTGGAGATCGACGCCGTCGCGCAGTACAGCATCAATCCGCACGAAAGGTCCAAGACCGGCGAGACCAACGCCTATCTTGGGGCTGGTCAGAAGTTCGGTGCATGGGATTACTACCTCGGCGGCGGTTTCCAGGATTACGGCGTTCGCCGCAACCCGGAGGACGGCATCATCCAAGGCGACACGTTCCAGAGCTATTCGCTCAATGGCTCGCTCGGATGGAATTTCGGAAGCGCGGGTGCATTGCGGTTGACGGGCCTCTATTTCATCGACGATCCCGACGACGTCTACGGCACCGACTTCACGCAAATCTCCGGCGAGCGCCTCGCATCCAGCGCGTTCATTGCCCGGCCGCCCAACCCTTTCGCCGACGATGCAGAGACCGAGCAGACCGTGCTTCTGCTCTCCTACGACGTTCAAAACGTCTTAGGTCACAGCCTCAATGTGAGCACGTATTGGCACGACGAGCAGTTGATCCAGCGCGCCGCGGACTTCTTCGAAGGGGATGTGTTCTATTTCAATTCCGACGCCGAGAATCAGCGCCTGGGACTGCGCACTACGCTCAATCGCCATTTCACGATGGGCGGCGCGGAGGCCGACATCGCATACGGTGTCGATCTGCTGCGCCAGCGCTACTACCGCCCTGAAGTCGATCCGGCCGACGGCGACGCGGTGATCGGTTTCATCTCGCCAGAAGTAATTCTCAAGAGCTATGCACTGTTCCTGCAGCCAAAGTTGCGTCACGGTGCGTGGTTGCTCACGGGCGGCGTGCGGCATGAAGAGTTCCGCGGCAAGGTCGGATCAGACGGCTTTGATTCGGATACACCGAACGCGGCAACCCCGGGTGACATCCCCGATTTCGATCTCACGCTCTACAACATCGGCTTGGTTTACGACCTGCGCCGCGATCTGCAGATCTACGGTGGCTTCAGCCAGGGTGCGGAGATTGCCGAGTTCGGACGCGCCGCGCGCGGCGCGCTCGATCCCGATCTGATCAACCTCAACGCGGCCAAATCCGACCAGTACGAGTTGGGCCTGCGCGGGCGCCAGGGACCCGTCGAATTCAGCGGGACGGTTTTCTATTCGGAATCGGACAAGGCCGCCAACCTGCAGGAGGACGCAAGCTGCGAAGGTGAGCCGATCTGTCCGCTGATCCCGCAGAGCTTGGAGCAAGAGCTCTACGGCCTCGAGCTGACCGCAGACTGGACCGTCACCCGGTCCCTGAAGCTCGGCGGGATCGCGACGTACCAGGAAGGCAAATTCAAGGCTCCGGGCGAACGTTCCGTCCCGTTCGACACCAGCACGATCTCTCCGCCCCGATCCACCGTGTACGCGGCATTCGAGCCCCTCCCAAGCTGGCACAACCGCATCCAGGTGAGCTACTACGGCAAGACGCACTTCTTCGACAGCGAGGAAGAAGCTTCGGGCCTGCGCGAGTCCACCACGGTGTTCCTTGTCGACGTGAGCACCGGCTATCCGGTGGGTCCGGGCGAGCTCACCTTGGGGATTGCCAATCTGTTCGATCGCAAGTACGTCAACGTAACCAATGCGGCGAGCGGCGACTTCTTCTATTACCTGTCGGAAGGCACGCGCGCGACTTTGGGATACGTCGTGCGCTTCTGAATCACGACGTGACGTGAAGCGACGTCGCTGGTTCGAAGTCCATAGCTGGATCGGCGTCGCCACCGGGCTGCTGCTGTTCGTCGTCTGCTGGAGCGGCACTACCGCGGTGCTGTCCTACGAGATCGACTGGCTGCTTGATGCACGTCTGCGCGTCGAGCCCGCGCGAGCCGGCGAGACCGCAAGCTGGGGCGCGCTGTACCAGACGGTTCGGCGGGTCCATCCCGATGCAGTCCAGGTTGTGCTGCACTCGCCGCCTTACCGTTGCTCGGCCGCATTCGCAGACGTGGAGCTGCCCGGCGAGCGCATTGCGCGCGTCTATCTGGATCCCTACAACGCCGATTACCGCGGCAGCGCCGGTCGGCTCAACGTGCAGCGATTCTTTCGCGATCTGCACATGGCCCTATTCGACGTGGGCAACGCGTTCGGCGGGTACTGGATTGTCGGCGCGTTCAGCGTCGTGCTGTTCGTCTCCACGATGACGCCGCTTATGTTCTATCGTCGCTGGTGGCGCAGCTTCCTACTGCCATCTCGCCGACCGCGCGGATCGCACGCACTCTGGAGCGAGCTGCACAAGATGGCGGGCGTGTGGGGCCTGCTGTTCTCGTTGCTGATTGCCCTTACCGGTTTCTGGTACCTGATGGAGTGGGCAGATCCGATCGCATATCCGGAGACGCCGCAGTTCGCATCCTCGTCACCAGTAGAACTCACGCCAACCGACCTCGACACGCTGGTCCGCCGAGCCGCGACGCAGTGGCCGAACTTGGAGATCCGAAGCGTCGGGCTGCCCGAGGGGAGTCACTGGGGCGGCGTTGTGTCGCTCGACGGCCAAGCCGAGGCGGTGCTGGTGCGGGATCGCAGCAACCGCTTGTTCCTCGATCCGGAAACCGGCGCCACGCGCTTCATGCAGCGCGCCGATGAATTGCCATGGCCTGCACGCTGGATCGACACGGCCGATCCGCTGCACTTCGGCAATTTCGCCGGTTTAGGCATCAAGGCGGTGTGGTTCGTGTTTGGCCTGCTCTTGAGCGGGATGAGCCTGACCGGCACCTATCTGCACGCGCGGCGACTGGCGGCGCTACGCCATCCGATCCGGCCACGGACCCGTGCTGCCGGAATGTGGGCGACCGTGCTCCTGCTGTCGGCGACGGTCGCACTCGCCAAAAATGATCTTGAAAGCTATTTCACGTCGACGCCCCCGGGCGTCGATCCCATCACTTCGGCCACCGCGGGGTTTCTCGCCGTCTGGACGGTCGGCACTCTGCTCCTTGTAGGTGGCTTCATTGGTCTATTGACGCGCGCCCCGCCGCCGACCCATTTTGCTTCCGCAAAGCGGTCGATACGGCCGAAGAGTTAGTTGATTGCCTCTTCAGTCTCGGGTGCGTTTTTCGAGCTCGTTCGCGAGGTACAGAGACGCCTGCACGGTGCCCCCTGTGTCGGCTCTGAGCCGGGGAGAGCACGTCTCGAACGACACCTTTTGTGTAGGCACCTAGAGCCCAGGCTGGGCAGTTGATCTCTCAAATGCGCGGCACGCGGTTTGCTCATCCGGCGGACCCTTCCCTGGAGGATCTCTGCCATGAACACCATCAAGGCGCTCAACGAACTCATCGAACTGGACTACGACGCAATTGAGGCTTATCGGGCCGCGATCGAGCGGATCGATTCGCAGACCTACAAGGCTGCGCTCAACACTTACTGTGGCGACCACGAGCGCCATACCCAGAACGTCGGAGAGGTCGTTCGCGCTTTGGGCGGGACGCCTGCTCAAGGCCCCGACATGAAGAAGTACCTGACCAAAGGAAAGGTCGTCATCGCCGACCTAGTAGGTGATGACCACGCAATCCTGACGGCAATGCTCATGAACGAAGAGGTCACCAACAAGGCTTATGAAGCCGCCTTGAAACTCGAACTTGGCGCAGGGGCCCGCTCGGTCGTGGAGGCCAACCTCACCGACGAACGCCGCCATCGCGCATGGATCCAGGCGCAGCTTGAGGCAGCCAAAGCGAAGGCCTGACTGCGATCGCGGCCCGGCGTGCCTGGAGGTCCGGATCGTTGGCGTCATATCCGCTTGGTCCCTTGCCCCCCTGCGTTGTCGCATCTGATGGGTCACAGGGGACAGGGATCGAGCGGGGCCCACGATGTTCTGCAGGTCGCTCATTGCATCTCGCGAGGGATCTAACGGCCAGCTGCCCGGGCTGTGACTCACCCGTGACGGGCCGCGTCCCTTGAGATTGCGATTGCGTTCACCGAAAGGAGAGAGCCATGGAGCAACTCTGGCATCTGGATGCACCCTGGTGGACGATCGCACTGCGTGCGCTCCTCATCTACGTGGCGCTGCTTATTTTCGTGAGGGTATCGGGTAAGCGCACCGTCGGTGAGTTCACGCCCTTCGACCTGGTTGTCTTGATCCTCATTGGAGAGGCATCGCAGAACGGCCTTATCGGCGATGATCATTCGGTTTTCGGTGCGTGGATTGCAGCCGGCACGTTGATCGCGATCAATCTGCTTTTCAGCTGGCTGACCGCCCGTTCGCGGCGCATCGAACAGTGGGTCGATGGCCGGCCGGAAGTATTGGCGCGCCAAGGGCAGATCCTCGACAGGGCATTGCGACGCAACAACGTCTCACGCGCGGAATTCGACCAAGTTCTGCGCGCTTCAAAGTGCACGCTGGACGAGGTCTCGGTTGCGTTGCTGGAAGTGGACGGCGAGATCACAGTGATCAAGAACGGTGAGAAGGCGCCGATGCAAGAGGTGGCCGGCCCGTCGTCCGCAGCGTAGCTGTCCCGGGGCGCGCGTTCGGAACCTCGACCAAGAAGACCAAAACGCGCGATAGCCCGCCCGAGGCGCCTGTGCACTACCTCCGTTTCACGGCACGAGGGTGACGATGGAGCACGCGCCGCGCGCTGGGCGGGGGAGATCTACGTCTGGAAGGCTGACCGTAGCACTCCAAGGCCTGTCCGATCGCCAGACACCATGTTTCTGTTGCGCGGAACACTGTCGACATCGCGGGCTCGTAGGGTGGCTGCAACGGCGCACCCCGCGCTGCCCTTCTTGGAGCCTATCGTGTCGACCATCAACCTGCGCCGCGCCGCCCTTGCCTTTTCCGCAGCCTCCCTTTTCTGCACGGTGCCCTCACTCGCCTCGCCTGGCATGGCATGGCGTTGACGCCCGAGCTGCATATCAGCCACGTCACTCAGGGGCGCCAGGCGGTAGGCGATGTCGCCTTCGATGCGTCCGGTAACGCCTGGGTCGTATGGACAGACGAAAGCGCCGGTAGCAGCAACATTTGGCTGACGCGGTATGACCTTGCCGGCAACCCGGTCGGCCTTCCGCTCAACGTCGAGTCGAACACGTACCAGTTCAACTCCGCGCCGTCGATTGCCGCGGCCGCCGACGGGCGCTTTGTCGTGGCCTGGTCAGGGCGACCGCAGCCCGGCGCGGATATTCAGATTCGCGCGCGACGCTTCTCCGCCACGGGAGCCAAGCTGGGCGAGGAACTGCGGGTCGACGCGGTGAATTCGGAGTACCAGGGCAGCGCTCATGTCGGGGTTGCAGACGATGGCCGGTTCACGATCGTTTGGAGTCAGGAAGACGCCGATCGGATCGTCCTGCAGCGCTTCACAGCGACCGGGATGAAGCTCGGCGCCAACACAAGTGTCAGTCCGATCGATGGCGAAACGCACTACATGCCGAGCATCGCCATGAATGGCAGCGGTGCGAGCGTCGTGACGTGGTCACGAACTCTGAACAGCGAGAGCGACGTCCTGTTTCAGCGCTACGATGCACAGGGCAACAAGCTCGGCGCCATGAGCGGCGTCACTCCCGCGGCGGACGACGGGCAGCATTACCCCGCGGTGGCGATCCACGACGACGGCAGCTTCGCGATCGCTTGGCAACAGGATCTTGAAGACATCCGCGCTCGCCGTTTCCTGAGCACCGGGCTCGCGCAAGGCTCAGCATTTGTGGCCATTGATGGAAATGGCGTTTATCACTACAGCCCTGATATCGCGCTGGACGCGGATCGCAACCTGTCCGTGAGCTGGATGCGGTTCTCCCAGAGTCCGAGCGAAAACGGCGCATACGTGCGCCGCTACGGATCGGGGACCCAGCCGATGGCGGCCGCTTTCAGGGCTGACAGCAGTCCCGGATTCGAAAAGTACGAACCGAGCCTTGCGCTCGATCCGACCGGCCGGATGTTCATCGCATGGACCTCCAACGGTCAGGATGGAAGTGAGTGGGGTGTCTATGGCCGCGCTTACGAAGGCGGATTTGGCCCCGACTCCGACGGCGACGGTATTCCGGATTCACGGGACAACTGCGCAGCGGTCTACAACCCGACACAAGTCGACGCTGACCGCGATCGCATCGGCGATGCGTGCCAACGATAGGTCTGGTGGCGGTCTCCCTCCAGAGGTCTGCCGCGGCGCTCTGGAGGGTTGTACGGCATCCGACGAAGCCTCACACCACGAAATCATTGATGTTGGTGGCGCCAGACCTTAGGCAAGTCGAATGATGAGGCCCACATGCCCGCTCGCGATGCGCGCGCCCGCTCTTGCTCGGATAGATAGCTTTTCGAATGGCGAGGCTCGGCCACCGCGAATCCGTTCGTCACAATCCATCCCGCGACATCCACTACACCTTTGGTGCAGGAGGCGACCGCGCGATCATTGGAGTTCGCGCGGCGCCGGCAGACGATCGTCGCCTGGCCCAGCCATTTGGCGAGATCGCGGGCCGCCCTATATCCGCACTGCCATTTCCGGCCCTTGTAGTCGCATACCTGTCCCAACTCCAGCGCATCCACCCCAAACAGACGGACGCGACGCGTTCCGATCTCGACGGTATCGCCGTCGATGACCGCGGCGCGGCCGACGATCAGTTCATCTGCAGCCGAGACGATCAGGTTCCAGCTGCCGTAGAGCACGGTAAGGATGGCGAGGATGATGGCAAGGACTTTTAGAAACACGTCTGGCGACCGAGGAACAGGTGTTAGGGCGGGGCGTCCGATACGAGACGGGCTTTATGTGCGTTAGGCAGCGCTGACGGCGCCGGCATCGCCCGCCGACGGGCCGTTCGCAACCGCTGCCACCGGTCGATCACCTTGGTGGCGTACTTGCGGTAGAGGCGGATCTTCCAGCGATAGGTCTTTGGGCTGTGGGCGCCAGCGTAGTACGCGCCGATGGCTTCCCATGAATAGCCGTATCGGTCGACCTCCTGCCGAAGAATCCATGCGCCGACCTGGATATTGATGCACGGCTCCAACAGTTCGTGCTCCTCGATGCCGTATGTCCGCAGCGTGGAGAACCAGCTCGAGTTGATCTGCATCAGGCCAACTGAATATGTCCCATTGTCGGCTACGGCCCGAGCACTGCGATCGTGACTCGACTCGACGCTACCGATTGCATAAAGCAACTCGGCTGGGAGGTAGTAGCGATATGCGGCGGCAGCCCAGCAGTTCAGCGAGCCGGCTAATGCCGCGCTCAGGAGCAGGCTCATGACCCGGGTTCGACTGGGTCGATTCCGGATAACGTGGCAGGAGAGGTCGAGATGCGACGAGGAACTCGGCGGGACAAAGGTTTAGTGAACGAGCTTTCCATGTGGAGAGGTGCCGACGGCGACGCACGCTGGCCGAGGGCGGCCACGGGGGGCAAAGCAGGCACCTTGGCCTCCGCGCCGATATTCCACGTCCAGCTCGGTAGGGACGAGCCCTCCTGCAACTCTTCAATCCCGGCCCGGTAGGCGTCCGATGCCGCCGCGGGGACGACGTAGAGCGCAGTCTCCTTGTGCGTGGAATCTAATAAGACCGCTGAGGCCATCGGTGCGTCGGCGGCGGTGTTGTATCGAAGGCCCTTGATGAAATGTCGCCTTTGCGCGACCAGCGCATGCAACAGGTCCACCTCGTCGACCGTCTCGACGGGTAGCCATTCCTTCGTGCAGATGACGAATGAGACCTCGTCGAGCTGCGCATCGCGAGCGAGACCCAGGCTAAACGTTGCGATGAACAGCAGGTGCGAGGAGTCGAGGCTTTCCTTGAGCCCGAATTCCATCCCGAAGCGCTTTCCGATGCGCTCGCGCACGTCCCTGGAGAAGACGAGCGGGAAGTCGGGCGCGTTCTTGACGACCATTTTGTATCCGAGCGCGGTCTGTTCGATGCTCTTGCACTCGCCGACGTACACCATCAGCGAGTGCGTGCCGCCCGTGGTGGGAACAATCTTGGCCGTGTGCTGTTGCCGACGGGCCTTGATGTCACGGTCCTGGTCCTTTGTCCACGGCTCAGGGATGTAAAGCAGGTCGCCCAGCGGCTGTCCTTTGAGCCTCTTGTTCTCAGCCGCGGCGAGGATGTGCCGCCGAAACACATTCCAGGATCGCTTGCCTTCCATTCGAGGTGACCAGCGGTTGAATCCGGCCTGGTGCAGGAGGTAGTGGAGCGTGCTTCGGATGGAAAGCTTGTGGGCGTCTGATTTCACGGTGTCGGCGACCATGCCCGACTCAGTGATCGCGCCCCGACCGGGCCGGCGCGCCAGCGAGAAAGCGACCTTTAGATTGGTGCCGCCGTTCTCTGCATCTTCCGTGATGGCGCTTCCTTGCAGCGGGCCGAGTCCCGACAGTTCCGGCGGCATTTCATACGACACGCACATTGGGTCGTGTGTGTCTCCCGAGTTCGGCATGCGCTTGATGTAAAACCGGCCATCGATCCGGGCGATGTACATCGGGATCGGTTCGCTCCTGCACAAGCACAGGGGTCGCTCCCGCTTTCCGTAGGCGTGGTTGAGAGCCATCTGGAAACTGTCGTCGGCATCCGTCATTACGGACCCGCCAATAGAATATTGAGCGAGCATGAGGGCCTCCTGCCTTATTGGGGGTTGAAAGGATCGTCGTTAAGGCGCTCGTCGCCATGTCAAACCCATCGAGCGGAATCCGCACGCTGCTGCCACGTCCGGACTCGCTGCTGACGTCACCGCTGCTCGGTTCATCGCGCTTTCCTGTTCGCGGACCCGGCGTCCGGGCGTCATCGCGAGCGTGCGCCACTTCAGGCTTGACTTGCTGCGCTTGGGGGGGAAACTGAGAGGTGTAGATCGCCTGGTTTTGAGAGCGATCGAGGAGACGGGTGTGACGAAGGCCCTGAAGGTTTTTGATGTTGCAGCCCTCCTGCTGACGGGCGGTGGCGTGCTGGGCGGCGTGTTCGCCGCAATGGGCGTATTGCGATCGCCGGCGGGTGTTCTGTGCGCGGTTGCCGTCGTCGTCGGTTTGGTCGCTTGTGTCGTAGTCCGGGCACTCGCGCCCGTAGTTCCGAATTACGTCGAACCGTCGTTTGACGATGACTCCCCCATGAACTTTCCGCACGACTCTCTGCGCGTGAAGAACCTGGTTACAGACCCCGGAGACCCGAGTGTCCCTGGCACATACGGTTGGCGTATCCAGAAAGACTCTATCGCCAAGACGTTTTAAATCTCGCCGCGAGAGCGCCGCTGTCGCGGAGCCATACTGGTGGTGATCAGCGTAGAACATCGCTCGCGGCTTCCCTGACTTTCCGGATCACCCTAGCGTCAGTTTCCTCGCGGTCCAGATCTTCGACCTGCCAGAACGCCGGACCCTTCGTTTCCTGCTTGGCTTCGAACGTGAACCCAGACTCGCGGTTGAGCATTTCGGCGTGGAAGGTGGACGCAATGACTTCTTGAGCGCGCTCCGTTTGGATCGGGGTCCACTCCGATTCCTCGCCGAACATCTTGATCGCCGACTTCTGTGCAGACGCAAAGGCCTCACCGACCTCACGGGTCATTGCGCTTACCACGATGTTTTCACCAACCGCGCCGGTTTCGACGTGCTGGACGCTCGCACCACCTCCGACGGCTGCCGATGAGCTCATTGAGGAGGCCGAAACAACAGAGCGACTACCGGCGCTAGGGCGCGGCCAACCGCCCCCCGTACCTGCCCGAGCGTCGAGGCCAACCTGAGCAGACAAATTTTCCTGGTCTTGGGCGTTGCTAGAGATTCCTCGTCCTTCGACAACTCGCGCCCACGCGTTCCCCAGCACGATTCGCGTCTGGTCATCTAGGTGGCCGGCCGGATGCGCGTCCGAGAACTGGAATAGCTCCTTGTAGGTGTCGATCGCAGACGACGTGGTCAGCGACATTGGATCGGCAATCGACAAGGCACCGTCCTGCAAAGACCGCGAGACGCCTCGGATATAGGATCCGCCGATCTGCTCGGTGAAGCTCTGACCTGCCTGCAGCGTGGTTGCCGCGTTGAGGTTGCCGACCTGGATGCCGGCGTCGGGATTGTTAGGATCGTGGTAGGCCTGGACCATGATTCCCGTACCCGAGGCTTCGACGACGGCGATCTGGTCCTCCGATGCGTTCGTGTGGTTGCGCAGGAAGTCGGCAGCGCGATCGGCGCCAACGTAGGCGCTGACCCCCGGATGCTGCTCACGGAGAAAATCGAAAATGCCCTCCGGCGTCGACGTGTCGATTCCGATCGCCCGGCCAGCCGATTGAATGTTTCTTTCGGTCGCGATGCCGCTGGCCATGGCTGCGAAGTTCGAATCGGCCATCTCGTTGCGGCCGACCGTTCGCCACATCAGGTTGGTCGCGTCGCTCGCCACGGTTTGCTGCCGGCCAGCACCCGTGCCGGCGTCGGAGACGTCCTGCAAGGTGCCCATGCCGCGGAACTGGGAGACCGTGAACGCGAGCTGCCGCTCCTGGTTCTCGAGCGCCGCGGATGGTCCGAGATAGTGCTGCGCAGCGAGCGCGCTCGCGTTGTCGACGCGCGACACGTCACGAATCCCGTCGGATGTGATGTCGGCGGAACCCGTCTGCGCATCCAGCTTGTCGTACGTGGCTTGGCGGCCGATGCCGTGCCCGGCCGCGTTGAAAGTCCCGGCTTGGAACGTGCTCCCGAACTGCCCGCTGTCGAGCACCAGAGCTTGTGCCGACTCGCCCTTGCGGCGGTCTGCGTCGGCCGTGCCGAGTCGGGTTTCGGTCGACAGCACTTGTGACGCGTCGCCGTCCGCGAACTTGGTCGCAGCCAAATTCTCCGACAGGATGCCGGCAGTCTTGCGATCCGCCTCCGTCGAGACGGCTCCGCTCATCGAGGTGCCGCCCGTAACGCTCGCCGCAACGTAGGACGAACCGCCGGCGGCCGACTGCATGTCGGTCTGGGCAGCGCCATAGGACGCGTTGGAGAACCCGTAGGAGGCGAGGGCGGCTTGCGGCGCGCCGGCTCCCATCAATGCGCGCTGGAGCTGCGCCTGTGCGTCGGGGTGCATCGTTTGGCGGCCGGCCGCTTCTCCTGCCTGTTCGAGATGTCCCTGCCACTGCTGTCCGAGCTGGGCGAAGGCGTAGCCGCCGAACTTGAACAGCGCGGCACTGAGTGCCGTTGCGAGCGTGAGGGCGACGAGGCGCGACTTTCCGAATACACCCAGACCTTGGACCGCGGCCTCCGGGCTCTGCAGGATCGCCTCGACGCCCAGGCGCTGCGAGCGGATTTGTTCGAATGCGTCTTGCGCCTGGTCGAGCGCCATCTGCACGGCGACGGCATCGCAAGTGCCCCACAGGGCGAGCCATGCGAAGAGGCCAAGGACGAGCGCGATCGTGTTCTTGAAGAGCGGTGTCACCAGGAACAGGAACGCCATCGGGATGAGGCCCAGGACGGTCGCGGTCATGTACGCCCGAACCCGCGGCACCCACGAGTTCATGGCCTCGGAGACACCGAAGGCCTCGGCCATCACCTGTCGATCGACCAGCGCGCGCTGGCCACGCGAGAAATCGGCCGAGTTGCTGGCCTCGCTGACGCCCTTGGCAAGGATTACCGACCGCAGGTACGGGATCATCGCCGGGGTCGCCACGTCGAACATCGCAGCGCTCTGTGCAATCAGCGACTGACAGCGAGTGCGCTGCGCCGGGTCCGCCGGATTCATCCCGACCGTGCGACAGATCGAGTCGATGTAGGCGTCATAGGTCGACGCCGTGGTCAGGCGGGCGGAGAGCCCGGCCCACGCCGCTGTGCAGCTACGCACCTCGCCCTGATCGTTTCCTGGCGGGTAATAGACCACCGATAGAACGCCATTAGTCCAGTTCGCGAAGTCGGTGTAGAGATCCTCGCTGTTGTGCATCAGGTTCTGACCCCAGCCCCCGGATGTGCTCTGCCCAAGCGCGCGCGTGCCGCAGTAGTGGTAGTACTCGATGATCGATTTCGTGAGATACCGATCATTGACGTCGGTATCCATCGCCGCCTTGATCATCGAAAAGCCGATGCCGCCGGCGGTGTCGGCGTAGGGCGAGGCGCTGGCGGTGTTCGTGATCTCCACCATGCCGCGTTCGATCTTCGAAAGCGTCCCGGCCAGGATCACGACCAGGTCAGGAACATCGGCGATGGGCTCGTAGGCGTTTCGGACGGGGTCGTAGACGTGCATCGTGCCGGTCGATAGGACCAGTCCCTTGAAGACGGCTACGCCCAGGATCGTCGGCAGGAAAAGGGCACTTGGATTGATCTGGCCGCCCATGAACCCGTCATAGCCGGCTTTCAACGCGGCGAACGTGACGCCGATGGCCGTGAACACCAGCACGAACACCAGGAACCCCTCGTCGCTGATGATCAGGGCCAGCCGCTTGAACGCCGACACGGTCTCCTCGAAGCCGTTGTAGGTGTAGAAGTCGAGCTCGATGGCGCTGGCCACCTCTGGAAGGACGAGGGCTGAAAGAACCAGTGCGTAGCGCATGGGCGGCCCTTAGCGATCGCCGGCGACGGCTTTGTTGAGCTGGCGCTTTCGCCGTTCCAGCATGTCCCCGACGATCTGCGCATTGGCGATGCGTTCCTGTTGCTTCTTGGCAAAGCTCACCGCGGCATCGGCTCGTAGCCGGCTGATGCGATCTTTCACCGACTGGAAGTGGACGACCGCCTCCTTGACCACGGTGGTGTCGCAGCGCTTCACGTTTCCGCCCGCGCGGGCGGATCCCGCCTGGTCACCGACGGTGTTGGCCTTGGTCACGACAAAGCGCATCAACTCGTGCAGGTCCTCGAGCATGCGCTGCGCGTAGAGATCGCCGAGTGGATCGGCGAGCACCTCAACCTCTTCGGCCAGCGTTCCGCGTGCGCTCGCATCGCCGAGCAAGGAGACCATCGGAAAGGGCGAGCGGGCGATGAAGGCGGCTTCGTCCGGCGTCAGCGGAACGTTCGCGCCCGGAGAGACCTTCGCGGCGATCCCCATCATCCGGTTGCGAACCAGGTCGCGTACCGAGGTCATGCCAGCGGAGGCACAGGACCCGTCGACGCGTTTGATCTCGGCGGTGCCGTCGACCAAGTCGAGGCTGTCGAGGTCCTTGTTGGCGGGGCAGTAGTCAAGCTTCTGGACGTTGAACAGCTTGGCCGAGCTGTCGTAGGTCACGATGGCGTCACCGATCAGGCCGCGCATGACATCGGCATAACCTTCCATGCCGATGAGCTCGGCCGCGTTGTGCAGGACCGAGCCGTTGGTGAAGACCTGGCGGAAAACGTCCGGGCAATCGGCGATCAGGACATTCGTGTCTTCGGACGAACCACCGCCTGCGGATTCGACCTTCTCGGCGACGTCCTGCGTGTTCTTGCTCAAGCCCTCGTCAAGCGAGTATTTGCCAAGTGCTTCGGCTGACAGCTCCTTGAACACGTTCTTGTCTTCGGCGACGGCCGTGACCAGGCGCTTCGACATGCGACAGTCGTTGATTTGCATCGAGTTGAGCTGATCCATGATCGCCGTCAGCGTGTTCATGCCGTTGATGCATTGGACGCAGAACTCGCTCATCGCGATCTGAAAGGCGAACGCTGGCGCGGCCTGGACGATGCGCTCGAACTTCTCGACCAGATACTCGGGATCCAGATAGGAAAACGCACCGCCGAACAGGTCGACGCCGCCACAGCCGACCTCGACGCGGGGCGGCGAGACGGACAGCAGGTAGTCGTTGGTCATGCGGTTTCGCATGGAAAATCCTCCAACGCCGTAGTACCCGCGCTGATCGGTGGCGTAGTGCGAACCCGAGTAGGTGGTGGCCTGATTCATCCAATCGTCGGTCCAGCCGGCGGCCGCGACACTCGGCGCGGACAGCGCGATCACGAGCCCAAGCAGCATTTCGGCTGCCGATCGCCAGCGACACTTTCCGGGAAAGACGTTCATGGCCTGCTCCTGACCGGGTCCAAGGGACTGCCTTCCTGAAATTCTTGGAGCGAGAACTGCTGGGGCGTCGTCTCGCCGCGCATCAGGCGAACCGCGCGGTACACCGACTCCTCGATGCGCGGTACGGACTCGACGCCCACGGCGACCGGCATCCACTCAGGCGAGCCGCGGAAGATCACGAGGGTGGTTGGCGTGTAGTCGGTGCCGAAATGCGCCGCGGCTTGAGGCGACTCATCGAGATTGAATTCCTTGACCTCCCAGCCGTGCCGCGCCTGGAAATGCCGGAGCGTTGCGCGCTGCGGCTCGCAGAAGCCGCAGCTCGGACGGGTGAGCAGCACCAGCGCTGCGTCGTTGCGCTCGTGCATCAACCGGTCGGCGATGCTCTCGTCGCGCTGCGTTCGGCGCGCGGCCTGACCGGCATTGGTCGTGGGGTAGACGCTGTTCATGTTCAGCGCGGGGTTTTCGAGCATGACCGTCTCGGTGACGTTCATGAACGCGCGGGACTTGCGGCGGGCAAAGTCCTGGAGCTGGTAGTACCAATCGACGTGGGCCGGCTCCATCTTCCAGAGCGCGTACTGTCGGTAGTCTTCGAGCAGCTTCGCGAAGTCCTTCGGGTGCATCGCCTGCAAGGCCTCTTCCGAGGGGGGCGCGGGCAGATCCGGATGCTCGGGGTTCTCCTCGACCGGCGACGGCGGTTCTTTTTTCCACCAGTAGCCGCGCCGCTCGTCGTCGGCCTGGACCGACGTCAGGATGACCAAGGCCGCTACCGCGGCGGCGACCCCTGTAGAGAGGCGGCGGCGGGTCATCAGACAACTTCCTTGAGGCGGACGAGCCGCGACTTGTCGACAAGGCCGAAATAGCGCGAGTCGTAGCTGCGCGGATGGGAGCCCATGATGAAGGCCTGACCCTCCGGGATCTGGCCGTCATAGGCGAGTGGCGTGACCGGCTGATCGCCCCCGGTGCGTGTGATGAAACCGCCCAGCCAGACGTCGTTGCAATAGAACGCCTCGCCCTTGCGCTGCAGCCGCTCGCCGCTGTCGCAGACGAGCTGCTTGGTCACCTTCGCCGGATGCGGCCCGAAGATGGGATGGGAGAGCTCGAGCATCACGTAGTCGCCTTTCACCGGGACCGAGCGTGGAAGCTTCCAGAACACGGTGTAGGGGACCGATTTTCCGTGGGCGAGGACCACGCGCTCCATCCCGGACGCGATGGTCAGCGAGAGGGCCCCGAGGACGGCCAAACGCTTGAGGAAATCCCGCGTCCCTTGCGCCGGCGCAGCTAAGGTTTGTGTTCCCATCCGATCCCCCTGTATTGGGCGATGACGCGGTCCGGCACGGCGGCCCCGGCCTTGCGCGCTTCCTTGAGCGCGGCCTCGATCGACCCCGCGCCGTAAATGACGGTGGCCTTGGAGTAGTCCTCCTGATTGCAGTGCGCGAGGCTTTGCACGCCCTCGAGGTAGGCGACGGCGGGCACCTTGTCGATGCCAAGCTGCTCGAAGAACAGCGGATCGACCACCGTCTCGACCCGGTAATGTCCGCGCTGCGGATCTCCCGCGACCTTGCGGCGAATCTTTTCCATCAGGAGTCCCGTGGGTTTTACCTTGTGCGCCCCACCGACGAACCCGCGCAGGACGACGAGCGACTCTGGCCGACCATCGAGCTGTTGCATGTAGCTGGTCAGCATCGCCTCGGGCATCGACGACGACAGCGCAACGACGACGCGTCCGGCGATGTTCGGCGCGGTCTCGTCCGTCTTGTGCGTAGATCCCGGCACGCCGGCCTCCGGCAGGTCTTGTTTGGCGCGCAGGCGGTCGAGTTCGATCAGTCCGCGACGCGTGGCCCTCTCTGACAGCGCCTGTACCCGCTGGCGATGGGTCTCTACCGTCCCTACGCTTGGCTTGAACTGGCCCTTGCGCGCGAGGCCTTCGCGCGCGGCGTTTGCGGCGCGCTCGTCCATCGAGCGGTCGGCCGCCGATACGGACAGCACGACACCCGTGATCGTTGCGAGGATCAGAAGAGCACGACGCAGCACGACACTTTCCTGAAAAGGACCCATGAGAAGTTGTCCTGCCGGCCGACGGGATTCTTGCGGTGCGTCCACAAGATTCCGGGCTCGCCGATGGCGTGACAGCGTTTGTCCACGACCGGATCGGCTTCCTGGATGCGCCAATGCGATTTGATGACCAGCGGCAGCGGGGTCGCGCCGCAGGAGTTCACGGCGCGATCGGGCAGCAGCGCAGTGCGGGCTTGCAGAAACATCGCGCGGCCCGCGATGCCCGCGTTGGCCTTGACGTAGTCCGTGACGTGGATGTTTCCGGTCGGCGGATAGACGGTCTCCCACGCGCCCATGCACCAGTACAACGCGTCCAGCGGGCGGCCCACGGTCGCAGCGAGGGCATCGGCAGCACAGGCCATCACCACGGCGGGATTGGCCATCAGCGCAACCTCGGGGAAGAGCTGCAGTGCGTAGAGATCGTCGTGCCAATCGGGGCGGACCTCGGAGACCATTGCCAGGTCGAACGTGGTCTCGTCGGAGAGGCAGGGGATGTCCGTGAACAGATCGAGCACCGCCCAGATCGGCATCACGTAGTAGTGGTAGTTCTGAAACGCAGCGGCCTGGCCGCTCTTCACGTTGAGCGCGTATCCCCCGGGGCCCGAGTACCCGGAGCCCGTCGAGATGTCCATTTCCATCCCCAGGCCCGGAAAGCATCCCGGGTCGTAGGTCGTCTCGATCATCCGGGCCGGTTCCCAGAAGCCCACCATGAATCCGAGACCGGCCAGACCCTGACCGGGGCACTCGCAGAGCATCGCCGAGTCGGGGCTGTCGGGCGGATGGTTCCCCATGTCCAGCGGCATTCCCATGATCGTGATCGGGAAGATGCAGTCCCACACGATGTCGGTGATGGGATTGAGCATGGTGTGGTCGGAACAGACCGCGTGGGCCCGCGCCGGGACCAGGGACCCAGCCGCGAAGAGCGTCAGCAGTTGGAGCAGCGGCAGACCGCGCGCGCGGCGTCGCCCGATCATGGTGTGGACTCCGGCTTGGCGAGCCCCGGAGCCATGGGCAGGGCGTATTCGCGCACGCGTAGCTGCGTTCCCTCCTGCTCCACGATGCAGGGAACAACGCGCAGGCCGAATCGCTCGATGACCCGTTGGTCGAGCGCGAACACTTTTCGGTCCCCCGCCTGCTTGCGGGCCTCGATCATGTTCATGCCGGAGATCAGGACCTTGTCCGCCGCGGTGGGCTTGGCGACCTCGTCGAGCCAGCGCAGGTGCGATGCGTCCGCGGCGATGACGATGGTTCGGCCGCGGAACTGTCGGCGGGCGTGGACGTTGATCGTCGTCCCCGCCGGATAGAGCACCACGCCGTGGTGGTCGATCACATCCTGCGGAAGCACGTACGTCGGATCGAACAGGAACGAGGCGTCCTTCTGCGCCATGGGCAGACCCACCGTCTGAAACCCGGAGAACGTCGAAGGATCCTTGCGCATGACGGCCTTCCAATCCGTCGCGGCGGCGCGTTGCTTGATCTGCTCGCGCAGATCCGGCTCCGCGATCGGAAAGGTCTGACCGATGACCCTGCGCTCGCCTGCCGCGGCCGACGCCGCGACGGAGGCGCTAAGGAATAAGGCGACGACGCGCCGCATCCTGCGCCTCCCCTTGGATGAGGGCCTGGCCCTTGGTGCGGATTTGCGCGTGGTAGCCCGTCAGGTCGATCTTGGTGAAGTCGAGCGACTGGAACTCGTGCGTGGTGAAACCGCGGCAGTTCGGGCTCTGGGCGCTGCCAAAGCCGCCCATGGAAGGGATCTGCGCGCGCCCCTGCTCCTGGAGGATTCGCGCGAGCTTGGAGTTGAAGCAGCAATAGCTCTGGTTGCGCTGGACACAGCCCACGAGCGGCCATGATTCCGCGCAGTAACTGCCGAGATATACGCAGTAGTCCGAGTCGGCGAGCAGCGAGGTCTCCTGATCCTGGATGTCGCACTGGTTGTCGTAGAACTCGAACGACGATTTTTCTTCTCGATATTCGATCTGGCTGGGCTCGCCCTGCGCACCGACCGTGTCTTCGAGCGTCGGATTCTGGTTATGGCAGCAGTTCTGGAACGCGGTCTGTGTTCCCGCGCGCCGGCAGCGCTTGGCTGCGCCCGAAAACAGGTTGAGCGTTCCCAGGCAGTTGCCCGCGCCATCGCGCGGACCATCGTCGGCCGGAAAATCATGGCCGGTGTCGGTCGTCACGATCGGCGTACTGGTCTTGGCCACGCACACGTGTGGCGAGCAGTAGCGTTTGCCGTCGGCGGCGTCGACCGAGCAGGGGCTGTCAGGGCTCGAGGGGCACTGGTAGGCGTTGCCGGATGTCGGGGTGCCCATGACCGGGTCGACGATGGAATAGGCCTTGAGCGTGCATTCCTGTCGGTTCAGTGGGCACACCGCGCCGTTGCTGGAAGGCGCGCAATCGGTGAACGATGGATCGGCGGGGTCGGGGTCGCTCGGGCCGGTGGTCCCACCGACCACGTCGGGATTCGCCGAGCAGAAGCACTGGGCCTTGCACACGACGGTGTCTTCGGAGGTGTCGTCGAACGATGCGCACCCGCTGTCTGCCGGGTAATCCGCCAGGCTATCGCCGTCGTTGTCGATCCCGTCGCCGCACAGCGACAGGGCGTGAGATGGCGGCGCCAGCAACACGAGGCCGATGCTCAGGGTGCAGAGCAGCGCGCGGATCACGGCGCGCGGCATTGCGTGTCCTGCGCGGTCATGCGGATGGTCTGCATCATCGAGACGGCCTCGGCGAAGGTGCTGTCGCAGTTGCAAGCCGCCACGATGTCCTCGCCCGCGCCGACCGGGCAGATGTCGCCCACGGTGCAGTCACGGTAGGTGTAGTCCCAGGCGGGAGTGGAGGGATTGAGCTGCCCTGTGGACCCGACCTCGCCCATCGCCTGGCCCGGTCGCGGCTTGCGCGTCTTGCACATGCGCTGGCACGACGCGTCGTCTGACGGTGGGAGCGGTGTCGTCATCGAGGGGCGTGTCGGCGTCCCGTCAGCCCCGGTGCGCAGATCCTCGAAGGCACCGGTGTCCTTGTTGAAACTCGAGGAGATCACCGCGTGGCGCTCGGTCGAAAAGCGCGCATCGAATTGGCGAGCTGCGCCTTCACACGCGTAGGTCTTGGTGCGAAGCCACCAGTCACGCGTGAAGCGTTGGTGACAGCTCCCGTGCGTGACCTCGTGCGACGAAGGCAGCGGCCAAAGGCCGGTCGAGTAGTAGTCGCGGTACGTTTGCACCCCGTCGACCTGCTCGTCGCGCCGGTTGCACTGGACGTTGGCCTCGAGCGCCGAGCACCCGTCGTCGACAGACTCGCGCGCCAATTCGCAGTCGTCGTGGAACCGCAGGCGCAGCACCGAGTAGCCGTCGCCGTCATCGGTCAGCCAAATCGTGTTGCGCCACCGCCATGTGGACCCCGGCACCTTGGCGTTCAGGTAGGCGGTGACATCGATGTTCGGCGTCCGCGTGCCGCGATTGCGGTTTTCTCCGCAGCGCTGCGTGAGGCCGTCCCAGCCGCCCGGTTCGGAGTAGACAATGCGTGATTCATCGAACACCGACGAGACGTAGTCGTCGAAGCTCACGAACGTGAGCACGGCGGATGCGATCATCTCGGGGCGATGGAGCGTCCATGTCGCGATGTCGCTATGCGAGCCGCAGCGCGCGGACAGGTACTCGTTTCCGCTTCGGCCGAGCTGGATGTCGAGGCACCGCGGCCCGCAGGCGCTTGTGGTGAGGTTCTGGCCGCCGTTTAAGCTCAGTACCGAGCCCACATCCAGCGCCTTGTCCTGCAGTTCGACCACGCGTCGAACCTCGCATTGCTGCTCGGTGAGGTTTTGTTCGGTGGCGACGTTCGAGTGCGTCAGCTTGTAGTAGGTGCTCGACGGATCTGCTGCGGCGGTTTCGCCGGCCGCGCGAATCGACTCCGGCGTGCCGAAGTACTGCTCAGGGCGCGCGTCCTGACCACAACCGGACGACTGCCCGTAGAACTGCATGGTGGTCGCGTCGACCTGCTGGGCGGAGCCGACGCTCAGGCGCGGAAACTCGCGCTGCAGCGCGGTCGCAATGCCGGACCCAAGATCGCCGAGCACCTGCCGACTGTTGGTGCCGAGCAGGCCGGCACCGCAGCCGTTGTTGAAACAGTAGCAGCCCCCAAGTTGGTCCTTGGCGACATCGTCGGCCACGAGGCCTTCGGCTGCGGCGCGCCATTGCTTGCCTCGACAGTTGGTCGTGGTGCCGGGATCGCAGACCAGTGCGCCGTTGGTGCAGACCGCGGCGATCGGGCCGGGCACCATCGTCGAGTACTCGCGCCGTCCGTCGAGGTCCTGGTCGAGCTCGATCGCCACGAACTGCAGGTCGTTGGCCGACGACGGCGCGAACGACACGCGCATGAACTCACTTTGCGCCTGGCATTCGATCTTGGCATCGAACGGCTGGCCGTCGACCGTCTCCATCTTCTTGTCGCTCGACAGCGGCTGGAAGATGAGCGACTCGACCGCATCGCGGGATCCGTAGCGCTCACCCACGGCCTTGCCCGCGCTCTTGCCGCGATCTCGATCCGACTGCGCGACGGCGCCGACGGTTAGTCCGACCAGGACTGATCCGACCGCCATCCAGTGCCAGGGCGATCGCATGCGGACTCATCCCTTAGCCGAGAGGTGATCCAGCGCCGCCTCGGCCGAGCCGGTGCGCGCCAGGACCTCGTGGAAGCGCTTGTAGTCGTCGCCGGAGCTGGTGTTCATCCAGTAGGTCCAGCGGTCCACGCACACTCGCGCGACGCCTGAACCGACGGGCGTCTCGCAGAAGATTTCCGAATAGCGGGGGCGCTGGCTAGCCACCGAGACCGCCAGGTCATATGCCAGCCCCGTATAGGGCACGACGTCGCGCTTCACGGCCTTGGCCCAATCTTCCGTGGGGCACTTGAGCCAGAACTTGAACGCGGCGTTGCCGGTGATGACCTCGCCGACCTTGCCCATCTTTCCGATGTCGAGCGGTGACTGGAACGCGACGCCGGTGGCGCCGGAGTATTTGCGTGCGCGCCGGTAGCCTTCCTCGATCACGGCGGCGATGGCGGACGTCGCGCCGCTACCGCTGGCCTTGTCGTCTGCCGAGGAGTGGATCAGGTACTTCCACGCCTCGTCGAACATCAGGAACCGGCGCTGCGAGCGGTCCGACAGGTACAGGTCCTGGGTCATGGCGTTGAGCACCTGCAGCGACACCACGCCGAACAGTTCGCGGTCGTTCTGCAGCCGCTCGAGCTCGAGCACCACGAACGCATCCGACGAAATGTCGAGGGTCGATTTGCCGCAGAACATGGGCCCATAGCGGCCACTGGAAATCCAGTCGGTGAGCTGGAAGGCCAGCAGGTG
>DATEEI010000006.1:0-25678 GCA_035281225.1 Vicinamibacterales bacterium
GTACGCAGATTCGGCCAACTTGTAGATTTCGATCGTCTCGCCCACAGGATCGACGACCCAATATTCGGGAACCCCGTACCGCTGAAACATCCGCATCTTCCGGCCGCGATCGTTGGAAGCAGTCGACAGAGACAGCACCTCCACCGCCAAATCCGGTGAACGTCGGATCGGTGCGTCCAGGCTCACCGCACGAAGGCTCTCGGCCGTCAGGAAGACGATGTCTGGCTGCACCACGTCGTGGTCGGAGAAGACGATATCAATCGGACTCGCAACGGCGAGGCCGCCCGTCTTAGAGGCATAGTCGTCGAAGATTCGCCAGAGGCGCATTGCGACCACCTGATGTCGCAGTATTGGAGATGGAACCACGAAGACCTCGCCGTCGTACAGCTCGTACCGGCGCCCGTCCTCTGGCATCTGCGCGAGGTCGTCGTAACTGACTCGTCGCCTCTGCACTTCCATCGGCGCCATCTTACCATCGTCATAGGCGTGCATTTGATGCGACGCTGCGGAGAAATGGATCTGTGTTACCTTCTGCCGATTCTTTTGGGAACGGTCTAAGAGTTCCGGAGCCGGGCAGTTGGATGCAGCGGGCAGTCTCAAGCGGTCTACTCCAAAAGTAGTTAGATCGACATCAGCGGATTGCTTCTGATTGTGGAAACCAATTCGTTATGCTAACTGTGCCTCGCCCGAACCACGATGAGTTCGCGCCGTTCTACTCGGCATACGTCGCACGGATTGGGACTGATGTCGATTCCATCCAGCAACTCGTGAGTCAGCGAGAAACCGTTGTCGGTCTACTGGCAACGGTTGCCGAGACGCAAGCGGCGTTCCGATATGCACCGGACAAATGGAGTATCAAGGACGTGGTGGGACACATGGGTGATACCGAGCGTGTGTTCGGCTACTCAGGATTGCGCGCGCTGATGAGACGGCGTTGCCTGGATTCGATGAGAACGCGTACGTGCGGGCGGCTGGCTTTGATCGCCGACTATTGATTGATTTGTTGGCCGACTGGGTAACCGTTCGAAACGCCACGGTCGCCTTGGCACGTAGCATCGAGCCGGTTCATTGGGAACGTCGAGGGTCTGCCAATGGGTATCCAGTCAGCGCACGTGCGCTCTTTTACATAGTGCTCGGGCATGTCGACCACCACTGTCAGGTACTTAAGGACCGATACGGCGTCGGCGCGATCTAACAGGCGCTGGAGCCGACGCGCACAGTCTGTGCTACGGTGTCGCCGAGGCGCGCGGCCATTAAGGTGCTGCAGCTGACGGCTGCCGACGAACTGGCGAGCAGCCGCGGCATCGCGGCGTCTGCAACGGGCTCGTGCCGATGTTCTGCGGAGCGGGCGATGGACACTCGAAAACACGTCGCCCGCGAGCAGAACGTCGCCACGAGCCCGTTCACAGCACAGCGGTTTTCCGGCTGGGATTGTCTCCCCAGCCCGGCTAGCCGCCTTCGCCAAGGCTACGGCGCCCCGAGAAGCCGGACACTACGCACTGGGACAGGAACAGACAAGTTAGTTCTCCTAACCTCCTACTCTCCTGCTCACGAACCTAGTCGCGATCTTTGGACCAGTAGCGGGCGTATTCTTCGAGGAACGACAGCGACTCGAAGCTGCGCATGCGATCCAGAAACAGCACACCATCGAGGTGATCGGTCTCGTGCTGAATCACGCGGGCCGGAAAGTCGCGGGACGTCACATCAATCGCCCCGCCGTGGCGGTCCATCGCGGTGACTCTGATCTCCCGTGATCGCGGCACGCGGCCGCGCAGGTCGGGAATACTGAGGCACCCTTCCCAGTCTTCCACCACATCAAGTCCGAGCGGGGTGATGACGGGATTGATGAACACCATCGGCTCGTCTCCGGTCGCCAGCGGTTCGTCTTCCTGCGGGGCGATCGCCGCCACAAAAATGCGGCGCCCTTCGTGAATCTGCGGACCCGCCAGTCCGACTCCGTGGTACTCGTGCATCGTGTCGATCATGTCGTCGATCAGCTTCTGCATCGACGGCGCCTTCAGCTCGGCGCGCTCGATTTCTCTCGCCCGCGTCCGGAGGACGGGATGGCCCATGCGGGCGACCTTGAGGAGGGACATAATGGGAGATTATCTAACATGATTAAAGCGCTGGACCAGCCGCACCGATACAGAAAGGCATGACGCTTCGCAGTACGGCGCTGATCGTGATGCTCGCGGTGGGCTCGACGGCCTGCGGCGACCTTCTCAAGAAATTGGTCGACGGCTCGCCGACCTCGCCGACCGATCCAGGCGCCATTCGGTCGTACCTCGGCACATGGGCCGGACCGCTGACTGTGACGCCGGCCGCTCAGAGCTGCGGGGGACTGCAGTGGAAGATCACGTCACAGACCGGCAGCCAGGCCAGCGGAGACTTCGCCGCCACCTGCGCCGATGGAGTCGCGCTGGCGGGGACCGTGACCGCCACTCACAGCGACACGACCATTCCCTGGGCTGCAACCGGTACGGCCACGAAGGGCGCAACAACCTGCCCGTTCAATATGACCGGCACCGGTACCTTCCAAGGGACGTCGAACATCCTGCTGAATTACGCGGGCACGACGACGTGCCTGGGACCGTTCAGCGGATCCGAAACGATCAAGCGCTGATGATCTCTACGCGATCGTGACGTCCTTGTTCAGATAGACGTCCTGGATGGCGTTGAGGAGCTGAACGCCTTCCTTCATCGGCCGCTGAAACGCCTTGCGGCCCGAGATGAGCCCCATTCCACCGGCGCGCTTGTTGATGACCGCGGTCTTCACGGCTTCCTTCAGGTCGCTTTCGCCCGATGACGCACCGCCCGAGTTGATCAGGCCGGCGCGGCCCATATAGCAGTTCGCGAGCTGATACCGCGTGAGGTCGATCGGATGATCCGACGAGAGATCCGAATAGACCTTCTTATGCGTCTTGCCGAAGTTCACCGCGTTGTAGCCCCCGTTGTTCTCCGGCAGTTTCTGCTTGATGATGTCGGCCTCGATCGTCACGCCCAGATGATTCGCCTGACCTGTCAGATCTGCGGCGACGTGATAGTCCTTCTCCTTCGTCTTGAAGGCCGGGTTCCGCAGGTAGCACCAGAGCACGGTGAACATGCCCAGCTCGTGCGCTTCGTGGAACAGCTCGGTCACTTCTTGAATCTGCCGCTTGGATTCCTCCGACCCGAAGTAGATCGTCGCGCCGACGCCCTGCGCGCCCATGTTGAACGCCTGACGCACGTTGGCGAACCGAATCTGATCGTACGCGTTCGGGTACGAGATGAACTCGTTGTGATTGAGCTTCAGCAGAAACGGGATCTTGTGCGCGTACTTTCTTGACACCGATCCGAGCACGCCGAGCGTCGAAGCCACCATGTTGCATCCGCCCTCGATCGCCAGCTTGACGATGTTCTCGGGATCGAAATAGGCCGGGTTCGGCGCGAACGACGCGCCCGCGGAGTGTTCGATGCCCTGGTCGACGGGAAGAATCGAGACGTAGCCGGTGCCGGCGAGCCGCCCGTGATCCAGCATTGACTGCAGCGTACCCAGCACGCGGGTCTGCCGATCGGACATGCCGTAGATGCGCTCGACATAGTCAGGTCCGGGGAGATGGAGCACGTCCTTCGAGATGGTCTTGCACTGGTACTGAAGCAGGGTGGCTGCCTCGTCGCCGAGAATTTCTTCGATTTTCGAACCGATCGTGTGAACTGCCATTATCTCCTCGCGCTATGTCGCAGATGTGGAGCGCAACTGAAGTTGCGCCCTACGGTGGTCTGAGCGTCCTACGTGTCCTGAATGATTGGGTAGTTTATCACTGGGTAGTTGAAGTCCTCGGTTACGGCGCTCTCGACGGCCTGGCGCACAAATTCGTCGATCGGCAGGCCGTGCTCGGCAGCCTCGATCTCCTTGAGCCGGGCTTTGGTGGCGGGATGCTTCGGCGTGAAGAGCTGACAGCAATCCTGATCTTCGATAATCGAGATGGAATAGCTGCCGAGTCGCTGTGCCTCCGCAACGATCTCGTCCTTGTCCATGCCGATGAGCGGTCTGAACACCGGCAGCGTCACGACGGATCCGATGGTCGTCATGTTCTCGAGCGTCTGCGAAGCCACTTGCCCGATGACCTCGCCCGTCACGAGCGCGCCGGCGTGTGACGTGTCCGCAATCGCCTGCGCGATGCGCAGCATCAGACGCCGGTAGATGACAACCCGAAGCGGCGGCTGCACGGCGAGCATGATGCGTTGCTGAATCTCGCCGAACGCCACCATGTAGAGACGCGTAAATTGCTGGTACCTGGTCAGCAGCGTGGCGAGCTCGCGCACCTTCTCCTGCGACGCGCGCGACAGGATCGGATAGCTGTGAAAGTGCACCGGTATCACGCGGCAGCCGCGCTTCATCAGGCGGTACGCCGCGACGGGAGAATCGATGCCTCCAGAGAGCAGCACCACAACGCGGCCGCTGACGCCGGTGGGCATGCCGCCCGGTCCCGGCTCCTTGCCGAAATGGTAGAACGCTTCGCCGGTGAGCGCCTCGACATGAATGGTGAACTCCGGATCGTCCAGGTTCACGGTCCATCCCTTCGCCTCTTTGATGCGCCCGCCGACTTCGCGTTCGATCTGCGGTGAGGTCAGAGGAAAGCGTTTGTCGGCGCGGCGGGCGGAGACCCGAAACGTCGAGACCTGCAGGTCGCCGAGATCGGCGAGGATCGCGTTCGCGATGACGTCGACGTCGAGCGGCACGAGCGCCGCCCGAGAAAAATTGGCAATGCCGAACACCTGCCGCAGCCGCTCCGCGACTGCGTCCCACGCGTCTTCGGATCCCAGGACGACTTCGATCCGTCCCATCTTGGTCACGACGCGCTGCACGTCGAGGTCGCTGGTGGCGGTTCTGATATTGCGCACGAGCCGGCCAATGAACCACGGCCTGTTGCGCCCTTTGAGCGCGATCTCCTGATAGTGAACGACCACGGATTTCATGAGATGGCCTCGGCCGCGCGACGCCCGCTGATGGCAGCGCCTTCGATCGTAGCGGGCAGGCCGGTCTCGATCCAGTCCCCGGCCAGGAACAGCTGTTCGACGTTCGTCCGTGTGCCCGGGCGGGCAGGTTGGCCGGGTGCGAGCGAGAAGGTGGCCCGCCTCTCGCGGAAGACCGAGGCCCGCAGAACTTTGGCCGCGCGCACGTCTGGCAGCGCATCCCGCAGCTCGCGCAGCGCGAGCGCGATCAACGCGTCGTTCGGAATCGCCATCATCTCGTCGGCCCCACTCGACACGAGCGTCAGGTGGGACGTGCCGGCCTCGAACATCTGTGCTTTGTCGAACACCCACTGCATCGATCGCCCAGGCAGCCCAAGAAACCGCGTGTGCAGCACCGGCCGATCGAGCCAGAGGTTGACGCTCGCGATCGGTGATGCGCTCGTTCCGGCAGCGGATGCTCGAAGCTGCTCGACCGGTGCGAGATCTCCGCTGAAGAGATCGGGCAGTACGTACCAGGGCACGGCGACCACAACAGCACCGGTACGAAGGCGCTCACCCCGCGCTTCGACAGCCGAGACGCGCGCCCCAGCCAGGTGAATGCGCGCCGGAGTACCGATGCGCACCTCCCCGCCGCGGGCCTCGATGAACCGCCGCGCGGGTTCTGCGTACAGCTCGTCGAGCGGACAGAGCGGTAGCGCCAGCGCCGCATCGCGTACGCCACCGCCGAACATGCGCGCCAGGACGGCCACAAACGGCGGCGCAGCGGCCTTGCGAATCGACTGATTCAAGGCGGCCAGTGCGAGCGGTTCCCACAACATCTCGCGCAGCCTCGCGGTCTGGCCGTTTGCGATGAGCCATTCTTCGACCGTTTCGCCCGGCGACGCAGCGATATGCATCGCCTTCTGCCCTCCGCCCTCTGCCCTCTGCCCTCCGTGAGCCCTCTGCCCAGCCTGCGCGATCCTGATCGGCCGCGCCAGACTGAGAGCGGCGATTCGATCGCGCCAGTCGAGCGCCTCCCAGTCGAACAAGCCGCCAAGGAGATTCAAGGGGGCAGGCAGCGGTGGCAGCCTCAGCCGGCTCCTGCCGCCGGCGCCATCGACGAAATCAACTGCGAGATTCGGCTGCACCAGCACGCGGGCCTCAGTGCCGACCTGTCTCAAGAACGCGAAGGTTTCGTCATAGCACCCGAGCAAGACGTGCTGGCCGTTGTCGACCCTTTCGCCGGTCTGCGGATCGCCGAACGCCGTCGCTCTGCCTCCGAGCACCGCTTTGGCTTCTAGCACGAGTACCCTTGCACCGCGATCCGCGGCGGCCACAGCCGCGCGCAGCCCCGCGACGCCGGCGCCAATGAAGATGACGTCCGGTGAGGCGCTCGACATCATTTGAGGGGCACCATGACCTTCAGCCACGTCAGGCCGGCAATCAGGGCCTGTCTCGGACGAGAGACGCGAATCCGTCGACGGAATACGTCGTAGTCGGATTGCTCGATCGCGCGCAGGAGCTCAAAGTAGATCGCCCCCATGATGCGGGCCGCCACGAGCCGGCGTTCGTCGTGTTTGGGAAGGGCGGCATCGGCTTTCTGGTAGAACAGCCTCGCCCGTTGCACCTCATAGGCGAGCAAGCGTCGCATGCGATCCGTTACGACGCCGGCACGCAGATCCGCTTCGGTGCATTCGAATTTTCTGAGATCTTCTTCCGGAATGTAGACGCGTCCGCGCTCGAAATCGGCGGGGATGTCGCGGATGATGTTCGTGAGCTGGAGCGCGATCCCGAGGTCGATGGCGTAGTCGCGGGCCTGCAGATCGCGATAGCCGAAGATTTCTACGCAGATGAGGCCAACCGCTGACGCCACGCGGAGACAATACTGTTTCAATGCCTCGAAGGTGTCATAGCGGAAGCGATCCAGATCCATCGCCACGCCATCGATCAAATCTTCGAACGCCTGCCGCGGAAGCTTGAACGTCGAAATGTACGGAAGGAGCTGCCGGCCCTGGACAGTTTCTGGAGACCCGCCTTCGTACAAGCGTCTGAGCTCATCGCGCCATCGGGCCAACGCGACGGCAGGGGACGGTTCTCCCGGCTCGTCGACGGCATCATCGACGGCCCGGCAGAAATCCCAGACCGCAATGATGGCGTCGCGCTTCTCGGCGGGCAGCGCAAAGAACGAATAGTAGAAGCTCGTCGCGCGTCCACTCATTGTGCCGCCGGCCTCCCCCGCCACCAAAGCGCGCGCCACAGCAGGGGGGGTGCGTCGAGTAGGCCGAGCGTCGGCCTGAACAGGAAGACGTCATGGTCAACGCGCTCCACGCGGTCGAGAATGCGCATCCCGCCCAACCATGTCAGCCGCAGCTCGTGACGCAGCCGGCCGCTGACACCATCGCAGCAGTGGCGCCCGGCCTCGAACAGATCGCGGGTGCGCGCCGTGACCCCACGCAGCGCGCGCTGCCACGGCTCCGTCAGGCGCCGATCGTCGAGATCCTGCATGCGCGCGTGGCACGCCTCGACATCTTCGACGGGAACGTAGAGGCGGCCCTTCTGCCAGTCGCGATCGAGATCCTGCCAGAAGTTCGTGAGCTGCAACGCCGTGCAGAGTGCATCTGACGATCGATCCAGCGCCGCCTCTTCATAGCCCGCGATCCGCAGCACGAGCCTGCCGACTGGATTGGCCGATCGCCGGCAGTAGTCGAGCAACGCGTCCCAGTTCTGGTACCGATGCGTCGTGATATCCTGGCGAAACGCGCTGAGCAGATCGTCAAACAGGGACACAGGAAGGTCGCGGGCGCGGATGGTTGCGCCAAGCGCAATAAATATTTGATCGAACTGATCGAGCCCGCCCTCACGCTTGACCGTACGGCCCACGACGCACGCGTGCAGCCGCTGCTGCCAATCGTCCAACAATCGCATCCGCTCCTCCGCGGATCGGCTCCCTTCGTCGGCAAAGTCGTCGGCCGTGCGCGCGAACGCGTACAGCGCCGCAATATGGGGACGCATTCGGGCGGGCACGAGCCAGGACGCCACTGGAAAATTTTCGTAGTGCGCACGCGTCAGCCGCTCGCATTCGGCATACGCCGCGCCCAACGTCGACGCCTCGATCTGCGTCCCTTCTGCTCTCATCGACAAGACGGCTATTGTACCGGTGATTCCGGATGCGCGACGCCGTAGCCGCGCTCGTCGCCTTCGCGCTCATCTTCTTCGCGCTCAGCCTGCTGACGACGTTGCATTTTTATCGGAAGAAGCACCGGAAAGCGCGCGACGAGGAAACCGCCCGCGGCCGCACGATCATCGTCGAGCTCCCGACCGATCCGGCACTGACACTGTTTACCGAGGACGCCGGGCACTTCTATTTCGGCGAGACACCGATCGACAAGAACGCGATCATGGCGGTGCGTGTGCTGATCAACGGGTCGCCTATCGCGGCGTTCGTCTCGCCTCGGTGGCAGACGACAGGGAATGTCCAGCCGACGGCTTTCGAAGACCGCCCGGACGGCATCGCCCGCGACCGGTGGGACGTCGCGATCGAGCGCGTGAATGGAACGATCCTCGTCGAGTGCGGAGCGATTCGCGAGCGCGTCTCTCAGGAGCTGGCACGGAAGATCTTCGACGCCGTCAAGAACGACCTCGAAACACGATGTTGAGCGCTACCACTCCACTTCAGGCTGGCCGGCTCGATGATTGACAGCCCGCGCCAGCACGAACAGCAGATCGGAGAGGCGGTTCACGTACGCCAGCAGGTGCACGTCGAGCCGATCGACGCCGAGCGCCACGATCGCCCGCTCGGCCCGCCGGCAGACGGTGCGCGACAGGTGCAACAACGCGCCGGCGCGATTGCCTCCCGGAAGAATGAACCGGCGCAGCGCCGGCAACTCCGCTTCGAATCGATCGATCCAGTCTTCGAGACGCTGGATGTCGGCATCGGTGACGGCGACTTTCGCGACGCGCCCGGCAATTTTCTCAGCCGGGTCGGCCAGCCTCGCGCCAATGGCGAACAGATCTTGCTGAATGTGCTCGAGGATGTCGGTGATGTCGCCTGGCAGCTCACCCTGGGCCCTGACCGTGCCAAGACAAGCGTTCAGCTCGTCCACATCGCCGTAGGCCCCGACGCGCGGATCGTCCTTCAACACGCGGGTACCTCCGAACAACGCCGTACCGCCAGCATCGCCCGTGCGCGTGTAAATCTTCATGGCCGCCAGTATACGTAAAGGCGCGGCTGTCCCGCGACCGCCTGCCCGGCGCGCATTCCGCCGCAGACTCCTGGAGTGGTACGACCGCAATGGCCGCACGCTCCCGTGGCGCGAGACATCCGATCCGTACCACATCCTCGTGTCGGAGATCATGCTTCAGCAGACGCAGGTCGATCGCGTGCTGCCGAAATACCACGAATGGCTCGGCAAGTACCCGTCGTTCGAAGCGCTGGCGCAGGCGCCGGAGAGCGATGTCACGCAGACCTGGTACCCACTCGGTTACAACATCCGCCCAAAGCGGCTGCAGGCGATCGCGCGCGAAGCGGTGGCGAGCTACGGCGGCAAGCTGCCGTCGGATGAGGCGACGTTGCTCTCGTTCAAGGGCATCGGCGCGTACACGGCGGGGGCGATCCGCAGCTTTGCGTTCAGGGAGCGCGCAGCCATTCTCGACACCAACGTGGCACGCGTGCTGTTCCGGGTGTTCATCGGTCGCGGCACGCTGAAGGCGCACGCCACGAAGAAGCAACTGTGGAGCATCTCCGCAGCGCTGGTGCCACAACGCCGCGCCTTCGACTTCAACCAGGCGCTGATGGACTTCGGCGCCATGCTGTGCACCGCCAGAAAACCGAAGTGCCTGATCTGTCCAATGGCGTCGCAGTGCTCGGCGTATCCGCACCACCCGGATCACGAAACCACGAAGGCACGAAAACCACGAAGAAGACAGGAAGAGCACGAAGAAGAAAGGACAACCACGAAGAAAACGAAGAAGAGCACCAGGAAGACATGAAACCCACGAACCCCACGCAACCCACGCCGCCCACGAAACCCCACGCATGACTGAACGGATTGTCGTCGTGGCCGCGGTCATCGAACGCGACGGCAGATTTCTCGTCGCCAGGCGGCTCAAAGGGACGCACCTCGAGGGCTACTGGGAATTTCCAGGCGGCAAGGTGCACGAAGGCGAGACGCGGGAATCTGCGCTCATGCGCGAGATTGCCGAAGAATTGAGCTGCGGGATCTCACACCTTCGGGAAATCCACCACGTAGCACACTCGTACCACGACCGGGTCGTGGAGCTTCATTTCTATCGAGGCGAACTGACAGGCACGCCGCGCGCGATGCTGGGCCAGGAGCTGCGCTGGATCACGCGCGACGAGTTCGCGACCCTGCAGTTTCCTCCGGCCGATGCCGAGCTAATTGGCGAGTTGATGAACGACCGCCTTTGAGCTGCCGATGCTGAGCTCCGTCCCGGGAGCCGCGTGATCGCGATGAACGTAGCCCATCGCGATCGGCGCAGCTGTTCGCGGCGACACCGCGGCGCTCGTCACGTCTCCCACCGGTTGATCGCCGGCGAAGATCTTGTCGCCGCGCGACGGCACTGCGCCTCCCGCCAGGATTAGCCGCACGAGGCGTCTGGCGACACGGCCGTGCCCGCGATGCATCACGCGGATGATGACTTCCTGCCCAACATAACACCCCTTCGTGAAGCTGATGGCGCGATCCTCGATGCCAGCCTCGAGCGGGATGGTCTCCGTGCCCATGTCAACGCCGAACCGTGGACGGCCCGCCTCGATGCGGAGCGCTTCGGCCGTGCCCTCTTCGGCTTCCGAAGCACCGGCCGCCAGGAAAGCAGCCCGAACGCGATCGGCATGACTGCTGGGCACATAGATATCGAAGCCAAGCAAACCGAGGGAGTCGTCACGGACAACGGTGGCATCGCTCGCCGCGATCGTGACTCGCGCGTTATCGTACTGATGGACGAGCGCAGACACATCGTGTCCAGCCACCCGCTGGATCACGTCGTCCGCGGACGCACCATGGATGCCGAACTCCGCCAGCGACGCGGTCGCGTTCAACACGGCGACGTCCTCTGAAAAGATCAGCTTCTCCAGTCGCTCCGCAAGTTGACCGACCACCGAGGCTTCCACATCCAGCAGCAGCGAGTCGCCGGTTTCGATGACGCGCATGTCAGAGATCATGCGACCCTGCGGAGTGAGGTAAGCGGCATAGGTGCCGGTGCCCGGCACGAGCCTGGTGATGTCATTGGTCAGCAGTCCATGAAGAAAAGAGGCGCGGTCCGATCCCGTTAGCACGATCTTGCCCTGTGCCGAACGATCGACAAGAAGTGGAGAAGAAAACATCTGCTATCCTGATGACGAGTGCGATTCCTCACACAGTTTACCGTTGTTGCAGTCCTTCTTCTGCTGCCCGGCGGCCAGCACCCCGCAGCTCAGGCGAAGGCCGCAAACACATTCCGGGTCTTCGTGCGCGGCGCCGACGCGGGTGTGGAAGAAGTAACGCTGCTGGAAACCCCGGAGGGCTGGACGCTACGCGGATCGGGCAAGTTGCGCGCGCCAATCGAGCTCGCGATGGAGTACTGGGAAGCGCGATACGACCGCGCGTGGAACCCTATCGAGTTCACCGTCAACATTACCGAGAATGCGAACAGGTGGACGGTTCACAGCGTGTTCCAGGGCACGATCGCGTCGAGCGACATTGCCCAAAACGGCCGTACTCAGCGCCGTACCAGCACGGTGGCGTCCGACACCATCATTTTGCCCAACCTCATTTTTGGGGCATATGAAGCGCTGGCGGCGAGGCTTGCAGCGGCGCAACCAGGCGCTCAGCTTCAGGCGTTCATCGCGCCGCAGGATCCTGTCGCGATCGCCGTCAAGAGGGTCACTAACGAAACTATAGAGATTCCCGGCCGAAAGATCGCCGCCCGCAGGTGGATGCTGCACGTCGGCAGCGAGGCCTCGAAGATCGACATGGAGGTCTGGACCGAGGGCGGCCGCCTGCTGCGTGTCGACATTCCGGGCCAGATGCTCAGTATTGTTCGGGACGATATCGCGGGCGTCGCCGCGCGCCTCGTGACGCTGGCGCGCGCGAACGACGAACAGGCCTCGATTCCGGCGAACGGCTTCAGCCTCGCTGCGACGATTTCACAACCTGTCGCGCGACCCGAAGCGGCGCCCGCCTCCGGACGCAAACCGCCTCCGGCGAAAAGGCCGGCCGTATTGCTCGTCTCGGGCTCCACCGCGAGCGAGCGAGACGAGATGGTTGCGGGTATTCCCATTTTCGCCCAGCTTGCAAACGGGCTGGCCGAAGCCGGCTTTCTGGTGGTGCGGGTCGATGAGCGCGGCATGGGCCAGAGCGGCGGCAGGCTCGAATCGGCGACGTTTGGGGAGTTCGCGGCCGATGCACGGGCTGTCTTCACCTATATGAGCAAGCGCAAGGACGTCGATCCCAAGCGGATCGCAGCTGTTGGTTATGGCGAAGGCGGATGGATCGCGTTGACCGTCGCCGCGCAGGAAGAACGTCTCGCCGCCCTTGCGTTGATTGCCACGCCGGCAACGTCCGGAAGCGAGCTGGTTCTCGAGCAGCAGCGGCAGCTATTCGAGCGCAGCGGCACCACCGGCGCGGCTCAGCAGGCCGCGATCCAGCAGCAGAAAGAGATTCTCGACGCCGTCATCACAGGCAAGGGCTGGGACGCTCTGCCGCCAGACATCCGCCAGCGCGTGGACACGCCGCTGTATCGCAGCTTTCTCACGTTCGATCCGGCACAGACCATCGGCCGCGTACGCCAGCCGCTGCTGATCGTCCAGCCCGCGCTCGACCGCGAAGTACCAGCGTTTCACGGCGAACAGCTCTCTCAGCTCGGGCGGTCGCGACCGCGGGCGAAGGGCACCGATGTCGTGCAACTCGCCGGTCTGAATCATCTGCTCGCACGCGCGACGACCGGCGACGTGAGTGAGTACGGCGTGCTGACGGAACGAGCCGTCAGTCCCGCCGCCATCGTGGAACTTGCGTCTTGGCTGAACAAGATGCTTCCCAATCCGCCTACCAAATAAATGTGGATTCTCGAAACGAATGACCCCGACACGGAGCGCTTGACCTTCCGCGTGCCTTCAGGCTCCGTCAAGACCATCGGCCGCTCCACGGGCGCCGAATTCATGATCGATGCGGCGCTCGTGTCACGGCTGCACTGCCAACTCACGGCCACGGCCACCTCATTGCACGTGAAAGACCTCGAGAGTACGAACGGCACCTTCGTGAACGGCACGCGAGTGCAAGCGGCTGAGCTGTACGAGGGCGACCGGCTGTCGGTGGGGCGCGTCGATTTGATCGTATCGAGAAAGACGAACTAGTGGCCCACTAGCGAAGAAACGGATTCGTCCGGCGTTCCTGTCCGATGGTCGTCTGCGGACCATGACCCGAGTACACCGTCGCCTCATCCCCGAAGGCAAACAGCACCTGCGTGATCGACCGGATCAGCGTCGCGTGATCGCCGCCCGGCAGATCCGTCCGGCCGATCGATCCCGCAAACAGCGTGTCTCCAACAAAGAGGTCCCGCTTCGGCATGCCGCTCCTGCCAATCGCAAGGCAGACGCCGCCCGGGCAGTGGCCGGGCGTGTGATGCACCGAGACCTCGTACTCGCCGAAGGCCAGCGTGTCGGACAGATCGTAATAGTGGTCGATAGGTGGCAGCGGGTCGCAGCGCAGGCCGAAGTAGGCCGCCTGCTGGGGAGCCGCATCGTACAGGAATTGATCGTCGCGATGGAGGTACACGGGCACGTTCAACGCCTGCTTTGCGCGGCCGACACCGGTCACGTGATCGACGTGCGCATGCGTGAGCAGAATGCGCTGAACGGCGAGTTTCTGCGCTCGAATGGCGTCGAGCAGCATGGGAATCTCGTCGCCTGGATCGATCAACACGGCGTGCCGCGTGTTCTCGCAACCGACGAGGAACCCGTTCTTCTCAAAGGGTGGAACCGCGCGCGTCTCGACGATCATCTCTAGAAGAGCCAGGCCGCAAGCGCGCCGACGGCGGCCAGTACGAGGATCACGGCTACCACAGCTCCCGAGCGCCTCCGCTCGGCGGGACCGCGTGCAGGTTCGGAAGCCGCTGCGGCCTCCGAGGCCTCCGTGCGCGTGTCGAGAATCGCCGCGATGCTGCGGAGCTCGGCGCCAATGGTGGCAGCGCTCCGCGCGCGGCTCTCCACATTCGCGGCCAACATGCGCCCGACAATCTGTTCGAGCTCGGGGAGCACAGCGGGATTGAGGGTGCTGAGCACAAGTCCGCGGGCCCGTTGCCTCCCGGTGATCATTTCGAACAACACAGCGCCGAGCGAATAGATGTCGCTCTGCGAATCCGCCGGTTTGCCGGCGAGCTCCTCCGGCGAGACATACGGCGTGGCGGCGCTCAATCGAGCCGCACCACCGGCGGTAAAGGACGACAGCCCGAAATTCATGAATTTCGCCCGGTCTTTCGGCGTGATCATGATCGTCTCGGGTCGTATGTCGCCGTGGATCATTTCCAGGGCGTGGACGTCTGCGAGTGCGTCTGCCAGGTTGATGGCGAACTCCAGCGCACGCCGCAGGTTCAGCGGCCGGCCGTTGATGAGCGACGCGAGCGGCTGTCCCTGCACGAACTCGAACACGAGGAAATGCCGATCGCCGTCCTGGCCGCTCTCGAACAGCATCGCGATGTTGGGGTGCGAGACGCTCGCAAGCGTCGCTGCGGTGTCGAGCAGTTCCCTGAGGCGGGCTGGATCCTGCGTCACGGCCGGCGGAAGGACCTTCACGGCAACCGTCCGCCCGAGGCGCGTATCGCGCGCGCGGTACACATCCCCCAGGCCACCAGGTCCGAGGGGCTCCAGAATCTTGTAGTGCGCGATCGCGTCTGTCATGCGCCTATTTGCGCGGCGGCTTCGAGGGCCGAATCTCGACGCGGCTGGGAAGGCTGCGCTGGTCGTGCGACACGAGGTCGACAACTACCTGCGCGACATCTTCAGGTCGCAATTTCCAGTCGTTCTCCGGATCCGCGTGTCCCATAAAATCGGTGTTCACCGATCCCGGCTTCACGTAACTGACTCGGATGCCATCCTGCCGCACTTCCTGCATGAGCGCCTCGCTGAAGGCGTCGAGCGCCGCTTTCGACGCGCAATAGGACGCGCCCCCCACGAACGGGTTGGTCCCCGCGAGGCTGCTGATGTTGATGATCCAGCCACCGCCGCGGCGGCGCAAATGAGGAATCGACGCCTTGCAGCAGTTGAATACACCGGTCACGTTCGTATCCATGACGCGACGCCACTCGTCGTGGCCTTGAGACTCCACGCTGCCGAACCATCCGACGCCTGCGTTGTTCACGAGAATGTCGAAGCCTCCCTGCCGGCGCGCGGTCTCGTCGACGAGCGACTGCACCGCAAGCTGGTCGCGCACGTCGGCCTCGAACGTCAGCACGCGCGCCCCGCCAGATGCCAGGCGCGCCAGCTCAGCCTCGGCCTTTTGCAGGTGGCTGCGATTGACGCCGCTGATCGCGACATGGACTCCCCGCTGCAGAAATGCCGTTGCGATCGCGCGCCCGATTCCGCGGGATCCTCCGGTGACAATCGCCACTTTTCCGTCGAGCGATGCAGGCACTTGAGAAGTATATTCCTCTGACGGTCCGCCGTAGCCTTAGGCGGAGGCGGAAGCCGGACACTACGTACCTCGTGCACGAAGGCTACAATAACACCTCATGCCGCGCCTGATGGCCGTCGCGGGATTCCTTCTGTGTTCGCTCGCCGCCATCGCTGTGACAGCGCAGGAACAGACTGCCTCCGATTACTTCTCGAGCCGTCTCCCCCGCTGGTTTCCTGTTCCGGATGTTCCCGTCGATAACCCGATCTCGGATGCGAAGGTCAAACTCGGGCAGTCGCTGTTCTACGACGAGCGGCTGTCGGGTAATGGCACCTACTCGTGCGGCAGCTGCCATCAGCAAGCCCTCGCATTCACGGACGGTCTCGCGCATGCCGTCGGCTCGACCGGACAGAGTCACGCCCGGTCCACCATGTCGCTCGCGAACGTCGCCTATAACGCGGCTTTCGGCTGGAACGACCGGCGCTCGAGCCTCGAGGCACAGATCGACGTGCCCATGCAGAACCAGGCGCCGATCGAAATGGGATTCAAAGGCCGGGAGATCGAAGTGCTCGCACGGTTCGCCACGAACAGCCGCGACGTCGAACGCTTTCGCGCCGCGTTTCCCGGCGAGGAGCCGGCCGTCTCTCTCGCGAACATCGTCAAAGCCATCGCGTCGTTCGAGCGCGTCTTGATTTCGACGGATTCGCCAGCGGACCGCTATCTCTTTGAGGACGATCGAAACGCGATATCGCCGCCGGCCAAGCGGGGTGCGGCGCTTTTCTTCTCCGACAGGCTGCGCTGCAGCGAATGCCACGGCGGCGTCAACTTCTCCGCGCCTTCGCGGGTCGCAGGAGCGCCTTCTGATCCCGAAACGCTCTTCCACGATACGGGCGTCGCGACACATCCGGCGACGTTCCGCGCGCCAACGCTGCGGAACATCGCGGTGACCGCGCCGTACATGCACGATGGAAGCATCACGACGCTCGAACGCGTCGTCGAGCACTATGCGCGCGGCGGCCGCCCCAGGGAGGGCAAGAGCGACCGCGTCAATGGCTTTGCGATCTCGCCGTCGGAGACAGATGATCTGATTGCGTTCCTCAAGAGCCTTACGGACGAGAAGTTCCTCACGAACCTGGCCTTCGGTAATCCGCATATAAAATGACCGGGCGATGGTCCTGGTTGCGATAGTCGGCGCCGGCGACATTGGAGCAGCGGCGGCTCGCGCGCTCGCGATTCGATCCCGCGTTGACGTCGTACGCCTGATCGACGAGAAGACGTCGATCGCTGCCGGCAAGGCGCTCGACCTGTTGCAGGCGGGCCCGGTGCGCGGATCGGATACGCGAATCGAGAGTGTGGCAGACCTCGGCGGCGCGTCTGGCGCCGCCGCGATCATCCTGGCCGACCCCATCGGATCGACGGAGTGGTCGGGTGAATCCGGCCTCGGCGCACTTCGACGGCTGCAAACGTCAGGTTGCCTCGAGCAGTCCGTGCTGATTTTTGCGGGTGCCGGTCAGCGCGCGCTGATGCAGCAGGGATTCGATGAGCTCGGTCTGCCGCGCCGGCGGGTTATTGGGTCCGCGCCGGAGGCGCTCGCCGCAACCGCCCGCGCGCTGGTGGCCATCGAAGCCCGCGCAGCGTCTCATCAAGTAACGCTGGCCGTCATCGGTAATCCGCCTGACAGAATGGCGATTCCGTGGGCGGAAGCATCCATCGGCGGCACTTCGATGTCGTCGATGCTCACGGCGGCGCAGATACACCAACTCGAACGACGGGTGCGCGGCCTCTGGCCACCCGGTCCCAGCGCCCTCGGCACAGCCGCGGCACTGCTCAGCGAAGCCGCGGTTGCAGGATCGCGGCGGCTATTCAGCGTGTTCGTGTCGCTGGATCGCGACAACGGCACCAAAGCTCCGGTGTGCGCCTGGCCAATCTCGATCGGCCCGACCGGACTCGAACGAATCGCCGCACCGGCTCTTACCGGACGCGACCGAGTTGTCGTGGACGAGGTACTCGAGTGAAACGCCCGTTCGCCCTGCTCGTCACCACGCTGTTTTTCGTCTCGACGCACGCGCAGACGCGTCGCATCGATCCGCGCGCCTACCTCGAGCACGTGAAGTTTCTGGCCTCGCACGATCTCGATGGTCGAGGAAACGGCTCACCCGGCCTGGACGCCGCGGCCGATTACATCGCAAAACAGTTTGACGCGGCGGGTCTCGCACCTTTGGGCGACGCCGGGACGTTCTTTCAGCGATTCGACATGATCACCGGCATGTCGCTCGAGCCTGGCAACGCGGTGACCCTCAACGCGGGACGACACAGCGTCGACTTCGAGATTGGCCGAGACTACCTGCTGATGTCGATCTCGGGCGATCGGTCGGCGGCGAGCCAGACGCTGCCGGTGGTATTTGCCGGGTACGGCATCTCCGCACCATCGCTGCGCTACGACGACTACGCCGGCATCGACGTGTCGGGCAAAGCCATTCTGATCTTCACGCACGAGCCGCAGGAGAACGACGCGCGAAGCGCGTTCGATGGCCAGACCAACACGATGCACTCGACGGTGATGCGCAAGGTGGAAGTCGCACGATCCCGCGGGGCCAGTGCGCTGCTGATCGTCGATGACACCAATCACCGGCCTGCGCCCGAGGAATACCGGCGATGGCTCCGCGATCCGCAGGCCGAAGAATACGGGCTGCCGGTCTTTTATCTCTCGCGCGATCGCGTGCAGCGGGCGCTCGGCGGGAACCTCGACCTCGAGGTCGTTGCCAACGACATCGACCGTGATTTCGCATCGAAGTCGTGCCCGCTGGGCGATCTCACCCTCAACGCCGTCGACCGGACGACGAAGGTCCGCCGACCTGTCCGCAACGTGATCGGCATCGTCGAGGGCAGCAATCCGGCTCTGCGATCGGAGGTGGTGATTGTTGGTGCGCACTACGATCACCTGGGGCGCAGCGGCCGGTTCTCGATGTCACGAAGTGGCACGGGGCAGATCCACCACGGAGCCGACGACAACGCGTCCGGCACAGCGGCCGTCATCGAGATGGCCAAAGCTGCCGCCGCGACCCGTCAGGACTTCCGTCGGAGCGTGGTGTTCATGACGTTTGCGGGCGAGGAGTACGGCCTGCTGGGTTCGTCTCACTACGTGAACCATCCGGCTGTGCCATTGGACAAGACGATTGCAATGATCAACCTCGATATGGTGGGACGCGCCCGTGGCCGGATTCTCGTGGACGGCCTCGCCAACGCTCCATCCATCGACGAGGACTTGAAGGCGGCCGAATCGATCAGTCCACTCGCGATCAAGGCGCTGCGCGGCGGGCCCGGCGTCGGCGCGAGCGATGATGCGAGCTTCTTGCTGAGGAGAATCCCATCGATTAACTTCTTCTCCGGTTTCCACGCCGACTACCATCGCCCTAGCGACACCTGGGAAAAGGTCGATGCGGCGGGTGGTGCGGCGGTCGCAGACTTGGCGCTCGCGCTCGTGCGACAACTGGCAAACAGGGCGACGCGCCCGGCATTCGTGGACACGACTCAGTAGGGCCCGGCTTCAGCCGGGCCTCAATGCAGCGACAACCCTCCCGAAAAGTCGGCGAGCTGCTCTCGCAGCATCAATCGCCCGCGATGCAGCCTCGACTTCAGCGTCTGCTCCTTCACCTGCAGGATGGCGCTCGCCTCTTCCGTCGTCAGGCCCTGCACATCTCGCAGAATGACCGGCGCACGATAGAGCACCGGCATGTCCTTCAGCGCGCGAACCAGCGCCTGCCGCATTTCGCGACGCAGCATTTCTTCGTCGGCGAGCGGCGACCAGTCGACGACCTCGTGTCTGAGCGGCTGTTTGGTACCTTCGTCCGCGACATTTTCGGGCGCGACAGGCAAATTCTGTTTGAGCTCGCGCAGCCGCGACATCGCTGCGTTGAACGTGATGCGATAAATCCAGGATGAGAGCGCCGCATCGCCGCGGAACGCGTCAATCTTCTGATAGACCTTGAGCAGGACGTCCTGCGCGACTTCCTCGGCATCTTCTCGGCTTCTGAGATACCTGAAGGCCAGCTGATAAATTTTTGAACCGTACGAATTCGACAGGTCCGCGACTGCTGTCGCGTCGTGGGCCTTGAGCCTCTCGACCAGATCGCGTGTTGGCTGAGTCATTGGGTGTCCTCGTTGTTAACAAGAACACCCGTAAGGCGGGGTTTATTCCCCGACAAGCACTCGAAAGATCAGAATCGGCGCCCAGATGGTGAAAAGAACCACAACCGCAACAAACACAATGACTTTGGGACGGCCAAAGTTGAGTGTCCAGCCGAGGCCGCTGCGGAGGGGCACGAAGACGGCGGGGTCTTCTGGGTTGACATACACACCTCTCAGACGCCAGTGCGCATCATGAGTCGCCCGCGTGACCGGGTGGGGATACTTGAGGTAGACGGCCGCCCTGATGCCGACGATCACCGACAAGACGATGCAGACGACGAGACTCTGATAGTAGATGCTGCCGAGGCCGCAGCACATGAGTTGCCACATCATGAAGAGGCGGACGGTGAGAAGCCCCTGAAAGGTGACCCAGATGGCGGCGAGCAGGCTGATCGCTTCGGCGGTCATCAGCATGCGCTCCCGATGCTGGCGGGCAAGCTCGTCTTCGACGGCGCTGCGTGCGCGCTGGGTTCGATGAAGGATGACGCCCGCGATGGCGCCAAAGACGATTGCGAGCGACAGCTGAATCCACACCGGGACGAGCACGATCGGATAGCTCGTCCGCACGAATCGGTCGGCAATGCCCTCGTGGTCGAAGTGCACCGGAAGGAGTCCCGGCAGCGCCGGGGCCCGCCCCAGGACATACCCGGTGGTGCCGGCGATCGCCGCGAGAATCGTCGCGAGGCCGAGGAGCGTGAGCGTGGTGGGACGATAGATTCGTTTCATTGATGGGTCGCTTGAACAGCCTCGACAACGCTGCGGTCGAATACCTCGCCGAAATGCCGGACGAGTGACGCCTCGGCGTCGGCCCGCGAAATATGGCGGCCGGTCGCGCGTGACAGCGACGTCACACCACCCGTATCGATGCCGCACGGTACGATGAGCTTGAAAAATTCGAGGTCGGTCGTCACGTTGAATGCAAATCCATGGCTCGTGATCCAGCGCGAGATGCGCACGCCCACGGCCCCCAGCTTATCGGCGCCAACCCAGGCACCCGAGAGTCCTGAGATGCGGCTACCTGTCAATCCGAAGTCGGCGGCGGCTCGAATCATGACCTCTTCGAGATCGCGAACGTACTTGTGCACGTCGCATCGATCGGGCCGCAGGTCCAGAATCGGATAGCCGACGATCTGCCCAGGCCCGTGATAGGTGATGTCGCCACCGCGGCCGGATTCGAGCACTTCGACCTGCTGTGCTGAGAGCTGTTCCGGCGTGGCAATCAGATGCGACCGGGCCGCGGCGAGCTTGACGCCTAACGTGATGACGTGAGGATGCTCGAGCAGGAGCAAAAGGTCGGGCACCCGCCCGGCACGACGCTCTTCCACCAGCGCGCGCTGCATTTCGACAGCCGCAGCGTAAGGAACGGTGCCTAGGCGTCGAACTTCGAGAGGACGCACTTACTCATCCCAGGTTTCGATCATTTTCTTGACGTGCTGCATGAACTCGTCGGCAATGGCTCCGTCGATGATGCGGTGGTCGTAGCCGATGGTCAGGTAGGCGCGCAAGCGAATCGCAACGGCGTCGTCGATGACGACCGGGCGCTTCTCGACCGCCCCGACGCCGACAATTGCGACCTGCGGCTGGCTGATGATGGGCATGCCAAACAACGCCCCGAACACCCCGGGATTGGTGATGGTGAACGTCCCTCCCTGCACCTCTTCCGGCTTGAGCTTCTTCTCGCGGGCGCGCGCGGCCAGATCGGCAATCGCTTTGCTGATCTCGAGCAGGCTCATCGCATCGGCGTTCTTCACCACCGGAACGATCAGCCCGCCCTCGAGCGCAACGGCGACGCCGATATTGATCACCTTCTTGAGAACGATGTCGGTGCCGTCCACGGACGCGTTCACCACCGGCACCGCCTTGAGCGCCGACGCGCATGCCTTCGTGATGAAGGACATATAGGTGAGTTTTCCGCCGGCCTGCTCGTATTCGGCCTTCTTCGCCTTCCGGATCTCGTCGACCTTCGTGAAGTCGATCTCGAAAGCCGAGTGCACGTGCGGCGACGTGCGCTTGCTCATCACCATGTGCTCGGCGATCTTCCGCCGCATCACCGTCATCGGCTGGCGTTCGTACTTGTCGGCATCGAGGCCAGCAATGGCAGCGGGATTCGGCCCGAGCAGCGGAACAGTCTGCCCCGCGGAAGCGGAAGCGCTCGCCGCAAAAGCAGAACCGCCGTTTTGAGGTGCGGAGACCGGCGCGCCTGCGTCGATGTAGGCAAGGATGTCGCCCTTTGTTACTCGCCCGCCTTCGCCGCTGCCGGCGATGTTTCGTACGTCAACGTGATGCTCGCGGGCGATCTTCTTCACGACAGGCGACAGACGAAGCTCGCGCGACTCGGCCACCGACCAGGGCCTCGAACTGGGCTTGCCCGCCGTAGCGTCGCTTGGCGCGAAGGCGGGTGCAACAGGTGGGCCAGGCTTGTCCGCCGGCTTGTCCGCCGTAGCGCTGGGCGCGGAGGCAGAAGCGGAAACCGCAGCTGCGGAAACGCCGGGCGCGGGGGCGGGCGCGGCGGCCCCTCGGGCGGGCGGAGCAGCGGCTGCCGCACCGGCGTCGTCGATAACGCCAACCACCGTGTTGATCGGAACGGTCGCGCCTTCCTGAACGTTGATCGCGCTCAGCACCCCAGCGCCCGGCGACGGAATTTCGGCGTCGACCTTGTCGGTGGAGATCTCGAACAGCGGCTCATCGCGCTCGACCTGGTCCCCAACCTTCTTCAGCCATCGGACGATGGTGCCTTCGGCCACCGATTCGCCCATCTGCGGCATCACTACTGTCTTTGGCATTGTCCTGAATCCCGTTGTTTACCGTTGACCGTTGACCGTTCACCGTTGACCGTTCACCGTTTTCCGCCGCCTTACGGTAAACGGCAAACGGAGAACTACATGTGTATCGCCGCCCCGTGCGCGGCGTGCGCGGCCTCGGCGATCGCTTCGGAAAACGTCGGGTGCGCGTGAATCGTTTTTATCAATTCCTCGACCGTGCACTCGAGCCGGAGCGCGAGCGTCGCCTCCGCGACGAGCTCGGTCGCCCTGGGGCCGATCATGTGCACGCCCAACACTTCATCGTACTTCTTATCGGCAACGATTTTGACGAAGCCTTCCCCCTCGCCCGCCATTTTCGCCCGACCGAGCACGAAGAACGGAAACGTGCCGACGCGCACCTCGTAGCCGCGCTCTCGCGCCTCACGCTCCGTCAGGCCGACACTCCCGATTTCGGGATCGCAATAGGTGCAGGCGGGCACATGGTCATAGTTAATGGGTTTTGCATCGTGTCCCGCAATCCGCTCGGCCGTAATGATGCCCTCGGCTGAAGAGACGTGCGCGAGTTGTGGATGCGGCCCGCTGCCCGCGCCGAACGAAATGACATCGCCGACCGCCGAGAACCCGGGCACCCCCGTCCGAAACAGCTTATCCACGGTGAGGTAGCCACGGTCCAGGTTCAGGCCGAGCCCTTCGGCGCCGAGGCCTGTAGTGACCGGGCCCCGGCCGGTCGCCACGAGCAGATAGTCGGCGTTCAGGGTCTCTGTCTTGCCATCAGGCAGCTGCGCCTCGATCTCGACGCCGGTCGCGGAGGCGGTTGCTTTGGTCACCTTCGTGCCGGTGTGCACGGCGATGCCCTGTTTCTTGAACGATTTCTCGAGCTCCGCCGAGATAGCCTCGTCTTCGGCTGGCACGATGCGCGGTAGCAACTCGAGGATGGTGACCTGGCTGCCGAACCGGCGGAAGATCGACGCGAACTCCACGCCCACCGCGCCGCTGCCGAGTATCACCAACGACTTCGGGACCTCTCGCAGCGCAATCGCCTCGTCGCTCGTGATGATCCGTTTGCGATCGATTTCGACGCCCGGCACGCTCCGCGGCGTCGAGCCGGTGGCAATCACGATTTCCCTGGTGGCGGTCAGGCTCTGCCTGTCGCCGTCCACCACTTCGATCTTTCCCCGGCTTGCGATCGTGGCCGTGCCCTTGATCCACTCGATTTTGTTCTTCTTGAAGAGGAATTCGACGCCCTTAGTGAGACCCGAGACGACTTTATCTTTCCGCGCCTGCACCTGGGTCATGTCGATGCCGACAGCACCCTCGCCGATGGTGACGCCCCACTCCTTGACGTTCTGGACGACCTTCAGCGCGTGTGCATGCTCGAGGAGGGCTTTGGTCGGAATGCAACCCCAGATGAGGCACGTCCCGCCGAGCGCTTTCTGCTTCTCGACGACGGCCACTTTCAGCCCGAGCTGCGACGCCCGAATAGCGGCGACGTACCCACCCGTCCCGGCGCCAATCACCACAACATCGAATTCGCTCGCCATGTGATCTCCCGCACAGGTCTCCCATGCGCGGCAGCCGCGCATGGGCCCGAACTGGGCAACTTACTGGAGCCACCGGGGGCTGTCAAGCAAGCGAAACGCGCTACAATATGCCTCCTTTCCCCATGCATCCCAAGCCGAAAACGGTTCTCATCGTCGATGACGACGAGGGAATGCGTGACACCCTCAACGCGATCCTGAGGCGTGACTATCGGGTGTTGCGCACGGCCACTGGTGAAGCCGCACTGGCCATTCTCAACCGCGAAGACGTCGACTTGATGCTGCTCGACGTGCGCCTCCCCGGCATCAGCGGCTTCGATGTCCTGCGCATCGTCAAGGAGAACTACGGCCTCGTCGAAGTGGTGATGATTTCGGCGATCACCGAAATCGAAACCGCCGTGCAGGCGATGAAGTGCGGCGCCTACCACTACACGACCAAGGATTTCGACTACGAAGCCATTCGATCGCTCGTCCACAACGCGAGCGAACGTCAGGACTTGAACCGCCAGGTGATGACTCTGAGCGCGCAAGTCGCCGATCAGAGCAATCGCGAGTTCATCGTGGGACCGAGCAAACTGACCCGGGAAATCGTCGACCTCGTGGGAAAGGTCGCGAAGCTCTCGGCAACCGTGCTGATTCTCGGAGAGAGCGGCACCGGGAAGGAGCTCCTGGCAAGGCTGATCCATCGCGAGGGCATCAATCCAGAAGCGCCGTTCATCGCGGTCAACCTTGCCGCGATTCCGCGGGAGCTCGTCGAAAGCACGCTCTTCGGGCACGAGCGCGGCTCGTTCACCGGCGCGATGAAGCAGCAGCTCGGCAAGTTCGAGCTGGCGTCAGGCGGCACGCTGTTCCTCGACGAGATTGGCGATCTGCCCCTGGAGCTTCAGGCCAAGCTGCTCCGGGCCATACAGGAAGGGGAGATCGAACGCGTCGGCGGCGCCAAACCCATCAAGACCGACTTCCGGCTCATTGCCGCCACGAACGTCGATCTGGAGAAGGCCGTCAAGGACGGGCGATTCCGGGAAGACCTCTTCTATAGAATCAATGTCATCCCCATCAAGCTGCCGCCGCTGCGGGACCGCATCGAAGATCTGCCGGAGCTCGCGCGATTCTTTCTGAAACGGTATAAGGCGCGGTTTCGGAAGGCGATTCAGGGCATCTCGGACTCGACGGTGAAGATTCTCTCGAGTTACTGGTGGCCCGGTAACATCCGTGAGCTCGAGAACCTCATCGAGCGCCTGGTGGCGGTGAGCGACAAGGAGTGGATCACCGACGAGGACCTGCCGTTCGAGTTCCACTTCGCACAGCTCGACAGCGTACCGAGCCGCGGCGAAAGCCTGTTTCAGGAAGCGACCAACACGTTCGAGCGCAACTTCATTCTTCGCGCGCTCGAGAAGTCGGGGTGGAACGTCACCGCAACCGCGCGCTATCTGGGCATTCCTCTCAGCACGCTGAAATTCAAGATGGATCGCCTGGAAATCCGAGAGCTCGCAAAGAAACTTCGCGGCGCCTAGAGCGTTTTCCATTACGACGTAGCAACGCGGTATCCGCAGTGCCGGGCGTAGTTGGCGCACTCGTCTGGCGTGAAGAGATCGAGCGCGGCGGCGATGAGGGTGCACACCTGGTCGTAGGTGCGCGGCCGTGCGGTGCG
>DATEEI010000007.1:0-11124 GCA_035281225.1 Vicinamibacterales bacterium
GAGGCCCCGGTCATATTCGTTCCATGGGCCGTCGAACAGTGTCCGCAGGCGGTCCATCGCGCCGATGCGGAAATGGAAGCCGCATTTCGGACACACGCTCATGTTCTGCGCGAGATCCTTGTTATAGAGAATCTGCGAGCACCCGGTGCACTTGACCCAAAGCCCCTCGGGCACTCGACTTGGCTTTGCAGGATCGGCGGCGATCGGTGTGCGTGCCTTCTTGAACCAAGCCATATCTGGCGACTTTAGGGGAGAGTACCGGAAGGAGTCAACCGAGTGCGAAGGTGCGACGGGTCCGGTGCGTCCGTTATACTGCGGCGCAGAGTGGATTTTCGCTACATTGCGATCGACGGACCTATCGGCGCGGGCAAGTCAGCGCTCGCAGAGCGGCTCGCGACGAGGCTCGACGCCTCGATGGTGCGCGAGGATCAGGAGAATCCCTTTCTCGCCGATTTCTATGCTGACCGTGCCGGTGCGGCGCTTCAGGCCCAGCTTTTCTATCTACTGAATCGACATCGCCAACTGGTCGATCGACGACAGGCAGATTTGTTCTCGCAGGTAACGATCTGCGACTACATCTTCGAGAAGGATCGCATTTACGCTTATCTCAACCTCGACGATAACGAACTGTTCATTTATCAGAGATTATTCGACCTTCTCGCTCAGGACGTTCCAACGCCAGACCTCGTGATCTATCTGCAGACGCCGACCGACGTCCTGCTCAAGCGACTGCACGCGCGCGAGCCTGAACCTGAGCGTCCGTTCCTCCTGCCGGATGAGACCTACCTGCGGGAGTTGAACGAGGCCTACCATCATTTTTTCTTCCATTACTCTGCCACCTCGCTGCTCGTCGTCGAAGGCTCGCAGTTTCGACCGCAGGACGATGATGAGGCACTCGATGATCTCGTAAAGCAGATCAAGACGATGGGCCGCGGTACGCGATATTACGTCCCCCGCACGTGACGCACCCATCGCACTTGTCGCACCTAGCGCATCTCTCGTTGGGTGTGGGCTATGATGGCTTTTCGAGGCCTTCGCATGCAGCTTTCGCACTCTCGCCACATCGTGCCGCTCGTTCTGGCTGTTGTCGCCGCGGGATGCGCATCGGCGCCGCCGTCGGCCCCGATCACCGTTCCGTTCGACACGAAGATGTCGTGGATCATCCGCCTCGAAGACCAACGCATTCTTCGTGACGCGGTTGCTCCTGTCCTGCCGCCTCCCGCGCCAACGGGCCGACGAGCTGTGCGTCCTCCGGCGCCACCACCTCCACCCGATCTCATCCGCTTATCGACCGATGAGGAAGCACGCATCCGGCGTCGCGCGGCGATCGCGATAGGCCGCGTCGGACTGGCCGACGGCGTGCCGGCTCTCGTCAGGCTCCTGCAGGCCGACACCGACGCTGAGGTTCGTCAGATGGCCGCTTTCGCGCTCGGGCTCATCGGCGATCAATCGGCCGTTGAGCCGTTGCGCGTGGCGGTCGGCGACCCCTCGCCGCTTGTTGCCGGCCGCGCGGCCGAAGCGCTCGGGCTCATCGGTGACGTGGCCTCCGCACCGATCATCGGTAAGCTGGTTGCCTCTCACGCAGGAGCAGCAGCGGCGATCGCGCCGGACGAAAGCCGCCCTCAACAGACGGCATCGGCCGACGCATTCAGGCTGGGGGTCTACGCGCTGACGCGCTTGAAAGCCTACGAGCCCCTGGCCGCCGCGGTGCTCGGCCCCGACGGGCAACCAACTGTGCAATGGTGGCCCGTGGCCTATGCGTTTCAGCGAATGGAAGACAGGCGCGCGCTTCCGGTCTTGTTGTCCCTCGCGCGCAGCGACGGTGCATACACGCGGGCGTTCGCCGTCAAAGGTCTGGGTGCGCTGAAGGATCCCACAGCGGTTCCGGTGTTGCTCCCGCTGATCGATGCGGCGCATGCGACGAGCGGGCCGACGATTGAAGCGATTAGAGCGATGGGCCGCATCGGCGACGCGAGCGGAGAGCCGCTGCTGACGAAGCTCTTGTACACGCGCGGATTGCATCCGATGGTCCGCGCCGAGACGTTGCTGGCGCTGGGGGAGTCGGCGGCGCCGGTCAGCGTTGACGCCTTCATCGATTTTCTCGGCGATCCGCTCCCCATCGTCCGTCTGGCGGCACTGCAGGGCTTTTCGAAGAGGGAAGACGATACGTTCCTCACCGTGCTATCCGGGCTCGACGCCGATCCACATTGGAGCGTACGGGCCGGGCTCGCGACGGTGCTCGCGACGAAGGATCCAGAGCGGGCGCTGCCGAGGCTGACGCCGCTGTTGGCCGACGCGGACGCGCGCGTCATTCCTGCCGTGTTGACGGCGCTCACGAAGCTCAAGGCGCCAGGGATCGACAAGATCCTGCTCGAGCGGCTGGGAAGTGAGGATGTCGGGATTCGCACGGCTGCTGCCGCCAATATCGGCGAGCTCAAGCCCGAGGGGGGAGTCGACGCCCTGATCGCAGCCTATAAGCGGGGCGAGGTCGATGTGGTGTTTGATGTACGCGCTGCAGCCATCGAAGCGCTGTCGAAGTATGGTGGCGCGGTGGCGGTGCAAGCCATACGGGACGCGTTAGTCGACAAAGACTGGCCGGTGAGGGTCAAGGCTGCCGAGCTGTTGAAGGCGATCGATCCAACGATCGAAACGGCTCAGACCATCAGGCCGGCTCCTGCGTCACGACCGTTGAAGTACGACAGCCCCGCATTGCTCAACCCGACCGTGTCGCCGCACATCTACGTCGAAACCGACAAGGGCACGATCGAGATTGAGCTCGATGTGCTGGACGCTCCGCTGACGTCGGACAATGTCATGGTGCTCGCCCGCAAGGGCTACTTCGACGGACTCACCTTTCATCGGGTCGTCCCGAACTTCGTCGTGCAGGGTGGAGACCCTCGCGGCGATGGAGAAGGCGGGCCGGGTTATTCGGTCCGCGACGAGCTGAATCAGGAACCTTATTTGCGCGGTACGGTCGGCATGGCGCTCGCGTGGCGGGATACAGGCGGAAGTCAGTTCTTCATCGCGCTCGGCCCGCAACCACATCTGGACGCGCGCTACACGGTCTTCGGCCGTGTCGTGGGAGGCATGGAAGTCGCCGACGCCATCGTTCAGGGCGATGTCATGAAACGCGTTCGCGTATGGGACGGGGAGAAGGAGAACGAAAGTAAGAAGTGAGGAAGTAAGAAGTGAGAAGTAGGGAGTCGAGTTGGGATTGTCAGGAGGCGACCCCTGAGGACCGCCTCCTGAAAGGGGCTAGCGCTTCTTGCCGCCCTTTTTCTTTCCGCCTTTTTTCGCCATTAGAACCTCCCCCCTCTCCTGAGTAAGGTTGCGAGAACCATTCGTCTCGTCTACCGCTCGGCTTCTGCCGCCTGGCACTCCAGCCTTGCGCGTAACGGAACGGCTCGCCTTGGTGCTACTCCTGTTCCGCGTCCGGCTGAAGCCGGAGACGCGTCTTGAAAGTACTAAGTAGTGAGCGATCTAAAAAAAGAGGGGGTGCTTTGTGAGCACCCCCCGGAACCGGTGGGACGGCTTCCTACCGCTTCTTGCCGCCCTTTTTCTTTCCACCCTTTTTCGCCATTCTTCCTCCTTGAAGTTAGAACGCTCAGCTGAAAAGCCCGGAACCGAGGTCTCACTACGGGTGGTCTGAGCCGCCCACCCTCATACAAGATGTAGATTATGGATGAGAAAGTTTCGAAGTCAACAAGAAAATGATTGAATTGTGAAAAATTTTGGACTAGGGACTCACCGGCATGCACGAGCTGTCGGCGTGCGCCTGATCGCTGCGCGCGCTTTCTCACCAATGCGCAGTCGATCGTCGTGCGGTATCGACGACAGCGCATCGCGATACGCGCGTACCGCTTCCGATCGACGGCCCGCGCGATCGAGTGCGACGCCGAGTTGAAATTGCGCGCGCGCCAGCGCCGCATATGGCGCCGCCGGCCGCTGAGCGATCACCGCACGCAGTTGCTCGATCGCGCCCGCCGTATCGCACAGGACATCCATCTCCTGCGCCATGCCGAGCCGTGCGCTCACCTCTGCAACAGCCGGCGCCGCCACTCGTGATGCGCGCGCGGCGTCCAACAGGGTGCGATACGTCTGCAGCGCCTCGGCGTGGGTGCGAAGGTAGTTGCTCTGCACGTGCGCGAGCTGAAGGAGGAACACTGGATTGTGCGGATAGCGAGCGACAAGGCCTTCGATTAACCGCAGCGCCGTCATCGGCTGACGTTCGTACCAGAGGTAGATCAGGTGCAGCTGATAGTCGGCTTCTCCGCGCAGCAGGAGACCCTTGCTGCGCGTCTGCTCCATCTCTTTCAAGCCGCCGGCCCGGTCGCCGCCCGGAAGCAGCAACAGCGCGCTGAGGATACGCGCGGCTCGAGGCGCGACGGCGGCGTAGTAGTGATACAGGCCGAGGCCGAAGTACGCATCACCCATTGACGAGTCAAGCTTGATGGCCCGCTGCAGCGAATCGTGAATACGCTTTCCATCGCGCGCCGCTGTCAGATACTGCGAGCGAAGTCCGCGGAGCAGGACGCGCGTGCCGTAGGCGCCCCCGAGGTAGAACCATGCCTCCGCTCGTGCCGGTTCACGCGTGGTCCAGGTGTCGGTTGATGCGATCGCGGCGTCGATCCGTTTCATGAGCGCGGCATCGCCGCCCGTGTTGTCCGGGTCGAGCTGGAGGCGCCAATAGTCGGCGACAGCCCATATCACGTCGCATGCTGGCGAAGGCGCCGGTGGACAGGCCTGCTTGATCTGCCGTTCGGCTTCATCGAATCTCGCATCGAGAATCAGTTCGTAAGCCTTGGCGAGCGGTTCCGGGGAGGTGAGATCTGCTGCAGCAACACGGAATGGCGCGCCGAGAGAGCACAGAAGTGCCGCACCACAGAGCCACCCATGATGGATCATGTGGGGCTTGTGCGGAGCTGCTGTTTTTCGGCGTGGCGTTCCCGGGCAAGTGCGATGAGCCGGTTGAGCAGCTCCGGATAGGTCAGGCCCGAAGCCGCCCACATCTTGGAGTACATGCTGATCGTCGTAAACCCCGGGATAGTATTGATCTCGTTCACGTAGAGCTCGCCTGTGGCCCCGTCCATGAAGAAGTCCACTCGCGCCATGCCCGCACAGTCCAGCGACTGGAACACGTCGACGGCGAGGCGCTTGATCTCCGCCACCACGTCCACAGGCAGCTGCGCCGGGATGATCGTTCGAGAAGTGTCGTCAAGGTACTTCGCCTCGAAATCGTAGAACTCCCGCGACGGCACGATCTCACCGGGCTCGGAGACCGCGGGCTCGTCGTTGCCGAGCACGGCAATTTCGATCTCGCGAGCATTGGGAACCGCGGCCTCGATGACGATCTTCCGGTCGTATTCCGCCGCAAGGTTGACGGCCGCGGCCAGCTCGCCCTCGCTCTTCACCTTTGAAATGCCGACGCTCGATCCCAGATTCGCAGGCTTGACGAAGACGGGGTACCCGAGCTCGGCGGTGATGCTTCTGGCGATCTTTACAGGCTCCGAGATCCAATGTTTACGAAAGACGACCGCATACTTCACCTGCGGCAACCCACGCGCTGCGAAGAGCAGCTTGGCGACGGCCTTATCCATTCCGACAGCGGACGCCAGCACGCCCGCGCCGACATACGGAATGTTGGCGAGCTCCAGCAACCCCTGCACTGTGCCGTCTTCGCCGTACGGCCCGTGGAGCACCGGGAACACTACATCCAGGCCGAGGCCGGTGATGGTCGGCGTGTCGCCGCGCTCGATGGTCATGATCTGCTCCTCGCCGGGATGCGCGAGGAGGTGCGCCTCGCGGCCGCCACGACCGAGACGCTGTCCCGGGTGGGAACGGCTCTGCTCGATCACCTCGGCGGCCGATGACGACACCGGTAGCCGATCGGCAATGATCCATCGCCCGTCCTTTTCGATGCGGATGGGTATGGGCTCGTACCGCTGCTTGTCGAGGTTTTGGATGACGGCGGCGGCGGAAGCGATCGACACATCGTGTTCGCCCGATCGGCCGCCGTAGATGACGCCCACGCGGAGTTTCTTCACAGCAACTAATATAACGGCTTTGGGCGCTCGCAGCTGGTAGCTGGTGGCTGGTAGCTTCATGTCTTCTACATTCAGTTTCCGCGTTTCGCATACGTCAGGGTCCGCCCGTCGAGGCGAAATACAGACTCCTCATGGAGTGGTGCAGACCCCCGCGTTTATGGCGGTCGGAACGCAAGGCGCGGTCAAGGCCGTGACGCACAGGCACCTCGACGAGCTCGGTGCCGAAATCATCCTGGCGAACACCTACCATCTCTACTTGCGGCCCGGCGCCGAGCGCGTGCGCCGTCTCGGCGGGCTTCACAAGTTCATCGGCTGGAGCAAGCCGATTCTGACCGACAGCGGCGGCTATCAAGTGTTCAGCCTCGCGTCCCGGCGCAAGGTGGACGAGCAGGGGGCGACGTTTCGATCGCATCTCGATGGCAGCGAACACCTGCTGACGCCCGAATCCGCCTCCAGCATCCAGGCACAGCTGGGATCTGACATCGCGATGGTGCTCGACGAGTGCCTCGAGTATCCCGCCACGCATGACCGGGCGCGTGCATCGCTCGAGCGCACGTTGAGGTGGGCACGCCGCGGCCGCGATCAGTTCCTGCACATACAAAAAAAGGGGTCAGACCCCTTTTTCACAAACCCGGGCCAGGCGCAGTTCGGCATCATTCAAGGCGGGACGTTTCCAGATCTACGCCGGCAGAGCGTCGAAGGCACACTGGAGATCGGCTTTGAGGCGTATGCCATCGGCGGCCTGAGCGTCGGCGAGCCCATACCAGAGATGTACGACATCACCGAACAGACGGCCCCGCTCCTGCCGGCCGATCGACCCCGCTATCTGATGGGTGTGGGCACGCCGGTCGATCTGGTTGAGAGCGTCGCGCGGGGCATCGATTTGTTCGACTGCGTTCTGCCGACGCGCAATGCCCGCAACGGCCAGCTGTTCACCAGCGCGGGGCGTCTGAATATCAAGAACGCCGAGTACGCCGAGGACGAGAGCCCCATCGATGCCGAGTGCGGCTGTTATACCTGTCGACACTTTTCACGGGCTTATCTGCGTCACCTGTTTCACGCCGGCGAGATGACCTCAGGCACCCTTAACACGTTGCATAATCTCCACTTTTACCTTGACACTATGCGGCGAATTAGGGAGGCTATAGTGTTTTCCACACTGGAGGAGCTCAGGCAGAAGTACCGCCGGATCTTTCCCGCCGTGTCGGCGGATCCCACGCTCGAGCGTGATCCGAAATAACACGCCTTTCTTTGTTTATGCATAACGGTGTGCACAACCTGGTGCTGGCTATGGGCGCCCCTCCGGGCCCGGGCGTCAATCCTTACGTCCAGCTGATTCCGATCGCGCTCGTTTTCGCAATCTTCTATTTCATCATTCTCCTGCCGACCAAGCGGCGGCAGAAGAAGCTGCAGGAATTTCTCGACACGCTCAAGGTGGGCGACCGCGTCGTCACCACGGGCGGCATGTACGGGTCCATCACGAAAGTGAACGGACAAACCGTTCAGCTGCAGATTGCCGACAAGGTCCGAATCGAGCTGTCGAAGAATGCGATCGTGGGCTATCAGGGGCAGGAGCCGCTGGTCGACAGCAAGAGCTGATCACATGTCCAACCTAACCTCGAAGATCCTCACCATCCTCGTCGCTCTCGTTCTGTTCTTCGGCGTCGGCGTGTATCCAATCCTTGCGACCCGCTACCGTCTGCCGGCGCCGCAGTGGCTGCTCGACCGCCAGCTGAAGCTCGGTCTCGATCTCAAGGGAGGCGTCCACCTCGTCTTGCGCGTGCAAACCGAAGATGCGCTGAAAGTGACGACCGAGCAGGAGAGCGGCCGGCTGCAGGAAGAGCTGAAGCGCCGCGGCGTTCCTGCCACAGTCGTGCCTGTGGATGCGACGACCTTTCGTGTCGATGGCGTGCCGCCTGCGCAGGATCAGGCCTTTCGACAGGCGGCCGAGCAGGAAGGCGTCAACTTCGAGCGGAGCACTGGCACCAACGGCAGTTACACGTTCCGGATGCGCCCGAACATCGCGCAGACCCTTCGTGAAGAGGCGGTTGTGCAGGCCCGACAGACGATCGAGCGTCGTGTCAACGAACTGGGTGTGACCGAGCCAAGCATCGCCCAGCAAGGCTTCGATCAGATTCTCGTGCAGTTGCCTGGCGTTACCGATGTGGACCGCGCCAAGGAAATCATCGGGTCGCCCGGCATGCTCGAGCTCAAACTCGTCGAACAAGGTCCTGCGGCCAACCGTGATGACTTGCTTCGCAGCACCGGGGGTGTGGTTCCGGCCGATATGGAAATCCTCAGTGGCAACGGGTCCGCCACCGATGGCGGTACCGGCACCCTCTACTACCTTGTGCGGCGCGTGGCGGCGGTTACCGGCCAGAATCTGCGCAGCGCGCGCGTCCAGCTCGACGAGAACAACCAGCCTGCCGTAGGCTTCACGCTCAACCCTCAAGGCGCCGCCACATTTGCGAAGGTGACGGGCGAAAACATCGGCCGCTTTCTCGCGATTGTGCTCGATAAGACCGTTCAGTCGGCGCCGAGCATCAACGGGCGCATTGCCGGCGACGGGCAGATTGCTGGCGGCTTCACGCAGGAGGAGGCGCAGGACCTCGCGTTGATTCTGCGATCAGGTGCGCTGCCGGCCACGCTGACATATCTCGAAGAGCGCACGATCGGTCCCACGCTGGGCGCCGACTCGATCCGCTCTGGCGTCCTGGCCTCGCTGGTGGGCTTGTTGCTGATCAGCACGTTCATGCTGATCTACTACAAACTGTCCGGCGTGAACGCGATCGTCGCGCTGCTATTCAACCTCGTGATTCTGCTCGGGCTCATGGCCTATGTCGGCGCGGTCATGACGCTGCCCGGCATTGCCGGGTTCGTGTTGACGATGGGCATGGGCGTCGACTCGAACGTGCTGATCTTCGAGCGCATCAAGGAAGAGCTCCAGGCCCAACGAGGTGTTCGCGCAGCCATCAATGCAGGATTTGGCCGCGTGTTCTGGACGCTGGTCGACACGCATACTGCCGCGCTCATTTCGGCTGCGTTCCTGTTTCAGTTCGGTACGGGGCCGATCCGAGGCTTTGCCGTCGCTCTGGTGTTCGGTCTGGTGTCGAATCTGTTCACGTCGATCTTCGTCTCGAAAACGTTGTTTGAGATCGTGCTCGCGAATCGCAAAGTGGCGTCGCTGAGCATCTAGACTTATGGATATTTTCAAGAACACCAATTTCAACTTCCTGCGCTGGCGGTGGCCGGCGCTCGGGGTGTCGTGCGTGATCGTGCTTGCCGGTCTCTTCGTCGTCATGACGAAGGGTATTCCCCTCGGCGTGGAGTTTGCCGGTGGTACCGTCGTGATTACCCAATTCGACCAGCCTGCCAGCGTCGAGGGGGTGCGCGGCGCCATGCAGGCGGCGTTCCCCGGGGTCGAAACGGTGGTGCAGCAATACGGCGATCCGAACGAGCGGCAGATTATGGTGCGCGTCCCGCTCGTTGGCGAAGAATCGGACGGCTCGCTCAGTCGGACGCGGGATCAGATCTCGGCCGCGCTCACGAAGGGCGGTCTGGGAAACTTCACCATCATCGGCAGTGAGATCGTCGGGCCGGTTGTCGGCGAGGAGCTCACCCGGAAGGGGATCTGGGCGACCGTGCTGTCGATGGTCGGCATTCTGCTGTACATCGGCTTGCGGTTTCAGATTAGCTTTGGCGTCGGCGCGATCGTCGCCACGATTCACGACCTCCTTGTCACGCTGGCGTTCCTGGCGTTCTTCCAGTACGACCTGAGCTTGAACGTCATCGCCGCGATTCTGACGATCACCGGCTATTCGACCAACGACACCATCGTCATCTTCGATCGCGTGCGCGAGAACGCCCGCTCGATGCGGCGCGACCTGCTCGACGATGTGATCAACCGCTCTATCAATCAGACACTGGGCCGAACGCTCATCACCGGTGGCACAGCGCTCATGAGCGCGCTGGCGCTCTTCCTGTTCGGCGGTGAGGTGCTGCGCGGCTTCGCGTTCACGATGGTCGTCGGGATCATCACGGGAACCTATTCCACGGTCTTTATCGCGGCGACGATTGTCAGTGTCTGGCGCAAATCGCCCACGCGGTCTGCCCCGTCGGCCGGGGGCGCGACGTCAGCGCAGAAGCCGACGGACCGTTCCAAGAGCCGGAAAGCGCGCGCGTCATAGACGCTCCCTGTCCGTGACGATCTTAGCTGCGGCACTGCTCGGGATTGTCCAGGGGGTCACCGAATTCCTGCCCATCTCGTCCACAGCGCACCTGCTCGTTCTCGGGCAGCTGCTCGGGTTCGAGGACCCCGTCTTCACGGTCATGATCCAGTTCGGATCGATCCTCGCCATCATGTGGCTGTACCGATCGAAGATCATGGCCGTCATCGCCGGGCTATGGTCAACGCCCGAGGCGCGACACTTCGCTTTGGCAATCAGTATCGGTACGATCCCGGCGTTACTGGCCGGAGCGCTGCTCGCCGGTTACGTCAAGTCCGTCCTGTATCAAAGCCCGAATGTCTTTGCCACAGCGTTCATCTTAGGCGGGCTGGTCATGCTGGCTGTGGAGAAGTTTCGACCGGAGCCGACGGTGCTGGACGCGGAAGCCACGCCGCTGCCGCGCGCGCTTGGTATCGGACTCTGCCAGGTGCTGGCGCTGATTCCCGGCGTGTCGCGATCGGGCGCGACGATCGTCGGCGGACTGATGATGCGGCTCGACAGGCCGGCGGCGGCTGAGTTTTCCTTTTTTCTTGCGATGCCGATCATGATGGCCGCGTTCGTGCACGAGCTCTTCGAGGTGCGACATGAGCTGTCGTCGGCACGGGGGCTCGAGATTGGCGTAGGCCTGACCATGGCCTTCGTGTCCTCATTGGTCATCATCAAGCCCTTCCTGGGGTTCGTACGACGCGCGGGATTCGTCCCGTTCGCGTGGTATCGAATCGCCATCGGGCTGCTGTTGATCGGCGCGGCGGCTCAGGGGTGGGTGCGAGGTTGATTCCGTGGCTCCGGCGCCGGTTCGTCACGGGGTTCTTCGTCCTCGTACCGCTGGCGATCAGCCTGCTGGCGCTGATCTG
>DATEEI010000008.1:0-4448 GCA_035281225.1 Vicinamibacterales bacterium
TCGATTGTTGCAGCTTCCGACTTGATCAACGCAAACCCTGGCCTACGAGAACGTTCGTGAGGTCCTCGTCAGAGCGTTTTTAGTGAACGATCGGTCCCGCCGCCGACGCCCGGAGCCTACGAATCGAAACGAATCCCTTCAGAATGAAAGCGGCACTAGAATGGTTCAGCAGGCTCCCACATGAAGGCACGCCCGCCGCTGCCTGACCCGGCCGATCTCGCGCACCTTCACATCGCTGAACTGCTTGATTTCAAGCCCGATAAGGGAATCATCCGTCTGCACGAGCAGCGCGTCGTGCTGTTGAGCGCAGCCGCGATGGGGCTGATGCGTAAAGAGCTGATCGATACTCTTGGTCTCGACACTGCCAAGCGCCTGTTCCTAAGGTTCGGGTTCGCGGATGGATACCACGACGCCGTCAGTCTTCGGGATCGATCTATATGGGCGACACCCCTCGAGGGACTGCGGGCTGGCATCGTGCTTCACAGCCTCGAGGGTATCGTGCGAGCGGAGATCACAACGCTCGAGCACGACGCCGCGTCAGGCCGGTTCGAGGAGGAGATGGTCTGGCATAACTCGTACGTCGCCGAACATCACCTGCACCATTACGGCAAGAGCAAGGCCCCGGTGTGCTGGTCGTTGGAGGGGTATGCGAGCGGCTACGCCAGCGCGTGTCTTGGGCAAGAGGTGTACTTTCGTGAGACGGCGTGCCTCGCACAGGGCGCCGCCACGTGCACGGTTGTCGGGAAGGATGCCGAGAGCTGGGGGGACATTCGCCACGCCCTTCGCTCCGACTATCACGGGGATGATCTTGGCCGTCAGGTTGAGCGCATACGCGAAGCGGTGCATCGCCGACTTCAAGAAATTGAGCGGCGTGAGCGACACGTCACCAAACGAGAGCGTGAACTGGATCTGTTGCGCGAGCGCGTCGCTCATGAAGCGGCCTCAAAACACTTTGTCGTGGGCAGCGCCGCCATGCAGGAGGTACTCGAGCTGGCGGGCCGTGTCGCACCGCTCGACACGACCGTTCTCGTCTACGGCGAGAGCGGCACCGGCAAGGAATTCCTCGTTCAGTTGATACATGATCAGAGCCCACGAGCCGGCGGACCCTTCATCTCGATCAACTGCGCCGCGCTAACCGAGACGCTGCTGGAATCCGAGTTGTTCGGACATGTGCGGGGTGCGTTTACCGGTGCCGTGCGCGACAAACCCGGGCTGTTCGAAGCGGCTGGCAGGGGGACGCTCTTCCTTGACGAGATCGGCGAGGTCGCTCCGACAGTACAGGCGAAACTGCTGCGAGCGCTCCAGGAGCGCGAGATCCGTCGCGTTGGTGGAGAACGCACCATCAAGGTGGACGCGAGGGTCGTGGCGGCGACAAATCGCGACCTCCGGGCCGCGGTGGCCGAAGGCAAGTTCCGAGAGGACCTGTATTTCCGGCTCGGTGCATTCGTGATCGACGTTCCACCGCTACGCGAACGCCAAGAGGACATTCCTCCCCTCGTGCACGAATTCGTGCGCCGTGCGGCGACCCGCGCAAAAAAGGATGTTGTCTCTGTATCACCTCAGGCGATGACGGCTTTGATGAACTATCGGTGGCCAGGGAACGTCCGCGAGCTCGAACATGCAATCGAGCGTGCGGTCATTGTCGCCACAGGCCCCAGCATCCGAATTCGGGAGTTGCCTCCGGAGGTGTCCCGGAATCCTGTCCTCGAAGCCCCCGAGAACGGGTTCGATCTCCGCGCACAGGAACGAGCCATGATCGAACGCGCGCTCGAGAGATTTCACGGCAACCGGCGCGAAACCGCCGAGGCCCTGAAAATCAGCGCCGTGACGCTGTGGCGGAAGATGAAGGAGTACGGCTTGAGCGGTACTCCGTAACTCGCGCGCGAAGAGTCCCCTAGCAAAGGGGTCCCGCCTCAACGGCTGTCCTTCAGATCGAACGCCGTGCCTTTCATTTTGAAAGACGAGCGACGACGTCTTTCCCAGCCCGCGATTCCACCACTCGTCGGGAAACAGCCAAATATAGGGCATCGCGCGGGACTTGGACGCCGACGGCCTCTGGCCCGGCACTTGCCCCTCTCCATCTCGCTGAGCTGAAGGAGCCGACATGAATGCACGATCCGTAACCTTCGCCAAGAAGGACGACATCAAGCCAGGTGAGTTGGCCCTCTTCGAAGTCGCTGGCCGCCGCATCGCGGTGGCGAACGCGGACGGGCGATTCTTCGCGATTGATGACACATGCACGCACGAGCAGTGTTCGCTCGCGGAAGAAGGGACGCTCGACGGAACCGTCGTGACCTGCGGGTGTCATGGGGCACAGTTCGACGTGACAACGGGCGCGGTGCTGGCCCCGCCAGCGCCAGAGCCCGTGAAGGCCTACCCGGTTCGCGTGGATCACGACGATCTCGTGCTGGAGATCTGAATGCCGCTCTCGTTCTCCATCGTCGGTGCCAGCCTGGCCGGCGCCACGGCGGCCGCCACGCTGCGGGAGCACGGCTTCGATGGAGACATTACGCTCATCGGGGCGGAGCCGCAGCCGCCCTATGAGCGACCTCCCTTGTCGAAGCAGTATCTGCGAGGCGAGACGCCGTTCGAGAAGGCGCTTGTCCGTCCTCCGACCTACTACGACGAGCATCGGATTGAACCCCTCTTTGGCGTGCGCGCAACCCGCGTCGAGCCGGCCGAACGGACCGTGCATCTCGAGACGGGTCGGCGCGTGCGCTACGACAAGCTCCTCATCGCAACGGGCGTGCGGAACCGCCGGCCACCCATTCCCGGTCTGGAACTCGAAGGCGTGCTCGATCTCCGGTCGGTGGGCGACGTGGATGCGATTCGCCACCACATCGCGGCGGGTAAGCGAGCCGTCGTAATCGGGATGGGGTTCATCGGCTGCGAGGTGGCGGCATCGCTTCGCCAGATGGGCGTCGAAGTCGCCGCCATCGAGTCCTCACCGACGCCGTTGTTTCGGGTGCTGGGCGAGGACGTGGGAGCCGTCGTTGCGGAAATTCATCGCGAGCACGGCGTCGACACGATCTTCGATGACCTCGTGCTGCAGTTTGAGGGACATGGTCGAGTCGAGCGTGTGATCACGAAGAGTGGTCGACGCCTCGAATGCGATTTCGCCGTCGTCGGTGTCGGCGTTGAACCGGTGGTCGACTTCCTGGCCGAAAGTGGTATCGGGATCGACAACGGGATTCTGGTGGACGAGTCCTGCCGGACGACGGTGGATGGTATCTATGCCGCCGGCGACGTCGCGAACCACTGGCACCCAGTGTTCGACCGGCGAATGCGTGTCGAGCACTGGCAGAACGCGATGCAGCAGGGGGCCGCGGCGGCCCGGAGCATGCTCGGCACAGGCCAGCCGTACGACGCGATCCACTGGTTCTGGTCGGACCAATACGACGCCAATCTGCAGTACGCCGGGTTCCACCACGAGTGGGATCGATTGGTCGTACGGGGCAGCCTGCAGCGGCGCAGCTTCGTTGCCTTCTATTTGAATCAGGGCCGGATCGACGCGGTGGTCGCGCTCAATCGGGGCAAGGATGTGCGCCGCGCCATGCCGCTGATTCGGTCCAGGGGATTCGTAGATCCCGAGCGGTTGAAGGACGAGAACGTCGATCTGCGCAGCCTTGCGCCGGCTCCGACGAGCGGAGGTCAATGATGCAGCACCCTTCCACGGAAGTACCCACGCGACAACCAGCCCCACAGAGCGGAACTGCCGCCACGAATTCGATCCTGGCGTTGCAGGGTTTCGGCCAGTCCGTCTGGCTGGACTACCTTCATCGCGGTCTGTTTGCGAGTGGCGAGTTCGAACGACTGATTACCGAGGACGGGCTCCGCGGCGTCACATCCAACCCATCGATCTTTGAAAAAGCGATCGCAGATGGCGCCGAATACGGCGGTGCGGTTCAGGAACTCCAACAATACCAGCGAATGGAACCGATGGCGCTGTACGAGGCGCTCGCGATCGAAGATATCCGCGCCGCCGCCGACTTGCTGCGGCCCGTGTACGACGCGACCGCACGAGGAGACGGGTACGCCAGCCTCGAGGTCTCGCCGTATCTCGCGCACGACACGGCCGCCACGATCGAGGAGGCGCGTCGGCTTTGGAAAGCCGTTGATCGGGACAATCTCATGATCAAAGTGCCCGCATCCATCGAAGGACTGCCGGCCATCCGACAACTGACCAGCGAAGGCATCAACGTCAACATCACGCTGCTCTTTGGTATCGCGCGTTACGACGCCGTGGCGCAGGCATATCTCGACGGTCTCTCGGAATTCACACAAAGTGGCGGGGATCCTGGGCTTGTGAGCAGTGTCGCCAGCTTCTTCGTGAGCCGCATCGACACGATGGTAGACGAGATGATCACGAAGCGCCTGGCCGTCTCGACCGATCCGGACACCCGCGCATTGCTGACAAGCCTGCTTGGAAAGGTCGCCATCGCCAACGC
>DATEEI010000009.1:0-3310 GCA_035281225.1 Vicinamibacterales bacterium
GTTGTTCTCCAAGACTGCCGAGGGCCTGAGACCGATGGCAGCGGCTGGTTCGCGCGGGTCCTGGGGACGCCGGCGAACAGGGGTGAGACGCACGGCCCTGGGGGCGAGTGCGTGGTGACGGGATTCGTCATCAATACAACAACCGTTGTCGGATGTCAATAGATAGCGGCACATCGTCGCATTCATTCGTGCAAGCTTACGCATTGGCTGAGGTGGCGCTCTGAATTAGCGCACCAAAGGGCTCTCGGCCATAGCGCCGGGCGTTGCGCACTTTCTCGAGCAGCTCACGCTCGGACCAGGGCGGTGCACAACGAGCGTTCCACTCCCGCAACACAGACGTTGCCTCATCGTCAGTGAGATCGAACCCGCGAACGACACGACAACAGACGCGGAAGGTGTGGAGATCACCGTGCTTGCCGGCGACCGCAGGTTCGATTGCGCGGAGAAATCGCCGAGCGCGGTTCATCCGGTCGCCGTTATGGCTCGCGGAGCCACGTTCGCCCCTCGGCGAGCGCCGTTCCCGCGAGGGCGGGCGAATGTCGGGAAAATCTCCCGGCGCGAACGACCTCTCCGGGTGCAAGTACTCGACGAACACCAGCCACGGTTTCTCGTGCTTGTGATTCACAAAGCCCGGTAGCCGAGTGGTTTGGGCGCACGACGTCGCAGCCGAATCGGTGTGAAGCTCTCGAGCGAGGTGCTTCTGGAGCAGCTCCAGCTTCCGGCAATCAAGTCCACGTGCGCGCCAAAACACATGAAGACGCCCCGGCGACGAGTGCAGTACGTAGGACGGCGGCGGCAGATCAGAACGCGTATTCAGGCTCGCTAGCAGGTCCTCGCCATCGGCATCGACTTCGAGGAATACGTGGCGCACTGCCGCGATCGATTCTCTCGTCCGCGCGCGGCCTGGTCGAATCGCGTTGACGCTCACGTACACGTTCCAACCCTGCGCGTTCAGATGCCTGAGCCAGGCCTGAAACTGGGGACGCGTGGCAGCCGATACCGGCGTCACGCGCTGGGCGACGTTGCCGGTGCGGTACGTCTTCAGAAACACCGCGATCCAATCGCCGGCTTCGTAGGCCGTATGAAGGAACTGCGTGGGCGCCGTTCGATCGACGGAAACCATGATGTCAACCTGTCTTGCTCAGGGTCACGCGTCCCGTGAACGTCGAGTTCGACAGCGTGACGCAATCGACACCGGAGAAGTCGGCGTCGATGGTGCGCGCTTCGGCGTTGCCGACACTCAGCAGCGTTCCCACGCAGCCTCTGGGGGACTGGTACTCACCCTGCGTGCTGATGCGCGCCGGCGGCTGGTTCGACGGCGTGATGGCGCTGGTGAGGGTTGTTGTGATCGGCAGCCAGGTATGCTGCGAGCGAATCGTTACCCGGAACGTCTGAAGGTTCGTCCCGTCGACGGTCTCGAACGTCCACGTCACCGGTCCCGTGGATGCAGGTTCGCCGACGCGTTCGATCGTCAGTGTTCCGGTCCACGTGCCTTCCAGAAAGGACCGCGCAGCGGAGGGACCGGTGGGTCCTGCCTCCTTGCCACAGGCCGCTGCCAGCAGGGCGAGAGCCAGCAGCAGACGTCGCGGGGTCGTTGTCATGGACATCATGAACCTCCAACGAATCGGGGGGAGGTTTCTTGCAGACACGATTTCAAGACGAATCGGTCCTGCGGGCTCTCGTATCCGGTGATCGCAACCAGCTCGGTCACCTGCCGTCGACCACTGACGCGCGCAATGTGGGCGACGATATGGATTGCGAGCGCGATCGCTTCCCGCGTGCTTCGATGCGGCAATCCGACGTTCGCTGTGAGAACGCAGTGCGCGAGCCGCGTCAGCGCCTGCTCGGCAGAGTTCGCGTGAATCGTGCTCATGCTGCCGAGATGACCGGTGTTGAGGGCCTGCAGCAAGTCGAACGCTTCTGCTCCTCGCACCTCACCGACGAGGATGCGGTCAGGCCGGTGCCGCAGGGAGGCGCGCAACAAATCCGCGATCGTCACGGGTGGCAAAGGCGCCTCCTGTCCGAGGGGCGCTTGGGCTCTCCGAGCTTCGAGCCGCAACACGTTGGGTTTTTTCAAGTGAATCTCAGACGTTTCCTCGATGACGATGACCCGGTCGGAATCTGGGATGTGAGCTGCCAACGCGTTCAACAGCGTGGTTTTCCCGGTGCCCGTTCCGCCCGATACAAGGATGTTCTGCTGAGCCCGAACTGCGCCCACGAGGCGGTCAGCGATGTCCGAAGTCAGCGCACCGACGTTGACCAGTTCTCCCAGCGTGTAACGCCTGGTGAATTTGCGAATGGTCAACGCCGGTCCGCACACCGCGCACGGTGGAAACATCGCCGCCACGCGCGAGCCGTCCTCGAGCCGTGCATCGAGCAGCGGCTGCATGTCGGAGATCTCGTCTCCACAGGCGCGGGCGATGTTCTTGATGGCGACGGTCAGATTCCTTGGCTCCAGAGTCCTGTCGGCGACAGCTTCGATGGCACCATCGCGCTCGACGAACACATGGCGCCCTCCGTCGTTCACCATCACCTCGGTAACGCTCGGGTCGACGAGGAGGTCCTCGATGGGTTACAGGAACGGCAGAATGCGGTCTAGGCTGCTCACAGGTCGCCTTTCTCAACGTGGTCGAAGTAGCTGGTGTTGGCGTCGAGATAATGCGGTTTCAAGTAGCAGAACTGCGGAGGCAGAGGATTGAACCCGTCGTACGGAATCGCGACCGCCTGCCCGTTCTTCAGTTCAGTGAACACCCGAGGCGGAAAAATGTACTCGTGATGCGGCGCGTAGCTCTTGCTCGCACTCAGTGATTGTTTCGTCGCGACGGCACGTCCCGTGAGGAGCGACACGTGCGCGCCCTGACCACTCTCGGCAAGCGTGTAGTGCGCCTTCAGCCGGTCTCGCCGTCCGCACAATTCCGCGGCGGCTTTGGCCGTGAACTCGTCGCTGGTCGCGAGGAACAACTTCGTGCGGAAGCACTGCATCAACGTGCGCCAACTCTCGTCGCCGGGCAGTGCGGATCGAAGCGAGCTGACACTCTGCGTGGCCACGATCGGGATCAGCCGCGCCTGGCGCGATAGCGCGAAGGTTCGCTCGTCGCCTGTCGGATCGGTCTCACCCACGGTCGCAAACGCGTGGTACTCATCGCAAATGAACACGAGATCGCGCCAACTTCGGTCCGGCGCGGCGGCAATCTTGGGGATTCGCTTCAGTACCGCGCGCTGAAAATCGAGCTTCAACATCACGCCCAGTGCACGAGCGAGGCCGGGGTTCATCACCACCGGGAAGTTGAGGGCCAGCACAGTGCCGGTT
>DATEEI010000010.1:0-41159 GCA_035281225.1 Vicinamibacterales bacterium
CGTCGCGTCGCGCATCCATCGCGCAATGGTGTTGACGGACACGAGAAACCGATCCGCCGCGTCGGCCCACGAGAGGCCGTAGGTCTGCATGAAAACCAAAATGCGAAAGCGTTCCACCGGTGAATAGTGGCTGCGGTGACGCGGGGCGATGCGTGTCAGGCGATCGCGCAGTGAGCGGTTTTCCTCCTCGAGGCGCGTGACGTGGATGCGTAGTTCGGCGATCGCGGCCTGCAGGATGATCAGCGGATCCGTGGCGGTTCGCAGACGCACGAGCGTCATGCCGACCGCAACGGCCAAGGCGCGACGGGCATGGGAGAGCAGACACACGGTTGATCGCGTGAACGCGCGAGTCCCGTTCCGGTGAGGTGTCATGGCTGTTGGCGTCGGTCGGTGTCCCGCTGTCGAATCTGATGCAGCAGCCGAGGAGATGCCCGAAACGTCGTCTGGCTCAGGCGGTCCAGGGCGTCGGGCAAGTCAATCAATCGTTGCTCCGCCAATCGGTCGAGGATGCGCAGCGTGCCAGACACCGCCAGTCCTCGTTGGTGCGCAACCCGTCGCGCCTGGCGCTCATCGAGTAGTATCAGCCGCGCGTCCGAGGATTCCGCGAGCAGAAGCGCTTCACGTTCACCACGGTGGAGGGAACGCAGATCCGCCGGAATGGAGACGGAGGAGATCAGCCGGACGGCCAGCCACGGTGGAGCGGCCGCCATCCAGGTGCGCACCGCTGGGGGCGCCGCAGCCGACAGCAATTCGTGTCGGACGGCATCGGGAATCAAAATCTGGTCGAAGAGTGTCGGCAGCAGATGGCTGAGATCGATCAGGATGAGATAGTTCAGTGGCGACGTATCTGACACAACGGTCATCGACGAGCGCGATTCAGATCGATGCCGTCCTGTTCGAAATCCTTCTCGTCGTACGCCAAGTAGGCGTGGCGTGCCTTTAAGAAGGCTTCCGTTTCATGGAAGGAGAGACCCAGCAGCTCGCTCACGTGTCCACGGGTCAGGGCTCCACTTCGGTAGCCCTCGACCGCGATGGCTTCCAATGTGCCCCGAGAGATATCATGCCACGCGGCCTCGAGCTCCTTGGCAATCCCCTCAGGCAATTCGATGTCCACATGCGTGTGCCGATGAGTCATATGGTCACTGTAACACGGCCGACGATTGCGCTCGGTCGTCCCCGCCACACAACTCATGTGGGGCTTGAAGGCGCTGCGGCAGAGCAGTCCGGCCTGCGCAAAAGGTCACGGAAAGCCGAAGGAACCCGGCTTCAACGGGTTGCTTCCGTACTCCGTCAAAGAACTCACCCGTCCCACGAGCCACCACGTAGATTTCATCGCGATCGTGTGGCTGTTGGGTGGGGATCACGCCCCTTCGTCGTGTATATCTCCCCTACGAGAGAACCGTGCGAAAAGATGGGGACGGCGAGATGCGACATCGGCTGTCCCCACTAAGGTTGCAAGACTGAAGTATAGGGCGATTGTCGGCGTGTGGTTCTCCATCCTGAAGCGATGACTCGCGCGATCGTATTGCCCTGATACACCCTGAACGCCTCCTGAGTCTTCTAGGGGTGGCATATCGCTTGCTCGGGATTTGTGCGAGCACGTTTTCAAGGAGCGATATCCGCTTCACACAAAAAGGAGATTCCGTATGCGACTTCCCGAGAGAGCGATCGCGATGGTCCTGAGCCTGGCCCTGCTGGGACCAGCCGTCAGCGCGCAACAGCCACACGTCGTTGACCCCTCGGCTCTGGACCAAGCCCTCGTGCAGACTGCCGAGGAGACAGCGGCAAAACGGCAGACGGTGATCACCGCCCTGCGGCAGGCACAGGTGAAGGAAATGGCGCAGCGTCTCGGGCTCGATCCCGCCCGCGCCGAATCCGCCGTCGCCTCGCTCGAAGGCGCCATGCTCGACCAGGTCGCAGCGCAGGCTCAGCAGGTGAACGAGGCGATCGCTGGCGGCCAGACCATCCGCCTCAACATCCTCTGGGTCATCCTCGGTCTGCTCATCCTCATTCTCATCATCGTCGCGGTCTGATAGATGTCGATCGGAAAGCTATTGCTCACGTGCGGTCTCGTGCTGGCTCTGTTGAGTCCGCATGCGGCCGGCGCAGGGCAACAGATTGCGGAAGGGCAGAAGCAGGCGGCAAAGGGCCGCCTGCTCGATGTTCCGTTCGTGCCGCAGAGCGAAGCCTTGTGCGGCGGGGCGGCGGCGGCAATGCTGTTCCGTTACTGGCACGATCGTCCGTCGCATGCGGAAGACTTCGCGTCGCTGGTGGACGATAGCGCCGAGGGAATCAGGCTGGGAGATCTGACGCGCGCCGTCCGAGAACGGGGATGGCAAGCGCTGCCGTTCGCCGGCACCTCAGTGGATGTGCGAGTGCATATTGACCAAGGGCGTCCGGTGATTGCGCTCATCGAAGATCGGCCCGGACGTTTTCACTACGTCGTCGTCGTGGCGTGGACGAACGAGCGCGTGGTCTTTCACGATCCAGCCCGCGGGCCGTTTCGCGTGACAGAGGTTGATAGTTTCGATCGAGTCTGGGCTGTGACGAATCGCACGGCGCTTCTGATCGTTCCGGGGTCGCAGACTCCATCCGAGCCAATCCCGAGTGTGACATCGGCCGATGCATCCGCTACTCCCGTTTCACCGAGCTGTGCAAAGGTCGTCGAAGAAGCTGTTCAGGCGGCGCGCGCAGGCGATCTGAACAGCGCAGAGGAGCTGCTGAACGTTGTGGATCAGACGTGTCCGCTGTCGAGCAGTGCTCCTCGCGAGCTGGCCGGCATCCGATTCGTTCAACGCCGGTGGGCGGACGCCTCCGCGCTCGCCGAGCGAGCCATCGCGCGCGATCCGTCCGATATGCACGCCTGGCAGCTGCTCGCCACGGCGCGCTTTCTTAGCGGCGACAGCGGCGGCGCCCTGCATGCATGGAACTCGCGCAGCGAGCCCCGCGTCGATCTCGCGCGGGTAGAAGGGCTCGACCGCACGCATCACGACGTCGTGTCAGGTCTTCTGGATCTGCCGTCGCAGTCGATGCTTACCGCCAATCAGCTTCAACGCGCCAGACGTCGCGTTGCGGAGCTGCCCTCATTGCAGATGTCGCGCGTGAGCTACACGCCTCGTGCAAGTGGACTCGCGACCGTTGATGTGGCGGTTGTCGAGCGGCCGCTCGTGCCGCGCACGTGGCCGACTGTTGTTGCCACTGGCGTGCACGCCTCGACCGCTCGCGAAATTCGGCTGGAAATTGCCAGCCCATCTGGAAACGGCGAGCTCTGGGTGGGGAAATGGAGATGGTGGCCGAACCGTCCGCGGGTCGGAGTATCCCTCGCACTGCCGAGGCTCGGGCGATGGACGGGACTGTGGCGCATTGACGGCGAATGGGAGCGTGAGACGATCGCGCTGACCGACTCGCTGGCCCTCAGCGAGCGGCGACGCGCAGCGGTGACATTCGGCGACTGGCGCTCCGGTAACTTCCGGTGGGAAGCGACAGGCGCGCTCGAGCACTGGCGAGGCGAGAGCAAGCGGTTCTCTATCGGCGCGGCAGTCGAGCGTAGGCTCTTCGACGATCGTATGGCTCTGCGTCTCGACGGCGCACTCTGGCCGTCAATCGGACGTGCAGCAGGCTTTCGATCGGGTGGCGCGTCTTCAGCGTGGCGCTTCGATCTCCCAGCTCGGACCACAGTCACGGCGTTGACGGGCGTGCAGCTTGCGAGCACCGCGACTCCACTGGCGCTCTGGCCGGCAGCCGACACTGGGCATGTGCGGAGCACACTGCTTCGTGCGCATCCTCTTCTGACGGACGGAGTGATTCGTGCCTCAGGGCTGGGTAGAGTTCTGGCGCACTCGACGGTTGAGCTTCAGAGAGATCTCGCGATCGTTCCGCTTGCGCGTCTTCGTTGGGCGGTGTTCGTCGATGCCGCGAGGCAAGAGCGAATGGCGACGTCGGCCGCGTCAACGACCCATGTGGATATCGGCGTTGGCCTTCGCGCCGAGCTGCCTGGCACTCCCGGGACCTTGCGTGTCGATCTGGCCCGCGGCGTGCGCGACGGACAGATGGCCTTCTCCGCCGCATGGCAGCCAACCTGGCCCGGCTGGTAAGGCCCCGTCCGGACAGAGCGTTTGCTTTTTCAGATATCCTTTCTCCGCGTTCTCTGTGATCTCACTCCTGACCATCGCATTAGGTTGATGATTCAACGGCGGATTATCCTGCTGGTCGTCGTGTTGGCGGCAGCGCTACCGTATGTGCCCACGCTCGACGACTACTTCGTGCAGGACGACTTCGGGGTTGTGGGGCTTCTGTCTACCAAGCCCGCAGGATCCTTTCCGCGCTGGTTCATCAGCCCGTGGATGGACAGCATCTGGGGCGACCCGCCCGACGAAATCCGGCCCTTTCCCGCAGTGACCTACCAGATCGCCGCGCTAGGGGGAGCCGCATCGCCGGTCGCGAACCATGCGATCAACATCGGCTTTCACGCGGTGAATGCGCTGATCGTGCTCCGGCTCGCCGAGATGGTCGCCGGCCTGTCGTTGGGACCAGCGGCGTTTGCCGCGCTCGTGTTCGCCCTGCTGCCGATGCAGTCCGAATCAGTGGCCTGGATTACCGGTCGTGTCGATTCGATGCCGGCCTGTTTCTACTTGGCGTCGTTCCTGCTGTATCACCGCTGGCGTACACAAGCCGGCCTCTCGAGCTATATCTGGTCGGTGGTGCTCTGCTTCATCGCGTTGTTCACGAAGCAGAACACGGTGACGCTGCCGGCTGCGCTGATGCTGTATGACGCGATCGTCGCGAGACGGCCGGTGCGCCCATCGTGGAGTTGGCTTCGACCCTACGCGCCATTCGTGCTACTCACGCTGGGCTACCTGGCGCTGCGCTATGCGCTCTTCGGCGAGGTCGCCCGCGAAGGAAGGCTCGACGCCGGATATGTCGATCTGTTTCTGGACAACGCGTCGGTTCATCTCAGGCGGATGATGTTCGGCGAACCTGGATTGAAGATCGCCGGACTGCGCGCGGCGATGTTCGTCGGTATCGCGGTCGCCGGTGTCAGCGTGATGGGATGTCTGTCGCGGCGTAAGAGCGCGGAGATGATTCGGCCGGCCGCCTACTTCCTCGTCATTTGGGTTGCGCTGGGTTTGGCCCCAACGCTCGTTGCCGGCTATGGATCCCCGCGACACATGTATCTGGCGTCGGCCGGATGGGCGCTGGCGCTCGGTGTTGCGCTCGAAGTTCTGTGGCGCGCGCGGCCTGAGCGAGCCATGAGAGGGCTCGGCACCCTCCTCGCCGGGGCGGTCCTGATCGTCTACGGGCTTCAGCTGCGCGAAGAAGTTCGGCTCTGGGGCGTTCGGTCGGAGGTGTCGCGGCGTGTTGCCCGCGATCTCGAGCGCGAGGCCATTGGGGCGCCGTCCGGAACGTTATTCATCGTGGATCCCCCACAGCGAAGTTGGAACTTCGCGCTGCCGTACGCGCTGCAGCCGCCGTTTACGTCTGAAAATATCCCGGATCGTGCGTCGATCATCTCGCATTCATCGATCCACTGCTGCGCCGCGAATTTCTGGGAGCCCTATACCAGAGGGAAGATGCGCGAGTGGCTGGCGAACCCGGATCGTCCGCCCGTCGTGGCGCTTCGCTGGGATCCGGATTCGGGCGAGCTCTTCCGGGTGGGTGAAAGGGAAGATGCCTTCCTGCGCGCGCTCGTCCCGGTTTTGCTCGAGACGAAGGACGTTACCTCTCTCGATCGGTTGATGCTCAACATCTCCAAGGGTCTGGTTGTGAAAGGCGCGCCATGAGCATGTGGATCAGCCTCTAGACGCTGGACTCTGGACTCTGGACTGTGGACTTTTGGACAACATCACCCATTCCTTATTTGGCATCGCGCTCGCAGATCTGACGATGCGCAGGGGGGCGAGCAAGGTGGAGAGGAGGCTATCGACCGGCGCTGCCATCATCGCGGCGAATCTCCCCGACCTCGATCTCATGTATTCCGGCATCATTCCGCAGCCGCTTGGATATCTGCTCCATCATCGCGGACACAGCCATACGGTGCCCGGGCTGATCGTGTTGGTCCTTGTGTTGATGCTGACCTATCGGGTGCTGCCGCCCTTGCGAAAGCTCCCATGGGTCGATCGTTTCAGGCTGTGGGGGCTGATCGCCGTCGCGTCCGCGAGCCATGTCTCCTTGGATGCTTTGAACAGTTATGGCGTCCATCCGTTCTATCCCATCGATCCGGCGTGGTATTTCGGCGATGCGATGTTCATCTTCGAGCCGTGGTTGTGGGTCGTGCTGGGCCTTGCCGCGACGTTGAATGCGCGCAGTCGGATGGCGAAGCTCGCCGCCGCACTACCGATTGTGATTGTTCCCATCGCCATGGTGTCGGCGGGGATCATCCCGATCGAAGCAGCGCTGTCGCTGGCGACGGTGGGCGGACTGTTTGCCTGGATGGCGGGCGGCATGTCACCGCGTCTCCGCGCGGGCGTGGCGCTGACCGCGAGCGTCCTCATTGTGCTCGTGCTGATTGGAATCTCGCGCCTGGCTCGAGTCGAGGCAATGGCGGCGCTGCAACCCGATCTGAGCGGGCGGTTGGTTGACATCATTCTGACGCCGAATCCTTCGTCGCCGTTGTGCTGGGCTGTCATCGGCGTCGAGCTGGACGAAGCCGGTGGAGAGTACGTGCTCTGGCGCGGAACCCTCTCGTTAGCGCCCCGGTGGAAAGCGCCCACCGCCTGTGCCTCGCACCGGTTTGGAGGGCCGCACGACGTGATCCGCACGATGAGCGGTGGACAGTTCGTGCTCAGAGACGAAGTGCATCAGTCCCTCGGGCGGCTGCGCGAGCTGGCGCAAACCGATTGCCGCGTGCGTGCCTGGCTGCGATTCGGCCGCGCGCCCGTGATGACGAAGGCTGAGATTTTCGATCTTCGATTTGCCGAGCGCATCGGACAGAATTTCTCGCGTATGTCACTCGACGCGCGGAGCGCGGGGTGCCCGGCCTACGTTCCGGGTTGGGGCATGCCCCGCGCCGACCTGCTGACGTTCAAGTGATCTCCATGCCGAAGGAGTACAGATATACTTCGCGTACGACGCACACATTTCTACTGACGCTGCTCGCGACAGCGAGCTTGCTGGCGCAGGCTCCCGTCGCACCCACGGCGCCTACGAACGACGCCCCGAATCCTTACAAATTGGTTCCGAGTCCGTTCACGCTGCCGGATGGCCGCAGGTTAGGTTCGATCAGCAGCGTCGAGCCCGACATCGACGGACGCTCGATCTGGATCGCCGATCGCTGCGGGGCCAACACCTGCGTGGGTTCGAAACTGCCGGTCGTGCTGAAGTTCGACGTGTCGGGAGAGCTCGTCAGGAGTTTCGGCACGGGCATGTTTGCGTTCCCCCATGGTATCCACGTCGATGCGCAGGGCAATGTCTGGGTCGTCGACGGAGTGCCGCCGGCCGCACCCGGCGCCGCAGTCCCTGCGGTTGGCGGTCATCATATCGTCAAGTTCAGCCCCGAAGGCAAGGTGCTGCTCACGCTCGGGATGGCGGGCATGCCAGGCGCCGATGAGGTGCACTTCAATCAGCCGTCGGATGTCATCACCGCGCCCAATGGCGATATCTTCGTGGCCGATGGCCATGGTGGTAAGAGCAACGCGCGCATCGTCAAGTACAACCGAGACGGCAGGTTCGTCAAGCAGTGGGGCACGCTGGGCTCGGGGCCTGGACAGCTCGACACACCTCATTCGCTGGCGATGGATTCGCGCGGGCGTCTGTTCGTCGCCGATCGCGCGAACAACCGGATTCAGATATTCGACCAGGAAGGGACAGTTCTGGACGAATGGCGTCAGTTCAGCAGACCGAGCGGCATCTTCATCGATAAGAACGACGTGATCTACGTCGCCGACTCCGAGTCGAACAAGCGGCGCAAACGCGCCGAGTGGAAACGCGGCATCCGCATCGGCAGCGCGCGGGACGGCAAGGTGATGGCGTTCATCCCGGATGACGCTCCCAACGTAGACGAAGGCTCGTTTGAATCCACGAGTGGTCCGGAAGGGGTCGCCGCCGACGCGCAGGGCAACGTGTACGGCGCGGAAGTGGGGCAGAAGGGGGTGAAGAAGTACGTGAGAAAGTAAGAAGTAGGAAGTAAGAAGTAGGAAGTCAGAAGTCGTAGGACGAGTTTTGTACCGTATATAATTTGTCGTGCCAATTGCGCGTCGGTTCATTGTGAAGGGACGCGTGCAGCGGGTCGGTTATCGACTCTTCGTCGAGGACGCCGCGCGACGCGAGAGCGTGAGCGGGTACGTGCGCAACGAGCACGATGGCAGCGTGGAAGTCGTCGCGGAGGGCGATGCCGACGCCATGCACCGGTTCGAGATGGCGGTTCGCCGCGGCCCGAACGGCGCGCGGGTCGATGACGTCCTGACGACCGACATGGAACCATCGAGCCGCTTTATCGGTTTTCGAGTGACGGGATAATCAACTATGGACTCATTGAAGGCGAAGATTCGAAGCGTTCAAGATTTTCCGAAGGCTGGCATTCTCTTCTACGACATCACGACGCTCCTGCGGGACAAAGAGGGATTTCTGCAGTCCATCGACGAGATGGTTCGCCCGTTCGAGACGGCATCGATTGACATCGTCGTGGGTGTGGAGAGCCGCGGTTTCATCCTGGGCGGGGCGGTCGCCGATCGTCTCGGCGCCGGATTCGCTCCCGTACGGAAGAAAGGGAAGCTGCCATCCAGCACCGTGCAGGAGACCTACGACCTCGAATATGGAACGGATTGCCTCGAGATCCATTCCGACGCCGTGGAACCGGGACAGCGGGTGCTGATCGTGGACGATGTGCTGGCGACTGGAGGGACGGCAGCAGCGACGACCGCGCTCGTGCGCAGGCTGGGAGGCGACGTGCAGTCGCTGGCGTTCCTCGTCGAGCTCTCGTTCCTGAGCGGGCGCGCGAGGCTAGGCAAAGAGACGGTTCACAGCGTGCTCAAGTACTCTTCATGATTGCGACGCTCCTCGCCGGCGCCGTCATCGCGTATGCGGTGTGGCGCATAGGCAACTTACTGGAGCGGCGGTATCGTGACATGGCGCTCCAGCAGCTGCTCGCGACATTCGCTCCGGCTGCGGCAGCCGTTCAGCAAGACCCCAAGCAACTGCTCGCGTGGTATCCGCTGGCGCAGACCGGACGAACGTTGTTTCCCGACGCCTTCAAGGCGCTGGATCGGGCCGCGGGTGGGACGTTTCCATTCACAACGCAGCAGCTGCAGGCCGCGCACGCGCGCTGCAGCTCCGAGTGGCTCGCCTGGGAGCGGGCACACGACGCGGAATTCTCGGTGAAGACCGCACAGGTCCAGGACGAGATCGATCGCGTAGGTCACGCCTCGCCGTTGCTTCGCACACGCCTCGCCGCCATCGAACAGCAGAAGCTCGAGAGCTATCAGCAACGCTATGAGGAGTACATCAAGACGGCGAAGGCGCTGGCAGCACTCAGTACGTAGTGTTCGGCTTCAGCCGGACCGTGGTTGTCGCGATACAAGACAGCTCGGCCGCGGCATCTACGAGAGCTGACGCTTTTCGTCGGTCCGACAGGTACTGCGCGATGCGATCGGGCCGCACGGCATGGTCTGCTGTTTGCACCGAATTAGTACGTAGGGGGATTGATGCTGGTAAGAATGGGGCCGCTCACCAGCGGCTTTGCCACGGAAATCGATCTATTTGAGCGTGAGATGGAAGGTGGCGTCTACGTGGAACAGCCTCCGGAGATTCACGAGCATTACGTTGAAAAGAGACTGGGTGGGCTCATGGAAATCGAGGAGTACATCGACGTGCATGAGCTGCGAACTAGACGCTAGGTGGCTCCCACAGTTTCAAATCTTGGGCGACACGGGCCTTACTCAACACGATGATCTGCCCGGTGTGCATGCTGAAATGTTCGACGACGTGATAGATCGCCTCCAGCAGGGTCACGTCATATCCCTGAATCTGCCGCCGGCTCAATAAGTCTTCCGCTCCGACCGCGCTGATCACGGCGTCCGCATGCTCGACGACCCTCGTCAGCCGGCGACGGAGCTCGTCCGCTGGAATGTGCTGCCGCTCGTCGAATTCCATCTGCCTATTCCGCTCGAAAGGCAAGTTGCCTACGCCGCCAATGATCCACATCTGTACGTTCCCGCAGAGATGTAGGATGAGGTTGCCGATACTGTTCGACGACTCGTTCGGTCGCCACCAGATGTCGTCCACACTCAGCCGATCAAGGCATTGCTCGATCGTCGGCACGTAGTCGAACATAAGGAGGCTGCGAGATTTGTCGAGAAAGGCGCGCGACGGGTCTGTCATATCCCGAATATCATATCGGTGAGAAGGAGGCGTTCATGCTGAAAGGCTTCAAGGACTTCGTGCTGCGGGGCAACGTGCTCGATCTCGCCGTCGCCGTCGTCATCGGCGGCGCCTTTGGCGCTGTCGTGACCGCCCTCGTGAAAGACATCCTCACGCCGCTGATCGGCGCGGTTGCAGGCCAGCCTGTTTTCTCGGCTTTGACCGTCACGATTAACGGCAGTCCACTGTTGATCGGTGATTTCCTCAACGCGGTGATCTCGTTCCTGCTGATGGCCGTGGCGGTCTACGTCTTCGTGGTTGCGCCAGTCAACGCGCTGGTGGCCAGGCGCCGGCGCGGCGAAGCGCCGACAGATCCGACGACGAAGACGTGCGGCGAGTGTATGAGCGAAGTGCCCCTTGCCGCGAGGCGATGTGCGTTCTGCACGTCATCGCTGACGTGAGCGCGTCGGGTACCTCCGGTGTCATCTTGATCCAAGTGCGGCGCTTGTGTTAGCGTCCACATCTCATTTCTGATGCGGCGTTTAGCCCTTGCTCTCGTGTGTATAGTGACCGCAGGGGCCTACCTGTTCGCGCAGCAGCCTCCCGTCACCTTCAAGGCCGAAGTCGGTTACGTTGACGTCGATGCCGTCGTCACCGATCAGCAAGGGAATTTCGTTTCCAATCTGAACGCCGGCGACTTTCAGATTTTCGAGGACGGTAAACCACAGAAGATCGCGCTGTTCTCGCACGTCGACCTCGCCTCCCCACGCGCCCAGGCCAACCGGCCCGATCGTCTGGTGATCGACGGCCGGACCGTGACAGACGACGTCAGGTCGAATCAACAGGCGGCAGCGACCCGTTTGTACGTGATTGTCCTCGACGACTTGAATACCAGCTTTTTCCGCACGGGAACCGTCAGGCAAACGGCGCGGCGGTTCGTGGAGCAGCATCTCGCCCACAACGACGTCGCGGCCGTCGTCTACACCAGCGGGCGTGCGGATGCCTCGCAGGAGTTCACGAGCGATCCTTCACTGTTGCTCGCGTCCGTTGACAAGTTCGTCGGCCGCAAGCTGCGTTCGGCAACCCTCGACAAGATCGACTCGTACTATCAGCAGCAGGAACTGTCTGCCTTCGCGTCAGCACGGCGCGATGCAGGCAGCGGTCCGGCGCCGATCAACAGCGGCAGTGCCAGCGCAGGCTCCAGCACCGACCCGGGAATCAATCCGTACACGCGAGGTGACGGGTATCCGGACCGGACGTTTGATTCCGAGGATCTAGAGCGCGGGTATCGCGCCATTCGGGTGCTCGACGAATTGAAGAATCTGGCCGACTTCATGGGGAACATCCGCGGCCGGCGAAAGGCCCTGCTCTTGTTCAGCGAGGGTATCGACTATGCGACCAACGACATCTTCGGCGCGCACAATGCCGGTGATGTCATCCGCGCCACGCAGGATGCGATCACCGCGGCGGCCCGTGGGAACGTGAGCGTGTTCGGGGTCGATCCGCGCGGCCTCGTCGGCATGTCGCCCGACGCGGTCGCGCTGGATTCGCCCGGACTGTCGGGCGATTCGATGGTGACCGCGGGTCACCTGTCCGGCTTTGCCGCCGAGATGCGCCTTTCACAGGACAGCCTCCGGACCCTCGCGGAGGAAACTGGCGGGTTCGCGACGGTCGGCGCCAACAATCCTGCTGCCACTTTCGACCGCATCGTCCGGGCCAACAGCACGTACTACGTGCTCGGCTACTATCCGCCGAACCATCCGCGAGACGGCCGCTTCCATAAGATCGAGGTCCGTGTGAATCGGCCGGGCCTGAGAGTGGTGGCGCGGAAGGGCTACGCGAGCCCGCGCGGCAAGACGCCGGAGGAACGCGCGCGAGACGAGCGCGCGCGTGAGGCTCGCCAGAAGAGAAAGGGTGGGGCCGACACGACGACCACCGAGCTGCGCGAAATCCTCAATAGTCCGATGCAGCAACAGGGCGGGGTGCCGATGCTGGTGCACGCCGCAGCGTTCAAGGCAGCGGCCGGAGCCGCCGGCGCGAGCAAGACCGTGACGCCGGTGGAGCACTCCGTGGCGCTGGCGATCGAAATCGACAGTGGACAGTTTCAATTTCAAGCGCGCCAGGCCACCGAGGCTCGAGGTACGGTGTATGCGGATACGCTCGAGCTGTCGTACTTCAGCATCAACGAGCGCGGGACGCCGCTGCGCGGCGAGCGACGGGCGATTGAACTGTCGTTGCGTCCCGAGACGTACAAGCGAGTGCGGCACGCCGGGTTGCGCATCAACGAGCGGCTCGCACTGGCGCCTGGCCGTTATCAAATCCGAATCGGCGCGCGCGAGACGGGGGCTTCAGCGATGGGCACCGTCTTCTACGATCTCGTGGTTCCCGACTTCTCGAAGGAGCGGCTGTCGATGAGCGGCATCCTGCTGACCGCGGGCTCGTCCCAGACGGTGCCGACGTTCGTGTCAGACAAGACAGTTCCGGCTGAGTCGTTGCCGGGGCCGGCCACGAGCCGCCGGACGTTTGCTCGCGGCGATGTGGTCGCCGTCTACGCGGAGCTCTACGACAATGTACCGCCGCGGCAAGCCCATACCCTCGATCTCGTCACTCGCCTCGTTGGGCAAGACGGAGGCAGCGTGTTCACGTCGCGAGAGCATTACGACGCCGCTGCGCTTCGAGCCGGAGGCGCGTCCACCACACTCGGCATCAGCAAGCACATCCCGCTCGACAATGTCGCTGCCGGCACGTATGTCCTGCAGGTGGTTGCGACGCCGATGGGCAATACGGAAGGCGTGAAGCCGATCATCCGCGAGACCGTCTTGACGGTCGTGCCGTAAGGCCGCCGGCTACGTAATCACCGGTGGCACAGGGCTTCAGCCCTGTCCCGCTGTGAAACCCACACCCCCGACCTCACGTATTAGCTACCGGCAATACAAGTAGAGGAGGCTGCATGATGAATCGGACGGCCGTAACGTCGCTTCTCGCTCTCGTGACCATGACCGCGCTGCTGGCCGGGTGCGGATCGGGTTGGAGCGCCACCGGCGAAACCCGCACCGACACGGTCTCTTTCGACCGGGATGATGCGAAGTCGGCGCGCGTGGAACTGAGCATGGGCGGTGGCGAATTGCGCGTCGACAGCGGAACGTCGAAATTGATGGAAGGGACGTTCTCGTACAACGTCGCCGACTGGAAACCGGTGGTTGACCATCGCCCCGGCGGGACGATGGGCGAACTGAGAATTTCGCAGCCGAATTCGAGCGGCAGCAGCTTTGGCGGTACCGTCAACAAGTGGGACGTGCGGTTGAACGGCGACCTGCCGCTGGACGTCGAGGCAAGCCTGGGTGCAGGTGAGGCGAATCTCGCGCTCGGCAAGATGAACTTGAGCCGCGTGGACATGAGCATCGGCGCCGGCCAATTGAGTATGGATCTGCGCGGCGCGCCGAAGCGCGACTACACCGTACACATTCGAGGTGGCGCCGGGGAGACGGTCGTCTACCTGCCGAAAGACGTTGGTATCTCGGCGACGGCGACCAAAGGCATCGGCGACATCAGCATCGAAGGTCTCGAGAACCGCAACGGTATGTGGATCAACCCAGACCGCATCGGCGCGCCGGTCACCGTGCGTCTGGATGTGAAGAGCGGTGTCGGTCAGATCCGTCTGATTCGCTGAAAGTTGTTACAATTCGGGCGCGTAGGCTTTCATGCGCCCGTAGCTCAGCAGGATAGAGCACCGGTTTCCTAAACCGGGGGTCGCAGGTTCGAGACCTGCCGGGCGCACTACTACTCTCTTCGCTGATAGGGAAGAGGGATGAGGGATGAGGGATGAGGGCAGACAAGACCACCGCTGGCCGACCGTAAAAGCGATACGTCAACAACCGCCAGTCAAGTGGGAGCGCGCCGGGCGGGTTGATTTCGCTGACTCGGCGAGGCATTATGCCAGGCATGAAGCTCCTCGAGCGCATCACGGTGGAACCGGATAAGTGTGGCGGGCGGCCATGTATCCGCGGACTGCGTATCCGCGTCACGGACATTCTCGAGATGCTCGCCGAGGGTGTGTCCAACGACGACATCCTCCGTGACTTTCCCTACCTCGAGCCGGATGACATCAAGGCGGCACTTGTCTATGCCGCACGGCAGGCCGACCACACGGTCCTGCAGCGGTCTTGAAGTTCCTGGTAGACGCTCAACTTCCGCCGGCGCTGGCGCAATGGATCGTCAGCCACGGCCATCCGGCCGCGCACGTATTCGATATCGGCCTGCACACGGCCGACGATCCAGTCATCTGGCAGCACGCCTGGACGGAGAACGCAGTCATCATCAGCAAGGATGAGGACTTTGTTGATCGATGGCTGCTAAACGAGAGCCCAGTTGCGTTGATTTGGATTCGACGGGGTAATTGTTCCAACCGCGCATTGCTGGCGTGGCTTGAGCCGCTCTGGCCGGAAACGCTGGAGCGACTGAAACAGGGCGAGCGATTCATCGAACTGCGCACATAGTTGCCAACTTGCGTCGACCGATCTGAGGCGCATCCTGACACTGACCTGAGGACATTTCAGATTGCGCTGTGGTCGGCGGCTCGCGGACTCACAGATCGCGTCGAGATCAATCCGCGGGAAGAGGACAATATGACCACTGCTGGTTCATCCGCACCCAAACCCGTCCCCGAAGAGGAGTCAGAGGGACGCATGTCTTTCCTCGAGCACCTCGACGATCTCCGCACGCGCATTATCCATTCATCTATTGCGCTCGTCGTTGGCATGGTCGTCGCGTTTTGGTTTGTCGAGCCGCTCGCCGAGTTCGTCCTTGCGCCCGCTCGGCGGGCTCTTCCTCCTGGAAGCGATTTGATTGTGACGAGACCAACGGAAACGTTTGCCGTCGCCATGGATCTCGCGCTCATGGGTGGGCTGATTCTGGCGGCGCCGGTTCTCATGTACCAGCTGTGGCTGTTCGTGGCGCCTGCGCTGTACGCGAACGAGAAGAAGTTTATGATCCCGTTCATCGGACTGACATCGGTCGGGACGCTCGCGGGCGCGATGTTCAGTCATTACGTGCTGTTCCCGTCCATGATGAGATTCTTCGCCACCTTTACGTTCACGGGAACGACGTTCATGCCGCGTCTGGAGGAGTCGTTCGCACTCTACGTCCGTATGTTGATAGGAATGATCGTGGTATTCCAGATTCCGACGCTCGCGTTGTTCCTCGCGAAGATGCGGCTCGTGACCGCGCGGTTCATGTGGGCGAACATCAAGTACGCTATCTTGATCATTCTCATTGCCGCTGCAGTGCTGACGCCGTCGCAAGATCCATGGAATCAGATTCTGTTTGGCGGTCCAATGCTCGTCCTTTATCTCGTGGGAATCGGCGTGGCGTGGTTAGCGCAGCCGAAACCGCACTCAGACGATGGGCGGTTACGGTTGGTGTTCACAGCGGCCGTAGTCGATCACGCATGGCGACGCTCCCGTAAGCCATCATGGAGGCGCCTATGAAAGCCCCGTGCTGAGGTTCCTGCTTGCCGACCGCCCGCCCTGACGAAGCCACAGTAGAATTGGCGCGTGCAATCCGCAGACAACCTGGACCGATGGCTCGGCATTCTTACCGAGCGCGCGGCTGCTGATCTATTTCTCGTCGCCGGTTTTCCGCCAGCTATCCGTCTAAACGGAACCGTGACGCCGCTCGCCGAAGATCCACTCGACGGCGACGCGATTGAGGCAGCCGTGCTCTCCTCGCTGCATCCGCAGGCACTGCAGAGCTATCGATCGATCGGATCGGCCGACGTGTCGCTGAGACGCGCAGGGCTGGGCCGCTTCCGCCTGAACCTGCACCGCGAACGCGGACGCGCCGCGGTGACCATCCGCGCGCTTCCGGCAGCGCCGCCGGTGCTCGCGGATCTGGGCTTTCCTCCGCAGGTCGAGCAGCTCACACGTCTGCATCATGGTCTCGTGCTCGTCGGCGGCGCGACCGGCTCGGGGAAGACCACGACCGTAGCGGCGCTAGTCAACGAGATCAACCAGCGCGACGCAAAGCACATCGTCACCATCGAAGACCCTATCGAGTACGAGCATTCACACCATCGGAGCGTCGTCGAACAAGTTGAGATCGGAATCGATGCTCCTGATTTCCCGACGGCGCTCCGATCGGCACTGCGTCAGGCACCAGACGTCATCGTGATCGGCGAGATGCGCGACCCCGAGACGATGAAGATTGCACTGACGGCGGGAGAGACGGGGCATCTTGTGTTCTCAACCCTGCACACGACCGACGTCACCTCGACGGTGGCGCGGGTTGCCGACTCATTTCCTCCCGAGCGGCAACCGACGATTCGGCAGGATCTGTCGATGGCGCTCGGCGCCGTGTTCACGCAGACGCTTATTCCGCGGAGCGGCGGAGGCCGGGTGCCGGCCGCCGAGCTGCTGATGGTGGGGTACGGCGCGCGTCAGCACATCCGCAAGAATGCGCTGCAGCACCTCCATCAGGAAATCACGATGACGAGGAAGAGCGGCTCGTTCACGCTCGAAGAGTCGCTCGCCCAACTCGTCCGTACAGGCGTGATCAATATCGAGGAGGCGCGGACACGAACCGTACACGCGGAAGAGCTCGAGGGTCTGATGCGATGAAGACGCCGCTCGGTGAGAGTCTTGGCAACCTCGAAGAAGCGCGAACGGTGCTTCGCGCGGCGGTTGACGCCGTCCCCGAAGGTCGCCGCGGTGAACGGCCGGCGCCGGATCGCTGGTCGGTGAGCGAAATTCTGGAGCATCTGTCTCTTGTCGAACGGCGATTCGCCGCCATCATCGCCATTCGAATCGGCGAGGCGCGCGAAGCCGGGCTCGGACCGGAACAGAGGGTGCGCGAGCCGCTGCCGCCGAATCTTCAGCAGATGCTCAACGATCGCGCGAACCGCCGGAACGCGCCCGAGGCGGTGCGGCCGACCGGGAAGGTCGATCATGCCGCGGCATGGACCGACCTCGAGCGGATTCGTAAAGACCTCCGGGCGACCGTCGAAGCGGCAGAAGGCCTGGCGTTGAGCGGCGTGACGCACAACCATCCGGTCTTCGGCACGCTGAACGTCTATCAGCTCATGGACTTTATCGCGGGACACGAAATGCGGCACGCGAGGCAGATCAAAGGCATCGCGGAAGTGGTGTCCTAGGACACGAGCTCTTACGCACGGCGTGAGCGGTTATACTTGCTGGCTTATGAAGGGCACAGAACGTCATCGACTGAAGGAAAACGAGCTGTCACACGTGCTTGCCGGCGCAACCGCGAGCATGCGCGACCATGGCCGCTCGGTGAGCTTGGCTGTGAGCATCGTGGGGCTGGTCCTGATCGCCGCGGGAGGTTACTGGGCCTGGAAGACGCGCACGGAGAGCCGCGCGCAGATTCTGCTGGGCGATGCCGTCATCGTGGCGCAGGCGCCGATTCAGGAACCTAAGGCGGGAGTAACGCCGGCCGCCGGTAGCTATCCCACGATTGCGGCGCGGGCGGAGGCCGCGGTGCTGAAGCTCGCCGCCGTCTACGACGCCTATCCCTCGACGAAGGCGGGTATCGCGGCGCGGTATCACGCCGCTGCGGCGCTCGCGTTGCTGGGCCGGCCCGCGGATGCGGTGACGCGCTACCAAGAGGTCATCGATCGCGCCGGCTCCGGCGATTTCTATGGCCGCATGGCTCGTCTGGGCATCGTCGAAGCCAATGCCCAGGCCAAGCAGTTCGACAAAGCCATCAGCGCGGCTGAGGCACTGGTGAAGAACACGAGCGAAGACGTCATTCCGCGCGATGCGCTGCTGATGGAGCTGGGACGCGTCCAGGCCGCGGCTGGCAAGAAGGCGGAAGCCAAGCAGACGCTCGACAAGGTGATCGCCGAGTTCCCGCAGTCGGCCTACATCGAGGAAGCGAAGCAGCTGCTGGCGTCGCTGACCTAGCCGGGTCTACAAAGCAAGACCCGGCCTACGTAGGGCGGGTCCTGCCCTTTGGACCCGCCTATCTACTGAACTGATACGTGAGAATTTTGTAGATCAGTTTCGCGCAGAGGAAATTTGGCGCGATGACTCCTGGTAGCGGGGACAGCTCCACCAGGTCGCATCCCACCACATTGCGGGCCGTAATCACCGCGCGCAGGAGCGACAACATCTCATACCAGCTCAATCCGCCCGGCTCTGGCGTGCCGGTCGCCGGCATGATGGCCGGATCCAGGCCGTCGACGTCGATCGTGATGTAGACCTTCTCCCCGAGCGACTGAACAACGCGCTCGATCCAATTCGTCTCCTGCCGCATGCTGACGTCGTAGAAGATGGTCGTCGCCAGCGTGGGCACGGCCTTCGCTTCTTCAGTCGACATGCTGCGGATGCCCACTTGAGTGCAGCGCGCATGCTCGAGCACGCGCCGCATTGCGCATGCGTGACTGAACGGGGTGCCCAGGTAGGTATCGCGCAGATCGGCGTGCGCGTCGATCTGCAGCACCGACACGCCGGGGTGCTTCGCGGCCATGGCCGCGACAATTGGTCCGGTGAGGGAGTGCTCGCCGCCCAGGAAGACGGGGAATTTATCGTGCTCGAGAATCGCCGAGGTGACCCGGCGAATATCCGCCATCATATCGGCCATGTCGTCGAACGGCAGCTCCATCTCTGGAAGCGTGAAAATGCCGATCGGGTGGATGTCGGTGTTGAGCTCTTCGTCCCACAGTTCCATGTGCGACGAGGCAACGAGAATCTCGCGCGGACCGTTGCGCGTGCCGCTCACGTACGACGTCGTGCTCTCGAGCGGGACGGGCAGAATGACCGCCTTCGCCGTGTCAAATGTGGGTGCATCGGGCAGTGTGCCGCCGAACGCCAGGGGTTCGATGTGGTCGTACTCGATAGGGCCTTTGCTCATTCCGCTTCCTCGAATTTTTCGCGGGAGGCCGGCCTGCCGTCGATCAGCAGCTCGCGCCCGCTGGGGTCTATGGTCGGACGCGTGCGCGCCTTTGCAACGGCAGCCGAACTGCGGGCCAACGCGGTCACGAGAATCGGCAGCGCGAGCGTGGCGTCGGCGTGGACCGTTACCTGCGCGGCGTCTGCCGCCAGCTTGCCCCAGCTCTGCGCCTCTTCCAGCGTAGAGCCTGATGCCCCGCCGAAATGGGGCACGTCGGTGACGATCTGCAGCGCGTACCGGTGGCCGCCGACCTTGGGGTTGAAAAACTCCGCCTGTACGCTGGCCTGGTTGATGAAATTCTTCGGCGTACCCCCGCCCAGCACGACGGTCGCGGTCCGCGGACGCCGGCTGACAAGGTTCGCCGACTCGAGGATGTCTCCGATCACGTCGATGTGGCCCGAGCCGGCCCGCTGCTGGCGTCCTTGCGACAGGCCCATGCCGATCGAGGAGTCCGCGATCGCAGGGCAGAAGATCGGCACGCCCGCGCGGTAGGCCGCCGTCAGGACCCCGTTCTGCTTCGTCTCCTTCCACAAGTAACCGCCGAGCAGGTTGAGGAATTCACGCGACGTGTAGGGGCGCTGTTCCAGCGTGGCCACGAAATCGCCGATCCAGACGTCGTTGTCGCAGAATTCCTCTTCGCTCGCGTACGTGTCGTAGACGCGATCGATGCGGTCGTCCGCCAGCGCGGCGTCGTTCGCGCGGGACGATCCCAAATAGTGATGTTGCCCGCGGGTTTCGTGAAGATCGTGGTAGAGGTTTGCGCCGGTTGACACGAGGCAGTCAATGTACCGGTGCTCGATCAGGAATGCGACGATGAGCCTGAGCCCGCCGGCGCTGAGGGCTCCCGCCATCCCCATAAAAATCGTCACATCGTCGGCGAGCATTTTCTGCCAGACGCGGTGCGCGACGCCGAGGGAGCGCCCTTGAAAGGAGATGCGCTCCATCTTCTCGAGTATCTCGTCGGCCTTGAGCTCTGGATCGATCGTGAACGGTTCGACGGGCACCTGAAGGAAGCGAGAGCGCTTTTTCATGTGAGCGCAATTCTACCGCGAGACATTTCTTAAAAAACTGAAATCGGCCTGTGGCGTCAGGTGCACGCCACGGATGTCGGGCTGCGTGATGGCGATATTCGTCTCGTACCACAGGCTGATATAGGGCGCGAGCTCCGCAATGCGGTGCTGGACCTTGGCGTAGAGCACGCGCCGCACCTCCAGAGATGTCGCGAGCGTCGCCTCGTCGATCAGGCGATCGAGCAGCGGATCGCTCAAATGGCCTCGGTTGAAACCTGCCGGCGGTACTTGCCGCGAGTGAAACACGCGGCGCAGGATGTCGGGATCGGCCGCCGCGCCGCTGGCCCACTGCAGCGTGTACATCTGGAAGTTGCCCTTGAGGATGTCAGCGTAGAGGGTTGCGAACTCGTAGGTGCGCAGATCCAGATCGATGCCAACGTCCCGGAGGTTCTGCTGGATGACCGCGGCTTGCAGACGGTTGAACTCGGTGGAGGTGGACACTTTCAGCGACAGCGTAAGTCTGGCGCGTGGCCCGTCACTGTCAGGGTCCGGATAGCCGGCTTCGTCGAGCAGGCGCTTGGCTTGCTCTGGGTCGTACGTGAAATCGAACACGCTTGGCTCGAAGGCCCAGTTGGCCGGCGACACGAGGCCTATCGCAGGGGTCGCGAGGCCACGGCGCAGGTATTCGACGATCGCGTGTCGATCGATCGCATAGCCAATCGCGTGGCGCACGCGCTGATCCTGCAGGATTGGATCGCGCATGTTGAAGCCGAGGTATTGATAGTTCGCTCCGGGGAATTGATCGAGCCTCAGCCCTTCCTTCTGAAGCTGATACGCCATGTCCGGGGCCATGTCGTTGATGACGAGATCCGCCGTCCGTTTTCTGAGCTCGAGGGCGCGCATGATGTCGTCGGGCACCACCTTCAAGATCACACCGCGGTTGCGCGGCAATCCCTCGAAGTAACCGGGATGGGCCTTCAGCACGAGCCTGTCATCTGGTGCGTAGCTGACGAACTGGTACGGGCCCGTCCCGACGGGATGATTCCGAAGCGCGCGCCCGGCGCCAGACGGCACGATCTTGACCGAGACGAGATTCACAAGGAACGCGGCTGATGGTTCGGTGAGAACGAACTCCACCGCGTACGGATCGATAGCGGCAGCCGACTTCAGGTTCCGAAACGCCGCGCGCAGCGGTGAATTCGACGTCGCGTCGAGGATGCTGTCGAACGTGTAGACGACATCCTGTGAGGTCAGCTCGTGGCCGTCGTGGAAGTGCACGCCCTGGCGCAACTTAAAACGGTAGGTCTGAAAATCGGGGGACTCCCAGCGCTCCGCGAGGTCCGGCGCCGGCGCCATTTTGTCGTCGAGCTTCAGCAACCCATTGAACATCAGCTGCTGCGCGCGCGACGAGAGCGTGTCGGTGCCGTAGCGCGGATCGAGGCTGTTGGGTGCCGCGAACATCGCCACCGTCAGGACGCCCGGCTCCGGCGGCGGCTGACTGCACGCCGATAGCAGCAAGAAAGACAGGGCTAACGCCCATTGGTGGCACAGGGCTTTGGCCCTGTCCATTCTCACTTCAGATCCTTCTTGAGCTCTGTCAACAACAGCAGCGCTTGCAGAGGTGTGAGGCTGTTGGTATCGACATCGCGGAGCTGCTGTGCGAGCTTCTCCGCGGCCGGATCGACGGCAGGTGTCGCTTGAAAGAGACCAAGCTGCCGCTGCGGTTCTACCGGCGTTCCGCTGATAGAGGGTCGGCCGCCGCGAGTGAGCTCGTCACGCTCGAGCGCCTCAAGAATGGCGCGCGCGCGGGTGATGACCTCCCCCGGCATGCCGGCCAGCCGCGCGACTTGGATCCCATAACTGCGATCGGAGCGACCGGGCACGATCTTGTGTAGAAAGACGATGTCGTCCTGCCATTCGCGGGCAGCGACGTGGGCGTTCGCCACGCCGGGGAGCGCGTCGGCCAGGTCCGTGAGCTCGTGATAGTGCGTGGCGAAGAGCGTCTTCGGCCGCCCCTGCGCGTTCGTCGCGAGATACTCGGCGACTGCCCATGCGATGCTGAGGCCGTCGAAGGTGGCCGTGCCGCGCCCGATTTCGTCGAGCACGACCAGGCTTCGCGACGAGGCCCCGTGCAGGATGTTGGCCGTCTCCTGCATTTCGACCATGAACGTCGACTGTCCGCGCGTGATGTTGTCCGATGCGCCGACGCGCGCGTAGACGCGGTCGAGGATCCCGATCTTCGCGCGAGTAGCCGGCACGAACGATCCCGCCTGCGCCATCAGACAGATGAGCGCCGTTTGCCTGAGATACGTAGATTTGCCGCCCATATTGGGGCCTGTGAGAATGACGAGCTGATTCGCGGTGCCGTCGAGCGTCACGTCGTTCGGCACGAACGCGCCGTTGCATCGCCGTTCGACGACCGGATGCCGCCCATCGACGATTGACAGCTCGTCGCTGTCGTGCACGTGCGGCTTGATGTAGTTCGAGAGCGCCGCGGTCTCGGCCAGCCCCGCGAGTGCGTCGAGCGTCGCGAGGGCGCGAGCCGTCTCCTGGATCCGACTGGCCTCCGCTGCGACGCGACCCCGCAGCTGCTCGAAGAGTTCGACCTCGCGCTCGAGGATCCGCTCGTCTGCGCCAACCACCTTCTCCTCGTATTCCTTCAGCGCGGGCGTGATGAATCGCTCCCCACCGGCGATCGTCTGCTTGCGATGGTAGTCGGGCGGCACGGCGTGCAGATTCGATTTCGAGATCTCGATGTAGTAGCCGAACACGCGGTTGTACCGCACTTTCAGCGAGCTGATGCCCGTTCGCCGCCGCTCACCCTCTTCGAGCTCGGCGATGACCTGCTTGCCCGAGCGGCTGATACGGCGCAGATCGTCGAGCTCAGGATCGAGTCCATCCCGGATGTAGCCGCCCTCGCGCACGAGCGCACCAGGCTCGTCGATGACGCTGCGATCGATGTCGTCGCGGACGTCGATCAGATCGTCGAGCGCGCTGATCAGCGAGCGGGTGAGTGGTGCCTCGCACGCGTGGAGCACGAGGCGCGCCTTGGGCACGGCGGCAATCGACTGCTTCAGACCGACGAGGTCGCGAGGGTTTGCGCTGCCAAGCGCCGCGCGGGCGACCAGGCGCTCGAGATCCTGCACGGTCTTGAGGAGCTCGCGGAATTTGCCACGGTCGGTGCTCCTGAAGGCAAACTCTTCGACGGCGTCGAGCCGATCGCGAATGCGATCGAGCGACACCAGCGGTCGCAGCAGCCAGGCGCGCAGCAGACGGCCCGCCATCGGCGTCACGGTGCGGTCGATCTCGTGGAGGAGCGTGCCGTCGCGACCCCCTTCCATCGATTCGACCACCTCCAGATGCTTCAGCGTGACGGCGTCGATCAAGAGGCAGTCGGCCGACGTCTTGTAGGTGATGCTGCGGACGTGCGCGAGGTCGGCCTTCTGCGTGTCGCGCAGATAGTGGAGCAGTGCTCCGGCAGCCGACACGGCGGAGGGATGGCCATCGAGCCCGAAGCCTTCGAGGCCGTTCGTCCGGAACTGATCGAGCAACCGACGACGCGCGGATTCGTGCGCGAACGTCCAGGCGTCGACGCGCGTGACCGGCAGCCGCTCGGCGGCTCCGTCGATCAGTAGAGCGCTGAGGTCGAGATCGATCGGCGCGACGATCTCGCGCGGCCGCAAGACCATCACCTCGTCGGCGAGCGCCTGCAGCCCCGCTTTCCCGCGATATTCCGCGCAGGAGAACTCGCCGGTGGTCAGATCCAGCAACGCCACACCAATAAAGGGGTCAGACCCCTTTATTGAGAGGATGAAGGCCGGCTCGCGGGCGTCGAGGTGCTGCGAGTCGGTCAGCGTGCCGGGCGACACGACGCGCACGATCTCGCGCTTAACGATCCCCTTGGCCTTCTTCGGGTCTTCGACCTGATCGCAGACCGCAACGCGGAAGCCCTTCTTCACCAGCCGGGCGAGGTACGTATCGGCGGCGTGGTGCGGGATGCCGCACATGGGAATGGATGTGCCCTGGCCGTCCTTGGATCGCGAGGTGAGCGTGAGGTCGAGCGCGCGCGCCGCGACGAGCGCGTCCTCGTAGAACATCTCGTAGAAATCCCCCATGCGGAAAAACAGAATCGCGTCGCGATACTGCTGCTTTGCGTCGAGATATTGCCGCATCGCGGGCGTCACGTTGGCCGCCGGCCCTGCTGGCGACGCAGGGCTCGGGGGTGGGGTAGGCATGTAGAATGAAATTCTACATGCTGGTGCTCGGTCTCGACACGACAACCCGGCAGGGCAGCGCGGCGCTGACTCGCGATGGAGCAGTGCTCGGCACGGTGACCGGCGATGCGATGCTCTCCCACGGCGAGCGGCTTCCTGGCGATTTGATGCGATTGCTGAGCGCGCATGCGCTACGCATGGCCGACGTCGATCTCTTCGCGGTGGCGTCCGGACCGGGCTCATTCACCGGCTTGCGCGTCGGCATCGCCACATTGCAGGGTCTTGCGCTCGCAAATGGCCGTCCACTGGTTGGTGTGTCTGCGCTTGACGCGCTCAATGCCGCCGTACGCTCTTCCCTTGCCCCTCATCGCTCACCGCTGACCAGCGGAGAGGGCCACGTTGCTTGTTGGATCGACGCGCAACGAGGGCAGGTGTTTTCGGCGTTGTACGGAGCCGATGAGGCGGTTGAAGGACCGGTCGTGGAGAAGCCGGCCGACGTGCTCCGACGCTGGGATGGCCGCACACCCCCATTGTTCGTTGGTGATGGCGCCCTCAACTACGAAGCGATGATCAAGGAAGCATTTCCTGGCGCGGACATCGCGCCTGAGGTGCCTCCGCTCGCGCCGACCATTGCGCGTCTGGCCGAGGCGCACATGCGCGAGCATGGTCCCGTTGCGCCGGACGCCATTCGTCCGATCTACATTCGCCGATCGGACGCGGAGCTGGCACGGGAGCGCGCGGTCCGGCTGAAGCTGGACTCCACCTCTGCATCATGAGCTGGATCATCGAACGCACGCTCGCCGACGCCGACCTGAACGACATCGTGGCCATTGAGCATGCGTCGTTTAATAATCCTTGGACGCGCGAGATGTACGTGCGCGAGCTGCAGAATCCGGACGTGTCGTTTTTATACGTCCTTCGAGTGCCGGACGTGGGCATTGTGGCGTTTTGCTCGTTCTGGCTCGTGCTGGACGAAGTACACATCAACAATCTCGCGGTGCGTGGGGATTTTCGGGCACAGGGATTGGGAACCGCGCTTCTCGAACACGTGCTCCAGGCGGGCGCCAGCCGCGGAGCGGCGCGCGCCACACTCGAGGTTCGGCGGTCAAACGCCCCCGCACGCCGGCTCTACGAGCGGTTCGGCTTCGAAGTCGCGGCCACGCGGCCGAATTATTACGTCAGCCCGGCTGAGGATGCGCTTATCCTATGGAGAGGAGCGCTGAATACGTCTCGACCCAGCGCTTGAACCCTCCAGAGCGTTGTGTTAGCTTTCGGTCAGATGCGTCCAACAATTCCGACAAAGGAGGCCGGGCATGCACACGGAGAATGTCCAGGGGTTGAAGGAGCTGCTGCTCAAGACTGACGAAGAGTACAGGCAGCTCGCGACTCAGCACCACGAACTCGACGATCGCCTCCACGCACTTTCCGGGAAACCTTACCTGTCCGAACCTGAGCAACTCGAAGAAGTCACCCTGAAGAAACGCAAGCTGCACCTGAAAGACCGGATGGAAGACATTCTTCGCCGCCACCGCGGTGATGCACCGGGGCCGTTTGGCGCGCAGCCGGTGATCTCGCACTGATAAGATAGGGGTCTGCACCCCTCGCGCAACACAAAAAGGGGTCAGACCCCTTTTATGATCGATCGCGCTGGGTATCCCTTCATCGGTGGCACGGCCGCTCTTGCGCTCGCGGCGGCTCTGACCGTCGGCGTCGCCGGCGCCGTGCCACTGTTTCTCCTTGCAGGCTTCTTCGCCTTCTTCTTTCGCGATCCCGATCGCGACTCGCCCCAGGATCCAAGGCTGGTCTTGTCACCCGCCGATGGCCGCGTGCTCGTTGCCGGTCCGGCCGACCCGGGCGCGGCGCCGCCGGGGGACTGGAAGCAGATCAGCATTTTTCTCTCGCCGATGGATGTCCACGTCAACCGCTCGCCCGTGTCGGGGCGCGTCGTGCGTGTCGATTTTCGCCGGGGGAAATACCTGCCGGCCTATCACCGCGATGCGGCGTCCACCAACGAGCGTAGCGAGGTCTGGGTCGATCACCACGGCCTCACGGTCGTCTTTCGGCAGATAGTCGGCATCCTCGCCCGGCGGGTCGTCTGCCGCGTCGCGCCAGGCGCGGTGTTGCGGGCGGGGCAGCGGTTCGGCATCATGAAATTCGGATCGCGCATGGATGTCTATCTGCCGCCATCCGCGGAGTTGAAAGTCCGCGTTGGAGACAAGGTGGTTGGCGGCGTCACCGTCATGGCGGTGCTGCCGTAGGTAGCTGCTAAGATGAACCCTGTGTTGGCCCCGTATCGCAGGCACACCGACGTGCCACATCGGCGGTTTCGCCGAGGCGTGTACCTGCTGCCGAGCCTGATGACGCTGGGCAACTTGTTCTGCGGCTACGCGTGTGTCATCTACGCCATGCGCGGCGAGTACGCCGTCGCGGCGCCGTTCATTGGCGTGGCCATGGTGCTCGACATGCTCGACGGCCGTATCGCGCGTCTCACCGGCACGGCGAGCGAGTTCGGCGTGCAGTTCGACTCGCTGGCCGACGTCATCTCGTTTGGAATCGCACCCGCGATTCTGACATTCTCGTGGGGGCTGACGTCCCTGGGCAACTGGGGATGGGCGGCCGGATTTGTGTACGTGACCGCGGCGGCGATGCGCCTGGCGCGCTTCAACATTCAGGCGGGATCGGTCGACAAGCGCTATTTCGTCGGTATGCCCAGCCCCGCGGCTGCGACCGTGCCCGCGTCGATGATCTTCGCGTATCCCTCGGGATTTCAGGAGCCGATTGGGGCGATTCCGGTGCTCGCGCTCGTGCTGGTGCCGGCATTCTTGATGGTCAGCACGATCAAGTTCCGCAGCTTCAAGACCTTCGATCTCCAGACTCGTCGCTCGTATACGGTGCTGCTCCTCATCGCCTTGGTGATCGCGTTCGTGTCCGCGCATCCGGCGCTGGCGTTGGTGACGCTGTCCTACGGATACATGCTCTCGGCGTTCATCGAGCTTGGCGTCTTGAAGGTTCGCCACCGCAATGAACCGGTCACGGTGTCCAGGGTCGAGAGTCCAGAGTCGAGAGTCTAGAGCCCAACTTCAGCCCTGTCCGGTCGGCAACTCGATCACCACGGTTGTGCCTTTTCCGGGTGATGACTCGACGTGTATCGTTCCACCGTTCAATTCCACATTGCGCTTGGCAATCGTCAGGCCCAAGCCAGTACCCGTCGCCTTCGTCGAGAAATATGGCTCGAAGATGCGGCGCAGCGCCTCCGGGTCCATCCCGGTGCCGGTATCGGCAACCGACAACCGAACGGCCGCCGCCGCCTCTTCGGCTTTTACGGCGAGGATGCCCCGTCCCGGCATGGCGTGCAGGGCGTTTTCGATCATGTTCGTCAGCGCGCGCGCCAGGAGCACGCGATCGACGACGACCAGCGGGAGGGAGGCAGGCACGTCCACCGTCACAGCCACGCGCTCCGCGAGCCCGGTGATGTAGGGCTCGACGACCGTGGGGAGCAATTCCGCGAGCGATGTCGGCGCCGGATGCGGTGTCGGGCGCGATGCGAAGCTCGAGAACTCCGCCGAAATCTGCCGAAGGAGCTTGACTTGCGACAGAATCGACGTCACGCACTCTTCGAGCACGGGGGTCAGCGGCTCGCCTCTGTCCTTGTTGACGCGTACGAGGTGCTCGGATGACAGCTGAATCGGCGTCAGCGGATTCTTGATCTCGTGCGCGACCTGCCGTGCCATTTCCGCCCATGCTTCGAGACGATGGGTGCGTTCGAGCTCAGTGCGCTGCCGCTGGAGATCGGCTGCCATGTGGTTGAAGTCGGCGACGAGGCGTCTCAGCTCGTCGGACGACGTCTCGGCGACGCGCGCGCTGAAATCGCCGCGCGCGATACGTTGTGTGGCTCGTGTCAGGCGGTTCACAGGGTCGCCGATACGCTCCGCCATGTAGTACCCGATCGCCGCGCCGAGCAGGGCAAACATCACTGCCGCAAGCAGCACGCGCCGATCGAGCGTATCGATCTGCCTATCGACCTCCTGCTGGCGAAGCGCCAGTGGCACGGTCAGAATCGCGCGCCCTTCTTCGAGCCGCACCGGCGCCGCGGCCAGCACGTATGGAACGCTTCCGACGACCTCCTGGCCGGCGTGGTTCGACAGGCGATCGAGCTCGATCGCGCGATAGACATGTCCCGGTGTGCGCTCAGGCAGAAGACCGGACGTGAACAGATCGCGCTCGCTTGTCGCAATCAAGGAGGGGCCGCGATACAGGTTGACGTCCTGATCGATCGCCCGGCTCAGCCACACCATGATGTCGTCGTCTGGCTCCGAGCGCTGCTGCAGGGCGACGTATTCTTCGATGACCCGCTGCGCGACCGACGCGATCCTGACGGCATCTGACTGCACGCTCGATTGGAGCTGCAACTCGAAGAAGGTCCGCGTGGCGATCGCCAGCACCATCACCGGCAGGACCGATGCCACGAGAAATGCGAGAAACAGTTTTCTGTAGAAACTCGCTCGAACTTCCCGCAACAACGCCCGGCCCGAAGAGGCCGTGGTGCCGCCGAGCGCGGAAACAGACCATGCCAAGCCGAGCAAGACGACGTAGGTGAGGCCAACGAGCGTCGTGAGCTCCGCTAAATTGATGAGGTGATCGAGTCGCGTGATCACAGGAAAGCCGATCACGTAAATCCCGACACGGTCGTTCAAGATATACGTGGAGTACAGTCGCTCCCCGTCGCTCATCGTGGTCCAGAACGGCCGGCGCGATTGCGCGATCAACCCCAGCAGCGCTTCATCGAGAGGCCACGCGCGCGTATTCGACGAGTACAACGAACCGCGTCCCCACCCATAGACCACAAACTGCACCGAGCGCCCGGCCATGCCTTCTTGAGGCAGCGCACTGGGCGACCGAATCAGCTCGTTGTACGGGTTGCGCACCGTGATGAACGGCAGCGCATCGTAGTCGAGCATCACGTTGACGACGATGGAGCCACCGGTGGGGGTGGTGGATCTGCCGTCGCAGATACCGCGGCCGGCGTGGAAGAGGCGCCGCTCTTCCGAGCCGAACGGGGACGCTTCTTCAAAGATTTCCCACTCACAGGTCGGTTCCTGCCATCGCTGAGAGGCCGGAACGTACGCCGGAAGGTTCAGCGCGAATCGGCTGACGAGCAGGCGATCGGGTCCGTAGATCTCCAGCGATGACGCCAGCCGTTCCGAGGCAAGATCGGTTTTGGACCACACCGAGAACGCCAGGTCGGAAGGGTTCGGTTGCTTCGGGAGTCGCGCCAGATTCGGCATCGGCGCGTGGTCAACCTGCTGCAGCGCAGCGGAAAGATTCTTGAGTAGCTCGGCGCGCTGATCGAGTGCTTGCCGGGCATATTCCTCTTCGATGATGCGGCGCAGTCCGCGATCGGCGAAATGGTGAACCGAGGGATACAGGACGAACGCCGGAATGAGCAAGACGAGGGCGCCGGCGAACAGGCGCAGCGTCTGCGAGGCGTGGCGATATCGCGGGCGGGCCCACGCCATCGACCACGCCATGGCGAGACAGGCCAGGCCTGCGAATGCGGTCGGCAGTGCCGGGACGGTGGACGGAGCCGCGCCAATCGCCCGTGGAAAGATCGAGATGACGAGCACGGGGATCGCCTGCATCGCAAACCCTGCCAGCGCAGGTCCACCCGTACGCCGCGCGCGCCAGGGAACCGACATCAAGATGACCGCGAGGATCCCGGCCCAGAACACGATGGCCTGCGCCAAGATCAACCCGACTGCGAAGGCCAGGCGCGCCGACCCGAGCGGATGCAGCGAAAAATGCAGCGCATCGACTGATGTAGCGGAGATCGCGTTGCCGAGCAGCACTTCGTAACCGACCAGCACCAATGCCACGAGAGCGCCGGCGCCAATCTGCGTAATCGCAAAGATCACCCAGTCGTGCCGCGTGCGGGGCGGGGGCTGGCGATGGCGCACCTGGCGCCGAAGCCGCTCCGCCAGGTCGAACGCGAGCACGAGCATGGCTGCGAGCAGCGCCATGGTGAGCAGAAAATCGATCGGAGTCCGCAGCAGCGTGCGGAGCGCGCTGCCGAGTGCCGCGGTTTGGAAGATTTGGTCGGTCCACTGCGCGGGCGGAGCCATCCACAACAGCAGCCGCGCCGTGGCGAGAAGCGCGATCACGCCACCGATTGCCTTCAGGTGCACTGGGAGGCCTGTTCGCGGCGTCAGCGACTCGCGCCATCGCAGAAGCGGAGGCATCGACACGATCACCGTGAGCGCGAGAAGGCCGAGAACGACCGCAGATGCGTGGGCCCGCCAGCGCGCGCGGCCGTTCTGAATTGATTGCGCGCTCACCTGCGCGACGAGCAACGCCTGGCCGTTTGGCGCGTTGACGACGAACCTTCCGGGTGCGGCGGCCGCGCTGTACGGCTGCACGGTGACCGGGACGGAGGTCGGCATGGCGAGCACGCCTTCGGAAACGACTGCGCGGATGCCCTGCGAAGACGAAACGACCCGCTCAGCGACGACGACGCCGACGCGATGGTTGGTGGACGGATCGAGGACCGGCAGAATGTAAATCAGCCGGAGGCCGAGTGGGCCTGGAGCGAGGAAAAACGTCTCAGGCCCCATGACAGGCTCGGCAGGGATATCGGATGGCACGCCGCTCCAGGCGAGCGGCCAGGCTCCACTGGGCCGGTACGCGGTGACGGCGAAGACGCCAGCGGCTCGGCCGCGCAGCGACTGATCGGCGCGATCGAGAAGCACGCGTACGGCCGGGCCTGCCGGGTCCGCAGCGGCCGCGTCGAACAACGCCGGCTCTCTCCCAACGGCGGCGGCAATCTCAACGAGTGCGCGTGTGACCCCGTCGATTTCCGTACGCACCGATCGTTCGACACGCGCGACCGCTTCGACATCGGTCGGGCCGAAGCGCGTGCGCTCGATGGCGATACCGGCGACGGCCGCCAGCAGCGCGAGCGCCAGGCCGGTCAGATAGATTCGGCGAAGCGGCCGCGTGACGGCTGGTGTGCTCACGGCACTGAGGGAGGTGTGGTGGGTGCGCCAGCTTCGCTGGGTGCGACGGCGGGAACGGAGCTGCTTCCGAGCGCGCGCATCTGACCGCCCCTGCTGAGGAGGATCACCAGATCCTGCGACGTGAGGTAGGGAGGTGCGGCCAGCAGCATCTCTTCGCTCTCGGCGCCCTTCACGATGATTTCACCGACCTGCTTACCGTCGGACGTGTCGTAGCCGCGCAGCTCACTGGCGATGCCGGCCATGATAAGCGTCTGCCCACTGAGCAGCGGACCCGTAAACGGCCGCATCGGCAGCACGCGTTTCCACTCCATCGTCCCGTTATTCCGGTTGTGCCCGCGCAGTACGTTGTCGAGCGCGACGAAGTACACGCGTTTTTCATCGAGCACAGGCAGGCCGAGGAGATCGGACCCTGTCGGCCATTTCCAGTCGGTGTCCGCGTCCTTTGTCTCAAGAGCGTGCAGGTGGTTATCGTGCGCGTTCACAAACACGCGGTCGCCCACCGGGAGAATACCGGCCGCGGCTTCACTCAGCTTGTGCGTCCAGATTTCCTCGCCAGTAGTCAGCGACAAGGCCACGACGCGACCGTCCTTGAGCGGAAGATACACGCGATCGCCGGCGGGCGCCGGTGCGGCCTGCAGCGAAGCCCCGAGGTCGCGCTGCCACATAATTTCACCGTCTGTGGCACGGATGGCCAGCAGCGGTCCGGTTTCAGTCGAGGCAAGGAGCCAGCCGGTATCCCAATACAACGACGTAACCTTGCCCGTGATAGGGCGGCGCCATTGAGCGCGCCCATCCCTCTTCGAACGCGCTTCAATCAATCCGTCGCTGCCGGCAAAGACCAGTCCGTCGCCGGCGGCCGGCGCAGCACTCATCGGGCATTCGACCGACCACACGGTTGCACCGTCCTTGATTTGCACTGCGACGAGCTGATTGGTGCTTAGAGAGACGTACGCCTGATCGCTGTCAAACGCCGGAGCAAAGGCCGGTGTTGCCGGCAACGCGGCGACCCATTTGACGTCGAGTGGGAAGGTGATGCCGGCCGCAAGCGCGCGCACGGAGAGCAAGGCGATGAAAAATACGACGCCCACACAAGATATGGGGGTGCGAGGAAACTGCACCCCGTTATAATACGATGTTCTCCCAATCCAGTGGCTGATCAAAACTTCGTTCATCTTCATCTTCATACCGAGTTTTCACTGCTCGACGGCGCGTGCCGCATCGACGAGTTGCTCGATCAGGCAGCCCGGCTGAAGATGCCGGCGCTCGCCGTCACCGAGCACGGCAACATGTTCTCGTCGGTCATTTTTCACGACCATGCCAAGCAGCGCGGCGTGAAGCCGATTCTCGGATGCGAGGTGTACGTCGCGCCGGGCAGTCGGCTGACCAAGAGCGGCACTATAGGTGAGACGGCGAACCACCTCGTTTTGTTGGCCGAAACCGACGAGGGTTACCACAATCTCATCAAGCTGGTCTCAGCGGGCTATACCGAAGGCTTTTACTACAAGCCGCGTATCGACAAAGAATTGCTCGCGCAGCACGCGAAAGGGCTGATTGGCCTCAGCAGCTGTCTGAAAGGGGAGGTCGCGAGCGAAATCCGCACCGGTCGCGAACGCAAAGCGCTCGAGGCGGCGGGGCAGTTCCGCGACATTCTCGGAGCGGGCAATTTCTTCCTCGAGATGCAGTACCAGGGCATCGAGGAGCAGCTGGTGGTCAACAAGGGGCTGGTGCCGATCGCGCGCGATCTGAACATGCCGCTGGTGGCGACCAACGACGTCCACTACCTGATGCACGGCGACCATCATCCCCACGACATCCTGCTGTGCATCGGCACCGGCAAGAACGTGAACGACCGCGATCGCATGCGCTATCACGGCGACCAGTTCTATCTGAAAACCGCCGCTGAAATGCACAAGGTGTTCGGCGAGGTCCCGGAGGCGCTGGCCAACACGATGCGCATCGCCGAGCGCTGTCGGGTGGATATTCCCAGCGACAAGAATTTCCTTCCGAACTTCGCGGTTCCAGCGCCCTACAACCTGAACGACTACTTCGAGCACGTCGTTCGTGAAGGGTTCAGCAAGAGGTTGCCGCGGTTGCAGGCGCTGCATGGATCGGGCGCGCTTCGACATCCGCTCGAGGACTACGAGAGCCGCCTGTCGTACGAAATCGAGATGATCAAGCGGATGGAGTACCCGGGGTATTTCCTGATCGTCTGGGACTTCATTCGTTACGCGCGTGAGAAAAACATCCCGGTGGGTCCGGGCCGCGGATCGGCCGCCGGCAGCCTCGTGGCGTACTGCCTGCGCATCACGGACGTCGATCCGCTCGACTACGATCTCATCTTCGAACGCTTCCTGAATCCGGAGCGTGTGTCGCTGCCCGATATCGACATCGACTTCTGCGAGCGCCGCCGCGGCGAAGTCATCGAGTACGTCACGCAAAAATACGGCCGGGAAAACGTCGCACAGATCATCACGTTCGGGACGATGAAGGCGCGCGCCGTCGTGCGAGACGTGGGCCGCTCGCTGGATATTCCGTTTGCCGATGTGGACCGGGTGGCGAAGCTGATTCCGCCGACGCTCGACATGACGCTCGACAAGGCGCTCGAGGAAGTCCCGGCGCTCAAGGACGCGAACGATCAGGACGAGCGCGTGAAGGAGCTGCTGGCAGTGGCCCGCCGCCTGGAGGGAATGACCCGCCACGCATCGGTGCACGCCGCAGGCGTCGTGATTGCGCCCAGGCCCATCACCGAGTTCGCGCCGCTCTACAAGGGAAAGAACGACGAAATCACCACCCAATGGGCGATGAAGGAGATCGAGCGCATCGGCCTCCTCAAGATGGACTTCCTCGGCCTCAGCACGCTCACGCTCCTGAACGACGCCGTCGAAGAGATTCGCGCCACCACCGGCGAGGTGTTGGATCTCGATACGATTCCCCTCGACGATGCGAAGACGTACCAGATCTTCGCCGACGGGGCGACGTACGGCATCTTCCAATTCGAGAGCTCGGGCATGCGCGACATTCTCCGCAAGGCGAAGCCGCAGCGTCTCGACGACCTGATCGCGTTGAACGCGCTGTATCGCCCCGGCCCGTTGCGGAGCGGCATGGTCGACGACTTCATCGCGCGTAAGCACGGGAAGGTGAAGGTTACCTACGAGGTCAAGGAGCTCGAGCCGATCCTGGCCGACACGTACGGCGTCATCGCGTACCAGGAACAGGTCATGCGGGTGGCGAGTGTGCTCGCAGGCTTCACGCTGGGTGAAGCCGATCTGCTGCGCAAGGCGATGGGCAAGAAGAAAGCCGACGTCATGCAGGCGCAGCGCAAGAAGTTTGTCGATGGGGCCGTCGGTCGCGGGATCAACGAGAAGAAGGCCACGAAGATTTTCGACCTGATGGAGCACTTTGCCGGGTACGGTTTCAATAAGTCGCATTCGACCGCCTACGCCCTGCTGGCCTACCAGACTGCGTATCTGAAGGCCAACTATCCCTGGTACTTTGCCGCCGCGCTGCTGACGATCGAGGCGCAGAACACCGACAAGCTGGCCGTGTATTTAGCTGAGTGCCGCGATCGCGGCATTCCGGTCCTACCGCCCGATATCAACAAGAGCCAGCTGCCCTTCACGGTGACGCCGGAAGGCGTGCGGTTCGGCCTGACCGCGGTGAAGAATGTCGGCGAAGGCGCCATTGCGTCCATTCTGGGCGTACGAAACGCGCAAGGCACCATCACGTCGATGCACGCGTTGTGCGACGAGCTCGATCTGCGGCTCGTCAATAAACGGGTTCTCGAGAGCCTGGTGAAAGCGGGGGCGTTCGACTCGTTCGCGACGGGGAAAGAGGCCTCACGTGGTGAGCTGCGAGCTCGGCTGATGGCGACGATCGATCCCGCCTGCGAGTACGGCGCGCGGCGGCAGCGCGACAGGGCCGACGGACAGGCGCAGTTGTTCGGCGGTGCGCATGAAGACGGAGGAGGGGCTGAGGAACCGCCAAGCGGTCCGTCCAACGTCGAGCCATGGACCGAAGTACAACAGCTGGCCTACGAAAAAGAATCGCTCGGCTTGTACTTCAGCGGTCATCCGATCGATCGCGTCGCTGGCGAGCTCAAAACCTTCGGCACGAAGACGACGGCCGAACTGGCCGAAACAGCTGCGGGAAAAGGTCGGGCGGGCTCTGAACCGCAAGATTCGCCCCACGGCGCACCGCCGGCAAACGGAGGCAACGGCTATCGCCGGGACAAGGGTGTCGACGTCGCCATCGGCGGCATCATCGCGTCGATTCGGCAGCTCAAGACGCGCAAGGGCGATCGCATGGCGGTCATCATGCTGGAGGATCCGCACGGCAGCGTCGAGGTAGTGATCTTTCCCGAGGCTTTCACGAAATCAGCCTCCGTGCTCGAAGTGGGCAAGATGGTGGTCGTGAAGGGCAAGGTCGAGCTCGACGAGGAGACGATCCGGATGATGGCCAGTGAGGTCCTGCCCATCGAAACCATGCGACAGAAAATGTCGCGTGAGTTGTCGATTAAGCTGACCTCGCCTCCGCACGGACGGCAGACGTTCGAGGCGTTGGCGGACCTCTTTACGCGGCATCGCGGCGATCGCCGTGTGGTGCTCGAGCTGGAACTGCGCGATCGGCAGCCCCCGCTGAGGCTGCGCGCCGGTCTGGCCGCGCAGGTCCGTGTGCGGCCGTCGGAGCAGCTGGCTTCTGAAGTGGAGCGCATCTGCGGAGCCGGAACGGTGGTGCTGCGATGATACCCAGACGTTCACCATACCCGTCCTCTGTGATCTCCGTGGTGAAAACACAGTATGGCGACTGAGACACTCGAGTTCGAAGAATCGCTCGCCCCTCTCCTGAAAGAGGTGGACACCTTGTCCGCGCTGCCGCGGACGGAGGCTCGCGAGCGCGAGCTGGAGCGGCTGAACGTGAAGCTGCGGCAGACGCGCTCAGCGATCTACGCGAAGCTCACACCATGGCAACGCGTGCTCGTCGCGCGCCATCCGAGCCGGCCCGACATGCTCCACTACGTCGACCGTCTGTTCACCGATTTTGTCGAGCTGCACGGCGATCGCCGGTTCGCAGACGATCACGCGATCGTGGCAGGCACCGCCTGTTACAAAGGCGAGCCGATCATGGTGGTCGGCCATCACAAAGGGGGGGACACGAAGGCCAAGATCTACCGGAACTTCGGATACGCGCGCCCCGAAGGGTACCGGAAGGCCATCCGCCTGATGCGAACGGCCGAAAAGTTCCACCGCCCGATCGTCGTCTTTGTCGATACGCCGGCGGCGTACCCCGGCGTGGAATCAGAGGAGCGGGGTGTGGCCGAAGCGATCGCCTTCAATCTCCGCGAGATGTCCATTCTGAAAGTCCCGATCGTCGTGGTAATCACCGGTGAAGGGGGCAGCGGCGGTGCGCTCGGCATCGCGATTGGCGACCGCATTCTGATGCAGGAGTATTCGATCTACAGCGTGATCCCTCCCGAAGGCTGCGCCGCGATTCTCTGGCGCGACTCCAAGAAGAAGATGGAGGCGGCCACGGCACTCAAGCTGACGGCACCGGATCTGCTCGAGCGAGGCATCATCGACAGCATCGTGCGGGAGCCGATCGGCGGCGCGCACACGAGCTACGACGAAGCCGCGACGCTCCTCGACGGCCCGCTGCACGCGGCGCTCGAATCCGCCAGCGCCCCCGACATCGACGCGCGCCTGGCGAGGCGCTACCAGAAATTCCGCGACATGGGCCGCCTGGGCGCAGATTTTACAGACGACGAGAGCTCTTAGCGTGGCAAACAACCCGAACGACGTTGAAATTGATGGTCAGACAGACTCGGTACCCGCTAAGCCTCAAGTAATGGCATTAATGTCCATGTCTCTGTGTTCTCCGTGTCCTCTGTGGTTATAGGACCGGCCCTTTCGAAACGCAGAGGGCGTTGCTGATGGCGATCCCCTACCTGTGGGAGCGCATGGATTGCAACGATCGGACCGCTGACGTGCTGGCACACGAGCTGCGCGTGAGCCCTGCGATCGCGCGGCTGCTGACCATTCGTGGCGTCGATACGCCCGAGCTGGCGCAGCGCTTTCTGCATCCGTCGCTCGATCACCTGCACGATCCATTTAGGCTCGCTGACATGCCGGCGGCCGTGGAGCGGATTCTGGGGGCGATCGAGCGGAAGGAACGCATTGCTGTGCATGGCGACTACGACTGTGACGGCATCACGTCCACCGTGATCCTTCGCCGCGCGTTGGAGCTCTTTGGCGCGACGGTCGTCCACTTCATTCCGGACCGCATCAAAGACGGCTATGGGCTGCAGCCTGAGACATTCGATCGGTTGCTGGCCGATGGCGTGCAGCTCGTCATTTCGGTCGATTGCGGCATTCGGGGAAACGAGGCGGCGCGGCGGGCGCGCGAGCTGAAGATCGATCTCGTCATCACCGATCACCATGAACCGGGCGGGGAGCTCCCCGATGCCATCGCGGTCATCAACCCGAAGCGTCACGATTGTGGCTACCCGGACAAGCATCTCGCGGGTGTTGGCGTCGCACTGAAGCTCGTGCAGGCGCTGTGTCGAAGACGGGATCGCGAGCGGATGCTGCCGGCGTTCATCAAAGTAGCCGCCATCGGTACGCTCGCCGACGTCGTACCGCTCGTGGGCGAGAATCGCGTCATCGCCAAGCTCGGCCTTGAGATGCTGTCGAAGGGGCCGCATAAAGTGGGGCTGCGCGCGTTGCTGGATGTCGCGGGGCTGACGGGCAAACCAATCGATGGGGGGCACGTCGCTTTCCAGATTGCTCCGCGGATGAATGCGGCGGGCCGGATGGCGACCCCAGAGATTGCCGCCCGCCTATTGCTCGCAGCCGACGACGCCATGGCTGGCGAGGCACAGGAGCTGGCGCGGCAGCTCGACGGCGAGAATACGAAGCGGCAGGTCGAGGAAGCGTCAATCCTGAGCGCCGCCCGCAAGATCGTCGAGACCGATCCGGCGGTCGGCGCGCGCAGTATCCTGGTTGTGGCCGGCGAAGGCTGGCATCGTGGGGTCATCGGCATCGTCGCTTCGAAGCTCGTCGATGCCTTTCACCGTCCCGCGATCGTCATCTCGATGGAAGGCGATGTCGCGCACGGGTCGTGCAGGAGCATTCGCGGGTTCGACGTGCTGGCGGCGCTCGAACAGAGCGCATCCCACCTGATCCGATTCGGCGGACACAAGCAGGCAGCCGGCCTCACCATGGCGTCGGCTGGCGTTCCGGCATTCAGGGAGTCCATCGCAGACCATGCTGATAACCTGCTGGGGCCCGACGAGCTCAGGCCGCGGCTGCGCATCGACGGATGCCTCGGGTTTCGCGATATCAACGGGGACTTCGCCGGAGAAATGGCGCTGCTCGCCCCGTTCGGCATGGGCAACCCGCGGCCGCTGTTCGAGGCGCGCGGCGTCGAAGTGGTGGATGGACCGCGCCGCTTGAAGGACAAGCACCTCAAAATGGCGCTGAAGCAGAACGGCCGGATCTTTCGCGCGATTGCGTGGAGAGCTGTCGAGCGCGAGGAGTTCATCACCGCGAACCGGGCGTCACTGGACCTCGCGTTTTCGCTCGAACACAATAGGTATCAGGGCAATGAGTATCTGGAGTTGTCGGTGAGCGACCTGCGTACGACACGCGGAGTCGAGCGATGAGCTGGCAGAAGCGGGCGCGCCTGCTGCTGCTCGTTGTTGCCGTTGGTGTCGCTGCCGCGGTGTTCGTGACCACCCGTCGCCGCGAGACACCTCCTCCACCGGCGGCTGTTCCGCGCGTCGATCCCGCCGCGGTCGTGGAGAGCTCTGGTGCGTTCCTGGTACAGGTGAAGGGGGACCGCGAGACCGTCACGATCCGCGCCGACAAGCAGCTGTCATATCCCGACGGTAGCTCACGCCTCCTGGGCGTCACGGTGACGTCCGTGCGCCAGGGGAAAGCGTTTGTCGTCACCGGCCAGGAAGCCCGGGTTGGCGAGAACCAGACGAACCTCGACATGAAGGGCAACGTTCGCATGCTGTCGAGTGACGGCCTGAATGTCAGCGCCGACAGCGCGACGTACGCGCAGACCGAAGGCATCGTTCGCGCGCCCGGCCCGGTCACCTTCATGCGCGGTCGCATGAGCGGCAGCGGGATCGATTTCAGCTACGACGAGAACAACGACTTGATGGGGCTCACCGATCAAACGAAGGTGAAGATTGCGGGAGACAAGAAGGGGAGCCAGCCAATCGACATCACATCAGGGTCGGCTGTCCTCGCGCGTCGGGACAAGTTCGTCAGCTTCGAGCGCGCCGTCCATGTGGTTCACGGCAGCCAGGTCATCGACGCGGAGTCGGCGCTCGGAGATTTGAGCGAGAGCCAGGAATATCTCAGTGGTCTCGAGCTGCAGGGCAACGCGCGCATCGAGACGCCCGCCGCGCGCCCGGGTGAGTTGAAGCTGATGGCGGGCGACGTCATCAACCTCACCTACTTCGAAAATAGCGATGTGCTGCAGAGCGCGATCGTGAGCGGCAACAGCTCTCTTCGAATCGCCGGTGATGCCGGCGCCCCGGAGCGCGTGCTGCACGCGCAGAACGTCGAAATTGGCATGGCGCCCGACGGCAGCACGGTCACCTCACTGAACGCTCGAGATCAGGTCGTGCTCGATCTGCCCGGCGCGAAAGGGCAGCCGACGAAGAGCGTGAGCTCGAACTCGCTGGTGGCGAGTGGTGTCGCCGGCAAGGGGCTGACGGCTGCCTCGTTCACCGAAGGTGTCGAGTATCGCGAAACGGGGGGCGCGCCGGCTGTCAAACGCACGGTGACCTCGCGCACCCTCGACACCGCCCTCAATGGAAACCTTGGTGACATCCGCGAGGCGCAATTCACCGGCAGCGTCCGGCTTCGCGATCAGAACGGGGGAGCCGCGGCCAATGCCGAAAACATGCGCTATCACATCGCGACAGGACAGGTGGAACTCACAGGCACATCCGCCGGCCTCCCTCGCGTGGTGAACGAACAGATCGAAGTGGATGCCGCGCGCGTCGAGATGAGCATCGAAGGATCGAGAATGAAAGCCACCGGCGCACCGACGACGCCCGTTCAGACGGTGATGAAGGCGACGAAGCCCGGGCAGCCCGGCGGAAGACGTACGCCCGGTATCATGCAGCAGGATCGCGACATCAACGGCGTCAGCGCCGAGTTGATTTATGCGGGTGGCGACGCGTCATCAGCGGAGTTCAATGGGGCCGCTCAACTCTGGCAGGAGGCGACCAAAGGTGAAGTCACCAAGGTGAAGGCCGATAAGATCTCCGTCGACGGCAAGACGGGTAATCTCAACGCGCTGGGGTCGGTCATCTCGACCATGATCGTGCAGGATATCAACCCGACGACGAAAGTGCGCGAGACATCGCGATCGACCGGGCAGGGCCAGGCGATGATCTACGAAGACGCGCTGCGGAAGATCACGTACAAGACGAAGGCAACGCTGATTGGCCCGCAGGGCGATCTGCGCGGCGAGACGATCGTGCTGACGCTCGGCGCGAACGGCCAGGACGTCGAGCAGCTCGAAGCGATGGACGGTGTCACTCTCAAAGAAGTGGATCGCGAGACTCGCGGCGAGCATTTAACGTATATCGCGTCGACATCGGAGTACAAGATGGCAGGCAAGGGCAAGCTCGTCCGCATGCGTCGCACGACGCCGGAAGGGTGCCGCACCAGCGAAGGCAGTCTTTTGACATTCTCCAGAGTGACTGAGAG
>DATEEI010000011.1:0-5606 GCA_035281225.1 Vicinamibacterales bacterium
TTCGCGCGACGCTCGTTGCGGGAACCGTCTTACAGCGACCCGCCCGCTGCGCAGCTAGTGTCGCGGAGGCATCACCCGGGACTGCGGGACCGACAGCGGCAAAGCTGACGGGAGGTAGCGGTGTTACGAAGGTTCCTTCCAGCGTTGGCGATTCTTCTCGTCGTGGCCGGTTGCGGTGGCGGCGGGAACCTGCCACTCCCGGACCCCCCATCCGCCGGCCCGCCGGACCCGCCCCCTGAACCGCCCCCGGATCCACCGCCTGATCCACCTCCGGACCCGCCGCCTGATCCGCCGCCGGATCCACCGCCGGACCCGCCTCCGGACCCGCCGCCTGATCCGCCGCCGGAAGAGTTGTCTCCGGCCGGCGTTTGGCAGGGCACGTCCTCGCTCGGATTCGGCGTCGTGGGGCTCGTGAGGGAGTCCGGCCAGTTTCACTTCATTCAGGGCGATGGCGGGCAGCTCGTGGGGAGCCTGTCGACGTCCGGCGACGAGTTGTCTGCGACCTTCGTCGGCTATGCCCCGTTTGATGAGAAATTCGACGACGATTCGACGACCGGCGTGGGCACGCTGTCCGGAAGCCTGGATGAAGGCAGCAGCATTTCCGCGGACATCAGTTTCACGACATCGCGCGGAAACACGACCCATTCGACGATCGCACTTTCCTACGATCCGATTTACGAGCGGGACTCGTCACTGGAATCGGTCGCCGGAAATTACCTGGACACCGAGAACAACGTCGTCATCAACGTGAACAGTGACGGCGAATTGTTTTCCCAGGACCCCGAGACTCATTGCATCATCAACGGCAGGGTGTCGGTCATCGATCGCGCATTCAACCTGTACCGCGTGGCGTACACGTTCTCGAATTGCAAGGGGCATCACAAGGACTTGAACGACAAGGCAGCGGAAGGGCTCGCTACTCTGGACGACACCCGATCTCCCGAGGCGTTGATCATGGGGGTCGAGGTCCCCGGGGCGGGTCATGCCTTCGCGGGCGTGTTCCCGCGGAGCTAGCCGGTATACGGCCGCATCAGAACGCGCTCAGCTCAATCGTGAGGTCATACCCGTTCACTGCTGCAATGCGCAGCAAGACCGGCTTGGCCCGTGAGACGTCGACCGAGATCTGGTCTGCTCCACCAATGCAATCAGCCGCGCTCACGCCGATAAGATGCTGCCCTTCCTCGAGAAAGAGCCTGATCTGCTCGCGCGGACGCATATCGGCCACAAGGGTGCCGTCGACGTGGAGACGCGCCGTACATGCCAGTACAGCCAGGCCCTTATCGCGGGTCACGACGACGAGCGCGGTGCCTTCCTCTGCATGGGTGTACTCCGGGGCGCGAATCCGGTCGACCGGAATCGGTATCGCGGACGAGCTCGGCACCGGCGACGAGATGCAGCCGACAGCCAGGATCGCGACACCCACGAGCCAATAGGGCCTCATGTAGCAAGAATATCGGCAGTGGTTGACGCACCGCAATATGGAGCGGCGAGCGCGTCCAGGGTTTGGGTCATGGAGGCAGGAGACTTATGCGCAGATTCCTTTGCATTGTCCTTTCCATCGTCGCTACGTCAGCGCTTGCTGGCCCCATCAAGGGAGCCGGCGCGACGACCTGCGTCGACTGGGCAAAGGACCGAAAGAACGAAACCTACTACCCGCAGTTGAATTGGGTCTTGGGGTTTATCAGTTCTTATAACTACTACGTTTACGTAGGCAAACACGAGAATGGCGTGTTCGGCAATGCGGATTTTGCATTCGTTTCAGCCTGGATGGACAACTACTGCCAGAAGAACCCGCGGGAAAGCATCTTCGCGGGAGCGTTGAGGCTGATGGCGGAGCTGCGCAGTCATGCCGGTTAGGCTGTCGTCACATTGACGTCAGCCAGAGAGACCGACGCCAAGTTTTCGGGCTAACGTTTGCGCGTCGAACGGAGCGCGCAGCTTTACGTCGGTATTGTCGAAGAAGCAGTACACGTCGCGCGGTCCTCTCGTGGGGGGTTTCTTGCGGGAGATCTTCCGTGCGTCCCTCGGCTCAGAGCCTCGATGCCAGGCGGCGATGCGTCTTGCCCACCGGTCCAGTGACTTGTCGGAGTAGCCGCTCTGGTACAGCTTCTTGTCGCCGTGCAGACGCATGTAGACGAAATCGGCGGTGATGTCGTGGGTCATCGGCCAGCGCCTCGCGGTCTCGGCGATGACCAGCGCGATGCTGTGTTTCCGCAGCAGGTCGACGAAGCGGGGATCGAGAAAGCTCTCGTGGCGGATCTCGATGGCATGCCGGACGGTGCGGTTGGCATCGATGGCAAGCCGGGTTTTACCTTGCATGCGTGCATCTCGCCCGCGCGCAAGCGTCAGCGCAGTCTTTGTGTCATGGGGCAGCAGATCGAAGAATTTCGCTAGACGGTCATGGTCGTACCTGAAAGTCGGCGGGAACTGCCAGAGGATCGGACCGAGCTTCTCGCGCAGGTTGAAAAGACCGGACGCGAAGAAGTTGGCGAGCGGCGTCTTGACGTTCCTCAGTCGGAGCATGTGGGTGATGTAGCGCGGCCCCTTCACGGTGAACACGAATCCCTTCGGGGTGGCCGCGTACCAACGGGCGTAGCTGGCGGGACGCTGCAGCGAATAGAACGAGCCGTTGATCTCAATGACCGTCAGGAGGCCGGCAGCGTACGCGAGTTCGGCATGCTGTGGCAGGTTCTTGGGATAGAACGTGCCGCGCCATGGCTTGTAGCGCCAGCCGGAAATACCGATGCGAATGACAGCCATGGCGCCGTCCTTGCCTGAGTCGCGTGCCTACAACCTTCCGTACTCCCGCCGAAAGCTGTTACGCATAGGACAAGGTCGCGGACGGGGGCGGGAGATTCCAGCACTCCTGTAGGCGCGGCCGAAATTCGTCGCCTCAGCCAGCCGGCCGGATCAAACTAGACGGAAGTGTGCCGCTATGGTGGCAGTGAGCGCGCAAATCGGCTGCGGCAATGGCTCGCGCTTCAATGACTTCGAATTCACTCGGCAGGTGTCGGCGGATGAAGTTCAGTACGCAGGCTTCCGCATACTCCGCATCGTCGGCGGTGACAGTTAGCGTCGTTTCGAGTCTTCTGCCGCCGATTTTCCCGGTGGCGACTCCACCAATCTCCGCCACAGCGAGCAGCATTCGCCTGGTCAAAAGTCTGCGGCTCCGCAGCTTGATGTCGACGAAATATTCCATGCATCCCCTCCTTGGGTCCCCGATTTAGTATTTGTAGGAGCTCGCGCCCCGTCTGACCCACCCACAGCCAGGCCAGACCGGCCGGCAATGGTGAATCAGACGACGAAATACACGGACGGCGCAAGAAAGTTGGTGTCTGCTGCGCGGGAGGGCGAAAAGCCTCCCCGGATTGGCAGATCGCGCGGCCAGGCGTAGCCTCAGGGGGGTGCCAGACCGGCAACCTGCCGTGGCTTTTGTGTGGCCATCGTCTCGCTGGTGGCAACGTCGCCGACGCACGCCGAGCCATTCGTGTACGTCGTGAATCGTGACTTGCCGGCGTTTCGGTGATCGACACTACCAATAATGCCCTCATCGCTACCCTGCCGGTCGAGACGGAGCCACAGGACGTCGCGGTCACGCCCGACGGGTCGACCCCAGCTTTGCTGAGATTTTGAAATGTGAGCCGAATTGTAGGAACGGTGCTCTCGCACCTGGCGTGTGAGAAGTCGATCAAGGCTATAAAGCCCGGCCGACGATACGATTTCGATCAATAGGCGCGCAGCCGAGTGCGGGGGACAGTCGACGCATGGACGCAAACGTCAACAAGAAGATCGTGCATCATCTTGTCGTCGACGCCGGCCCCGAATTCGATCAGGTCGTCGCCTATTTGCCGCGGGTGGTGGCCGAAGATCTGGTGAGGACTCTCGACGCAGCGGGCGAGGCATTTCGCTACGACGCCAACTCGCAGCGCGCCTACTTCCTGCGCCGGCAAGGTGCCGCTGTAAATGTCTGGAGTTGGGACAATATTCAATCGCCGGGGGAGTACGGCGATTTGATTGCCCTTATCATGCGACTCGACATCCCGTTCGATCTCGAACAAGCGACGAAGGTTTATCTGGGCGCGACCGGTCGCAGCGCGATTACTTGACGCCTCGGATATCGCATAGTCGACCGCCTCGAGCGCGCGCTCTGCGCCAGGTATCGGGGCCAGCCGCTTTCTGAGTTGTTTCAACGTAAGCCGGTTCATCGCTTCGACGTCTTTCGATTCGCCGAGCTGCAGCAGCAGGTAATTGACCTCCGTTACCGTCGACGCCTGACCGGTGTCCGGTGATACCCGGAGCTCCCGCAACAGAGCTCGAAGCCGTGCCCGGATTACCGTTAGATGTTGCGAGTCGCGTGCAGTATACGGAACCGCGTCGGTTAGTCAGCCCGGGTCAAAGCGGCAAATCCCGCAGGGTCTTAAGCTCGCGCTCGATACGATCCCGGGAGGCAAGGTGCACTACCTGCGCCGCTTTCAGTTCGCCCAGAAAGGACTCGGCGGGCGAAGCATCCTGTCCGGCGCGCGTCAGGTCGGCGATAAGCACCTTTTGGCGGTTTATCTGATGCTCACCATCGGCTAGACGTTGGCTCGCCACCTCCAGATGCTCCAGCAGCAGGGCGCGGCGGATCTCGTTTCGCAAATCCACGACGTCACTGTAGAAATGCGCACGTGTTTCGGTCCGTAGGAAGGGCGCTGTTATTTTTGAAGGAGGGGACTTTTTGGCTGCCGTCAGCCTTGCATCTTTTCCCCCCGCCGGTGCCGCGGGCCGGGTTGTATTCAACTGCAAAGGGAGTAAGTTCCCCTCATTCCGCCAGGGCGAGACTAGGCACCGCGGGGTCATGAATTCTGACGAACAAGCAGTACGCAACGTAATCGAATTATGGCACCGCGCGACCGGTGCGGGTGACGTCGAGACGGTTCTTCGCCTGATGTCCGAGGACGTTGTATTTCTCGTGCCCGGCAAGCCGCCGATCCGGGGACGCAGCGAATTCGAGGCTGGCTTGAGAACCCTCCTCAGATTGCATCGAATCGATTCCACCGGTGACGTCCACGAAGTCCAGGTTGCTGACGGGCTCGCTTACAGCTGGACGCAGCTTTCCGTTCGGATTACGCCGCTCGCCGGCGGCAGGTCGAACGCCCGGTCGGGCAGCGCACTCTCCATTTTTCGGAAGCAAGTCGATGGGTCGTGGCTGCTGGTGCGAGATGCGAACCTACTGACGTAAGTCATTGATTGAGGGAGGGTGCATTGCCATTCGTGCCGGGACGCTCAAAAGAAATGTCCAAAAATGTCGATCGTGGAGGGGCTGGTACGACAACGCAGTGAATCGAAACGATCCGAAGCCTTTCCAATCAATGGAGTACGACCGATGAAAGTCATGGTTTTCGTGAAAGCCACGCCCAACAGCGAAGCGGAAACGCTGTTCAAGGAGCCCGAAAAGATGGCGAAGCTGTTCGAGGAGATGGGCCGGTACAACGAGGAACTCGTCAAGGCCGGCATCATGAAGGGCGGCGATGGCCTGAAGCCCAGCAAGTACGGCAAGCGCATCCGCTTCAACGGCAAGAAGCGGTCGGTCATCGATGGCCCGTTCGCCGAGACGAAGGAACTCG
>DATEEI010000012.1:0-10967 GCA_035281225.1 Vicinamibacterales bacterium
TGATGATGCGAGTCAGCTTTGCCCAACTCCGGTCGCCTCACATGTTGTGATCAGCGATGACCCGCGGGCTGGAAGCATCGAACGCATTCGCGCTGCCCTAGCCGATGCGCGCGCGGCTCGCCGCCCATTCATCGCCAGTGCAGCCCGTCATTCGATGGGAGGCCAAAGTCTCGCGAGGGATGGCACGGTCGCGACGTTCGACCAGCGGTGGCTTGAGGCGGACACGGAGCGCAAGATCTACCGCGTGGCCGCAGGTGCGCGCTGGTCCACTGTGATCGCTACTCTCGACGCGGTCGGCTTTTCGCCAACCGTGATGCAGGGCAACAACGACTTCGGCGTGGCTGGTACGTTCTCGGTGAACGCGCACGGCTGGCCGGTGCCATTCAGCGGATGCGGCAGCACAGTCAGGGCGCTGACCATGATCCTCGCGGATGGAACGGTCGTCATATGCTCACGCACGGAGAACGCCGATCTGTTCCGTCACGCCATGGGTGGTTACGGGCTGTTCGGGGTGATCACCGAGCTCGAGCTCGACATGCAGCCGAACGTCCTTCTCGCTCCGCGCTTCGAGGAGACGAGCGGTCTCGAGATCGGTAGGCGATTCGCACAGGAGCTCGCCTCTGACGCCACGATCCAGATGGCCTACGGACGCATGGACGTATCCCTCGACCGTTTCCTGGAGCGAGCCCTGCTGATCACGTATCGCCCAACTACCGATCAGAGCAACATTCCAGCAGCATCCGGATCCGGATTCATCAGCCATGCGTCCCGCTATCTCTTTCGTGCGCAGGTAGAGTCCGACAGAGCCAAGCGCTTTCGCTGGTGGACCGAGGCGCGGCTCGGTCCACGGGTAGCCGGCAATGTCACGCGAAACAGTCTGATGAATGAGCCTGTTGTGACGCTCGACGACCGCGATCCGTTTCGCACCGACATCCTGCACGAATATTTCGTGGCGCCGACGCGCTTCGCAGAGTTCGTCAAGGCATGCCAGGCGGTAATCCCGGCGTCGTACCAGCAGCTCCTCAATGTCACCATACGCTACGTGGATACCGACCGCGACAGCGTGCTGGCCTATGCGCCCGAACGGCGCATCGCCGCCGTGTTGTTGTTCTCGCAGGAAAAAACTGTGCGCGGCGAGAGCGACATGGCGCGAATGACCCGAGCGCTCATCGAACGCGTCCTCGACATTGGAGGTACTTACTACCTCCCATACCGGCCGCATGCGTCCCTTGCGCAGCTGTCGCGGGGCTATCCGCATGCAGCGGCATTCGCCGCCAGGAAACGTGCGGCGGATCCTGATCTGCTATTCCGCAATCACCTATGGGACGGCTATTTCGCCAAGCTGTGATGCGAGGGCGTCGCGGTGATAGGGGCGCAGCAATGGAATCATTTCAGCACCAGGCCGGCGCGGACGGTGAAGTAGTGGATCGCGCCCCCGACGCGCGATCTCACATGATCGCGAAACTCCACGCGAGCTCCCGCGTGGTCGTTACGCCAGAAATCGGCGCCAACACCAAAATTCCAGGCGCTGCTATTGCCCTCGCCGCTCGAAAAGCGGGAGTATCCGCCGGTGAGATACGGCGAGGTCGCACCGGATCCGGTCAGGAAATGCACAACGCCATTGAGGGACATCACAGAAAGAGCGCTGCTGGTGTTCGCCAAGATACCAACTTCACCGCTCACACCAGCGGTACCGTCCTTGAGAAACTCCCCGCCGCCCGCCGCCTGCAGCGCCACGCCGCCGAAGCGCCCTGAATTGCCCGCAGGCCCGGCGATCGCATATCCAACGACTTGCGCTGTTGCCATCTGGCTTTGGCCCAGCGCCAACGCTACGAAGAGAAAGATCGTGGTCTTCATAACCGACGAGTCTATCAGGGTCTGTTCGCCATGTAGGACAAACACCTACTCAGGAAAGGCGTTGACTCCGCAGACGCTTCGATAAAAGATCCGCCGTTCGCTTCTCGCCATGGACGCAGTCATCAGCATCGGCGGTCAATCGTTCCTCGACGGAGTCATCCGGCTCCTCGGCCCCGCATTGCAGGCGCTCCGAACGCCGATGCCGGTGGCCTTCCCCGGCCTCACGAACGGACTGCTCACCATCCGAAACATCGTGCCCGTTCTGCCAGGCGGGACGCCCTCATTGATCGAGCTGCGCGTCGACTTCGAAATCTCCGGTGAAGCGCTGCTCGTTGCGAGCGTGGCGGCGGGCACGTTGAATTTGAACCTCGGCAACGCCAACATCAATTTCCCGCGCCAAGCCGGCACCGTGGCGCAGCCGCTGCGCGGCGGGCGGGTCAGAACACCGGCGCAATCGGTCACCGCCGCCGGCGTGGGCCTGACGCTGCCGGCGGTGACGAGTCCCCTCGAGCTCGATGCGGCCGCCGACGCGGTGCTGAGCCTCGATCCGATCCTCGCGACGTTTTCGCTTCCAGCAGCGGTCGGCAACCTCGCTCTCCCTCTTCCGGCCGTGACACCGGTGGCGCTCGATCTCACGCGGGGCACGCCGCTGACGGCCACGATCTTTCTTGTGATCGATGTCAACGGCATGGTTCCGGGCGCGGGCGATGCGCCAATCAACGCAAGCACAGGCTTCGGCCTCGATTTCGGCTTCCGTGTGTTCTCCGTCCAGCCGCCGGCAATCGCAGCCACGCTGGCAACAACGCTGCGCAACGCACTGACGACCGCAGTAGGAAACGTGGCAACTCAGCTGCTTCGAGGGCTGACCCCGGTCGGGCAGCCGACACCCGATCTGCAGGCGATCGCCACCGACATCGCGGGCAGAATACCCGCCATCGTCCAGTCGGTGCTCACCGACGCGTTCACCGGATTGAGAGCACGAACCGGCCGCTTGATGTTTCCGCCGCCGGGAGCAGGAATCCCCGCGCCGCCTGCTGGAGCGCCGCCTCCCCCGCCTGGACCGCCAACCTCGTGCGAAGTGCTGGCGCTGCCGACCGATGCGAAGGCGCGGCTCACCGTGTCGGGTGGATCAATCGTCCTGCAGGTCGGCTTCCAGCGAACCGCGATCCATCCGGCGGATCAGTTTGTGCCGTTCACACCGACCGGCTTGATCGATACGAGGGTGGAGATCAGCAACGGGTTTCTTCAGGGCCTTCTCGGCTGCCTGCTCGAGAGGATGCCGAACCTGACGCTCCTCCCGCCAGCGCCCACCAGGTCGAACGTCGGAACGACGTTCTCACTCAGATGGAGCAGCGTCACCCTGAACCTTGGCCCTTTCAGCCTGAAAGGCACGCTGGACTTGATCATCGCAGGCCCGTCTGCAGGGCCTGGACTCCCACCGATACCGAAAGCGATCTCGCTCGTGTTCAATCTCGGCGAGACGATCGACTGGGCCGGACCGGCGCTCGATATCCGCGTGAACTTTTCGCTGCCGATTGCGTTCGATCTCAACAGCGTCGCATCGATTACGTCGCTCCGGCTTTCGGGCGTGCCGTCAATAATCACCTTCAACTTTCAAGCGGGCTCTGCGCTTGTCGCGCTGTTGGTGATCGCGGCCGGATTGATGACCGTGCTGCCTGGCGTAAAGATTGTGGGTCTCGCGCTCCTGGTGGTGACGCTCCCGTTCATCGTGATTCTGATCATCTCGAGGCTCTTGTCGAACACGATCGACACGGTGCTCGCTGGTGCCCGGCTGCTCGAGTCGCCGGCCGCGCTGCCGCCCGGCATCTTCGAAGCGTTTGGTAAGCTTGTTCCGACCACGATGCTCGTTGACGATCTCGTGGCACATGGCGTGCTCCAAACGCCGACGTCGCCATGGTCGCTGCTGCCGATCGTCAATCAGGCAAAGCCGGTGACGACGCCTCCATCGACCCCTCCATCGACGCCCGGCACTCCCCCACGCACGCCCGTCGGCACTGGCACGAATACAACGACGAACACGGCCACGAGCGATCTGTTATAAAACGGCAACACTGTTCCCTACGATCATGGTGCGATCTCGCTCTCTCGTTATCCTGGCGAGCGCTTATCTGCTGGGTGTGCTGCTCCTTATTTATGCCCCGACCGCCGGGCAGGGGTTCCTTTCAGATGATTTCAATTGGATCCGAGCTGCACGTTCGGCCAGGTCTCTGGCGCGCGTCAAGGCGCCTGATAACAGCCCGGATTTTTATCGCCCCGTGGTGTCCGCCTCTTTCGCACTGAACTATCGAATATCTGGATTGCATCCACGTGCATATGGGCTGACGAACCTGTGGCTGTTGGTGTGCTGCGCGGGATTGGTTGCCTGGCTGGCGTCGGTCGGAGGGCTGGCGCCCGCGTTCAGCCTGTTTGCCGCGGCGTTGTTCGCGTTCAACGTTCACGGTGTCGATATGGCGGTCCTGTGGATCAGCGGTCGAACAGCGCTGCTGCTAACGCTGTTCTCTGTCGGGGCAGCGGTCGCATTCCTGAAGCAGCGTGTCGAAGTAGCTGCTCTCCTCGTGCTGTGCGCGATGTTCTCCAAAGAAGAAGGCGTCGTGCTGCCCATGGTGTTTCTGCTCTGGGGCCTGCTTGCGCGGCTGCCCTTTCGACGCACCTGGGCAATCCTGCTGACGCTGCCAGTCTACTTGGGCCTGCGCACCTATGCCGGGGCGATGTGGCCGGCGACTGCACCGTCGTATTATCGATTCTCGTCAGATCCGCAATTGTTGCTCCGCAATGTCGCCGAATACGCGGATCGGGCGTGCACGATCTCGGCCGTCATGTTGCTCGCGATCGTCATGTGCGCTCGAGCGCAACCACATCTGACACGCGAGCATCGAACATTCCTGCTTCAATCCGTATTCTGGTTGGTTGGCGGGTTCGCCCTCACGATCTTCCTCCCAGTGCGGTCGAGTTTGTATGCGCTCTTTCCCTCTGTCGGCGCCGCGCTTGCCGCCAGCACGCTGGCAGCAGCGTGGTGGCCACAGTTATCGGCGATGCAGAAGCGTGCCCTGCCTGTCCTCGCGCTGATCCTGCCGCTGGCGTTGTTCCCTGTCTATCGCGCGCGAGGGGACCGCTGGGTGTCAACAGCACGACTCTCGTCGGCCGTACTCTCGCAACTCGTAGAGCAGGTCAACATGCGACCTGAAGTTCGGACGATCGTTTTGCTGGACGACCAATCGACGCGAGTCAACCTGAGCAACGCCTTCGGCTCGACGGGCGCGGATGTAGCCTTCCTCTTTTTTCAGCGGCCGGTGACGCTGCACATCGAGACGGATCCGGCCGCAGAACCGCGCGGAGATATGGTCCTCGCCCTCGATGGCAAGACTGGAAGACTCATCGTGATGCCTGCCCGACAGCCACACCTGAAATCGCCTCGACGATCCGCGATATGATCGGCGTTCGACAGACGGAGGCTAACTGTGACTGACAAAGATGCGTTCGCCGAACGGGCCCATACGCTCGAAGAAGACTACTTCCGGCGGAAAGAGAAAGAAGTCATCGAGAAGATGCGGCGAAATGCCGAAGCCGAAGCGGAGCGGCGCAAGCTGGGCGACCAGGCTGGCGTGGCCAATGACGAGGTACTGCGCGATCTGCAGGAGCTTGGCTATACAGCGGAAACGGTCATGCTGCTCCACCTCGTGCCGCTCATCCAGGTGGCATGGGCCGAAGGCAGCGTGTCAGACCACGAGCGCGAGCTCATCGTGCAGGCGGCGCGTTCCCGCGGTGTGACGGCTGGCTCGACGGCCGATCAGCAGCTCGGCAAGTGGTTGAGTATTCGTCCTTCAGACGAACTGTTCGAAAAAACGCTCCGCGCGATTCGAACGATTCTGGAGGCGCGGCCCGCCGAGGAGCGCCAGGCGAGCGAACGCGACCTCGTCTCTCTCGCAACCGCGATCGCCTCGGCTTCCGGCGGCATTCTCGGATTCGGCGCCGTCACCGAGGACGAGCGCAAGGCCCTGGCGCGCATCAGCCACGCGCTGCACGAGGGCGGCAAAAGTTAGTGGGACGTCTGGTCCTCGGCGTGATGGCAGCATTCGTCGTGTTGTTCGCGATCCGCGTGCTGCTGTTTCGCTTGCGCGGCCGGTAGCGGATCTCTTATCGCCAGAGGCGGCGGTGCACCGCTCTCGCGACCAGTATCGGCACCGCTAGAAATGCAACCCAGCCGACAATCAAGACCACTGATTGAATTGCCGATGGGAGCAGCGAGCTGTGCGGACCAGCCAGGAAAATTACGGCGAAGAAGCAGATCGGCGCCAGCACCGCGACCGACGCGAGCCAGGCGAGGAATGTGAGGAGCCAGCGCGCGGCTTGTCTTCGCTTCATCACAGTGGGCATGACAGTGGCGAGTATAAGGGCATGTCGTTAAACTAGCACGCTGAGGAGGATCAGATGATCAGCATCCCGAAATTCGGCGTCGTGCTCGCGGGGATCGCGCTGGCTGGTACGACGGCGGTACTGTCTGCGCAGTCCCCAGCTGCCGATGTCGCCAAGGTGCGAAATGGCTACGTTACGGCGGCGCACGCCGGCGACGCGAAGGCGGTGGCAGCTCTCTTTACCGAGGACGGCTCTGAGATGCCGCCGAATCACGCGACGCTCAAGGGCAGGGCCGCCATTGAGAAGTACAACCAGGGCTTTCTGAGCGCCAACTCCGTCAAGCTCGTACTCACCCCTATCGAAACGATGGGCGCAGGAGACATCGCCTACGACGTCGGCTCCTACTCGCAGACGATCACGCCGAAACAGGCCGGCGCGAAGCCGATGACCGATCGCGGAAAGTATGTGGTAGTCCTGCGACGCGACACCTCTGGGCAGTGGAATATGAAGTTCGCGATCTACAACAGCGACCTGCCGCCACCTCCGATGCCAGCAGCTGGACCGGCGAAATGATCCGCACACGCGGCCGGCGGTGCGCAGACAGCGCATCGCCGGCGCGACTTCGCGTGCTCCTCGTCCTGACGCTCGTGACGGCGAGCGTCGGACCGGCATTCGCGCAGGCGGTTCGCGTCCCTGGCACCAAGGTCAGCTTGACGCCGCCTGCCGGATTTTCTCCCACGCAGCAATATCCCGGATTCGAACTGGAGGCCGAACGGGCCACGATCATGGTCACCGAGCTTCCGGGGCCGGCCGCCGACATGTTGCGAGGGATGACCAAGGCGACGCTGGCCGCCAGGGGCATGATCCTCGTTGCCGGGCACGATGCAACGATCGGCGGCAGGCCCGCTCGCCTGCTCAACGTTCGGCAGAAGTCACCCGCCGGCGACGTGCTCAAGTGGATGCTCATCGCCGGCAACGACGTGATGACGATCATGATCGTTGGAACGTTTCCTGCGGGTATTTCTCCATCGATCAGCGACGGTATTCGAGATTCGCTGCTGACCGCATCCTGGAATTCGGCGGCAGCGCCGAGCGCGTTCGAGGGGCTGCCGTTCCGGGTCACACCCACGTCCCGGCTCAAGCTCGCACGGCGTGTGAGCAACATGCTCATGTTCACCGAGTCCGGCACGACAGGTTCTCCGGGATCGACCGAAGCGCTCTACCTGATCGGCCATTCGATCGGGAAAGGCCAGCTTGGCGACCTGCGGACATTCTCGGAAGCGCGTGCGGCGAAGACAACTTTGACGAAAAGCGTGACGAACTTTGCGGGCCGCACACTGCAAGTGGACGGCCTCGAGGGCTACGAGCTCGAGGCGGACGCCATCGACGTCCGCTCGGGCGCACCGATGCGGCTCTACCAGGTGATCGTCCCTGACGACACCGGTTACTTCATCATGCAGGGGCTAAGCCGGTTGAAAGGCTCCGACGAGATGTTCCAGGAATTCAGAGCGATCACGGGTAGCTTTCGAAGAGAGGCGGTGAGGTAGGGGTGCCTCGGTGTCGGCGCGCGGCTACTTCTAGAGATCGCCGCTGTCATTCAGCGGATCGAATGAACTCTGGTCTCACATACAGACTATGAATCACGCCGCTCTCGTCCGTGAACTCTAACTCCGCTCGACCCACTTCGTCGTACTCGACGAGAAGCACTGGCTTCCCGACAACCGCCGTAATCGCACGCTTGTCGTGTAGTGGCAACCCTTCCAGGAACCCGGGCGGGACACTCATCAGGGCGACTCTCGTCCCTGGTTCGAGTCTATCGTTCTTCACGGATTTCATTTTCTCTTGCATCATCACACGAATGCCAAACCAGACGATCTCGGTGCACGGCTGCTCTAGAGATCGCCGAGGTAGTAGACGACGGCGAACAGCAGCGCCGGGATAGCCGTCAGTACCCACCACTTGCTCCCGCGCCTCATCGCGATCACGCCGCAGACGACCGCTGCCAGCAGGACGACAGCGCAAATCTGGTTAGCGACGGCGAACAAGATCCACGGTCTGCCCGTGTGGTCGTGCAGGTAAAGATTGTATTCTCCGAACCCGCGCCCCCCGAGCAGCAGCACGATGTTCGCGATGCCCCAGACGGAGATCCTTTTCGCAGCCGCCATCAACGAGCTCCCGGTCATCATGTCAGCTCCCAGGGCTGGGCCGCTTGAAGGGCTCCGGCGACGAGAATAGCGCTAAGGCCGGTTACGCGATATGACACGCTGACCCACAACGAAGGATTGTTGATAGGGGAGCTCGACCATCACCTCGCTCGTATTGGGCGTGACGCGCGTGACTTCTGCGGCGAACATCGCGGTCGGCGTCAGCTCAGCCCACAAGACCATCCCGACGCGAAGTTCCTCGGGCGACGCGCGCGGGCCGTACCTGCCCCCTCGAGGAGTCCACCACCACAGCGATCGCGGCCCCGCTCTTCAACTGAAGGCCGCGTGCGGCCACTTCTAGAGATCGCCCAAGAAGCAACGAAGAGCGATCAGTAGCGCCGCGGCAACCGTCAGCGCCCACCACTTGCTCCCTCGCCGCATCGCGATGATGCCGCAGACGACCGCCGCCAGCTGGACGACAACGCAGATCTGGTTGGCAACGTCGAACGAGATCCACGGTCTCGTGCGGTAGTACAGGTAAAGATTGTACTCTCCGAACCCAACCTCCCCGAGCAGCAGCGCGAGGCTCGCGATGCCCCAGGCGGAGATCCTCTTCGCAGCCGTCATCACCTCGAACTCCCGGCCATCATGTCAGCTAGCTTCCCAGCGTCTCGTCGCCCTGGTATCGATGCTCTCGTGCGTGCTCGATGACGAGGTTCATCAGCTCCTGAAAGCTGGGGGCCAGTTCCTCGAACTTTGACGAGCTTCTGATTGCAGATATTTTCTTCATGGTCGAATTTGACAACCGGACAGTCGCCTTCCGCTTTTACGGCCGACACGTTCCCGGCTGAATCGATCCTGACCTGTGCACTCCAGTCCTGCCTCACTAGACCTGTCTTCCGATCGTGCTGCAGCCCGTAGATCGTACTGGTCTTCTTATCAAAGGAGTGGGTGTAATTGCAGCGATCTAGAACCTGCTCCGCTGTACTTCGCGCAATTCCGATAGAGATTCTATCGGCGAATTTCGCTGTGCATCCGCTATCGTCGTTGCAGCTCATGACAGCAGGTAGAAGTAGGGTGCCGAGGAAAGCGCCGATTCGGCTCATCAGGGTGTAGTGTCTCGCCTTACCTTGCAGATGTCTGCCAAGGCTGACGTGTCGCAGGCCGTCACCCAGCAAGGTGACCCGGCCTCGGTGCGCGGCTACTTCTAGAGCTCGCTGAAGAAGCAAAGAACAGCGAGCAGCAGCGCCGGAAGAGCTGCCAGGACCCACCACTTGCTCCCGCGCCGCATCGCGATGTGGCCGCAGACGGCCGCTGCGAGCTGGACGACAACGCAGATCTGGTAATAATCGGTGAACCGGATCAACGATCTGCCAGCGTGATCGTACAGGTAAAGATTGTATTCCGCGAGTCCGAGCGTGCCGAGGGTCAGCACGAGGCTCGCGATGCCCCAGACGGAGATCCTTTTCGCAGCCGCCATCAATTCAATCTCCCGGCCATGTCAGCTTCGGGTGTTGAGCCGGTTGACGGGATCCGGCGACGAGAATAGCGCTAAGGCCGGTCACGCGATCTGACACGCTGACCCACAACGAAGGATTGTCGATACGTGGACTCGACCATCACCTCGCTCGTATTGGGCGTGACGCGCGTGACTTCTGCGGGGAACATCGCGGTCGGCGTCAGCTCGGCCCACAAGACCATCCCGACGCGAAGACCGTGCCTCCGGCCGAGATCAATTTCGGCGTGTCGGGCATCGGCCACGCTGGTAATACGGCCCGTCACCGGTTGCCGGAGCAGGTAGTCGCGCCACTCCGAGGGAATACTCGGCGCTCCGGTGACCGGCCGGTCGGAGTCTCCGTGGCGGAGAAGATAGAGGCCTGCGGCGGAATGCCGGGGCTCCCATCCGTGATTCACGGAGTTGATAAAATCCAGCATTTCTTCTTCACCAATGAGATACAGGCGCGGACCCCAGTGGACCGGTACCCACCAACCCCGGAGACGCGAATTCGGTCCGAGGTGATCTCCACTCGCTACAGAGAACCACAGACGGCCCTCAACGACTTCCACGACCCCCTCAGCATCGTGGACTCTCCCTAAGTGGGTCTCCAACAGATAACTGAACCGGTCGCCTCCCTTGATCTCGAGAGAACGCACCACTCCTAGTCCGTCGCCACTATGAAATCGGCCACGGACTCGGCCGCCGTCAGACTGCGATCCGACCGGCGTGCTGAGAAGCAGTAGACACGAGGCGACAAGAGCTGTCATCAGGAGTTTCATCGGAAGACCTCTCTGGAACATCGCTCAGACCTACGGCGAACACGGTTGGCCGCCACAAAATTCACCGATTTGTTTCTTCACCTGTGTGCTTCTCTCTCGCACACCATTAATGGGCATCCGCTTGCCCAGGCAATTCAACTCAGCGCAGAACCCGGAGCATTCAACAGCATTCTTCTGACGTGCCCCCCGAAAACTGATCCAGCCTAGACTGTGACTCGCGCCGCATTTCCCAGGAGGACGTATGCGACGGAGTCGATTTACGGAAGAGCAGATTCTCACAATCCTGCACGAAGGGGATGCCGGCCGGGCCGTCGA
>DATEEI010000013.1:0-62868 GCA_035281225.1 Vicinamibacterales bacterium
ATTCTGGACGAATCGCTCACCGAGATCGCTAATTCTTAATTTTTTAGTTGAAAAGAGGTAGCATGTCAGCGTGCCTCGTCCCAAATCTCCCACGCTGACCGACGGGGAGCTCAGGCTCATGCGTGTCCTCTGGGACAACGGCGAGTCGACCGTCAACGGCGTCGTGGACGCGCTGAGGACCCGGCCGAAGCCAGCCTACAACAGCGTGCTGACGCTTCTGCGGATTCTCGAGAAAAAGGGCTACGTGACGCACCGTAAAGACGGGCGTGCCTTCATCTTTCTGCCCGTGATCGGGCGCGCGGACGCGAGCCGGAGCGCGCTGAAGACACTGGTGAACCGTTTCTTCGAAGGCTCCCCGCGTCTGCTGATTCTCAACCTGCTCGAAGACGAACAACTCGCGCCCGAAGCGCTCAAGCAGCTGAAGGATCGTCTGGGGGAAGTGCCATGACCGCATGGTGGCTGAATTGGGTGTGGCAGGGCCTCGCCTTGAGCTTCGCAGTGAGCGCCGTGTTTCGGTTGTGGCCCCGTGTGAACGCAGCGACACGCTACTGGATTTGGTGGTGCACCCTGGGTGCGATAGGTGCGCTGGGTGCGATAAGTGCGACAGGTGCGACGGGCGTGTCCGCCGTAGCGCACAGCGCGAAGGCGGATGCGCTGAGCGTCGTCGTGGTTCCGTCCGTTCCCGAAGCCGTGCTCGTCATTGCGTTTGGTTTATGGGCGACGCTGGCGCTTGTCGGGGTTCTGCGGGTGATGGCGGGCGTTCGGGGTGTGTACGCGTTGCGCAGACAGTGTCGTCCGTTTCCTGCTGATCTGGAAGCGCAGTTGCCGTTATGGCTCGAGTCGCAACGAGATGGTCGCCGGGCGCAGTTGATGCTATGCGAGGCTGTGGCCGGTGCGGCGATGTTGGGGTTCGGGCGCGCGCGCATCGTGCTGCCGTCTTCCTTGGTGAAGGCGCTTACGCTCGAAGAGCTCGATCAGATCGTCCTCCACGAGTGCGCGCACGTGCAGCGGTGGGACGACTGGACGCGGCTCGCACAGACGCTGCTGCAGTCGGCGTTCTGCATTCATCCGGCGGCTGCGCTCGTTGGCCATCAACTGAACCTGGAGCGTGAGGTGGCCTGCGACGAGCGGGTGGTCGCCCGCACGTCGCGGCCGCGGCTCTATGCGCACTGCTTGACGCGCGCGGCGGAGGTACGTGGCAAGACGACCCGGCCGCTGCTCGAGATCGCGCTGTTCGGCAACGCGCGGCAGCTGGTTCGACGCGTCGATCGACTACTCGCGCTCAGAGGACGAGTACACCCGCGCCTGTCGGCGATCGCCGCCGTTTGCGGAACATGCGCGCTGCTTGTGACCGCGCTGCAGCTTCGCGCGCTTCCTCTGGTGACAGAGGTAGGGGAGTTGACGCTGCCCGGCGTCGCGGTCCTGTTGACACCGGACATGTCGTACCGTCATGCGACGTTCCCCGGTACCGAAGTGCTCGACGCGGGCCCCATCAAGGGCCTGCGCGCACCCGCCGCATCCGCCTCCGCGGCGGGCGCCGCTACGGTGGACAGGCCCGTCGCACCCATCGCACCCGACGCACCTATTGCACCCGACGTGCCTGTTATCGCGGTGCGGACCTTCGCAGGAGACTATCGCGTCGCCGATGCCACCTCGCCTGCACCATCACGGCCGTGGCACCAGGCGGAAGCGGCCGGCATCAAGATCGCCCAGACGTTTACGCGGGCGGGCGTTTCCCTCGCGCGCCGGTTCTAAATGGTTTCAAGTAGACTTGGGACGCCAAAAAATGAAAATTCACCTAGTTAATCCCAGCGATATCTCGTTTGGGACGGCTGTCATCACCCCGCGATGGCTATATGTGCTTGCCGCCGCAACCCCGGGTGAATACGGCGACCCCAGCATCGTCGACGAGACTCTTGATCCCATGGATTTCCACAGCATTGCCTCGGGCGATGTTGTCGGCATTGGTATTCACACCTTCAACGCGCTCCGCGGGTACGAAATCGGCCGCGAGGCGAGGAAGCGCGGTGCGACGGTCGTCTTCGGCGGGATCCATCCGACCCTGTATCCTGAAGAGTCGTTTGAACTTGGTGGTGCGCACGCGGTCGTGAAGGGCGATGGCGATGTGGTGTGGAGTACGGTCCTCGCCGACTGCGTGAGGGGATCGCTGCTCAGCACTTACGACGGCGGTCGGGTGAGCGGCGCCACATTCCAGCCGGCGCGGTGGGATCTGCTCCCCGCCGATCGGTATATGTTTGGCTCGGTCCAGACGCTCCGAGGGTGCCCGAAGCATTGCTCGTTCTGCTCGGTGTGGCGGACGGACGGCCAGCAGCCGCGACAGCGGACGGCCGATGCCGTTGTCAAAGAGGTGGTCGAGCTGCGGCGGCTGGGCTTCCGCTTCATCCTGCTCTCTGACGACAACTTCTATCCGGTGACGGTGGAAGATCTGAGATTGGCGGAGCGGCAGGGAAACCAGGCGCGCCTCGACACGCTCCTCGACATTCGCCGCGAGCGTTTCGAGCTGATGGATCGCCTCGCGAAATTGCCAGACGACCTTGTCTTCTACACGCAGATCACGATGGAAGCGGCCGAAGACCCCGAGTTTCTCAAGGCGATGAACAGGGCAAGGATCCGCGGCGCGCTCGTCGGCGTCGAGTCGGTGACCGCAGAAGGACTGAAGTCGGTCTTCAAGGACTTCAACTACGCGGGCGACAGGCTCGTGACCAGGCTCAAGGAGTTCCGGACGCACGGCGTGCACATCCTCGGGTCGTTCATCTTCGGCCTGCCGACCGACAAGCTGGACACGTTCGATGCCACGGCCGAGCTCGCGCAGAAGGCCGACATCGCATTCGCGCAGTTCATCATGTTGACGCCGTTTCCCGGCACCGTGGACTTTGCGAAATGGGAAGAAAAAATGGCGTCGGATACCACCCGCATCGCGGGATATCCGCTCACGCGGTTCTGGCTGATCCCGCGGCAGCAACGGCCGAAGGTCTACACGCCGCACCCGTCGCTGTCGCCGGAGGAAATCCGGGAAGGCACGCAGTCGACATGGGATCGCTTTTACAGCGTGCCGGCGATTTGGGAGCGTGCCCGCATCGTGAAGTCGCTGAAGGCACGCTTGCTGTTTCTGGTGATGTCGAAGCTCTACCGTCAGATGTACGCAAATACCGGCATTGCCACCGATAGCGCACGCGTGAGCCGTTCCGCCCGGTGGGCTCGCCTGCTGGCGAAGCAGGCGCGCCGCCTGTTCGTCACGACCCCGATGCCGGATCTGCAAGTGCCGAACTGATTTCCGTCCATCAAGTATGATGTCGGGCAAGATTTGCGGCTCTGGTCGTGCCGAGCGCCGACCCGATCGCGGATATCAACAACACATCAAGATCGATCGCGTGATGAGGGTAGGACAATGGGCACCGTAACTATCAGGCCAGACATTTACGAGAAACATCGGTCCCTCTTCGGGGAGAAGCGGGTCAACGGACGACGCGTCCATGTCGAAGAGTTGATCGAGCAGCTCACGCAGGACACCAAGGCGGAATTCCGCACGCTCCTGAGCGCGCGCCATGCATTCCAGGAACAAGTCGGCCGCCGGGAGCGGAGTTATGGCTTCCTCGCACCGGAGACCATGATCGAGGACGCCGATGGCCATACCGCTTCTGTGCGAGACATTCGTCAGGGAATGCTCGACGGCTTCTTCGGCCGCAAGACCGCTCATGCATGGCAGTTGAACACGTCGGTCCCGATCCCGAAGGACACCATGACGCCCGGGCTCGAAGGCACGGGGCCGGCCATCGATCTCGGCATGGCCATGGGCGCGCTCAACACCGGTGCGGCGTCGTGGATGTGGGACTGGGAAGACGCCGGCGGCGACTACAAGGATCAGCTCTATCAAGGATGGGAGAACCTCCGCGATTTGCTCGCCCATGCCTGGAACGGCAAGCCCTACGCGCATCCGACCAAGAAGGAAGGAGGCAAGCCGCGCCAATACACGATCGATCTGCCACCTGAAAAGTGGCCGACGATCTTCCACCGCGTGCCGGGGCTGCACCTGCAGAACCGCCAGATTTCGTTGGACGGGGAGCAGGTGCCAGCGATGATCCCCGCGCTCGTCATCCATGCTGTCAGCAACTACGACACGCAGACGAAGAACGGCTCGGGCGTGTATTACTACGTGCCGAAGATTGAGACCTGGCAGGAAGCTCGCCTGGTGTCGAAGCTCTTGAAGGCGCTCGAAGTGGCCCTTGGCCTGCCGCGGGGCGCGCTGAAGATCAAGATGCTCAACGAGCGCGCGGAGTACGCGCTGCAGCAGGAAGCGATCATGTGGGTGCTGCGCGAGAACCTCATCGGACCGAACGTCGGCCGTTGGGATTATCTCAACAGCCGCGAAGAGATGTTCCGGCACGATCCAACGATGGTGATCCCGGATCCCAACACGGTGACGATGACCGAGCCGTCGTTGACTTATTACACGATGAGAAACGCGTTGCTTGCGGTACTGGCAGGCGGCATGCCGATCGGCGGAATGGCGGCGCAGATGCAGAATCCGGGCGCGCCCGAGAACGATGCGAAGGCGCTGCGGGACATCTGGTTCGACAAACTACGCGAGCGGCTGACGGGACTGCTCAAGATCAACGGCCGGCTTCACGACGCGTACCGCCAGAGCTGGGTGGCGACGATTGCGCCGGCCTACGTCGAAGCCGGGCGCGAGCCGCTTGTGACCGACACCAACGACCTTCAGACCGTGGTCGACAAGCTGAGGCCTGACGAGAGCAAGCGTCTCGAGGATCTGGGACTGTTGAAGAACGGGAAGATTTCGCCGATGGAGCTGACGGAGGCCGATCTCTCCGTCGACAAGCTGTTCTCCGAGGAGGCGCGCAGGAAGCTGCTCGCTCGGCCGCAGGGTCCGACGACCGAGGACGGGCTGCGGTACGCGATGTACATGGCCACCGAGTTCATGTATCAGCAGCTGCTCGGCAACAACGCCGCGGCGATCTACGATCCGCGCACCGGGCTCCGCTTCATGAACGACCTGGCGACCTACGAGATCTTCTGGCACTTCCTGTACCTCACCGTTTTTCATGGCGTCGAGCTGACAGCCGACGGGAAGTACTCGAAGAAGGGGGATCGGGTGACACCCGCGCTCTTCCTCAGGTTGCTCGATGAACGGCGCGAAACCGTCAAGGAACTGTTCGCGAAGCTCGGGACCGTCTACGAGAAGACCAACGCCGAGCTGGTGCTCACGCTTCTCGCGCGCCAGGTCGTGGCGACGAAAGCCGATGGCCGCGTCGTGCCGCAGCCGCGCTGGATCAAGTACGGCTCGCGGGTACTGCTGTCGATCATCGAAGAGCAGGATGCGGACCGTATCGCGATTATCGACGGCCTCTTCGCCGAGCGTGACGATCTCGTCTGCAATCTCGATGAGGCACACGACCCGGCTCGTCGCGCGCTGGCGGAGAAAGTGCTGCGAGCGTACGACTTCGTCTACGACATCCGTGAGGATTCGTCAGAGACCGCTGCGTGAAGAAGCTCCCAGCTGTCGGCTGCGAGCTTCCAGATCTGGAAGCTGGAAGCTGAGAGCTGGGAGCTAGTGATGTCACAAGACTCCCGGCCGAAGGCAGAAGATGTCGCGCCGCTCGTCTACGACGAGTTGCGGCGAGTCGCGGCGGCCTACATGCGGCGCGAGCGCCCTGGGCAGACGCTGCAGGCGACGGCGCTCGTGCACGAAGCCTACTTGCGCCTTGCGCAGGCCGGCACCCCCTGGCACGACCAGCGCCACTTTGTCGGCATCGCCGCGCGCTCGATGCGACAGATCCTGGTCGAGCGCGCCCGCTCCCGCGGCGCGCAGAAGCGGTGGGGCGGTATGAACCGCGTATCGATTACCGATTCGCTCGCCCTGGCGTCCGATCCTGAAACCATGCTGCCGGCGCTCGATGAGGCCATCAGCAGGCTGGAACAAATCGATGCCGAGCAGGCGAAGATCGTCGAGCTCCGGTACTTCGCCGGCATGAGCGTCGAAGAAGCGGCGGACGCGATGGGCATGTCCCCCGCCACCCTCAAGCGCCGCTGGACGCTCGCGCGCGCCTGGCTCTTTCGCGAGCTGAGCCAATGAATTCATGACTCCTGATCAGCATCGCCGTGCGCGGGATCTGTTCGAAGCCGCACTCGAGCACGAGCCGGCTGAATGGTCCAGATGGCTGGCAGACGCCGTACCGGACGATTCGGTCGTCCGTGAAGAAGTACGCTCGCTGCTCGAGCATCACTCCCGTGCCGGCACGTTTCTGACACAGCCCATCGTCGAGGTCGCCCCGCATTTGCTCGAGGACGATCGCACATTGGCGCCCGGCACCGTCCTCGGCTCTTACACGATCCTGCGCGAGCTCGGCCGGGGCGGGATGGGGCGCGTGTATCTGGCATCGGACGGCCGGCTCGGCCGGTCCGTCGCCTTGAAAGCCCTGCCTCTGCACCTCACGCGCGAAGCGCAGCACCGCGAGCGGCTCCGGCGCGAGGCGCGCGCGGCCGCATTGCTGACGCATCCGGGTATCTGCACGGTCTATGCACTCGAGGAGGTCGACGGAGAGCTGTACATCGCCACGGAGTACGTTGAGGGGCATACGCTTCGCGAGGAAATATCCGGCGGACCACGGCCCTCGATCGACACCATCATCAGGACCGGGCGCGATCTGGCATCGGCGCTCGCGAGCGCGCATGTGAAAGGCATTACCCACCGGGATCTGAAACCTGAGAACATCATGCGGACGCCCAGCGGTGGCATCAAGATTCTCGACTTCGGCCTTGCGCGCATGGAGACCGGGGCCGGCGGCACGCCCACCGTCACGCTGCCCGGCGCGATGGCGGGGACACCGGCGTACATGGCGCCAGAGCAGATCGAGGGGCGCGCAGTCGGCCCAGCCGCCGACGTCTTCGCCTTCGGCGTGCTGATGTACGAGTGGATCTGCGGCCGTCATCCATTTCAAGCCGGTACCCCGCTTGCGACGATTGCGCGCGTGATGGAGAGCACGCCGGAACCGCTGTGCAAGCGGACGGACGTGCCGCTCTGGCTGTCAGAGGTGATCGACCGATGCCTGCGGAAGTCGGCAGGGGAGCGCTTCGCATCGGGATCCGATCTGCTGACGGCCTTCGAACATCCAGCGATCGCCAGGCGTCCAGCGGCGGACAGAAGCATCTGGTGGCGCACGCATCACGTCATCGTGATTGTGCTCTACACGATTGCGTGCGCTCACGCCTGGCAGATTAAGGAGTGGTTGCGCGAGCCGCTTTCTCTTTGGATCTTCGTGCTGATGGGGATCGCAGGCTCGGTCGGAGGCATCGTCCGCGGACACCTCGTCTTCACCGATGTCATGAACCGTCCGCACCTGGCGAGCGAGCTCCGGCGGACACACCGCGTACGACTCGTCGCCGACATGCTGATGGCCGCGTTGCTGACGATGGATGCGCTGCTGCTCGCATCGCCATGGCCGCTCACCGCTGTGCTCACGATGGCGCTTGCGACCGGAATCGCCCTCGCCAGTCTCCTCATGGAACCCGCCACGACCGCTGCATTACTGGGCGAGCGGACTTAGCACCTTCGTAACGGGCCCTGCGACTTCGCGTCATAATGTGCGTCCGTGGCTTACCTCTTCGTCTTCGTGGCGGCCTTCGTTGCAGGCGCCATCAACTCCGTTGCGGGTGGCGGCACGCTCGTTTCATTCCCTTCGCTCATTTGGGTCGGATTGCCGTCGACGATTGCTAACGCGACGAACACGGTTTTGATGGTGCCGGGATCGCTCGGCGGGCTGTGGGGCTATCGCCGCGATTTGCGCGGGATGCCGCCGCACACCTACCTTCTGATCCTTCCGAGCGTTCTCGGCGGCATCATTGGCGCGGTTCTGCTCCAGATGACGCCGACGGACGTGTTCGACCGGCTCATTCCGCTTCTGATCCTCTTCGCCACCGTGCTGTTCATGCTCCAGGAGCCGGTGCAGCGCCTCATCAAAACGACGGGGAAGGCGCATGCTGGATCGAGGAGCTGGCTGGCCGGCGCGCTGTTATTTCAGTTTATGGTTTCGCTCTATGGCGGGTATTTTGGCGCCGGTATCGGCATCCTCATGCTCGCTGCGTTCGGCATCATGGGGTTTACCGATATCCATCAGATGAACGGCCTCAAAGCGTTTCTCGCGCTGTGCATCAATGGGGTGGCGGCGCTCATCTTCATCTGGAATGGAATGGTCTCCTGGCCGCACGCGGTGTTGATGGGGGTTGGCGCGACCATCGGCGGTATCTGGGGCGCGGGTGTCGCCCGTCGCATCGGTCCTAAAGGCGTACGCCGCATCGTCATCGCGGTGGGCTTTACGATGACGTTGTCGCTGTTGCTGCGCCTGTAGGGCCCGGCTGAAGCCGGACTTACTATTTACCTCACCGTCGCAGGCACGGTACCTGTTCGTGACGCGGACAGCTGATAGTGGTGGCCGATGATCGAGCCGCCGCTGTGAAGTTCAGCGTCATTGTTTGCGCCTACAACGAAGAAACACTTCTTCCCGGCTGCCTTCATTCGATACTTCATCAGTCCTTCCCGCCCCACGAGCTCATCGTCATCAACAATGCGAGCACGGACGGCACAGCGGCGGTGGCGGCCATTCCGGGTGTTCGGGTCGTGAACGAGCCCCGGAAGGGGCTCGTCGTCGCGCGCGAAACGGGACGCCACGTCTCCACTGGAGACGTGCTTGTGTACGTCGACGCCGATTGCCGCGCACCCCGCGAATGGCTCGAGCGCGTGGCGATGGAATTCGCCGGCCCGAATCCGCCCGCCGCCGTCACCGGTCCGTACCGCTTCTACGACTGGGATTGGCTCGGCCGGGTTCTCATCAGAATGTACGACTACAGCTTGGCGCCTGCGACGCACGTGCTGGCGCAATACATCTTCAGAATGGGTGCCGTGCTGTATGGAGGCAACTTCGCCGTACGGCGAGACGCCCTCGACACGATCGGCGGCTTCGATACGTCGATCGAATTTCATGGCGAGGATACGAACCTGGCACGCCGCATCTCGAAGGCAGGTCGGGTACGGCTGAAGCAGAGATGCTACATCTCGACGTCGGCGCGACGATACAAGACGATGGGGCGCGGAAAGGTGTTCGGGATCTACGTCAGAAATTTCTGCGCCGAGATCTTTCTGCATCGGCCGTCAGATACCACCCACGAAGACGTCCGCGCCTGATCGATGCCCGGCTATGAACCGTTCCTGCTCTGCGATTTCCACGTACACACGACTTGGAGCGACGGACGGCTGACGCTGCGAGAGGTCGTCGATCTCTACGGTCAGACCGAGAAGTTCGACGTGCTCGCCATCACGGACCACATTCTCGCGAAAAAGGATCTGCTGGGGCGGCTGGGTCGCATGGCGACGCTCGGGCGGCGCCGGTTTTCGATCACGGCAGAGAGCTTCGACGACTATATCGCGGACGTCGAGAAGGAAGCCGCGCGCGCGAAACGCGAGTATGGGATGCTGGTCGTGCCGGGCGCCGAGGTGACGCAGAATCACATTCGCGCCAAGCACAATTCGCATATCGTCGCGCTGGGCATCAAGGCGTTCATCAGCGCCGACGAGAAGGCCAAGGACATCCTCGAAGAGATCAGAAGGCAGGACGGCCTCAGCATCGCATGTCATCCGCATCACAGGACGACGCGGCGGATGGAGATCGCGACGTGCTATCTGTGGGACCATCGCAAGGAGCTGGCCGATCTTGTCGATGTCTGGGAGGCGGCGAACCGGGACGATTTGTTTTCGGTGACCAGCCTGAAGCATTATCCCTACGTGGCGAACAGCGATTTTCACAAGGCGAAGCACCTCTATTCATGGAAGACGCTGGTACGGTCGGCCAAGACGTGGCCCGCCGTGAAGACCGCCCTCAAAGCCAACGTCGACGTCGCCATCACCCTGTTTCGAAAGTAGTGTCCGGCTTCAGCCGGGCCGTTCATGACCAGCGTTTCCATCATCATCAATCCCGTCTCGGGGCCGGCACGCAGAGGAAGCGGCGCCGAGCGCGTCGCGCTCGCAGCGCGGATGCTCGATCGACTGGGTGTGAAGGCCGACGTTCGGGTGACCGAGCGTGCGGGGCACGCGCACCAGCTGGCGATGGAGGCGGCCGCTGCCGGTGTCGATCTCGTGGTCGCCTGGGGTGGGGACGGTACGATGAACGAGGTGGCGCGCGCCCTCGTGCAGCGCGGAGATGAAGCCGCGCCGGGGCAACCGCTTCCCGCGCTCGGCCTCGTTCCCGGCGGTTCCGGCAACGGCCTCGCGCGCGAGCTGGGGATTCCGTTCGATCCCGCTCGGGCGATTGAACGAGCGATTCAAGCGTCCGTCCGACAGATCGATGCCGGAGAGCTTGGCGGCCGGCTGTTCTTCAATGTGGCGGGCATCGGACTCGACGCGCACGTCGCGGCTCTCGTCTCGACGCGTATCAACCATCGCGGGCTTCTGCCGTATCTCAAGGCGACCGCTGGCGATCTGCTGCGGTACGCGCCCATCGACTACACCGTGACGGCCGACGGGCAGACGTCTCACGTGTCTGCGCTCGTGGTGGCGCTGGCGAACTCCAAGCAGTACGGGTTTGGTGCAACGATCGCATCGGGTGCGAGCCTGGAAGATGGGTATCTCGATCTCGTGATCGTTGAGGATAGGAAGCTGGCCGGCAACCTCTTGCGCATTCCGTCGTTCTTTCTGGGACGGCTGCACCAGCAAGACGGAATCAAGACCAGTCGCGTGCAGGAGCTCACGATTCGCTCGAAAGACCCGATGCTGTTTCACATCGATGGGGAAGCGGTGCAGGGGACCGATACGCTCGTCGCGCGCGTGCATCCAGGCGGGCTGCGTCTTCGGGCGTAGGGCGCCTTCGCAGGAGATGAGGAGAGTAGGAGTGTGAGAGGCAGACGGCGGGTTGCCATCGGCATCGGTGTGATCGCAGCGGCAGTGGTGCTGGTTGGTGCGGTGATACGCCAGGTTCCGCCCGCTGCTGCCGGCGGATTGCTTCGTCCTGCGAGACATCGACTCCAGCAGCCGATACCCGAGAACTGCAAAGAGATGTTCGAGTTCCCGTATTGTTGATCCATGGAAGCAGCGATCGCGAGACCCTCCGCACCATTCCGATCGCGTGCTGTCAACTCTCGCAGGACCAAAGCGCCTGATACTCGTTGAAGGAGCGGGGCACAATCAGTCGCTTTCGCAGGAGCCGATCTGGAAAGAAATCGATGCATGGATAGAGCAACAGTTAAGTAAGTAGCCGCCGGCCTCACAGCGACTGTGCTTGACCGTGAAGGGCCCTGTGGCTAAGCTGAAATCGATGTTTCGGGCACGGTCGTGGATTCGGCAGGCCGGTGTCGCGCTCTTTGTGCTCGCCAGCCTCGTTGCTGGCACGGTCGCGCCGCCGCATGCTGATGGGCAGGCCGACCTTGCGTGCGCACCGCTCTTCGCCAGCCACGACGCGAGCGCTCATTCAGTCGGTCCGGCGTCAGCCACTCCTCACCGCGAAGCGGACCACTGCTTTCTCTGCCACTCGCTCCGATCGTTCCATCCGGCCTTTGAAAAATTCGAACAGCGCGACGGTGCCGTGCGTGCCGAACGACTGCACGCGACTCTTGTCGTATTTGCGGATCGTCTCGATTGGTCGCTCGCTCCGGGCCGCGCCCCACCAGCCTAAACACCAGTCGTTCAGCGGAGATTGAGTGGTAGGTGATCGAGCGATCTGAATCTGGGGATCGACAATAAAAGGGTCTGACCCTTTTATTTGTATGTTCCAATCACCCAATCTCCAATCACCCAATCTCTCATTGACAAGGTGGTCGTGATGAAGGTGTTTCTCGCATCGGTACTGCTCGCGGTAACCGCGAGCTCCGCTACCGCTCAAGAGGCCGTGGCCTTGCAAGGCAGGCTTTTGAATTCATTGTCGGCCGCGCCCATTGCCGGCGCGACCGTTGTGCTCGAAGAATCAAGGCGTGAGACCGTCTCGGACGCAGATGGCTTGTTCCAGTTCGACGGCGTCATGCCCGGCCGGTATCACGTATCGGTCAGGACGACCGGTTACTCGTCGCGACGCACCGAAGTGACCGTGCCTGCACCGGCTGCCATGCCGATCGACGTCTTCGTCGATCCGGATCTCCACTTTCAGGAAGTCGCGTCGGTCAGCGCGGATGCGCGCAGCCAGTTCGACGCCTTCCAACCCACGACGGTGCTTGCGGGACAGGAGCTGACCAAGCAGCTCGAAAGCTCGCTCGGCGCGACGCTCGAAAACCAGCCAGGTGTTTCGGTACGGAGCTTTGGTCCTGCCCCTTCTCGACCGGTTATCCGGGGTCTCGACGGCGATCGCGTACAGATCCTCCAGGACGGCCAGCGGCCTGGCGATCTGTCGAGTCAGTCGGGCGATCACGGCGTCAGTATCAATCCCTCAGCCGCTGAAAGCATCGAGGTCGTGCGCGGCCCGGCGACCTTGCTGTACGGCGCGAACGCGATCGGCGGCCTCGTCAACGTCATTACCAACGACATTCCCGCGAAGTCGATCAAGGGCTCATCCGGAAATTTCTCCGGCGACCTGGGGACGAACGCGAAGGAAGCCGGTGGCGCCGGACACGTGCTGTTCGGGAACGGCAGGTTCGCCATGAGTGTGGGTGGAGGAGGAAGGCGCTCCGAGGATTTCGAAACGCCGGAAGGAGCGGTGGCGAACTCGCACTCGCGGAGCGGGTTCGCGACGATCGGCGCGGCCTGGACAGGTGAAAAGGTGCATGTCGGCGGCAACTATGGCTACGACGACTCCAAATACGGCATCCCCGTGGTCGAAGGAGGGACGTTGCAGTTGACGCCCAAGCGTCATGCCCTGACGTTTCGCGCGGGTGGGGAGAAGCTCGAAGGCGCGTTCGATGCGTTTCGAGCGACACTGGCCCATCGGAGTTATAAGCATCAAGAGCTCGAGGGCGAGGAGTCCGGCACGCTCTTTACGAACGAGACAACCGAACTGCAGCTGATGGGATCGCATCGCGCCGTTGGACGCCTGAAGGGCAGCGTTGGCGGCTCGGTGGTCGGGCGGGCGTTCAACGCCGTCGGTGCCGAAGCGCTGTCTCCCGCCGTCGATCAGCGTGGATTTGCCGCGTTTCTCTATGAAGAGGTGACGTGGCCGCATGTGACGCTCCAATTCGGCGGCCGCGCCGACCATACGAAATACACACCGGTGGGCGAGCCGGCGCGGGAGTTTACCAATGCCTCCGTATCGGGCGGGATTCTGCTGCGACCGGCCGCAGCGAACGATCGGCTGACGATTGCTGCGAGCGTCGCTCAAGCGGCGCGGCCGCCGGCGCTCGAGGAATTGTTCTTCTTCGGCGTACACCATGGCAACTTCGCACTGGAGGTCGGCAATCCGAACCTGAAGTCCGAGCGTGCCCTTGGCGCCGATCTCTCGCTGCGATGGCGCACGCCGCGTGCCTCAGGCGAGTTGACGTACTTCCGCAACGATATCCGGGACTACATCTTCCGCCGGCAGATCGATCGCGAAGAGTTCGAGGCGCGGGAAGATGAGTTCGTGGCGCTGTTCGGCGGGCGCGAGCCGTCAGGCCACGCGGATCATGAAGGCGAAGAGGAGGAGGAGCATTCTGCGGAGGAAGAAATTGCCTTCGTGGAGTTCGTGGGCGCCGATGTCTTGCTGCAAGGCATCGAGGCGCATTCGGATTTTCAGATCACGTCGCAATGGTCGGCGGAGCTCGGCCTCGATTTCGTGCGAGGCGCGCTGAAGGACGAGAAAACGCCGCTGCCGCGGATTCCGCCGCTCAAAGTTCGCGGTGGATTGCGCTATCAGCGCAACGCGTTGCAGGTGGGCGGGCAGATCATCGCGGCGGCCAAGCAGGATCGCGTGTCAGGTGTCGAAACGCCGACCGAGGGTTACACCGTATTACGTCTGTACGGTTCGTATTCCTTCCAGACCGGTGGCGTGGTCAGCACGTTCACGCTGCGTCTCGACAACGCCGCGAACGAGCTCTATCGAAATCATCTGTCGCTGATAAAAGACGTCGTGCCAGAGATGGGGCGCAACTGGAAGGTGGTCTACGGGGTGCGCTTCTAGAGCTCATCATTGGTAGATTGGAGGAACACTTCTAACAATCTATCAATCTTCAATGGAGATTCACCAAAGCCTCGCGGGCCTTCCCCATGGTGAACGTCAGGGACTCTTTCGGCATCTGCGTGACGATGGGACGGATGATCCAGGCGAGGGCGAACGGGACGTCGCGCGAGAGCGTGAGAGACTCGCATTGGATGTAGGTGCCGCCGTCGCGTTCGAGAAAGCGCCAATAGGTGTTCAGGTTCCACATGAAGCCGTGCTCTTGACCGGCCGGCTTTGCTCGTTCCTGAGGCGTGCCGGCGTCGGCGATTTCCGTCACGCGGCTACTTCGGATCCGGCTGTGCGCGCGATCTGGCGAAGGGTGGAAAAACTCCACGTCGTTGTCTGTATCCATCGTGACGGTGATGATCTTCTTGACGTGAAACCGGAGGGCGACCTTGAACCGGTTGCCATCGTGCTCGAGCATCTTTGACGCGGCAATCGCCGGTGCGAAGTACTTCGAGTGGTGATTGTAATCCTGCATGAGGGCCACGGCCTGCTTCACGGAGACCTTCGGCACAAAGACCACGCCGATCCAGTGATGGATCAGGCCGTCCGGCGCTTCGATCTTCTTGGAGTCTTCGCGTGTCTCGAGCCGTTCGATGACCACGCCGCCCTGCTGCAGCCCTTTCTGAAGCTCCCCGCGCCTATTGGCCGGCAGCGTGTCGATCCAGAGAAAGCTTTCGCTCTTGGTGGCCTCGCTGTTGATCCGCTGTTCGGTGAGCCTGACATACCGCTGGAAAGCGGCGGCGGTGTCGGCCTCGAGCGAGGCGGCGACCGCCCCCGAGGCGGCGGCCATCAGGCAGATCGTGACGATGATTCGTCTCATCAACAGGTAATGCGTCAGGGAAGGATAATCCGGCTCATCTGGAGATGATCGTGATGTTGCCGCCGGTGCCGGTCTGCTGCACGCGCTCGAATTCGACGACGGCGCGGCGGTAGGCGAGCACGGCCTGCAATTCGTTACTCTGCGCCGTGGCCAGATCGCGTTGTGCGAGCACGACCTGGTAGTTGGTAGACATCCCGACGCCGAACTTGCTGTTCTCCGCATCGAGCTGCTGCTGGGCCAGATCGCGCGCGGCCTGTGCCGCCTGCACACGTTCCGCCGAATTTTGAACTCCGATGGCCGCGTTGCTGACGTCGCTCGTCACCTGCAAGTCGAGCTGCCGGAGCTGGACCTCGATCTGGTTCTGTTGAATTTTCGCGCGCGCCACCGATGCATCGGCGGCGCTCGTGCCGAGGTTGTACGACACGTTCAGGGCCACGCTCCAGGTCGGGAGCTTGTTGCGAAACAGCGTGTCGAGCGCGTCGAGATAGCCGCCGGGAATGGTTCCGATGAGTTTCCCGCGATTGACCCCGTCGCTTTCCGTGATGAGCTGGGTGCCGCCGATCCCGGTGGTGGCGTATCGCGTCTGCATATTGACCAGCGGCAATTTCTGGTTCTCCAGAAACCGCAGCGTGACGTCGTTGGCTTCGAGGTTCTTTTTCGCCTGTAGTACGTCGGTCCTCGTCGAGAGCGCCCGCTGGGTGGCGGCCGGCAGATCGACGGGTTCCGGACGGAAATCAGGGCGATCGACAGGCTCGATGGTCGAGGTCCACAGCGGGTCCTTTGTGCCGCTGACGATCAGCCGCTTCAACGCGATCTCCGCGGTGCGCCGCGTGCCTTCCGCGGTGACGAGCACCTGCCGCTGCTGCGCGGCCTGAGATTGCGCCTGCACGACATCGATCGGCGCCATCGTCCCGATCTCGACCTTCGTCTGGTTGTTGCGCAGCAGCTCCTCGGCCAGGGTCAGCGATTGCCGCGACACTTCAACCGACTGGACGGCGAACACGTAGTCCCAGTAGGCGTTTCTGACGTTTGCGACCGTGTTGATGGTCGTCTGCTTCAGCTGAATATCCGAGATGTCCTGATTGATGCGGGTCACGAGCAGCTGCTGCCGCGTGGCGTCGATGCGGAAGTCGCGCAGCAGCGGTTGCGTGTACGTCGCCGACCAAGTAGGGCTGTACTGCGGGTTGATCGTCGCGTTCAGCGAGGTGGTCGACTGGCGGCGGTTGTCGAGCTGAGCAGAGAAATTTCCGCCGCCCCACGGGACCTCCTGCACCAGCCCGCCGTTGAACACGAGCGTGGAGTTAGTAATGGTCAGGCCGGTCGCCGCTCCAGAGATCGTGCTCGTCGAGGCGTTTTTCGCGCTCTGCGAGCTGACGACCGAGTTGACAGTCGGGCTGTAGACCGACCGGATGCTCGCGATAGCGACATCATAGGTCTGCTGGTTAATGCGTTGGACCGCGATGTCGAGGTTGTTCTCGAGCGCGCGCTTCACCGCGTCCTCGAGCGTCAGCGACACGCGCGGCCCTGCGGAATCGGGCGCGACAGGCACCGGCACGGGCACCGCCGCCTGTCCCGCGATCGTCTGCCCTGCCGCAAATAGATTGGCCGGCAGCCGCAAGCGCGTCTGCGCCGACGCTGATGAAACGGTCGCGATGAAAATGAAAGTGGCTGTGATGAGCTGTTTCATGTCAGTAGCCTACGACAAAATGGGCATCGAAGTTTCACTTCCCGCCTGTGGGATTGGATTTCCCAGACACGAACAAAACGGGGGTGACGGGTGCGATGGGTGCGATGGGTGCGCCAGGTGCGATGGGTGCGCCGGGTGCGAAGGCGGGTTACTGGACGGTGGTCATGTGCGAGCAGGTAGCCGTGGGCGAGCGATAGGGGGTCGTCGCGGCCGCGACTACTTCCGCGGCTATCCACGCATATCCGAGATCGGAGGGATGAAACCCATCGCTGGAATATGTTGATGCCTGGTACGACCGCGCGTCGCACATCAAGTCGATGACAATGGCGCCGCTCGAGATCAGAGGGTTATACACCGTCGTTGTGATGCCGACCGAGAGCATCTGCGCGGCCAGCCGATGGTCGCGAGCTGCACCGGCGAGAAAGGGCATCGCGCCCATGTTCGGCAGATTCAGTACCACGATGCGCGCGGACGGGACGGTCTGGCGGATCGCTTGAAGGGCTCCGCTGAAGTCTTGGCCGAACGCCGAGATCTGATTATTGATATACCCGGTGCGATCTGCACCGCCCGCACCTCTGCCCAGGGCTCCGGTGATGACATTGACATCATTTCCGCCGGCGAAGATCGTGATCAGCGTTGTGTCAGTCTGGATGAACGGGATTTCGTGTTCCACAATCGTGGCAAGCAGATCGTCGCGACCGTATTGAACCCCGAGACTCAAGATTCGACGGCTGAATACGGCACCAGGAAGTCCCAGCGGTTTCGCTTTGACCGTGAATCCCCGCGCTCGCAAATCGCGAGCAGCCACCTGCACGTAGCCTTTACCGTTCGCGCAGTCGTCCCACGGCGTGCAGAACGAGCTCGCGCCGAAGCCGATCACGTCGCTCGCGCCGAGCGCCGTGTAGGTGATCGTCGAATTGGGCGTCGGAATCGGGCTCGGCCCGGTGGAGTCATTGCTCTTGCTACACGCCGTGGGGAACAGCGAAGCCGACGCCGCCACCAGAATGGCCATCCATCTGTTCATCGGTTTCGACTTTAACATCGAAACTGTCAGGCGACACCTGGGTGCACGGGTCATCTGACCTTATGCACCTGCGTACCGTCCGACCTTGAGCATTCGTGCGGCGGCGAGCGCGACGAGAAACGCGAAGATGCTCAGTAGCGCGCCCAGCTTCGTTTCATCCAGCAGCCGGCCATACGGAAACGCCGCGGTTGCGAAAAACAGGGCGACCGTGAAGCCAATACCGGCGATGATGCCGACCACCATCAGATCGTGCCAGGTCACGCCCTTCGGGCGTTGCAGGCCGCCGGCAGCCGTCAAGGCCGTCGCCGCGAGGATGCCCACCGGCTTGCCGATCAGCATGGCGACGAGGACAAACCACGTTCCCGCACCAGCATTGGTGAGCGTGACGCCGGCGTTGGCGAGCCCGAAGAAAAACAACATGACGTCCACCGGACGCTTCCACCAGTGTTCGAACTCGTCGAGCGTGTCGTGCAGCGACGGATCCTCGACGAAGAGCCCGGGGTCGCGCTCGGCGTGCGGCAGAAACGGGATGATTGGCACCAGCGCGAGAGCGGGGTGGAAACCGCCACGATAGAACCCGCTCCACGACAGGCTTCCCGCGATCAAAATGTACGGCCAGAAACTGAGCGTGCCACGCCTGTTCAGCCACCAGCCGAACAGCATTGCTGCGGAAACCAGCACGAAGAAATCGACCAGGCGCAACGGCCCCGTTGGATAGAAGGCCGCGATGATCAACAACCCCAGCGCATCGTCAGCGATCGCAAGCAGCAGGAGAAACGGAATCACAGGGTGCTTCGTCCCAAAGACGATGCGTGCGGCGAGGTAGCTGAATGCGATGTCAGTCGCGCAGGGGATGGCCCATCCACGCTCGAGGTTGGGCCGATCGAGAAAAATTGTCAGCCCGAGGAAAATGAGCGCCGGCCCGAGCATGCCGCCTACCGCCGCCGCGAGCGGCAACGCTGCACGCCGCGGCGAGTGCAACGCGCCGCCTGGCGCCGTCGCCTCCACGACTTCCTTTGCGGCGAGCGCGAAGAAAAACGCCATGCCGATTTCGTTGACGCCGAAGTGCAGTCTTTGCGCGAGCAGCAAATAGCTGTTGCGGTCGAGGTTGGCCCAGAGCAGGCCGATGAGGGTGCCCAGCACCAGCAGGCCGGAGTTATTTAGGAACAGTTTTGTCGCTCGGCGCATTTTTGTCGGCTGCGGCGGTTTTGGGGCGGCGGCCTTTATGATGCTGCTCGCGGATGAGCACGGCCGAACCCTCGATCGTCATGATCTCGTCGCGACGGTTTCTCGCGGGGGCTACCATTCTCGCATGCGCCCTGCTCTGGATCGGCCGCCTGACCGCGCTGCCTGTCCCCCTGCTGGCGGCCGAGGTGTTCCTGACCATCCTGGGCCTCTTCCTTTTCGGCTCGTTCAAGTACCAGATCCATAAGAACGCGCTCACCTACGGCATGGCGTTGGTCATCGTGGCCACGTTTTGCGGCATCGAAACGTCGGAATGGCACCGTCAGATCGCGCAGCACGGCTGGTGGGTCTGGACGCAGCAGCACCTCCTGTCGTTTCAGGGCCTCGACGAGCTGATTCACGCCGATACGATGCTGTTCATTCTCGGGCTGACCTTCTTCGTCGCTGTCATCGCCCAGACTCGGATGCTCGAGGGGATCACGTTCTTCTTGCTGCGCCGCAACGACGGCGCCATTCTCCCGACGGTCATCGCGGTGACGGCGGTCGTTGCGTTCTCGTCGGGCATCCTCGACGGCGTATCGATGATTGGCCTCACGATCCGCACGCTCGTAATCATCCTGATGTTGGCTGCCGCTCCGAAGAGCGCGATTCTGCACGCCGTGATGATCTGCACGACGGTCACAACGGTCTGCGGCGTTTGGCTGGCATACGGCGAGCCGCCGAACCTGATCATGAAAGCCAACCTCGACCCGCATCTTGGAGGCACCTTCTTTATCCGTTATTGCGGCCCCATCGCGCTCGTCACCTACTTTGTCGTCGCACGGCATCTTCGCGGTAGGCTCGCGGGCCAGCGGATCGACATGGCCGCGATGGACGTGCTCGACGCGAACGCCGAAGACGTGCGGTTTCTGCAGGCAATGCGGCACGGCGAAGTACTCACTCCGGTCGAGCTGGTCGAGGCTCATCGCGATCAGCTCGACGGGAAGGCGCCGGAGATCGTCGAGCGCTTGCAGAAAGGCACGTCGCTCGGAAGGGCCCTCGTCGATGCCAAGCTGCCGTGGGAGACACGAGAGCTGCTGCTCGGGCACTACGTCAGCGAGGAATTGGCGCCGTCCCTCGATCGCCATTACACCCTGGATTCGATGGGAGATGACGAAGGCGCCATGCTGGCGGAGCAGTGGGTCGACGACACGCTCGCCGCTTCGGCCCATGCTCGGCGCCGCGCACAACTGATAGGCGGGCTGGCGCTCGTTCCGTTCGTCGCCCTGCTGATTCTGCACGGCGCTTACCATCAGGTACCGCTGTTTCTTGCGTCGTTCGGCGCCTTTGCCGTGGCCATCCTCGGTATCGCCCATATTCCCAAGATGCGGGCGCTGGCGCTGCGGGAAGGGCGCCACGAGTATGCGGAGTACTACTTTTTGTTTCCGCTGTTCCTGTCCATCACGCTGCTGACGCACGCCGGTTTCTTCGATCAGATGGAGAGCCTCATCCATCGCGGGATCGCCACTCTCGGCCATGGACCTGTGGCGTGGAGTCAGTTCTTCGGAGCGACGCTACTATCGGCCATCCTCGACAACAACGTCGTCGCGGACTTTGCCTCGCGGGCGCTGGGCAACCTCGATTTGCAGACCCTGCACCTGTTCGCCATGGCGCAAATCGCCGGGTACGCGCTGGGCGGTTGTTGGACGCACATCGGGTGCGCGCAATCGGTGGTGGCGTACTCGTTCATCCAGCGCGACGTCGATGCGGGCTTCACGCCGATTCAGTGGATCAAGGCGATGACACCCATCATCCTCGAGATGCTCGTGCTGATCTCGATTGTGATCTTTCTGGAGAGCCGGCTGCTGACGCTGCTGGAATAGATTCCTGGACAGATGTAGGGCGGGTCTTGCAGTTCAAGACCCGCCCTACGGCGCTCCCGTGTCGCACGCCCGCGGGTCGCCCGTCTCCATGCCCCGCTTGAACCAGGACACGCGCTGCGCCGACGAGCCGTGCGTGAACGATTCGGGGGCGACGCGTCCCTGCGATCGCTTCTGCAGGCGATCGTCGCCGATGGCGGCCGCGGCGTTCAGCCCTTCTTCCACGTCGCCAGGGTCGAGCTCGACGCGCCCTGCCGCAAAGCGGCCGGGCTTGGCGGCCTCGTGTCCCCACACACCCGCATAGCAGTCGGCCTGCAGCTCGACGCGCACGGATCGTTCGTTCGCGTTGCCGCTGAACCGATCCCCGTCAAGCGAGCCGGTGAGATTCTGCACGTGGTGACCGACCTCGTGGGCGAGTACGTATGCCTGCGCAAAGTCTCCGGGTGCGCCGAGCTTCTGATGCAGATCGTTGAAGAAGCCCAGATCCAAGTACACCTTGCGATCGCCTGGGCAGTAGAACGGTCCCGTCGCCGAGCTCGAAAGCCCGCAGGCCGATTGAATGGAGTCTCGGAACAGGACGGTCCGCGTGGGTTGATAACTGGGCAGTTTCTGTTCCCAGGTGTGCTGGATGTCTCCCGTCACGGCATCGACGAAATCGACGAGGCGCTCTTCGTCGGGGGACGAAGAGGCCGGCCGGTCCGCCACGACATCGCTCGAGGCGCCTCCTGTTCCGGCGCCTCCGCCGACGACGTCAAACAGGTTGACGCCGGTGAGCCATGAGCCGACCAGCAGAACGAGCACGCCTCCGATGCCGAGCGGCATACCCATACCGCCGCCGGATCGTCCGCGTAGATCCTGAACGTTGCTTCTGTCTCCCGCTCTCCAGCGCATCGATCCTCCTCTGACGCAGATAGGGATGAGGGTGAGGGGCATCCCTCACCCCTCCAAAGCAACCCCTATGCCGTCCAGCCCGCAGACACCTTACCGGTAGTCCTTGCACTTTCCGTGAGCACGATCGGAAACGCACGAAAAAGGGGAAGCGTGAAGGCGACCGCCGCCGGCCGCATCGCCCAGTGGGCGATGGCTGCCGCTGCTCGAATACGCCAGGTGAACGCCTGCCGCCAGTCCCGATCGTATATGGTGGCGGCTCGGCTCAAGCCGGAGCCCACCTGCGCGCCAGTCTCTACCGAGGCTTGAAGACTTCTCGCGAGAAGCCAACCAGACTGCATCGCCATGCTGATGCCTTCGGCGACCACCGGATGCGCTTCGCCTGCGGCATTGCCGACAAGAAAGATCCCGCTGTGCTGAGTGCCGCGAATCCCCGGTTGAATAGGTCCGGCAGAGCGCCAACTGTTTGCTTCGAGCTCGGCTCCATCGAGCGTGGCCCGCACGCCAGCGCAGGTGCTCGTGATGAAGGCGAGGACGGCATCGGCGGCAGACAGTCCCGGGTGCTCGCGCCGGCACGCCTCGAGACGGTCGCGCCGGATGCAGCACGAAAGGCTGACGCGGTCGTGATCCGTGTGCACCATCCCGCCGTATCCACCCGGAAACGACATGAGCGGCATCAATCCGCGCTCGAGCGTGCTTCCGAGAAAACGTGCCTTGAAGCCGAGCAGATCCGACGGACGGGCCGTGGCGCGCGCGGCATGCGTGACAAGGGGCCCGGGTTCCCATGAGCCGTGCGCGGCGATCACGACCGGTGCGTGGAGATCGGTGACGGTTCGGCGGGAGGCGCGACTAAAGTCGCGCCCCACTTCCAGACCGGACCCCACTTCCAGGCCGGGCTCCACCGGAGTGGCGGACGAGATCGAGCATGTGAATGCGCCGGGTGTCCCGCGAATCTCGATGGCATTGGCCGGCTGCAAGACGTGTGCGCCAGCAGCCGCGGCTCGCTCGAGGAGCAACGTGTCCAGATGCTCCCGACCAAGGGCGTGACCCCATCCATGATGGTCGGCCGAGAAGCGTGGCATGTCCGCTGTGGCGGTCCGACGACCGGCAAAGACGCCGACTCGATGAACTGGCGGTCCTGAAAGATTGAAGAAGGCGTCGGCCATCCCAATCTCGCGAAGCAAGGGAAGGTTTGTGGCCGACAGAAATTCGCCGCACACTTTCCGGCGTGGGAATTCGGTGCGCTCGATGACGGCGACCGACCAGCCCGCGCGAGCGAGCATCAGCGCGGCCGTTGCGCCCGCGGGTCCGCCGCCGATGACGATCGCGTCATGCCGCATGGTCTGCCACGAACATGTGCGTGAATCGACCGCTGCGCTGCTCGCTGAGATGCCAGCGACCGTCAGCGGGCCAGAGATTCGACAGCTCGCGATCGCGAAACCCTGCGTGCACGCTGGCGCGCGCGTCGTGCATGGTCACACCGTTGCAGCCGACGAACCGTAAGAGCGACGCGCCAATCACGCTGGCGGTCGATCGCAGAGGTTCGCACGCGACGAACCGCTTCGTCTGTTCGGACGCTCCCTGCAGCAGTCTCGCCAGCTCCGGCTCCCGAAAGTGATGGAGAAAGAGATTCGCGACGGTGACGTCCGTGCGTACATGTTGAGGGCGCCGAAGCCACTCGAATACATCCGCCTCCGCGATTTCGATCTGCCATCCGGCAGACGCAAACCCCGCTTGTGTCTCGGCGCTCACCGACGGTCGTTGATCCACAAGCACGGCGCGGACATTCGACTGCTTGCCAATCCGCTTTGCGACGTTCAGAAGGAAAGTGCCGTCGCCGGCGCCAAGCTCGACCACACACGCCCCGCCGAGGGCATCTGGCAACGCTTGAGCGATCATTCGCGGATGGCCCATGAGGGCGTTGACCCGTTGCAGGTCGCGGCGTGAGTGAATCGCACGGGGGTCGGCCGCATCGAGCTCGTCGAGAATCTCAGGTTGAACGTCTCGTAACATCTCGTCAGTCAACCTCGAGCAGCGCCCCATGGCAGGTGAAGCCGGCGCCGAACGACGACATCCACCAGCGCCCTCCAGGTGCCCGATCGGCGAGCGCGGCCTGCAGAACGAAGTACACGCAGGGGCTGCTGACGTTGCCGTAGTCGCGGAGAATCGCCGCACTCCAGCGCGTGTCGTCCTCGCTCAGTTCCAGCTGCTGACGTATCGCCGACAGAATCTCGCGACCGCCCGCGTGAAGAATCCACGTCGAAATGTCAGCGCGGGTCAGACCTTCCTGGTGCAGGCGCTCGTTGAGAACCGCATCGACATGCTTCGCGGCCAGGGCGGGAACCGCCGGCGACAGAATATTTCGCAGCATCCCGTGCCGTTTTTCGAAGCGGAGCTCGTCGCGATCGGCCGGATTGAGCAGCGTGCCCGCCCATTTCCACTCGATGCGTCTGCGGCCCTGAATGGGCTCGGCCGTCAGGACCGCGGCGCCGGCTCCGTCGCCAAAGAGGCACGCGCTAATCAACACCCCTGGATCGTTGTCCAGGTACATCGCGGCGCTGCAGATCTCGACGCAAATCGACAGCACACGTCCGGCGCGTCCCGATGCGATCAGCGCTTCGCCCGTGCGCATGTTGGGAAGCGCGGCCCCGCAGCCCTGGCCGACGAGATCGAGCGCGAGGATGTCGTTTCTCAACCCGAGCCTCTCGCTCACATAGCTGGTCAGACCGGGACACAGATAACCAGTGCAGGTGCTGATGATCGCCGCATCGATATCGCGGCTTGTCGTGCGTGCGTCGGCCAGGGCGCGCGCCGCGGCTTGCGCAGCGACGGCAGGCGCGTGCTTCGCGAACCTCGCGTCGAGCACGTCCGGGTCGAGTGCGAACGCTTCGCTGAGGTGCTCGAACGCAAGATGTCGGCTGCAGATGCCGTTATTGCCTCGCAACACTTTCCGAAGGATCGCCTGAGAGCGTGAGTTGAGCGTCGAGAGGTGTTCTGACTCTACGAGCGCGTCCCAGCACTGTGCCTGCGTGTAGCGCGTCGCGGGAGTAGCGGTGCCGAGGCCGCTCAGAAACATTCCTTATGTTAAGGTCAAACGATGTCCACGCGTTCGAAATGGCTACGGCTGGCGACCGAAGCTGTGAACCCGCACAGCCGCGATATCGACACGCTGGCGGCTGACAAGATAGTCGAAGTCATGATCCTCGATCACAGGAATGTGCTCGTAGCGGTTCGGCGCGAGAAGCGTCGTATCGCGAGAGGCGCAGAGATGATCGCCGACGCTGCGCGTCAAGGCGGGCGCATTATCTTTGTCGGCGCTGGAACGAGCGGCCGTCTCGGCGTTCTCGAGGCAGCAGAACTGCCCCCGACCTTCGGGATCGCGGCCGACACGGCAATCGCGATCATGGCAGGCGGCCCGGCTGCTGTGAGCCGCGCGAAAGAAGGTGTCGAGGATGACTACAACGAGGGAGAACGAGCGTTGAAGCGCCTTCGCCCCCAACCCAAGGACGTCGTCGTGGGCATTTCGGCCAGTGGGATCACGCCGTTCGTTCGCGGCGCCGTCACGCGCGCGCGGAAGGCTCGCGCCCGCATCATCGGCATCACGTGCGATGCGCGCTCGGAGCTGAAACGGCTCGCGGATGTGGCGATCGTGTTGAGCGTCGGTCCCGAAATCATTGCCGGCTCGACCAGGTTGAAGGCGGGAACCGCCACGAAGGTCGTCCTCAACATGCTGACAACCACGGCGATGGTACGTGCCGGCAAAACGTACGGCAATCTGATGGTGGACGTAACATCCAACTCCGAGAAGCTTCGCGATCGCGCACGGCGCATCATCGGCGCCGTGACTGGGCTTGCCTATGAAGACGCCGATGCGCTGCTGAAGCGGGCGGGATGGAACGTGAAGGCGGCGATTCTGATGCACGAGGCCGGGATCACCCGCGCGCAGGCGGTATCACGGCTCCGCGTCGAACCCAGACTCAGGAAGTTGCTCGGCCGCCGCTAGATCCAGAATCACTTCGACGTTCGGGTGCAGTTGTAGAAATGAAGCGGGCTGGTACGTCGAGATCCGTCCGGTGAACATCGAGCCGACAGCCCGCGCCTTCGATTGACCGGTCGCGATCAGACAGACGGCCCGCGCGTCGAGCATCGTCCCGATCCCCATCGTCAGTGCCTCTCGAGGGACGTTGTTGAGTACCCCACCAAACAGACCCGCGTTTGCGCGGCGGGTCTCGAGCGCGAGGCGCGTCCGATGCGTGCGTGGCTGCAGCGATCGGCTGGGCTCGTTGAACCCAATGTGGGCGTTGCCGCCGATGCCGAGCAGCAAGAGATCCAATCCGCCGAGCGCGGCAAGGTCGCGCTCGAATCGCGCGCATTCTGCGTCGTGATCGCCGGTGCCGCCATCGAGGAAATGCACGTGATTGGCGGGAAGGTTGATGTGGCTGAACAGATGCTGCTGCATGAAGGCGCAGAAGCTTCGTTCGTCGCTCGATGACAGACCGACGAACTCGTCGATGTTGAACGTGTGAGCGCGAAAAAAATCGGCCTCACCGGCACCGTGGAGTCTGGCCAGCTCCTCGTACACGTCGAGCGACGTTCGTCCGGTCGGCAGGCCGAATACCGACTCGCGCTTCTGTGCGAGCTGAGCCGCCACCGCACCCGCGACCGCATGCGCAGCCTCTTCGGAGGTTTGGAACACGCGAATCTTCATGTGAGGTTTGGCCGGTAGGTGGGGAGTTTCAATCCGCCGCGCGCTTCGGCGATTGCAAGCTGAACCGCTCCAAGCGCCGGCTCTTCGTCGAGTCGGATGACCGTGGATTGATGGGCGAGTGCAGGCAACAACAGCTGCATTTGATCGCACAGCCAGGGAACTGCGCGGAACATGCCGCCTGCCAGCACGAACGTGAACGGCGTGTCCGTGAGCTCGAGCCGCGTCATCACCGCCGTGGCCGCGGTTATCAATTCGTCTGCCGCACGGTGCAGTATCGCCGTAGCCACGAGGTCGCCCTCGTCTCGCGCATGCTGCACGTACTTCGCCAGCGCGGCAATAGGGCGGGGACTCAACTCTTCGGCGCCGCCGCGCTCGTGGTACACCTTGTTGATGAGCTCGGAGGCCTGCTGCACGCCGAAATGGCTCAGCAATCGCGGCGTCAAGCTTGTGGCGCGGCCACGCCCATCCGCGTGCCGGACGACGGCGCGCAGTGCGAGGCGGCCGATCCAGTAGCCACTACCTTCATCACCGAGGACATAACCCCATCCTCCTGCGCGTGAGGCTTCGCCGTGCTCATTGCGTCCGTATGCAATCGAGCCCGTCCCGGACACGATCACGATGCCTGGCGCGTCGCCGATGCCGGCCTGCAGCGCGATGAGCGCGTCGTTGACGATGAGGATGCGCGCCTTGTAGCCGATGCGCGTCATGATGCCGCGGACGACCGCTTCGTCGGCGGCGCGGTCGACGCCTGCGATGCCAAGGCAGATGGCGGAGGGCACGATGCCGGTGTCCTGCAGCGTGCTCTCCATCACCGTGTGAAGGACCTTCTCGAGCGCAAGCTCCCCCGCGCCCTGAAGGTTGGCGCCTTCCTCACGTCCTCGGGCGATGACGCGCGCGTGATCGTCCGCGAGTAGACAGACGGTCTTCGAGCCGCCGACGTCGATGCCAAGAACCGGCATTACCGATATATTACGTGCATGGTCGTCCTGTCAGGAGCCGATCTCATTCTGCCCGCGGGTATCAGCAGCGGAGGCACGCTTGTCATCGATGGGGACCGCATCGTTGACGTCCTCGCACCCGACGCATCCCTCGCACCTGGCGCATCAGTCGCACCCATTGATTGTCGGGGTCACTACATCGTCCCCGGGTTTATCGACGTGCACGTGCACGGGCTTGAAGGTGTCGATACGCTGGACGGCCCTGCTGCGGTCGCCGATATGGCGCGACGGCTTCCAAAATTCGGGGTCACGGCATTCTGTCCGACGACGGTGGCATGTAGTCCAGAGGCGCTGCGCGAGATGCTTCGCAGCGTTGGCGAGCTTCGAGGCCTGCCGCCGGCATCCTCAGCGCGCGTGCTGCCAGCGCATCTCGAGAGCAATTTTATCAATCCTGAATTTCGTGGCGCGCAACCGCTCGGCTGCCTCCGCATTCCGCCTTCATTGGGTGCGACGGGCATGTCCGCCGCAGCGCGGAGCGCGAAGGCGGATGCGACAGGTGCGTTCAGTGGTGCGGCCATCCTCGCAGAAATCGATCGCGCCGGGGCGAATGTTGGCATTGTGACGCTGGCGCCCGAGCTCGAGGGGGCGATCGATCTGATTCGGCATCTCGTATCGCGTGGCCGGCGGGTGTCGCTCGGCCATTCGGGCGCCACACTCGAGCAATCGCGCGCGGCAATTGCGGCGGGCGCCCGGCACGCGACGCACCTCTTCAACAGGATGCCGCCGTTGAGTCACCGGGATCCTGGACTCGTCGGCGCCATTCTGACGAGCAAGGAAATTGCCGCAGAGGTGATCTGCGACGGCGTGCACGTGCACGGCGCCATGGTGCGCATGGCGATTTCGGCGAAAGGCGCGCATCGAATGATGGCGATCACCGACGGCGTTGCGGCCGCCGGCCTTCCTGAGGGTTCGACCGCGTCGCTCGGCGGCCGCCGCATCCGGGTCGAGCGGTCTGCGGCTTATCTCGACGACGGCACGCTCGCGGGCAGTGTCGCGACGATGAATCGCGTGTTCCGGTTTCTGGTCCGCGACATAGGGCTGCCTTTGAAGGACGCCGTGCAGATGACGGCCACGACACCTGCCTCCGAGCTCGGGCTCACAGAAATCGGAACAATTGCCACGGGCGCCATTGCGGACCTCGTGGTGATGGATCGGGAGTTCAACGTGAAACAGACGTACGTAGGCGGGAGACTCGCCTACGAGTCGGCAGTCGGCAGTCGTCAGTGATCAGTCTCAGTATGTAGTGCCCGGCTCAAGCCGGGCCTGCGCGGCTGAAGCCGCGCCCTACGACTGCTGACTGAGACTACAATCCCCCGATGTCCTTCGATGCTCGTACGTTGCAGATCTACGCAGAGCTCGCCGTCAAAGTTGCCTTGAACATACAGCCGGGACAGCGCCTGTTGATTATCGGGCCGCTCGCCAATGGCGGGGCGTCGCTCGAAGCCGCACCGCTGGCACGTCAGATTGCCGTCGCGGCGTATCGGGCTGGGTCGCCGCTGGTCGAAACGATTTACGGCGACGAAGTCCAGCAGTTGCTGCGCTTCAAGAACGCCCCGCGTGATTCCTTCAGCAATTTTTCCGCATGGCTGCCCAGGGCGTTATCGGAGCATGTGGCGGCCGGACATGCGGTGCTCTCTATCAGCGCGAACGATCCCGATCTGCTGCATGGCGAGCCGGCGGAGATCGTCAGCGCTGTGCTGCAGGCGACCGGCCGCGAAGTGCGCCCTTTCCGCGAGCAGATTTCACGCAACGAAACGAACTGGGCTATCGTCGCCGCCGCGAGCGAAGGATGGGCAAAGAAGATGTTTCCGGGCGTGCCGGTGCGCGACGCGATGGACCGGCTATGGGATGCGATCGCCCGGATGTGCCGCCTCGACACCGCCGATCCTCTTGCGGCGTGGGAGGCGCATCTCGCCAACCTTGCTGCGCGGAGTGCTTACCTGAACAGTAAGCAGTACTCGGCGCTCACGTACAAAGGACCAGGCACGAACCTGACCCTCGGGTTGCCTGCGGGCCACATCTGGGTCAGCGGACGCAGCGCGAGCGTGAAGGGCATTCCCTTTACCGCGAATCTTCCGACCGAAGAAGTGTTCACCATCGCTCACAAGGACCGCGTTGACGGCACCGTTCGGGCGTCGAAGCCACTGAGCTATGGCAGCACCCTCGTCGAAGGGTTCAGCATGACATTCCAGAACGGCCGTGTCGTGAAGGTGACGGCCGATCGCAATGTCGATACGCTCGAGCGGCTCCTCGATACCGATGAGGGCGCCCGGCGTCTCGGTGAGGTAGCCCTCGTGCCGCACGGTTCGCCCATCTCCCAATCGGGCCTGCTTTACTACAACACGCTGTTCGACGAGAACGCCGCGAGTCACGTCGCTCTCGGTAATGCCTACAAGTTCACACTCAAAGGCGGAAACGAGATGAGCAACGAGCAGTTCGAGGGAGCCGGCGGCAATCGCAGCTCCGTCCATGTGGATTTCATGATCGGCTCGGGCGACCTCGACGTGGATGGCGTGCGACCGGACGGTTCTGCGGAGCCGTTGATGCGCAGCGGAGAATGGGCGGCCGACGGATAAACCTTTCGCCGTAAAAGTTGCGCCCGGTTCTTGCATTCGGGACTGTCGAGGTACGAATGCGTACAGATTCTGTTCAGTTCTCATGGCTCTAGCGCACGCGGCAACGGGGCATCAGCCTTATCGCGGGAGCGGGAGTATCAGCTCGTGGTGGCACACGATCAGGCGGCGTTACAAATGGTGGCAGCTCGCGCTCTTTGTCATCGGTGTCATCGCCTTCGTTTCGGTCATGGGGGCCCTGTTCTTCGCCGTGGGGAACAAGCCTGCGCGTATCTACACCGATTCCGCAGTGCCACCGGTGGGTTCGCCTCACTTTTCGACAGCCCTTGCGGCGATTGCAGGAGCACCGGTCGAGCACGGTGGCAGCGTCGCCATTCTGAACAACGGCGACGAGTTTGTTCCAGCTCTGCTCCAGAGCATCAGCGAGGCGACGCGCACGATCAACTTCAGCGTCTACATCTGGTCGAGCGGCGAGATTAGCAAGCAGGTGTTAAGCGCGCTCGAGAAAAAACAACGCGAAGGTGTCACCGTGAGAATCCTCCTCGACGGCTTTGGATCGATCAAAGTTTCCGACGAGGACTTCGAATCACTGATCGCGGCGGGTGGCAAGGTTCATAAATTCCGCGCCCCTAGGTTCGGCAAGTTGACGCGTTTTCACCGTCGCAACCATCGGCGGGCGATCGTGATTGACGGCGTTGTGGGCTTTACAGGCGGCATGGCGGTCTCGGACGTCTGGCTGGGAAACGCGCAGGATAAGGAACACTGGCGCGACGTCATGTTCAAAGTCACAGGCCCGCTCGCGCGCAGCCTGCAGACCGCCTTCGTGGACCGGTGGGTCAGCTCATCTGGGGAGCTGTTGATCGATCCACGGAACTATCCGTTCCCCGCCCCGGCGGAGGCCGAAGCACCCGGCGTCGAGCAGTTCGTCCATCTCGCGAGCTCGCCGGCAGACGATGACCAGTCGCTGGCCAACTTTATTCTTCTCCCGATCTTGGCCGCGCGACAGAGCATCTACCTGGCGTCGCCGTACTTCATTCCAGACAGCCATCTGCAGGAGACGTTGGTCAAGCGGGCGCGTGACGGGATCGATGTCCGCCTGCTGCTACCAGGATCGCACACCGACAACTGGATTACGCGCGCGAGCGCGCGGGCGCGGTACCGCGAGCTGCTGGAGGCCGGCGCGAGGATTTACGAGTACCAGCCGACGTTCATGCACGCGAAGTACGCCGTCATCGACGGGCAGTGGTCGATTATTGGCTCACCGAATCTGAACTCGCGCTCGCGTCAGCTCGACGAAGAGAACGCCCTCGGCATTCTCGATCGGCCCTTGGCGGGGCAGCTTCACGCGATCTTCTTCAAGGATCTTCAGCGCGCGGAGCAGATCAACCTCGAGCAGTGGCAGAGACGGCATCCGCTGAATAAATTGTTCGAGAGCATCTCCAGGATTCTGGATCAGCAGTCGTAGGCAGGGCCTTAGCCCTGTATCTCGGTCAGCAAGGGAAAGTGATCGGATGCCTGCCCGAGCGCAGGATGATCGCGAACGACTTCGCAGCGCAGCAAATTCCCTTTTGACGGCTCCGGCAGAAATGCGTAGTCGAGTCGCACGTGCGGATCCCACGTTGTAAACGTGTGCCCCTCGTCGCCGTGGAACTTTCTGTAGCCGTCCACATAGCCCGCCTCGAGCATCATGCGGATCGTGATCCACCGGATCGACTTGCCGGTCACCCAGGCGAGCGCCCGTAACCTGGGCGGCAGCTTGTTCATGTCGAGCCGCTCACCGGGTGCGAGCGTGTTGAAATCTCCCGTCACCAGGTGTGTCCCGTGTTGGTGGCGCTCGACGCTGCGCAACAGGGCGCGCAGCTCGTACGCGCGGCGCTGCTCGGTGAGGTTGCTGTGCACGGCGCTGAGATGAACGCCGTAGATGCACAAGCCACTGCCCGTGACAATTTCGAGATATGCGCGCTTGGCCCAGCGGACGCGTCGCCAGACGTGCCCGGCGATCTCCACGCGGCTCATGAACGCGACCGAATGACCGGCCGATGACGCCCAGTTCGGCATGCCGCATGTGTCGGCGAGGTGCCGGACAACCGACGGTTGGTAGGCCTCCTGAAGAACGACCAGATCCGGAGCGCAGGCCGCGATCACATCGCCCAGCGCACCCTCGCGGCCCACACCGCCTTTGAGGATGTTGTAGCTGAGGACGCGGAGCTTCACGGCTCCTGGACGCTGCCGAACAGCGTCAGGTACGGCTGGTTCATGATGTCGCCGCGGAAATGCTGCATCCAGTCGCGGGTGCCCTGAATGTTGACGGGGCGACGCACGATGTCCATCAACCGGCGACGGAGTGGCAGCAGCTCGGGTGCGATATCGGGGTCTTTGTCGCTCAGCGGTTTGGAGTGGATGCCCGGAATCCAGAACGCGCTGAAGTAGCGGAGCACGTCGGCGCCCACCAGCGTGAGATCGAGGTCACTCGTGCCGGGGCCGTCCGCATCGAATGGCGCGGCGTCGACGTAGCGCTGTCCGGTGATCGCACTGCCTCGGAGTACGGCCGCATGCGCCTCGGGGACGGTCTCGCGGACGATCTCGCAGAATCGGTCGTACATCGCGCGATCGTTGCCGAATGCCAGGCTCAGTACGGTCAGCAGCTTCTCGGCATCGGTCGGGTGCGTGGTCATCACTCATTCGCCTTCGCCGCCGGCGCCGCTTCGCCGGGCAGTCCTGCGTCGCGCAGCTTGCGCATCACACGGTCTTCGATCCAGTGCGGATCCCACCATTCCGTCGCGTTCACGAACTGACCGTTCAACATCATGCTGAAATGCAGATGATCCCCTCCGGCAAGGCCCGTTTGCCCGCTGCCACCCACACGCTGCCCTTTTCTTACAACGTCGCCTTCTTTCACCGAAAACGACGACAGGTGCGCGTACAGCGATTGGAGGCCCAAGCCGTGATCGAGGATCACGCAGTTGCCGTAGATACCGAGATCGGCGGCATAGAGCACCTTGCCGTGATTGGCGGCCGTCACGGAGGCGTTCGTCGTCTTTGCCAGATCGAAGCCGAGATGCACCTGCTTGTCGACTTCCTTCCCATCGTAGAGATAGGTGCGGAAATCGGCGAACGACGATTCAACCTGCGACCCGCCGAGCGGCTGGAAGGCTCCCTCCCAGAGCATGGCGGGCGCTGTCTTGCGCGCGAGGGCAGCGATGGTCTCGTTGTTGGTTCGGCGCAGATCGTTGTTGATGCGCAAAAACGCCGGGAGGAGATCGCCGGCCGACACGCCTGGAAGCGGTGAGCCCTGCAGAATCGCCGGCACGACGCGCGAGAGAAATTTATCGTCGAGCGGGATCCGGCTCTGGCGAAACGGCTTCGGGAAGACTCGATGCTCGAACTGTGCGCGCGCCTCGTTGCCGGCGATGTCGCGTGCGTACAGCTCCATCGGCGTGTCAGGCTTCTGGTTGTAAAGCAGCGCGAAGAACGCCACTCTCAGCGCCGGATCCGTCAGCCCTGCCCCGGCGCCGGGAGCTCCCGGATACGTCAGATCGCCAACGCGGACGCCCGACTCCACATCGGCGGGGGTGGCACGATACACGACCATTTCGGAGCCGCCCAGGTTGACGTAATGGTGCGTCGAGATTACCGACACGCTCGGGGGATCGAGCCGCACCTGGACTTCGCGCGATGCGTCGGCAGAGATGTCTCGCAGGCCACGGAGCACGCGGCGCGACGCGCGGACGCGCACGGTCGCGGGCCCGCTCTGCAGGTCGGGCACGACCTTCTTGCCCACCGGCCGCGTCAGTCGCGTCCGATCGCCCTCTTTCACCACGGCGTCGCCCGGAGCCGACAAGAGATCGAAGAGCGGAAACGACCGTCCCTTCTGTTCCAACTGCACCGTCAGCCCACTGAGCTCCGCGCCCGGGGCTTCGACCAACACGTCGAGCGTGCTGGCTTGTCCGATGATCGAAGGTTGATGGATGGTGATGGTCGGACCGTCCAGCGTACCGGCGACGTAGTACGCGATCGCCGCACCAGCGGCGAGCAGAACAACGAGGGTGAAGAACCATCGGACGATGCGCATACTACCGTTTCCCCGGCGCAAAAATCTTCAGGTCAACCGCGTTCCCCATCGCCTGATACCCCGCGCGGTTGGGGTGGAGCCAGTCGCCGGCGCCTCCGATGGTGCTGTTCGGGACGAAGGCCTCGCGTAGCGCACCGGTAGCGGGATCGACGGTCGCGGCATCGAAGTCCGCGACAGCGTCGAACAGGCCGCCGGTACGGATGAATGCGTTGACAGCCTGTCGCCGCTGGTTGGCGTCCGGCGTCCCTACATTGCCGTTTGCCGTCAGGGAAGATGTGATGGTTGCGCCCACGATCTTGATGCCGCCTCTAGCGCGGATCCGAGACACCAGCTCTTTCATTCCGGCGATGATGGCCTCGGCGGAAGCGCCGCTGGTGATGTCGTTGATGCCCTCGAGCAGCACCACGGCCGACACTCCCGAGAGTCCGAAGACATCGCGTTCGAGCCGCTGCCGAGCGTTCGGGCCGCCGTTGAACGGCTGTGGAGGCGGATAACTCTCGGGCGTCAGAATCCGATTGCCGCCGATGCCCGCGTTCACCACCGACACCCGGTTGCCGTACGCCGCGTGAAGCCGCCGCGAGAACACGTCGGGCCAACGGTCGTCGCCGTTCAGCGTCGACAGGGTGCCGTCGGTAATTGAATCGCCGAAGGCGGCGACGACAACGGTGCTGGCGGGCGCCATGACATCGACGGCATCGAGGAAAAACCACGATGTGGTCGTGAACGGGAACGCCGCGTCATCTTCGGCACTCGTGTGCGCGCCCGATCGATGGCCGCTCAAATACGAGGTCTGCAGAGCTTTCGCGTGCCACGTCATCGGCCCGGTCGGTCCCGTCACATGAAAGCTGACGGCGAGTTTTCGCCCGTCAGTCAGCGCGCCGGACGGGAGCTTCAGCTCGACGGCGTCGCTATACATCGATGCGCCCTGCGCGATGGTGATGGCTGGCTTTCCTCCGAACGAGACAGGCCGGTTCGTGCCGGTGACGATGGCGCCGGCGGCCGACTGGATGCCGATGTAGACGGCGTCAAACGTAATCGGTTGGGCGCCGAACACGTTCGACAGTCGAATGCGGAATCGGCTGCCCCAGAGATCTGGCTTGACGATGAGCCTGAAGGACTGATCCGATGCTCCCTCGGCAGGCACGGGGAAGGCGAATTTCATGTCGGGTTGCGCGGATGGATTCCCCGCCGGGTAGGGCCCGTGAACCGACGCGGCCCACGTGGCGACCCACTTCTCCCCGGTCGGTCGCGCGGTCTGTGCCCACGCGAAAGGTATCGCGACGATACCCAACGCGAGAACGGCCAACATTAGTCGCTTCCCGATCATCACGGCCTCCTGTGTGTGCGAAAAGAATATCTCACTCTCAAGACGCTGCGGCGAAGAACGCCAGACACGCCCATCCGATGAGGAATCCCAGACCGCCAATCGGCGTAATCGCGCCGAACATCGTGCTGCCGGTCAACGCCAGTGCGTAAAGGCTTCCCGAAAAGATCACGATGCCGGCGACAAACGACCAGCCGGCAACGATGAGGAATCGAGCGTGGCCGGCGTGTCCGATGACGGCGGCCACACTCAGCAGCGCGAACACGTGGTACATCTGGTAGCGCACACCGGTTTGGAACACCGCGAGCATTTCCGGCGACAGCCGACTCCTGAGACCGTGCGCGCCAAACGCACCGAAAGCGACGCCGAGGAAGCCGAAGACCGCTCCGAGCAGGAGAAAATTTCGATGCATGGCGGCAATGATAACGTGACAGTGCTGGCGGGCGCTGTGAGGGTGAGGGCGTCGTCGCGGTGATTTTGGCGTAAGATGTGCCGTCTCATTTACAAGCGATGGAGGGCGCATGTTGGGTGTTCTGATTCTTGGCGTGGCGCTCGCGCAGGGTCCCACAGTCGATGGGCCGCCGCCGAACGGCGCGCAGCTCTACGAAGCGAACTGCAGCGAATGCCACGGCCTCGAAGGCGATGGAGTGCCGAACGTCGATCTCGGCCACGGCCGCTTCCGCCGGGCGACGACCGATCTGGAGCTCGTCAGCATCATCCTGCGAGGTATTCCCAATACGGCCATGCCGCCGAGCAATTTCACCGAAGGTCAAGCCCTCGCGATCGTCAGATTCCTACGGGAGAAGGGCAGCCGCGCTGTGTTCAGTGCGGGCGACGCCGCGAACGGCCGCGCCCTTTTTACCGGTAAGGGTAACTGCGTGAGTTGTCATCGCGTCAACGGCATCGGTGCGCGTGTGGGTCCGGACCTGAGCGAGATTGGCCGGCTGCGTCATTCGACGGACTTGGAGCGCGCGATCGCTGATCCCGACGCCACCGTCCTCCCAAGCAACCGTTTTGTGAGGGCCGTGACGCGCGAGGGGGAAACCGTTATTGGCCGCTTGTTGAATCAGGACACCTTTATCGTGCAGCTGATCGATGCCAAGGAGCAGCTCCGCTCGCTCGTGCGCGCCAACCTTCGAGCATTCACATTCATGGACAAGTCGCCAATGCCGTCGTATCGCGACAAGCTCAGCAGCAAGGAGATGGTCGACGTGGTGAGCTATCTTGGTTCCCTTCGAGGCGGAGGCACCAAATGACAAAAAGGGGTCTGACCCTTTTATTGGTGCTGCTTGGTGCGGCGGGGTCGCTGCACGGCCAAGTGTCGTTCGATCGCCTGGTGCGCGCGGCGCAGGAGCCGCAGAACTGGCTGTCCTATTCCGGCGGCTACTTCAGCCAGCGTCACAGCGACCTGGCGCAGGTGACGCCCGAGAATGTGAAGAACCTCGAGTCGGCCTGGATCTACCAGCTGAGTTCGCTGGAGCCGTCGAGCACGCGTTTCGAAATGACGCCGTTGGTCGTGGACGGGATCATGTACATCGTCCAGCCGCCGAACGACATCATCGCCCTCGACGCGGTGTCGGGCCGGCCGTTCTGGACGTATTCGTACAACCCGTCACTTCAGGCCCGCCTGTGCTGCGGCCGCGTCAATCGCGGCCTGGCCATTCAGGGTGATCGGCTGTTCATGGGGACGATCGACGGTCACATGCAGGCCATCGATGCGAAAAATGGCAAGTTGCTTTGGGACAAGGCCGTCGTCAGGCCCGAAGCGGGCTACTCATTTTCGTCTGCGCCGCTCGTCGTGAAAGACAAAGTGCTGATGGGACCCTCCGGCGGCGAGTTCGGCATTCGCGGGTTCCTTGCGGCGTTCGACGTCGCGACGGGCAACGAAGCATGGCGGTTCAACCTCGTTCCGGGACCGGGTGAGCCGGGATTCCACACGTGGCAGGGCGATTCGTGGAAGACCGGTGGCGCTCCAATCTGGCTGACAGGCTCCTACGATCCGGAGTTGAACCTCACCTACTGGGGTGTCGGCAATCCCGGGCCTGGCTGGAACGGCGACGAACGCGAGGGAGACAACCTCTATACCAACAGCGTCGTCGCGCTCGACGCCGACACGGGAAAACTGAAATGGCACTTTCAGTTCTCTCCACACGACGAGTTCGACTACGACGCGGTGCAGATTCCCGTCCTGGTTGATGGGATGTGGCAGGGGCAGCCGCGCAAGCTGATGTACTTTGCGAATCGAAACGGCTACTTCTATGTCCTGGACCGGGCAACCGGACAGTTCCTGTCGGGCAAGCCCTTCGTCGAAGTGGACTGGGCATCTGGGCTCGATCCGAAATCCGGCCGTCCTATTCGCGTACCCGGCAAGGCGCCAAGCGCTGCGCCCGGCACGTTGATCTTCCCGGGCAATCAGGGCGGGACGAACTGGTATTCGCCCTCGTATAGCCCGCGCACCGGCTTGTTCTACATCCCAACCTGGGCGAACTACAGCACCTTGTTCGTCAGGGATAAGGCAGAGTACGTCGAAGGACGAAGATTCGGCGGCGGTGCCTGGCGCTTTCCAGTGCCCGGGATTCGATCCGGGCAAGGCGGATATAGCTGGGCGAAGCCTGAAGAAGGCTACGGGGCGGTGCGGGCCATCGATCCGATGACAGGCGCGCTCAAGTGGGAATACAAGATGAGTGACCTCACATGGGCCGGCATTCTCACGACGGCGTCAAACGTGTTGTTCAGCGGAGGGGCCGAAGGCCATTTCTACGCGCTCGACGCGCGAACCGGCGCTCTGCTGTGGAAGACGCAGCTCGGAGCGGTCATCCGCTCGGGCCCGATGACGTATGCGGTGAACGGCAAACAACACGTGACGGTTGCGGCAGGCAGCGCGTTGTTCAGCTTCAAGCTGCGGGAGTAACTTCTTACTTCCTACTTCTTACTTCTTACTTCTTACTTCTTACTTTGAGATTTCTCCGCTCGCATCCCTTCGGCAGCGCTCCGTCCGGCGGCTTGTTGCCGGCATAGCAGTTGCGGATGACGTAGACGCTCTTCGATACGGCCGGCTGCGGCGGCACGATGAGCACGGTCTGTTTCGGAGAGCGCGCTTGCATGTCGCCCCGGTAGCGGAGAATTTCGTTCGGCGCGATCCACACGCTGAAGCTGAGCGTTTCGTAGCCCGGCGCCCGCAACTCGATTCGATGCGAACCGGCTGAAAGGTCGAGCGCGCGTCCACGCATTCCGAATCCTTCCGCCAGGCCCACGTAGAAGCCATCGACGAACACCTGCGCATGGTCAGGCAGCGTTTCGAGCGCCAGGCCTCCCCTCGAGATCATCACGTGCGGCACAGCCGTGACGCTGGCCTGATAACCTGACACACCGGCAAGAGGTATGTAGTACGGTCCCGGCACGTATACGCCCGGAAGGAAGACAGGCGGTGGAGGATGCGGAGGAGACAGTTGCTGAAAACGATCCAGACGATCGGGCGACTGATAGAGATCCCGGTCACCGGGCCGCAGAGCCGTAAACGGATCGGGTATTGCCAGCGCCGCGGGTCCCGGCGAGCGCGGCGGCGGTGGTGACTGTTGCGCCCCGGCGACCGATGCCATGGTCAGCAGCACCAACGGCAGCGCCGCGAAGGAACCAGTTTTCATGGGAACTGGTTCCATCATACCTCCGCTAGACCCGCCGGCGCACATGGCTCAATTCTGGACGACGTGTTCCAGCGTCTGTTTGAGCCGGTCCGCAGTAGGGGAGAGGGAGCGGCCAGCGCGCATGATGATGCTGATGCGCCGGGTCAGCGCTTCGCCGCGAATGCGGAGCTGGTGCAGCCGGTTTGGACCGACCATCGACTCAGGCAGGATGCCGACGCCCAGGCCTGCGGCCGCCATGCCAGCCACGGACGTACCGTAAGCCGTCTCGTAGGCGACGTTGCTGACCAGACCTTCGCGATTGAACGCGAGATCGACGATCTGACGGCTGCTGCTGTCCTTGACCATCAGAATCAACGGATGCTTCGCGAGCTCGTGCAGGCTCATGCTCCGCTTCTTCGCGAGCGGATGCGACGAGGCAACGACCGCACAGAGGCGATCCATCATCAGCACCTGGCTGGTCAGCTCGCGATCGCCATAGGTCTGGCTGCTGATGCCGAAATCCACTCGGCCGGTTCTGACCAGCGCGCCGACCGTGACGGCCACCCCGTCGAAGACTCGCACGGTGATGCCGGGAGATGCCACCGACAGCTTCTTGATCGCACGCGGCAGAAGTCCGGCCGCGACCGAGGGCAGGGCCGCCACGGTGACGAGCCCCCGGCGATGCTCCAATAGCTCTTCTGTGTTGGTCGAAATGGCTTCGACGTCGAGCAGGATGCGCTCGAGCGGCACGAGCAAATCGCGGGCGGCTTGTGTGAGCGCGACGTGGCGCTTGTTGCGATCGAAGAGCTTCACACCGAGGGCGTACTCGAGCTGCTGGATCTGCACCGTCAAGGTGGGCTGCGCCATGTGGAGCTCTGCCGCAGCGCGGGTGAAACTGCCCACCCGTGCGAGTACCAGAAATGCACGGACGTGCCGAAGGTCGTGAAGCATGATGATGATGCCGGAATTGTTATTATAATAAGTAATTACTGAAATAAGAATAATCTAATTGTCTAATTCCAGAAGCAGGTTTAACTTTTCTGGGCGTGGCTGCGCCCATGGAGAACCTTTCAATTGTGGCTTCGGCACTCCCGTGGCAACGGACGACCGTCGCGCCCCCCGCGGCGGCGCCGCTGAACCTCGTATTGTTTGGCCCTCCGGGAGCCGGCAAGGGGACGCAGGCCGATCGCCTCGCCCAGCGCTACAAAGTTCCCAAGATCTCGACGGGCGACATCCTACGGAAGTCCGTCCAGGATCGCTCGCGCGTCGGCGAGCTGGTCCGCGATACGTTGGAACGGGGCGCGCTCGTCGACGACGATTTGATGATTTCGCTCGTGGCCCAGCGCCTCGAGCAGCCCGATGCATGCAACGGCTGTGTGCTCGACGGCTTTCCCCGCACGATTCCTCAAGCGGCTGCCCTTGACGCGATGCTCGCCGACCGCGGCCGCGTGGTGGTCATCGCGCTCGTTGTGCACGTCGGTGAAGTCATCCGCCGGCTCTCGGGACGCGGGCGCGCCGACGATGAGGCGTTCGTGATCAAAGAGCGCCTCGGGGTCTATTCGAGGGAAACCGAGCCGGTCCTCGAGTACTACCGTCGCCGCTCGGCCGTCACCATCCTCGACGGCAACTTGCCGGTCGATGCGGTGACGGCAGAGATCGAGGCGGCCGTGCGGAAGAAGGGCTGAGGACCGCCCACTAGACGGTTCCTCGCCTTCCCACCATCATCCGATAGACCAGCAGCACGACGATCGCGCCGAAAATCGACATGAAGATGCCCGCGCTCTCTTCTGGGCCGTAGAATCCGAGCGCCCGGCCGACGAACCCGCCCAGCACCGCACCGACGATGCCGAGCAGCATGGTGATGACAAAGCCGCCGGGATCCTTTCCGGGCATGAGGAGCTTAGCGATCACGCCGATGACAAGACCAAAAACAATCCAGCCGAGAATGCCAAACATACGAACACCTCCGCGGTGGCTGTTGCACAATCGCTGCCAGAGTCGGCGATCGGCCGTCGGCGATCGGCCATCGACTAATTGCCAAACCGCGGATTCACGATCGTGTTGAACATCGACCCGAAGGTGTAGGTCAAACCGATCTGCACGTCGTATTCGTACCCGCTGCGAAGGCGCCGCTGCCGAAGGAGCACTTCCTCCAGCGTGATGCCGCGCAGCGGGATGGAGAGCTGATCCCGAATGCGGCTCGTCGACCCTTCAATCGACAGCGAAAGCCCCCGCGCCAGGCGGATGTTCAGGTCGCCGTCGAGTTGAAGCCGATAGCGCGAAGGCTTCGGGAGAAACGTGGAGTATTCGAGCCCGGCCTGGAGCGAGCCCCACGGCTCACGCTGGTCCAGCGTGATCGTCGCCTGCTGCTGCGCCAGCCGGTCGGTCGTCTTGAAGAAGAGCGTTTCTTCGACGTACCGCGCGTGATATGGGCCGACGGCGTAGCCGACTCGAAGCTGCCGCCGTGTGTACTGCGAGTACGGATGGAAGTTGTACTCGATGGCCGGTCCGACGAACGTCCGCAGCGCGACGTTGTCGAAGGAAGACGAGCTAATATTCGCCCGGCCGCCGACGGACCAGTGGTCGTTGAGACTGCGCGCGACGAGGGCGTTGAAATCGCGCTGGGTTCGAACGGCGCGCCTCGGCTCGTCCTCGTCGAGATCGAAGTCCTCGCGCCGGTATTCGGCTTCGAACCCGAAGGTCATCTTCCACATGTCGGTAATGCGATCGGCGCCGAGATCGCCGGTGAACTCCTGTTCGCGGTTGCTTTCCTCGCCGTTCATCGCCATCTGGCCCTGGAGGCTCAGCACCCAGTGGTTCCACCTGTCGGAGGCCGGGCCGGCCTGACCGGCTTGCACGGCCTTCTCGACGTCGACCGTCAGCCCGCCCGCGACGCCATCGATCGAGAGATAGTTCAGGAGGCCGATTTTGATCACGGTGGCCAGGCGCTGACGCTGCGTATCCTCGGTGTCGCCGCTTTCCGAGAGCGCCCGCATCTTGAAATCCGTACCCTTGAAACGGTTCATGCCGAGCAATGCGACAGAGCGCTCGCGCCCGCCGCTGCCCGTCTCGGAGCTGCTGACGATCACGTGGACGTCCGCCTCGGCTGGATCGCGCACATATTCAACGATATCGACTTCCTCGCGGATGAAATCAGAAAAGCAGTTATTGCAGTCCAGATAGATCTTGAGCAGTCCGTTGGTCGGCGTCGCGCTCTTCTGCTGAGCAAGCGCAACGGACGGCAACAGGGACGAGAGCACGCACGCCAGGAGCAACCGAACAACCATCGAAAACCCCTCCTCTGGGGTGCAATGTTTATAGCGGGAATGCCATGAAGCTACGGTGAAGCATGGGTGACAATTCCTTCATCACCGCTTCATGTGGCGGGGCTACAATCGTGTGGTCATTTATGCTGCTTCTCGCCTTCTCGTTGTTTCTGCAGGTCGCAGCCGCGGCTGCGCAGCCTGTCGTCGTGCGGACGTTCGAAGACGACAAGGTCGGCGCGCCGCCGGCCGGATTCGTCGCGGCGGTTGGCCGTGAGGGCGCTGCCGACCAGTGGATTGTGCAGCGCGAGGGCAAAGGCCGCGTGCTCGCGCATCAGGGCAAATCGTCGCCGCCCGATGCCTTTGCGGTCGCGATTTTCACGGGCGCCCAATATCAGGATGTCGAGATCACGGTCCGTCTCAAAGCGACCGGAGGCAGCCGCTCGGCAGGCCTGGTGTGGAGGTATCAAGATCCGCTCAACCACTACGCCGCGCAGCTCGATCTGGCCAAGCAGGAGCTGGCGGTCTATCGCGTCAGCGGCGGCAATCGCATCCGCATCGAACACGAAGACGATCTCGAGCTCGATCCAGAGGCGTGGCATTCGCTGAGAGTGGTACACGAGGACGGCGAGATTCGCGTGTACCTTGGCGGCATCCGCGTGTTCGGCGAACGCGATCGGCGGTCTCGAGGGCCGGCCGGCGTCGGGTTGTGGAGCTCCGGCGACACGACGGTGATGTTCGACGACTTCCGCATTGAAGACGAGACCGAAGTACCCGTGAGGAGCGGGCAGACGCCCTCCACGAAACAATGAGGGTGCTCGTGGTCGAGGACGAAGCCGACCTCGCCAGCACGCTCAAGCGAGCGCTCGACGAGGCCCATTTTGCTGTCGATGTCGCCGGCGACGGCGACGAGGCGCAGTTCATGCTCGGCGAGGTCAGCTACGATGCGGTTGTTCTCGACTTGATGGTGCCGAAGCGCAGCGGGTGGCTACTCCTTCAGGACTTGCGGCATGCCGGCGCGCGCACGCCCGTGCTGATCTTGACGGCGCTCGATGCGGTGGACGACCGCGTGAAGGCGCTCGATCTCGGCGCCGACGACTACCTGCCAAAACCCTTCGCGATCTCCGAGCTCGTCGCGCGGCTCCGCGCGCTGGTGCGCCGCTCGGCCGGCAATCCATCACCGGTGCTCGTCGTCGGCCCCATCACCATCGATCGTGCGGCGCGCCTCGTATATCGTGAGAACGCTCCTGTGGATCTGACCGCGCGAGAGTACGCGATCCTCGAGCTGATGGTGCGGCACCGGGGCACGCTCGTGACACGGTCGGCCATCTGCGAGCACATCTATAGCGAAGCGAGCGACGTCTTCTCGAATGTCATCGACGTCCACATCGCGGCGCTCAGACGGAAGCTCGGTCCCAAAGTCATCCAGACTCGCCGAGGCCAGGGCTACATCGTCAATGCGTGAATCGCTGCGCGTCAGGCTCGTGCTGTGGTACGCGCTCGTGCTGACACTTGTGGTCGCGCTCTATGGCGGAGCCGTGGTGTATCAATCGTGGCGGTCCATGATCGCGGGCGTGGATGCGGAGCTCGACGGATATGCCCGCGCGGTGGGCAACGCGCTGCGGCCGGTCGGGGGTGGCCGCTACGATCTCGAGCTCCCGGCCGATATGGCTGCCTTCAACGAAAGGCGCGCCTACTACGTCATCTCCTCGCCCACGGGCGAGATCGTCGATCAATCCGATCCCGACCTCAGTGGCCGGCGCGACGAGCGCTCCGTGTCAGAACGGCGCGAAGTGACGCTGCGAACGGCGGGCGGTGCGACCGTGCTCGTCGGGCGCGACGTCGCGGACCTTCGCCGCGAGCAGTGGGCGTTTGCGCTGAACGTCGCTCTCGCGGGGATCGCCACACTCGGTCTCTCGATTTTCGGCGGGTGGTTTGTCGCAGGCCGCGCGCTGGCTCCCATCAAACGCATCAGCCGGGCGGCGCGCGCGATGTCCGCTGGCAACCTCAGCGCGCGCATCGCGGTCGAACGTACGGAGAGCGAGCTGGAGCAGGTCGCATCGACGCTCAACGAGGCGTTCGATCGCCTCCACCTCGCGGTCGAGCAGGAGCGCCGGTTTACGGCCGATGCGTCGCACGAGCTTCGAACGCCGATTTCCGTGCTGCGCGCCGAAACCGAGTGGGCCCTCGACCGCGATCGTACGCCCCGGCAGTACAAGGACGCGCTGACTGTCTGCAGGCGCGCAGCGATGCGCATGCAGGACGCCGTCGAACGTATGCTGGCGCTCGTGCGGGCCGAGACGATCGAGGACGTCCGAGAGGCTGCGCCGGTCCATATCAACGCCGTCGTCACCGGCGTGCTGGAATGGTTAGCGCCTGTCGCTCAGGAACGCGGTGTACGGTTGACTGCCAGTGGCGATCTCCTGACGGTGACTGGAGATGCCGAGCAGCTTCGCGAGGCGCTCAACAACATCGTCGCGAACGCCATTCTCTACAACAAACCTGGCGGCAGCGTGACGATCGCGACGCACCTGAGCGGCGCGTCGGGGCGGATCGAAGTCGTCGATACAGGGATCGGCATCCCTGCAGACGCGATTCCACATATTTTCGATCGGTTCTTCCGCGTCGATAAAGCCCGATCGCGTGAGGTGGGCGGATCCGGTCTCGGTCTGTCGATCGCACGCGCGATTTTCGTCGCGCACGGAGGCGACATCACCTGCACGAGCGAGACCGGCACGGGGTCGGTCTTCGTCATATCGCTCCCGGTGTCGACAGCGAATCCCTCTTTGTGTTCTCCTACGTAACTCCTATGATAGTGACCGCGCACCGGTAATTTCGGAATCACCAAAATTGTGCGCGTCGCTCTGTCCTAAGCCACGGACACGCGATCGTTCTTGCCCACGCCTACGCATATTTGCTAGTGATCTAGCTGATTGTTGACGGCATGTGGGTTGCACAACCCGCACCGAACGGAGGTGAGTTATGGTTCCGCGACTTGCACTTGCCGTTGTGGGGACGGTCTCTTTGCTCTCGCTCGATGTCTCCGCACAGCGACGGGGTGGCTTCGGTGATTACGGTGGCTATGGCGGCATTACGGTCTACGAGCATCCCGATTTTCGCGGTTCGAGCCTGTCGTTTCGCGATGAGATCCCCGATCTGCGCGAGCATGGCCTGAACGATCGCATCACCAGCCTCGAGGTGGATGGCAACCAAGCGTGGGAAGTCTGCCGCGATATCAATTTTGCCGGGGGCTGCCGCGTCTTCACGGGAAGCATCGATGACCTGCGTCAGGAAGGGTGGAACGATCGCATTTCGTCGCTCCGCCCGGTCGGATTTGCCGACCATGGGCGCGGCAACGGGCGCGGCATCGCACGGGGCAGGGATCGCCGGCACCGGTCGCAGTCGCGGCTGGTCATCTACGATCGGCCCAACTATCGAGGCGATGCGCGCGAGATCCTGAACAGCGCGACCAACCTCGGCCGGATCGGCGAGCGCGCTCGCAGCGTGGAGGTCTATGGCGGCACGTGGGAGCTCTGCGAGGGAGCAGTCCGCCACGCGCGCTGTGTCACCATCAACCAGAGCGTGCCCGATCTCCGCACCTTGGGCTTGAGAAATGGCATCGATTCGGTGCGCGAAACCGTCGGACAAACACGCGGGCGGTGGTTTGATTAGAACCTAACAGGAGACTAGGAGGCCAGGAGTCCGGACTTTTAGACACAGAAGGACACAGACTCCCATCGACTTCTCGCCTTCGCCGCGCCACGAGAAGAAGCCATCACGAAACGGAGCCCTCTGGCGCATTCCACCGAGCGATCTCACGTCATCTTTTTCGTGTTCTTCGTGTCTTCGTGCCCTTCGTGGTTTCTCCTAATCTCTTAATCTCCTGCTTAGGTATTTGCGATAGGCAGCCCGACGGCGCGCATCAAGGCGAGTGCGTTGCTGTGCGTCACCGGACCCGGCTTCATTCTGTAATCGAACACCAGCTCTCCATCCTGCAACCGATCTTCGAAGTGCACGTTCACGAGTCGTCCCGCGGATTGTTCCGCGATGGCCGTCAGCGCTAGATCGTGGGTCGTCGTGAGTCCGATGGCGCCGCGATCGACCAGGCTGTTGAGCAGCGCTTCCGCGCCGATCTTGCGGTCGTGTGAGTTGGTGCCCTGGAAGAGCTCGTCGAGCAGAAAGATGGGCGCGGGACGACCGGCGGCCAGATCGACGATGCCACGGATGCGGGAGATTTCGGAGAAGAAGCGCGACCGGCCCGCCTGCAGCGAGTCGTTGACGAACAGCGTGGCGCCGACAGACAACGGCGTCATCTTCAGATGGGACGCTCTGACCGGTGCTCCAGCCATGGCGAGCACGACATTGACGCCGACCGTGCGAAGCAGCGTGCTCTTGCCCGACATGTTCGAACCGCTCACGATGAGCAGCCGCACCCGCGGAGACAGTGAGAGATCGTTGCGAACCATCCGCACAGCCGGCACGAGGGGATGACCCAGCGCCGACCCGTCGAATTGCGCAGGGCCGTCCTCGAGAAACTCTGGAAACGGATCGTCAGGATGTTCGTACGCGTACGCCGCGAGCGAGCTCAGCGCCTCATACTCGGCCACCGCGGATAACCAGACAATCACCTTGCTGCCGAATTCCCGGCGCCACGACTCGATGGCGGACGCGATGTGCAACGGCCATGAGACGGCAGCAGAGATCGGCGCGAAGACTGCGTTGCGCCGCCACTCGAGCATGTCAGCGAGCCGCCTCAGCCGCCGGATCGCGTGCGACGGCACGACGTCGTGGCTCATCATGCTGGTTCGAAGCTCCGCGAGCCTCGCGTTGTGAAACGTCGATCGTTCGAGAAGCGAGAGTGTGTCCGCGAGGATGTCTAGCTGGGACAGCGGTCCTTCGATCCCGCGGACGACGCGGGCGACACGGGTGCGTGAGGACCGCGTCAGCACCATTTTCAGCAGGATCGCGATCAGGAATGGAGCGACGGCGCCACCCACCGCCCACGAGAAGCCGGTGACGAAGATGACGGCGGCGAGCACGATGGCGACGGCGCGAAGCCAGATGGGTTCAGGAGCCGTCGGCGCCGAAGCCCAGGCGCTCAAGGCGCCTGTGTCGATATCGCGCGAGACTCCTCCGGCGATGGTAAGGGCTTCTCGGAAGTCGAGGTCGCTCCGGAGCTCGCCGATCGCCTCCTGCCGCAGTCGGACGATGGGCAGGGCCGCCGGCTGCGTCAGCCAGCGCGCCAGCAGGTCTTCACCGAGATGAGTACGCGCGCGCGAGAGCAATTGAAAGAGCGAAGACGGTCCGAAGATGTCCAGATCGCGGGCGTACAGATGGTCCTCTTCGAGAAACCGCGTGCCCGTTTCTCCAGTCCCGTGCCAGCGGTCTTCAATGCGCGCGATGCCGTGATCGTAGAACGCGATTGCCTGGGCCATGCGGTCCTTCGCACGAAGCACGCGGTCGTGCCACACGGCAAGCGCGACGAATGCGACGATCGGAACGCCGAGGCTCCACACGGGAAGACTGCCTCGCCAGGAAATGATCAACCATAGCCACACGGCGATGCTCGCTACGGCCGCGAGGCGTGCATAGCTGACGCGAGCATCCAGGCGGGCGAGGCGCATGTGCGTGGCCGCTCGCTCGGCTCGTCTTCGACCGTACGCGTCCAGATGTGAAGGCGTCATCGTTGCGATCCTATCAATCCGCTGGCCAGACTCGTTCCGAGCAGAATCACAGCGCATCCGGCGACCATGCGCGCGGAGATCGCCTCGTCGAGGAACAAGAACCCCCAGAGCACAGCAAACACCGGGATGAGATAGGTCACCGTGACCGTCTTCGCCGGCCCGATGCGGGCGACGAGCCGGAAGAACATCGCGACCGCGACACCCGTGCAGAAAATGCCCAACGAAATCGCGCTCACCCATGCAAGCATCGACGGACTCTGCGCCGGCCAGGAAACAATGGCCGGGATGAGCAGCATGGCTGTCGCAGCGATCTCGCTCCCTGTGGCGTTGATCAGCGGGTCGATACCTGTCATGTGCTTCTTAATGAAGTTCGCGGAGATGCCGTACAAGAATGCGGCCGAGAGCCCGGCCAGGATCGCCCATCCGCTTCCGTCACGGGCGACCGAGGCCTTGTCGGCGACCAGGAGGAGAACGCCGGCAAAGCCGATGACCAGTCCGAGAATTCGCCACTGGCTCAGTTTGTCGCCAAGCCAGAAGTACGCCACCAGCGCGCCGAACAGCGGGACTGTCGCATTGAGCACCGACGTGAAGCCTGCCGTCAACGACAGCAGCGCGTACGCAAAGAGCGTAAACGGCGCGGCCGCGCTGAGCGCGCCGAGCACGATGAGCGGCCGGGCGTGCACATAGAGCTGGCGAGAGCTGCCCCTGGTGGCCACGATCGCCAGTAGGAACACCGCGGCGATGCCAACGCGCGCGGCGATGAGCGGGATAGGTCCGAATTCAGGCGCGGCGATGCGCATGAAGAGAAACGATGCGCCCCAGATTGCGCCGAGTAGCAGAAGCTCGATGGTGTCGCGAAGCGTCAACGGAAGTGGTCCACGCCCATTGAGACTAGCAGAGTTGGATATAGGATTGGTCTGTGACGAATCCTGCTGTCGATCCGGACTTCCTCGCACTGCCGCTCGATCGCCTTGCCGATGCAGCCCTCGCGGTGACAAAAGCACGCGGCGCCACACACGCCGATGTCCGCATCGAGCGCCTCCGCAGCCAGACCATCGTCGCGCGCGATCGCGAGCTGCAGACATCTGTAGAAGGAGAATCGGTCGGATTCAGCGTGCGTGTGGTTTGCAAGGGCGCCTGGGGCTTTGCCGCCGGCATCGATCTCACGACCGATGCGGTTGCCGCCGTGGCCCGGCGTGCCTGCGACGTTGCCGAGTCACTCGCGCCGCTCAATACCGAGCCAGTGACTCTTGCCGTGGAGCCGGCGTACACCGACACGTATGTGTCTCGCTATGAGATCGATCCCTTCACCGTCGCTGAAGATCAGAAGATCAATTTTCTTCTCTCGCTCAACGATCGGGCGCTCGCGTCGAAGTTGATCGATCGCGTCACGTCCTACGTGATGCTCGTGCGGGAGCAGAAGTTTCTGGCTTCGCTGGCCGGATCGCGGATCGCGCAGCAGCGCGTTCGCGTGAAAGGCGATCTCGAGGCGGTCCGCATCGACAAATCGACGGGTGCGTTCGAGACCATGGGCTCGGCTGCGCCTCCCGCAGGCCGTGGATGGGAGTACTTCATGAACGTCTACGATTTCATGAAGGACGCAGACGAAATCCCCGCTCTGCTCGAGCAGAAGATGGCCTCTCCGTCAGTTGCGCCCGGCCGTTACGACGTTGTGATCGATCCGACGAACCTCTGGCTGACGATTCACGAGTCCATCGGCCACTCGACCGAGCTGGATCGCGTGCTTGGTTACGAGGCGAACTACGCGGGGACGTCGTTCGCCACGCTCGACAAGCTGAACACGCTGCAATTCGGCGCACCAATAATGCACGTCACGGGGGATCGCCAGGTCGAACACGGGCTCTCGACCATTGGGTACGACGACGAGGGCGTTGCAGCGCAGACGTGGGACATCATCCGCGATGGCGTGCTCGTCGGTTATCAGCTCGATCGGCAGATGGCACACAAGCAGGGCTTCGGCCGCTCGAACGGCTGCGCGTTCGCCGATCAGGCAGGGCGCGTGCCGCTGCAGCGCATGCCGAACGTCTCGCTGAGTGCCAGTCCGAACGACGTTCGGCTCAACGATCTACTCGCCGCGACGGATGAAGGTCTTTACATCGTCGGAGACAAGAGCTGGTCGATCGACATGCAGCGCTACAACTTTCAGTTTACGGGGCAGAAGTTCTTTCAGGTGCGCGGCGGTAAGATTGTGGGCCAGCTCAAAGACGTCGCGTATCAATCGAGGACGACCGATTTCTGGAATGCCCTGGAAGCGGTCGGCGGGCCGTCCACGTACGTGCTCGGCGGCGCGTTCAACTGCGGAAAGGGACAGCCTGGGCAGATCGCGCCCGTGACCCACGGATGCCCAGCGGCGTTGTTCCGTCAGATCAATATTCTGAACACGGCGCAGGAGGGGCACTGATTACTCTTCAGGACACCATCGAGCAGGTCTTGCGCCTGTCGAAGGCCGACGCATGCATCGTCATTGCCCGGCGTGTTGCCGGGGTCAACATCCGATGGGCTCACAACACTGTTACGACCAACGGCGATGTCGACGAGGTCCAGTTGTCGATCGTGTCGATCGTCGGCCGGCGCGTGGCGTCGGTGACACGAACGCACTTCCCGCCGGAGCGGCTCGAGGAGATGGTCCGCGAGTCGGCGGCAGCGTGCGCGCGGCGTCCCGAAGCGCCCGATTACATGGAACTGCCCGAGGGCTCCAGCGTGCCGTCCGACTGGGGCGTGCCTCCCGCGGACGCGGACATTCACGTGCTGGATCCCCTCGTGCCCCAGCTCCGCACGCTCTACGAGCGGTCTCGCGCGGCAGGCATGGCGACGTTTGGCTACGCCGAGTCTCAGACGACGACGGTGCTGTTGGCGACGTCGACTGGAGTGAGGCGTCGGCACACGGAGAGAATCGGCAAAGTCGAGATCACCGCCAAGACGCCCGACTTCGTCCGGTCAACGTGGGTGGGACAGGTTACGCACGATTTTCTCGACGTCGATCTTCGTGCGATGTTCGACACGCTTCAACAACGCCTCGCCTGGTCTGCCCGGCGGATCGACATGCCGGCCGGTTCGTACGAAGTGCTGCTCGAGCCGTCCTGCGCTGCCGACTTGGCCATCGCGGCTTACTGGTTCATGGCGAGAAGGGACGCGGACGAAGGCCGCAGCCCGTACTCGCGGCCTGGTGGTGGCGCCCGAATCGGGGAGCGGCTGTTTGGTGACCTCACGCTGTACTCGGATCCTGCTGAGCCGGCCATTGAGGCGACGCCGTTCTGTCATGGTCTGGACTCCGGCAGCGCATCTTCGGTGTTCGACAACGGGCTGCCTATCGAGCGGACCGATTGGGTGCGAGACGGTGCTCTGCAGGATCTGATCACGCCGCGGTATTGGGCCGCGAAGGTGGGCGCTACGGCGCCCGCGCCCTACGTGAACAATCTCATTGTGACGGGCGATGGGCCGTCGCTGTCGGAGATGATCGCGCAGACCGATCGCGCGCTGCTCGTCACCTGTTTCTGGTACATCAGAACCGTCGATCCGCAGACGGCGCTGTTGACGGGGCTCACACGCGACGGCGTCTTTCTCGTCGAGCATGGCAAAGTGAAGGGCGCCGTCAACAACTTCCGCTGGAACATGAGCCCGATCGCCGCGCTCGCGCAGGCGATACAGATTGGGCGGAGCGGGATGGCGGTGCCCCGAGAGCACGACGAATTTCTCCGAGCGAAGGCGCCCGCGCTGCGCGTGGCACGCTTCAACATGAGCTCGGTCAGCGACGCCACCTAGGACCACGAAGGACCACGAAGGCACGAAAAACCACGAAGACGCGAAGAGCACGAAGGACAGAGCGTCTATGATTTCTTCTTGCTTCGTGTCGGCTTTGGCTTGAGAGAGGCGACGTACGCGTAGCTGATGTCAAAGAACTTCTTGAGCTCCTGAGTTTTCGTGAGCAGGGAGTCGGGCACCTCGACGTATTCCTTGAGCACTGCGCCATGCTGCTCGCAGAGTTTCGTCTTGTACTTCTTCAGGAAAGCGTCTCGTTCCTCAGTCGGGAGCCGGAGAGCCAGCGTGCCTGTCTTGGTCAGGAAGCTGAACATGTGAACGTTCAACGACGTGTACGGCATGGTGGCGCCTTTTCGCTCCACCTTCGGATGCGTGGCGACCAGCTTCTCGTACCATTCCAGATTGTGCGCGGCGCGTGGCGCTGATGATTTGCTCATCCTGTTGTTAGGCGTCATGCCTCCTCGCGAAGATGATGGATGCTCGGCGCCGACTCAAGACAGCGCCTGAGCGCTGTGAACAGGATCGCCAAGGATTCGGAGCTTTTGTCCTTGCCCAACAGCCGAGCCATCAATCCACCTTCGGCAAAGGCGAACACTCGCCAGTGGTCGGACTGCTCTCCCGTACTCGCGCATGCGACATAGAGCGAGTGAGGCTCGGATTTAAGCGGCACACACCATCCAAAATCCTCTGCGATGACCGCGCCGGGCGAAAAGCCCGCTGCGCTGAGTTGCTCCGCCAGCCAGTGCGCAAGCGCTTTGCCGTAGATCCCTGGGTTCGTCGCCTCATCTTCTCCGGGAGTCACCGCGAAGGCGGAGGACTCAAACTCAAGCAGTGGTGTTTGTTGCATGTCGCTACTTGCCGTTGGCCTTGAGCACGGCGGCAAATCGAGATGCGCGCTCCTCTTGCGTCATGGCGAGTGTCCATGTCCACGCGGTGTCGTAGTCGTTCAGACCCCTCAGCGTCCGCTCGAACGCCGGCGTTTTTGCGAGTGTGCCGCGTTGCCCCTTCGTCAACGAGGATTCCTCCAGATCGTCAATGGCTCGCCGCAGGTGCGAGCCTCGTCCGCAAGGTTGGCGTACGCCCACAGCATCCCAGCGGCGGCGACGAGCAGTGCAATGGCCAACCTCACGAATGCGGTGTCGACTCCGGTTGCCCACACCAACGCTGCGTCCCTCGACGGAGCTTGCCAATCCGCCCGTCCGTGCAGCAATAGATCGATGTTCGAGTAGATGTTACCTCCGGTATGCAGCACCACAGCCGGCCAGATGGAATTCGTCAGGTATGTCACGGTCCCGTAAAGAGCCGCGACGGCGACATAGTACGGCCAGAGAATCAACGTGAAATCCAGATGCGCCACCGCAAACATCGTTCCGGTGATCAAAATCGCGACGGTCAATCCGTATCGCCGCTCGATCGGTCCCTGCATGTACCCGCGGAACGCCGCTTCTTCAACGATGCCAGCGACCGGAGCGGCCATGAGCAGCAGGCCCCACACGGTGAACGTCGGTACCTGCGAGAGATCTGGAAGCGTCTGTGGCGGCAGCGATACCATTCGATTCGCCACGCGAAGAACCAGGACGAGCGCAACGATACCCAGTCCTCCAGCCAGGAGGGCCCACGTCCAAACGCGGCCGGGCACGCGGTTGGCGCGGAGTCTGTCGCGTCGGATGTCGCTGGTTGAGCGAGGAGGGCCCCCGCCTCTCAGATACCACCAGAAACCGCATAGATAGGCTGCGGTCAGGGGCACAGCCCAAGGCACCCCCGTTTGGTACCGCAAATTCGCCGCGAACAGGATGTTTCGTGGAATCGTCCCAGCGAGCATGACGAACATTCCAAGGGCCACGGCCTGAAGAACGGATCCCATGGACCGACTCTACCTCGATCTCTGCGCCGCCGTCGGCTGCAGCCGACGGTTCGGCGGCTCAGTTCTAACGCCGACGCGCGGCTTGGGCAATCTGTACCCAGCGATCTGGCGGAATCGTTGCCACGATCTGTCCGACGACGTCGAGCGCCAAATCGTCGGCTCTCTTGAAGTGGATGCAAGCCTTGCCCATGTCGAGTTTCTTGCCAGCCGCGCGGAAGCCATCCGCGAGCTGCTGTGCCAACCCTCTGTCGCCGTAAACGGACATCAGATGTAACGAGAGGTACGACTTCTCCGACGCGAGCGCCACGTACCAGAGCGGATGTCCGTTGTACGTGTCCGAATAGCGCTCCAGAGGCACCTGGTACACGAGCATGTTCTTACTGACGGTTTCTTCGTAGCCGGTGGGCAAGCGCCGTCGGATCTCCTCCCGCACGCGTTCGACTTCCCGGCGGCGCTCCGCTGGAAGTTTGGCCAGGAAGGTTGAGATAGCGGTGGAAGAAACCTTACGAGCCATGCTGGTTCTCCTTGGCGAACTTGTGTGGACAATCCGGCGAACTCCGAGCTCAGGCGCGAGGGCGTCAGCGACGCGATGGCCCGATTAGCGCGGTGCCGCCCAGAGCCGTGTCTGGTTTTTTTGTCACTTCGTGCAGATCACCCAGAACGTGATCTTGGCCTCGTTCCGTCGCGTCACCTGATTCCTCGTCAGTTTGGGGAAGATCATGAACTGCTGACGGGGGCAGTCGTCGTCGCAGAAATCGACGAACGTATCTCTAATCCACGCCGTCCTTTCACGGAGCCACGCCAGGGCTGCAGTGGCGCCCGCGGTTGAGTCGGCGAATTCCTTCCTGAAGGTGCCTTCCGCCGCGACATGTGGGCAACCCGTCCAGGGCAATCCGCTGCTTTCGATGTCGTCCGCCTGCTTCCTCGTTTTCTTGGCCATACGTGTCTCCTTTGCTCCAGAATGGAGCCGCTTAGTCGAGAAATGCTTTCAGAATACGTGTCGATCGTCAAACTCAGTGGTTTGCGGAGGGCGCACCGGCATACCTCTCCAAGAAGAATTTCTCCTTCAGGTATTTGCCCTTCCAGGCATTGTTCTCTTGATCCAGAAGGAGGGCGAGGCCGGCGCCAAATGCGTAGAAGCTGACCCGCTGCTGCTTCTGCAAATCGGGTGTTTCAAGCTCTCTCAGAATGGCTTCCCGCATCCTGCCAGCGACGGCCGAGAAGGGTTCCGCATCTGCCAGGGTCTGAAACTCACGTGACGGCGTGTACGCAGATGCCGCGACTTCCGCGACTCGGAGCTCGACGTACCGAGCCACACCCTCCTGCCACACTTGCAAGCTCAGATAGCGCCGGTCTGGTTCAGAAAGCGTCGCGAGGAACTCAGCGTATGCGTGCCAGAATCGCTGTCGATCGGTCCCAGAGGCACTGCTAAGTACACCACCGAGCTGTCGCGACAAAGCGGCGAACGGGCCCGCTACATCGTCCCTTTGATACGGAAAAGGGTAGTTCAGCATCCACATGCCCGTCTGATCGCCTTTCGACAAGTCAAGCTGTTCCGTTGCCGTGTAGTAGTGCGGATCCGACATCTGATACTGATGGAAGTGTTCGTGCATCAAGGTAAGCACCCATGCCGTGGATGTTTTCGTGGTGGCTTCCGCACGACCCATCACGATGAGCGGAGGCAGCCCAAAAGCCGGAAAGGTTGCGAGCAAGTGCGGATCGAATTGTCGTGGCCGACTCCAGATCTCTGTCTGAAGAATGGCGGAGTAACCCGCAGGTGCGAAGCCTGTGGGTACTGGGGACCTACGCATCAAGAATTCTCGATCGGCGCCGATCATGAGCAGGCCGAACGGTGCGGCGTCCCACCCTGGCCACACCTTTGCCTGTACCTCGCGCGCAAGACGGAATGCCTCGCCCAGACGAATAAGATCGCCAGGCTCGAGACTTATCTGCCCCCCAGCAGCCTGGCCGATGCTCACGACGGCGATGAGTGCCACAACGAGCCGCTTCATCGGCTTGTTGGACTGCTTCGCGAACGCCGTGTGCGACCGCGGCGCGCCGCCCGCGGCGAGGCAGTCTTAGCTCCTCCGGCTGTTTGCCGCGGACGTTGCTTGACCGACGCGGACTTGACCATGGTGTAGCCGCGCCCGCTTGTGGGAAGTGGCGTCTTCGCCTGGGCAACCGCCGCCGCGATCAGCGCTTCAACTGCAGGCCGCGACAACGTCGCTGCACTTTCCAGCCTCAAGAATCGATTCTGATTGCCACCACCGAGCAGAATTCCCTCCGGATCCGGCAGCTCGGCGCCGTGGTAGAACGAGAGAGCAACACCTTTCGCAGAGGCCGCAAGCGAGACGATGCAATCCGAAGTGCGTTCGGACGAGCAGAAGCCGAGGGCAAGGAAATTGTAGTTGTCGTACACCTGCTCGATCGCGGTTGGTAGCCGCTTGCGCAGGGCTGACCGGCATGTGCGTATGAGCCGCTCGACCTTCGGGTCGAACTTGTCGATGAAACCCGCGATCTGGCGTGCCGGGGAACCCGCTCCGGTGCGTGGAGTTCGCTTCATTCTGCTCTCCTACCGCTTCTCAAGGCCGCTGCTCCGAGTTGCACCCGCTCCGGTCAGCGCAGTGTAGCGTGACACCGGCCTCGGTTCAATTTCCCTTGGAAAGCGACGAGCCAGCGGGGCGTCGCAGGATGGTGGGTACAATTGAACAGTGACGTCGAGACCGTTGGATCTCAAAACAGATATCCGTGTGATGTTTGGCGAAGGAACGCTCGGGCAGATCGGCGTGTTGGCGAAGGAGTTGGGTTTCTCGCGGACGCTGCTGGTTGCCGACCCAGGGCTCGCGAAGGCCGGGCACTTGAAGCACGCGCACGCCTTTCTCGAGGAAGCGGGCATCGATGCGATCGAGTTCAGCGATTTCGGCCCCAACCCCGACGCGACCATGCTCGAGTCTGGGCGCGCATTCGCGAACGGTCAGGGAGTGGATTCGATCATCGGCCTTGGAGGTGGCAGTTCCCTCGATTGTGCGAAGGGGATCAATTTTCTGCTGACGCAGGGCGGGAGCATCCACGACTTTCAGGGCTACGGCAAGGCGACGAAGGCCATGCTGCCGATGATCGGCGTGCCGACGACGGCAGGAACGGGAAGCGAAGCGCAATCGTACGCGCTTATCTCCGATCCGAAAACCCACAAGAAGATGGCGTGCGGCGATGCAAAGGCCGCGTTTCGGGCCGTGATCCTCGATCCCGAGCTGACGTTGACACAGCCGGCGTCCGTGACCGCCGCAGCCGGGTACGACGCCATCGCACACGCCGTCGAGACGTTCGTCTGCACCAAGCGCAATCCGCGATCGCAAGAGCTCTCTCGTGAGGCGTGGCGGCTGCTCGACACACATTTCGAGCGGGTGCTGACGTCTCCGAACGATCTCGATGCGCGCGCGGCGATGCAGCTGGGCGCGTTCTATGCGGGTACGGCCATCGAGCGCTCCATGCTCGGCGCGACGCACGCGTGCGCGAATCCCCTGACAGCGCGATACGGCACCACCCACGGCGATGCGATCGCGATCCTGTTGCCTCATGTCGTCCGCTGGAACGCAGAAGCGGCCGGTCCGCTGTATGGCGAGCTGATGGGAGGGGTCGAGGCCCTGGCATCGCGGTTGTCGTCGCTCGCGGTTGCCGGGCGTCTCCCTCGTACTCTGAGGGACATCGGTGTTTCGCGAGACGATCTGCCTGCTCTAGCAGAGGACGCGGCCGATCAGTGGACCGGTCGATTCAACCCGCGTCCGTTCGACGCGGCGGGCGCCCGTGAGGTGTACGCATGCGCGTTCTAATCACCATCCTGCTGTGCGGCGTGTCAGTCGCCACGTCTTCGGCTCAGACGGCGTTGTGGCCGCAGTTTCGCGGTAGTCCGGCCCTGATCGGCGTGGCAGGGTCCACGCTCGCACCTGCCTTGAAGGTGATGTGGACGTTCGACGCCGGCGCCTCCATCGAATCGTCTGCGGCGATAGCGGATGGCACCGCGTTCGTCGGGTCTGCCGCGGGAGAGCTGATCGCGCTCGATCTGCAAACCGGAGCCGTCCGCTGGAGATACAAGACCGCGGAGATTGGAGAGTCATCCCCGGCCGTCGCGAACGGTGTCGTCTATATCGGAGATCTCTCCGGCATGTTCCACGCGGTCGACGCGAAGAGTGGGAAGGCGCTGTGGACGTTCAAGACGCTGGGGGAGATCCGATCGTCGCCGGTTGTCGTGGAGGAGCGGGTGCTGATTGGCTCCTACGATCGGTTTCTCTACGCGCTGTCGGTGGCGAAAGGCGCGGTCGCGTGGAAAGTCGAGTCCCAGGGCTACGTGCATGCGACGCCTGCGGTAGTGGACGGGGTCGCGTACATTTCCGGCTGCGACGAGATGTTTCGCGGCATTCGCGTCGCGGATGGTAGAGAAGTGCTGAAGCTGCCGGTTGGGGCCTACATGGGCGCATCAGCCGCGGTGATGGGCGGCGTCGCCTACGTTGGCACGTTCGAGAACGAAGTGATCGGCATCGACGTGAAGAGTCGAAAGGTAATGTGGACGTATCGTCACCCCGAGCGGTTGTTCCCGTACTATTCGTCGGCGGCCCTCAGCCACGGGCGCGTGGTGCTCGGCGGTCGCGACAAGATGGTGCACGCGCTCGACGCGAAGACCGGCAAAGCGCACTGGACCTTCATGAGCAACGCCCGCGTCGAGTCGTCGCCCGCGATTGTGGGCGACCGCGTCTTTATCGGCTCGACGGATGGGCGCCTCTACGTGCTCGACTTGCTGAAGGGCACCAAGCTCTGGGATTTCGATGCAGGCGGTGCCATCACGGCGTCGCCTGCGGTGGCGAGCGGACGTCTCGTCTTCGGCACGCACGACGGGCGACTGTACTGCCTCGGCTAAAAGGGGTCTGACCCCTTTTTTTGTGGCTAGTCCGGCAGATTCTCTTTCGGTGGCTCCGGCAGCCAGAAACTCGCGATGAATCCGACGAGATACACCGAAAACCCGACCGCGGCGGCGACGGACGCCACTTTCAACGGTGCGTACGCCCGGTTTGTCGTCACGGCGAGCGTGGCCGTCAGCCACGCGAACGACGTCCCGATCAGCCGCCCGCCGATGTTCGCCGCGAAGCTCTCGCCCGTGCCTCGAAGATGGAGCGGATAGACGCGCGGGAGATAGTTTCCCCAGAAGCTGAACTGTCCGACGGTGAGAAATCCTGCGAGGAAGATCGCAGGATACAGCCAGCTCAAGCTGGTGGTCGCGGCGACGGCGAACGTCAGCGGCATGACGATCAATCCGGGGATCTGAAAGAGCCTGATCAGCTTGCGCCGGCTCACGATTATCACCGCCAGGTAGGCGAGCGCGACACGTCCTGCAAGGCCGCCGATTTCCTGTACCTTCGTCACGTTCGCGGCGACTTCCTGATTGACCAGGGCCGCGCGCGGCGGCGGAAGACCCTGGGTCATCTGTCTCACTTCCGGCAGTCCAGGCGTGATTTGCGGAATCTGCTGAATCGCCCCGAACGCCGCACCATACGCGCACGCGAACATGATCGTCGTCACGATGGTGGTCTTGCGCAGCGCGGGTGAAAAAATTGCGGCGATGCTCGGGCGGCCAAGCGTGCCCGCGGCCTTCTTGGCCTGCCAGGCCGGCGACTCGGGCAGAAGCGGCCGAATCAGAATCAGCGGGATCGCCGGTAGAACGCCCGACATCAACGTGTAGCGCCAGGGCGCGTGCGGATCCGCAATCGTCAGGCCGAAGGCGCTGATGGCGGGGAAGTGCGTCGCGTACGCGATGCACAACCCGTTCGCCGTTGCCACCAGGATGCCCCCGAGTGATGAGAACGCCTGCGTGTATCCGAGGATCTTCTCTCGCCGCTGTGCTTCCGGGAAGAGCTCTGCGAGCCACGCCACGGCCGCCACGAATTCCACGCACACGCCGACGAAGACGAAGCATCGCAGCACGAGCAGCATCTCGATGGACGTCGAGAACCCAGACGAGAAGGCCGCGATGGCGTAGACGAGGATGCTGTAGGTCAGCACCCGCCGGCGTCCCAGCCGATCGGTCAAGTAGCCGCCGAGCAGTCCGAATATGCCGCCGGCAAATGCGGGGATGTAGAAGAGGCGGCCCACCCACATTTGGAACTGCGGCGAGCCCGGTGCAGCGCCGGTCAGCTCGAGCAGCGCCGGCCGCACGATCAGCGGCAGCATGAGGATTTCGTAGATGTCGAAGGCGAAGCCGATGGCAGCAATGGCGCAGATCAGCCACTGTACGGGCGTCAGCGTCGCGGAGGTCTCTGGTACTGCTGTCATGTGTGGCCGATCATAGCAACAAGTGAATTGAACAGGAGGCTAGGAGCTTAGGAGGAAACACAGATGGTCAGGAAGCGGACGCTGATAAGCGTTTCGGCGTTGACTGCGTGCGGTACATGGGTCTGGTGACTCCGTCGTATGAGCTCCTAATCTTCTAGTCTCCTGCAAAGTTCCTGTAGAGAGCTACCGCACGAAATAGCGTCGCAGCGTCAGCTCCCCCGGCTTCGAGAAACTCTTCGTGGCCAGTGAGACCAGAATCATCACCAACCCCGAGATCAACGTCATGGGAACGACCGGCAGCATGCCCAGCACGAACGTGCCCGCAGCCGCCCTTGTCACGATCGCCGAATCGCCAATGGCCCACACGACGATGGCCGAGCCCGGAGGAGGCGCCGGGATCGCCGTCTGAATGGCAGCGATCGCTGCGACGGCTCCTGCGGTCCAGAGCGTGGTCGCGAGCGCTCCCCACTTCGTGCTGTTCCTCCAGAACAACGCGGCTACCAGCAACGGCGCAAGCGCAGCGTAACCGGCGAACGCGTACTGGGTCGCCACATCGAAGATCGACTGCGGGATGCGCATGGCAATCACGTACGCGACCACGGACACGACAAAGACGAAGATGCGGCCGGTCAACACCTGCATGGCATGGCCGAACCTAGCCGTGCCTTGATAAAACGCGAAGACATCTTCGGTGAACATCGTCGAGAGCGCGAGGATCTGCGAGTCGCTGGCCATCACGGCCGCCATGACGGCCGCTCCCAGCAGCGCCGCCAGCCACAATGGCGCGTAGCCATCAACGAGCCGCAGAATGACGTCGTCTCCCGCCGCCTGCGTGCGAAGCCGTGCGCGATCGCCGGCGGTCAACGACGCATGTGGAGCGGCGAGCTCCGCTCGCGCGTGGAGCTTCGATTCGATGGCTGGCACGGCTGTGGCCTGATTGGCGACGACCCCAAGGAAGACGGAGGGCAGCCAGATCAACAGCATGCAGATTGGATACAGGACGACCGTCTTTCTGAAATGGGCGACGCTACGCGCTGTCATGCAGAAAATGCTGACGTGAGGAAACGCGATCGACGACAGCGGAATGAACGTGTAGCTGAAGAAATACCAGGGAGAAATCCGATCGCGGGCCAGCAGCGGCGCCGTCGCCGGCGAAGAAAGCATCCCCTCGACAGCTTCGCGAAACCCTCCCATGCCCGACCCGACCACGACGACCGCGATCGTCCCGAACAAGAGAAAGAGCGTCGTCTGCAGCGCGTTCACCAGCGCCGTGCCGCGCATTCCGCCGAGGAACACGTAGGTCATGACGACGAAGGAGACGATGGCGCCGCCGAGCCAGTAGGGGATGAAGCCGTTCGTGATTGCTCGAAGGACCGTGCCGCCCCCCATCACCGCGATGATGATGTACGGCACCAGGAGCGCCGCCTGGACGACGAAAATCACCGTGCCGATGTGCCCGCATTCCCAGCGATCGCGGAACATCTGCACCGGCGTCATGAAGCCGTGGCGCTTGCCGAGTGCCCAGAGCCTGGTGCCCATCACCAGCAGGCAAACCGGAATGATGAGAGCAGACGAAGAGGCCATCAGCCCGTAGGTGACGATTCCGTTCGAGAATGCATGGCCTGACGCTCCAAGAATAGAGAACGCCGTCATATTGGTCCCGAACAGCGAGAGAAGGAACACCATTGGGCCGAGCGAGCGGCCTGCGAGAAAGTAGTCTTCGGCCGTGCGTGCCGCGCCGGCCTGCCGGAACGCAAAAATGCCGATGTAGAGCACAACGGCGAGATACGCGAAGACAACGAAGGCGGGAATCATTCGAGATGTGACGGCCACACTAGTTTCACGAGCAGCCACATGGCGATCGAGCAGGCGACGGTGAACGCGGCGTGGTAGAAGAGGCCGATGGGGAGAACACCGAACACCAGCGGACGAGCCTCACGCCAAAACCAGAAATCCTGGTGAAGCACGTAGAGCAGGGCAACGATGGCGGCTGCGAGCCACGATCTCATCAGTTGTAGGGCGGGTCTTGCAGTTCGAGACCTGCCCTACGCCAGAATATACTACCCGTCAGGATGAGTCTCGAGACCGAGAAGGCGCGAGCTGCGCTCGACGCGCACGTGCGCGAGATTGTGCAATGGCATTTCGATCCGGCAACCGGTTCCCCGTTCTGGCTGGATTACGCCACGAAGCTCGGCTGGGATCCTCGCAAGGACATCCACGGATTTGGCGACCTGTCGCGCTTTCCGTCGTTCGAGGACGAGTGGCTGAGAGGCGGGCCAGTGCAGCGATGGGTTCCGAAAGGCTTCGCCGGCAAGCCCGTTTTTGTGTTCGAGACCGGGGGGACGACCGGCATCCCGAAGAGTCGTGTGGCGTTCGACGACTTCCGCACCGACTACGAGCTCTTCAGCACGACCTTGCCCGATGAATATTTTCCCAAGGGAGCGAACTGGCTGATGCTCGGGCCATCCGGCCCGCGGCGGCTGCGGCTCGCGGTCGAGCACCTCGCTCAGTACCGCGGCGGCATCTGTTTCTGCGTGGACCTCGATCCCCGCTGGGTGATCAAGCTCATCAAGAAAGGATGGATCGAGCACCTCGAGGCCTACAAGAACCACGTGATCGATCAGGCCGTGTCGATTCTGCAGGCCGGGCACGACATCCAGTGCATGTTTACGACGCCGAAGCTGCTCGAATCGCTGGCGCTTCGCCTCGAATCGATGGGCACGACGATCAAGCAGGCGGGCATCACCGGAATTTTCTCGGGTGGCACCGAGTTCACGCCGCAGTGGAACCGGTTCGCGCACGAAGAGCTGCTCGACGGCGCGTACATGACGCCCACTTATGGCAACACGCTCATGGGGCTCGCAGCGAGCGCGCCCAGCGGGCCGGACAACAACTACAAGATTACGTATCACGCGCCTCAGCCTCGCGCGGTCATCGAGGTCGTCGATTTCGACGATCCGTCGAAGGTCGTCGAATACGGACAGACCGGTCGTGTGAAACTGACGACCCTGACGAAGGAGTTCTTCGTGCCGGGCTTTCTCGAGCGCG
>DATEEI010000014.1:0-6386 GCA_035281225.1 Vicinamibacterales bacterium
TTCTCGCTTACGTCCGCGCCGCATTCCGGGAATTCCTCCCGAACCTGCGCGATGCGGTCAGGCAGCTCTGGATCTCACAGGAAGACGGGGAGAGGACGCTGATCGGTCGCGCGATCCTGCTGGCCTGCGCCTTCCTGATGCTCCTGGCCATCTTCACGAGCGCCAGGCGAGCGCTGGGCGGCGACCTGAAGTCGCTGCTGTCCTTCGTCGAAATCGCGATCTTCCTTCCGGTGGGGCTTAAGGCTTTCATCGCGTGGATGGCGAAGGAGGATGCGCAGAAACCCAACGGGGAGGACTGATGTCCAAAACGCTACATCCGCCGCGTCCCCCTATCTTCTTTCACCAGGGCCCCGTTGACGCGAATTGCTCGCGCGGATTGAGCACGGAGGCTGTACCAACGCGTATGGATAACCCCAAGTGTTCCGAGGTGTAAAAAGTGTACTTTCAGCTCGCGACACAAATGCTCGCAAATATCATATAAAAGATTGCTTTATATGGAATTGTGCCTTTTGCCAATAGCAGTGCGCGGAGGCACATCGAATCGACCGGATTGAATCCCGAGATGCAAAAGGTGCACTTTGCAACAAAGGACATCCCCACGAGGGAAATAAACCGGGGGCCGACCAATTGATCGACCGTTGCGGAGAAGGTAATGGATCAGACTGCGCGGTCGTGGCGGAAACGGGATCGGTGAGCCGAAAGTGCAGTTTTTACACAGCGGGTACGTTTACCCCGTTCTCTGCAACGGGGCAGCGGCCGACCCCAAGAAGCGCCGGAGATTTAATCACGTTCTGGTAGGTGTCGGCTCAGCAGTCGGTCTCGCGGTGCTGTCCGAGCGGAGTTGATCGAGAAGTGCCGCGACATCCGCCGGGACCACGCCATCGGCGCGCACTCGCGGCCAGAGTTCGACCGGGGGATCGAGCGCAAGGGAGGCGGGAAGCGTCACGACGTCCAGATCGTCGCGCAGATAGCGGGCCTGTCCACAAAGCGTACCTCCGCACGCCCGACGTGGATGGCAATCGCGATAGGAGCACGTACGCCCGAGGTATCGGCCGTCGTGCCGGGCAACAAAGATGTCGGCGCCGCGGTTGAGTTGCTGTGTCGCCCCTTTGAGCCGACGCCCGACGCCGGCGAGCACCCGCAGATCGACGGCGTCCGCGATCGTGACCAACAGATCGATGACTTTGGGTTCGAGCTTGTTGGTCAAGATCGACCCGATCAGGGCAATCCGATCGACACCGGGCAGGCCTCGTGCATCGCGGACGAAGGCTCGAGCTGCGGCAAGCAGGTGAGAGCGCACCGTCGCGGGATGAGGCACCGGACTCATCGTCGGAACGTCACGCGGACCGCCCCGAGAAGCCAGTGACGTGACCGTCGGTCACGGCTTGCTTCGGGTCGAGAAGCATCAGTCGGCTTGGTCGGGTAGCCCGGCGACGCCCGGCCTCTGCAAGCCGCCACCGACTTGGTTGATGACATAAGCCCGCAGGTGACATGGGGACTGGTCGCCTGGCTAGGCTCCTGTCACCTCGGCACCGTCGCCAAGGCTTGCGAGTGCGCGTATAGTGTGTCTTACACATGTCTTACCCGAATCCGGCATGGCGACCAACATCGAAACCACGCGCCTCTCGAGCAAGGGGCAGGTCGTCCTGCCCAGCAGCATCCGAAGTGCTCGACACTGGAAAGCAGGGACGGAGTTCCAGGTTCACGAGACACCCGACGGGGTCTTGCTGAAACCGTTGGCGACGCGCACCGAAAGCCGCATCGAGGACGTGGCGGGCTGCCTCAAGGCGAAGCGGAGGGTCAGCCTGGCGGACATGGAAGCGGCTGTGCGTCGCGAGGCGAAGGCACGGCATGCTCGCGGTCGATACTAACGTCGTCGTCCGCCTCCTCGCGGACGACGACGCGGCTCAGCACCGCCGGGCGGTCGCGTTGTTCCGAGCCCATACCGTCTGGCTGTCCAGAACCGTACTGCTCGAGACCGAATGGGTGCTGCGCAGCGCCTTCGGATTTGCCGAAAGCGAAATTGCCGAAGCCCTGGTCCGGCTGGTCCATCTGCCTGAGGTGCGATGCGAGGACAAGCCGACCGTCCTCGAAGCGCTCGCGGCATTCGCCGCCGGTATGGACTTCGCGGATGCCTTGCATCTGGCGGCCAGCCGAGAAGCCGACGAAGGTTTTGCGAGCTTCGACGCGCGCTTGGTCAAGCGTGCGCGCAAGCACTGGCCAGACAAGACGGTCAGGACGCCGTAGACCCAGGGATCCCCTCGGAAACGGTTACCTAACCATATTAGATATATCGTTGATTATGTTAAGTCCCCAATGTTCATGAGACCCGAGGATTGAAGATTTCTGCGTAACCAGCCGCTGCGCAACCTGCGGATGCCGCCGGACCCGAGCGGTTGTTGGTATCGCACCGGGGGAACCACGCGCGCCAATGCACGGCGCCGCGGCGAAGTGCAACGCTCGTCTGGCCCACGTCGTCTTGTACGTCGGCGACTTGCCCGTTTTTTTAATAGGCTATGAAGCCGGTGTTAATTGAAGAGATCTTTCGCTCCACCTCATAAACACCGCCGCCGTCGCGGTTGGCACCGCTGGCATCTGTGTTCCCCTCGATAGTGCGAATGAAGCCGCTGTCGACGATCTCCACCAAACCCGTGTGCCCTTTGCCACCGCCATGATCCATCACGAAAATCATCCCAGGCTTGACGAGTCCCGGATTATCTTTGGCGTCATGGGCTGGGAGACGAGCCGCCCCCGCCGACTCGCATCGCTTCCAGTGGTTGAGGACACCCGCAGTCTTGTACATAGGATTGGGTCTTCCCATGTTTGCTGCCGCGGTATTGAAACACCAATAAACGAAGCTCACGCACCATGCTAAGCCCTTGGTCGCGGTCAGAGCTTGGTACTCCTCGACGCGCGGTCCAAAGTTTGAATTCTTAGGAACTTCCCTGACTCCAATCTCGCCGCGCCCTACCCTCAGTACCTCACGCAAGAGAATGCTCGATGGATTGCCAGAGTGCTTTACAGCCTTCTGTCCGAAGAGAATTCCCCAAGTGAGAGGTCCGATCTCTCCGTCTATCACAAGTGGCGAGCCGCGTTCATCCGTATTTAGCGCCTGAAACATCTTGACCGCCTGCCTTGTGCTCTGGTCGAAGGACGGGTCGTTAACGTCCAGCTTCAGAGCGGGAACCTTCTGGTAGTTCAGGCGAGTATTCAGCTGCATCTTTATCGCCTTGATGACTTTCGGATCCGCCTCGCCCAACTTGATCACTCGCCCGGGATACTTGGCCATGAGTCCTCCTGGAGTCACTTACGCGAGAGTCCTAACTGCCTGCTCTAATTCTGATCGAGCGGCCGTAACCTCATCCATAAATACGCCGTCATGTGGAAAGGGCCGATGAGTGTCATCATACTGAATCGCGAGCAGCTCCTTGACGAGATTCTGCCGAGCCCTGTCCACCGATTCCTTGTCTGTTTTCGTTAGGAACAGCCGCTTCTTGCTGTCCTTCGAAACATCGAGAAACGCCGAGCACTTGGTAAACGCTGAGCTCGCATCGGAAATGAAGTCCGAATCCGAGGCATATCCGCCCAAGTATTTAGCTCTGAACCCGCTGACCGCTTTCTCCGCCTTGTCGAGCGCATCGACAATCTCGACAAGGGGTTCCCTGCGCAGGCTGCGCGCGTCGCTCTTGCGCGACACGTGGAAGATGACCAACGAGACCAGCGTTGGCCAGAGGACCTTGAATGCGAGATCAGTCGTCGGGTCACGCAGCACTTCCAGCACGGCGTCCATTGCCCCCCCATCGTCGTGATTGGATAAATGATCGACTTGGCAGAACGCGCAGAGCGAAGAGGTGAGGCTTTCCGCTACCACTGCCGAACTACGGGCTTCCCGAGCGGCGCGCCCTTTCGCTCATAGTAGGTAACCTGGAACCCTGCCGGATCGACTTCTAGTCGACAGAAGTTGTCGGTCGAATGCACCTTGGACGTGTACGAGACCTGATACTTGTTTGCCGTCGTTGCCTTTGGTGACGACGCCGTTCGAAGCTCTCCCTTCAGGACAAAGTCACTGGCCTCCATGTGAGGGTATGGCCAAAAAAATGAAGAGGAGACGATCGAGTGCACCTTGAAACTGGGATCCGACGTACACGTAAGCTCGGAAACGAACGAGCAGTGCACATCGCCCGAAACGAAGGCGACCTTTCGGATCTTGCGGCTAACGATGAAATCTAGGATCTGAGTGCGCTCCCACGGGAATCCACCCCATTTGTCGTCGTTGTCAGATTCCAGATCCGGAAAGAAAGGCACCGAGGAAACGATCATTTTGGCAGCGCCGCTTCCGTCATCCAGCCACTTCAAGAGGGCGCGAAGCTGGTCGTCCTTCACCATCTTGCGGCGGCTCGGGTCGGTATCCCAGACACGTTCGGTACGGCAGTCCAGTACGAACCAGTCACAGCAGCCATCCTCGAAGGTGTACCAGAACCGCGACAGCGTTCCTTCGATGCTGCCATCACTTCCAAGAGGAAAGACAGGACCATGGCTGCACTGGTAGATCTGATACGCGTGCATCGCGGCGGGGTACAAGGTGTGCCGATCCTTGTCCGTAGCCTTGGCGGGCCAGTTGTCCTCGATCTCGTGATCGTCGAGTACCATATACGTAGGAACACGACTCATTAGTCGCGCCAGATGCGGTTGGCTGAATACTTCGCGGTACCTTTTCAGGTACTCGTCGACCTGTGTGTCGGGTCCCACAAAGTTGAGATCATCCGCATAGACCTGATCGCCAACCATCAACAGGCCATCGACTGGCCGCGGGCTCTTGGGATCTTCTATCTGCTCCAAAATGCTCCTGAATGCTTTGTCGCCCCGATCGTCAAAAAATGATCCTCCGAATAGACGCAACAGATAGCGACATGACCCTATCGCATAGGAACGGCCGGCTGTCTTCTTTGCGGTACCCGTACGAAAGGGCTTGGGGCTAATGCCTTCCCAGTCCAGCTTCAAGTTGGGGCCCAGGTTGTCCATTTCGGTTTCGGCATAGAACCAACCAGCCCGATATTCGTAGTCGGTTTCAGGTAGTAGTCCCGTAAATACGCAGACCCCGGTCATGTCGAAGTGCGGCGGCATCTTTACGAAGCGCGGCGCCTGCACCCAATCCTTGTCCTTGGGGCCTTTCAGTTGTACGACGCCGAAGCAACGGTTGTAGCCCTCATCGTCCGTTTTCTGCAGCTTTCCGCGTAGCCAAATCCTAACCTCATTGGACGTTGTGTATCCGATGATTGGGCCGACAGAGGGTCTCTGTACGTTCATGGCTCTTTCTCCGGCTCGCTTAGATAAACGGCGCTTGTGACAGGGCACACCCTGTTCCGCGACAGGGCTTCTGGACGGCGTCGCTCACTTGCACCCATCCTGCGCTGTTGCGTCGAAAGGGAATCGCCGGTGCAGCGGCAAACGATCCATCGAGGGTGCATGACGAGTCCCCCAAGACCCCAACGCAATCGCGAGACTTCCGGAGATTGGCCTTTACGCTGCGCGGAAACTCCAGTCGCCAGCTACCCTTATGCCACCTGCCGTCTCATGGTGCCATCTCGGCCACCACGCTCACTGTGAAGTGAGTCACAGAATCTCAAAAGGTAATCGCGACACATCTCAGAAGTCCGACGGCGAGCATCCCCTTTGATGGGTTTTTGAAGTCATCCTGGGTTGACGGAGCGAAACCATCGCCGGTGGTTTTCTCGCGCGTCGTCGGACACGACCCAAACGTGTCATCCGAATGGGTCCTACATAATTGGAAATCTTTAGATTTTGCTCCATCATTCTTTAGCCGACGCTCTGATATAGAGCCCGTACTCGCTGCTATGCCCGTGGCTGTTAGTAGAATGTTTGCAGAGCTTCATTCGAATGACCTGTGCCCTTGCACTTCGCGAGAGGAGTTGTTCCTCATGCGTCACGACAATAGGTCGCTAGCTGATTTCCGACGCTTGGCTAGCCTGCGAATTCGTGGCAGGCTCGTGGGCAACGTCGAAGTGTTGTCCAAGCGCAGGAATTGCCCGAGCTCGCATCACCTAAACGTAAGGGGGAGTACGCATGGATTGCGATTTCAGCAGGGCCGCTCCTGCCGAGCGGCGCTGGCGGTTGATCTTTGCGCTGTTCCTGCTGCCTTGGGCCCAAACCAGTTGGAGTGCAGGCACCGGCACGTACGCCTACGATGATCTGGGCCGCCTCAAGAGCGTCATCTACAACAGTGGGAATGGCATCATCTACAAGTACGATGATGCGGGTAACCGCGTTACTCAATACACAGGATCCATTGCCGTCTTCGACATCTCCGCTCCCAATGTGACTGAAGGCGGGTCTGTCGTCTTCACGGTCACGAGAAGCGGGAACAC
>DATEEI010000015.1:0-10152 GCA_035281225.1 Vicinamibacterales bacterium
CATCGGCGTTCTGCAGGATCGCGATTACGCCAACAAAACCGAGGGTAAGTTCAAGCCGACCGCGCTCGGCATGATCATCACCGACCTGCTGATCAAGAGCTTCGACGACATCCTCGACGTCGAGTACACGCGCGGGCTGGAAGAAGACCTCGATCGCATCGAACAGGGGAAGGCCGACTACAAGGGCACCCTCACGACGTTTTACAAGAAGTTCAAGAAAGACCTGACCAAAGCCGGCAAGGAGATGCAGAACCTCAAGGAGGGCATCAAGACCGAAGAGGTCTGCGACCGCTGCGGCAAGGGCATGGTGATCAAGGTCGGCAAGTTCGGACCGTTCGTCGCGTGCAGCGGCTACCCCGACTGCACGAACACGCGAGAGCTCGAGAAGAGCGAGCCGGGGACCGACACCGAGGAGCCACAAGAAGAGATCTGCGAGAACTGCGGCAAGCCGATGGTGGTCAAGCGCGGCCGCTTCGGCCAGTTCCTGGCGTGCACGGGCTATCCCGAGTGCAAGACCACGAGAAAGATCATCTCGACGCAGGGCGGGATGAAGGCCGCCAAGCCCGATCAGATCCTCGACGAGAAGTGCCCGAAATGTGAGTCGAACCTCGTCATCAAGCAAGGCCGGTTCGGCGAGTTCACGGCATGCACGAACTATCCCAACTGCAAGTACGTGAAGATGAAGACCACCGGCGTCATGTGCCCGAAGGACGCCGGCGACATCGTCGAGCGCAAATCGCGCCGCGGGAAGGCGTTTTACGGATGCGCTAACTATCCGGACTGCGACTTCACCCTATGGAAGCGACCGATTGCCGAAGCCTGTCCTGAATGCAGCACGCCGTTCCTGCTCGAAAAGATTACCAAGAAAGCCGGACGGCAGCTCGTCTGCAGTAAGGAAGATTGCGCCTACGAGCGTGACGCGCCGTTGGAAGAAGAACCGGTACCTGCATGATGTCAGCAAGTAGTGTCCGGCTTTAGCCGGACTGTGACCGCATGATCCAGATCATTGGTGGTGGCCTGGCGGGGTGCGAGGCCGCGTGGCAGGCCGCCTCCCGCGGGGTTCCTGTCACCATTTCCGAAATGCGGCCCGTCCGGCCGACTGAAGTCCACAAGACCGATCGCCTCGCAGAGCTCGTCTGCAGCAACTCCTTCAGGGGAGACAAGCTCGACAATGCCGTCGGCCTTCTCAAGGAAGAGATGCGGCGGCTGGATTCGCTCGTCATGCACGCGGCCGAAATCGCGCGCGTGCCGGCCGGCGCGGCGCTGGCGGTCGATCGCGATCTATTCGCGAGAACCGTCACGCAGGCGATTCACGAGCATCCGCTCATTACGCTGTCGCGCGAAGAGATTACGTCCGTTCCCGACGCGACATCGGAGGCTCCAGTCATCATCGCCACGGGCCCGCTGACATCGCCCGAGCTGTCTGCGGCGATCGTTCGGCTGGTCGGCAGCGACCACCTCTATTTCTACGACGCGATCAGCCCGATCGTGCTCGCCGAGACGATCGACATGAGTAAGGTGTTCCGGGCGTCACGCTGGGATCGGGACGTTCGGCGGCCCGCGGTCGCATTCAGCGTGACGGAACCAATCCCGAATCCCCACTCCCTAGTCCCCACGGGTAAGTCTTGTGGCGAAGCCGAGGAAGGGGACTATCTCAACTGTCCGATGACGCGCGACGAGTATCGCGCGTTCTACGCTGCGCTCACGACTGCCGAATCGGCGACTGTTCACGATTTCGATCGCGAGAAGTTCTTCGAGGGTTGCCTGCCGATCGAGGTGATGGCGCACCGGGGAGAAGACACGCTGCGGTTCGGTCCGATGAAGCCGGTCGGTTTGACGGATCCGCGCAGCGGGCGTCAGCCCTATGCGGCGGTGCAGCTGCGGCAGGACAACCTCGCGGGCGATCATTACAGCCTGGTGGGATTCCAGACGCAACTGAAGTGGGGAGAGCAGGCGCGCGTGCTGCGGATGATCCCGGGATTGGAACAGGCCGAGTTCGTGCGGTTCGGCATGGTCCACAGAAATACCTACATCAACGGGCCGACCGTGCTGCACGAAACGTGGCAGGCGCGCGCGAACCCGGCGCTGTTGTTTGCCGGTCAGATCTCCGGCGTTGAGGGTTACGTCGAATCTGCGGCGTCGGGATTGATTGCAGGTCGCAACGCTGCGGCGCTGGTGCGCGGCCGTGAGCTGCGTGTACCGCCGCGGACCACCGCCATCGGGGCACTCGCGTTCTATGTCTCGCACGCCAACCCGCACGCCTATCAGCCCACGAATATCACGTTCGGCATCATGGAACCCGCGCCCGGGCACATTCGCGACAAGCAGAAGCGCAAGCTGGCGATCTCGGAACGCGCGCTGGAAGCGTTGGGCGAGTGGATAGCGGCAGAGCATGGGGCGGAGGGCAAAGGGCAGAGGGCAGAGGGAAAAGGGCAGAGGGCGGAGAGCAGAGGGCAGAGGGCATGAAGGATGTCCTCAAGCGTTTTCTGCAGTACCTCCGCAACCGCAACGTGTCGCCGCATACGCTGACGGCCTACGACAACGATGTCGCCACGTTCCTGAAGCACACGTCGCAGATCCGGCAGAAGCCGCTCGACGCGCTCAGCCCCGTGGATGTCGACGCGTTCGCCATCCGGTCGTTTCTGGGCGAGCTCCACAAGCAGCGCATCTCGGCCACGTCGTCAGCCCGCAAGTTGTCGGCGCTTCGCACGTTCGTTCGGTTTCTCCGGCGGGAGGATCTCGTCGACAACGATCCTGCAGCTCTGGTCGCCGCACCCAAGAGAGGACAGACGATTCCCGCGCATCTTACGGTCGAGGAGATGAGCCGACTGCTCGAGATGCCGGATAGCTCGAGCCCGCTCGGTCGCCGCGATCGTGCCATCCTCGAGCTGTTCTACGCCTCTGGTCTGCGGCTCAGCGAGCTCGTCGGACTGGACATGGAGGACGTGAACCTGTCAGGGCGCATGGTGCGGGTGATGGGGAAGGGACGGAAGGAACGCCTGGTGCCGTTCAATACCAGCACTGCTGATGCGCTGCGCGCATGGCTCAAAGATAGAACAGGGCAGAGGGGAGAGGGCAGAGGGGAGAGGGCAGAGGGAAGAGGGCAGAGGGCGAAAAGCGCGCCGCTGTTCCTCAACTATAGAGGCGGCAGGCTGTCGACGCGCAGCGTCGATCGGCTCGTCCGGCGCTATGTGGCCCAGTGCGGCGCGAAGTTCGGCATCAGCCCGCACGCGCTGCGGCATTCGTTCGCCACCCATTTGCTCGCCAATGGCGCGGACCTGCGCGCCATCCAGGAGCTGCTGGGTCACGCGCGCCTCAGCACGACGCAGCGGTACACCCACGTGAATGCGGCGCAACTGATGGATGTCTACAGGAAATCGCACCCCAGAGCCTGACACGTTCAACTAGCGCGCAGGGGCTCATCTGCGTTTGCTACAATCTTGCGCGTCAATGACTCGATGGCGCCAACTTGGCATCTTCGCCGGTGTCTGCGCCGTCGGCGTCTTGTCGCTGGTGGCCGTCCTGCAGTTTCTGGCGCCCACGCTTTCCTATCAAATCAGAGACCGCTTCGCTGAGGTGTTCTCCGGGAACAGCGGCCGCACGTACCGCATCGGCCTCGGAATAAGGACCGGCTCGTACTACCAACTCGGCGTCATCCTCAACAGGTATCTCAAGGAGAAGGCCGGCTACGAGCTCGAGCTGGTTGAGACGGCAGGCGTGCCAGAGAACGTCGGCGCGCTCTTGAACGACGCGCGAGGCATCGATCTCGCCACCATCGAAAGCTCGTCGGACGAGGCCGCCAAGTCGGACGGCCTCTACTCGCTCGCGGTGGTCGGACGGCAATACTTCTTCGTCGTCGTGCCCAATGCCAACACGGTTTCGGATGTTCGGGACCTTGCGGGCGCGATCAATCCCGGGTTGAGAGGTGAGGGTCAGCCTCCGACGCTGGGCGAAAAGGTTCTGGAGTACTACGGAAAGCTCTCATCGGTGACCGTTGTTCGGCCCACGTCACGCGGCCTCGTGAAGGACTTCGATGCCGGACACATGGCGGCTGTCACCCGAACGCAGTTCCTGCAAGCGGATCTCATCGTCAGCATGCTCAGAGGCGGTCACTACCGCCTGGTACCGATCCGCGATCATGAGGCTTTGGCTCAATCGCTTCCGGGAACGGAGCCGGGATTCATTCCCGCCGGCGCCTACGGTCCCGAGAGGCGCATTCCGTCAGAGCCTGTTCCGACCATTACTGTTTCCTCGCTGCTGATCGCCCGTCGGGATCTTCCAGGGCGCGTCGCGCGCGACATCCTTGACGTCCTGTACGACCCGCGATTCGGGCGCGACATCCAACAACATCTCACCGAGGAACGCGGACGGCAGGTCGGAGTCCTGCCCCTGCACCCCGCGGCCGAGATTTTCTATCACCGCAACGATCTCGTGACCGCCGATCGACTCGGACGGTTATCGTTCGTCGCGTGGATCGTCGGCGCGGCCTTCGCGATGACTCAGTTCGTCTCGAGCTTCCGCCGCAGCGAGCGACAGAAGGCGCGTCGGCGGCTGCTGATGTCCGAGCTCGCGAAGCTCAAGGGCATACGCCGCCGCATGGACGAGGGTATTGATCCTGCTGAGGCTCGGGTGCTGATCGCGGAAGTCGATGAGCTCTTGTCCAACGCGGAGGAAGATGCCGCCGTTGGCCTCCTGGATGCGGAAGGCATCCAGGCGCTTCGGTCGCTTCATGGAATCTGCCGGTCAACGCTGCAGCAGCGCTTGACTGCTTCCTAGATCCTTTGACACGGCGATCGACGATGGCCGATCGCCGATGGCCGATCTACAGCGCCGTCGTCATCATCGGTCTGCGCCCACGTGGAAATTCAATCCGCAGCGTCTTGATCTTGTAGTTCATCACGCGCGGGCTGATGCCGAGCAGCTCGGCGGCATCCTTTTGTACCCAGTTCGACATCTTCAACGCTTCCATCAGCGCGCTCCGCTCGATCTCTTCCAGCGGGACCCCCGCCGGCGGAATCTTGACGAGCGATGACGCTTCGCGGGATCCGGAAGCCGCGGTGGTGGCGATCTCACCGAGCCGCAGATCCTCGGACGCGATGAACTGCCCATCCGTCATCAGAATCGCGCGCTCTATCGAGTTCTCGAGCTCGCGGATGTTGCCCGGCCAGTTGTAGCGCAGGAGCATCTTCTGGGCCTCCTGGTCGATGCCGTCAAGCTTCTTCTTCAGCTCCCCGCTGAACTTCTTCACGAAGAACATCGCCAGCGGCAGAATATCTTCCTTGCGCTCGCGCAGCGGCGGCATCTCTACCGAGACGACGTTGAGGCGGTAGTAGAGGTCTTCGCGGAATTGGCCGGACGCGACCATTTGCGCCAGGTCGCGGTTGGTCGCTGTAATGAGCCGGACGTCCACCTTCTGCGTGCGGGTGCCGCCAAGCCGCTCGAACTCATGCTCCTGCAGGACGCGCAGAATCTTGGCCTGGATCGCGCCGCTCATATCGCCGACTTCGTCGAGGAAGAGGCTCCCGCCATCGGCCTGCTCGAAGCGGCCGATGCGCTGCCGATCGGCGCCGGTGTAGGCGCCCTTCTCGTGGCCGAACAGCTCCGACTCGAGCAGCGTCTCTGGCAGCGCGGCACAGTTCACCTTCACGAAGTTACGCGCCGCTCGCAGCGAGTTGTGATGGATGGCGCCCGCGATGAGCTCCTTGCCCGTGCCCGTCTCGCCCCGAATCAATACGGTCGTATTGCTCTTCGCCACCTTTCGGACGACGCCGAGCACGCGCTGTAGCGGAGGGCTGTTGCCGATGATGCGGTCGAAATCGTAGATATCGTTCTGCGTATGGCGGAGATAGTCGAGCTCGTGGCGCATCCGCCGCATTTCGAGCGCCTTCTCGATCTTCACTTCCATCTCTTCGATCTCGAACGGCTTCTGCACGTAGTCGAACGCGCCGATCTTCATCGCCTCGACCGCGGTGTGCACCGATCCGAATGCGGTCATCAGGATGACGGCGGTTGCGGGATGCAGCGCTTTCGTCGTGCGTAAGACGTCCATGCCGTCGCTGCCACCCATCTTGAGATCGCTCAAGACCACGTCGAAATGTCCCTCGTGCAGGCGTTCGATGGCCTGGTTGCCGTTGGCCGCCTCTTCCACTTCGTGGCTGGCAGAGGTCAGCGCCCTGGCAAGCCCGCGTCGAAGGGCGTCGTGATCGTCCGCGATGAGAATACGACCCATCTGTCTTCCTCGTTTTCCTTAGTCGTCGGTTGATGAACGTACGTGGCCTTGCGGCCGGGGAACGAACCAGTCGTTTGCGCCCGACACCGGAAGGATGACCTGAAAGCGGGTGCCATTCGCGCCTGTTTGGATGTCGATGCGGCCGTCGTGGGCATCGACGACTTTGCGCACGATGGCCAGGCCGAGACCGGAGCCCTGCGGCTTGGTCGTGAAAAACGCGTTGAAGATGCGGTCGCGAAGCTCCCGCGGCACGCCCGGACCATCGTCGGTCACCTCTACGATGACGGTGCGCGTGTGTCCGTCGCCGCTCGTGGCGCTCCCGTCTTCTTCGAGGCCGCCTTCGCGCGCCAGAATCTCCACGTGGCCTTTGCCTTCGAGCGCTTCGAAGGCGTTGATCAGCAGGTTCGTAAACAGCTGGCAGAGCTGATGCTGATCGCCCTGAATCGGTGGCAGTCCTTCGTCCACCTTGATCGTGACGTCGATCTCCGGTCGCGGAAATTTGCTGTCGGCGAGCGCCAGTGAGGTCTGTACGACGTCGGCAATCGCCGTGTGCTCGACCTGCAGCCGGATCGGCCGGACGAACTCCAGTGCTTCGTGCACGATCTGGTTCGCCATCTTCGCTTCCGTGATGATGTCGTTCAGAAGCGACTGCGCATCCGGCGAGTCGACGACCGACGGCTGGCGCTTCAGCACCCCCGCCATGACCTCGATGCCGGCGAGCGGGTTCTTCACTTCGTGGGCGATGGCCGCGGCCATTTCGCCGAGGGCGACAAGACGGTCGCGCAGCCGTTCGCGCTCCTCGAGCTGCTCGACCTTCGTGAGGTCCTTGAAGAACAGGGCGATGCCGCTCGATCGGCGGCGTTCGTCCTTGACGTGCGAGAGCGTGTAGCCGATGACCTTGTTCGTGGTCTTCAACCTCAGCTCGGCGCGGTTCGGCAAGTGGCTCAGCTCGAACGCACTATGGAGAACGCGCACCATGTCGGGGTGCTTGGCGAGAACTTCGGCGAAGTGCCGGCCGATGGACCGCGACGATCGCTTGAGCTGGAAGATTCTCTGGGCTTCGGCGTTGATCTCTGCGACGAGGCCATCACGTGTGATGGCCAGTACGCCATTGCGCATGCCGGCGACGAGCTGGCGGAAGAAGCGATCGGTCTCGTTGCGGACGCGCCGCCGGGCAGGCCGCTTGAGGGCACTGGGCCGCCGTTTGATCGTTTGTGGCATGTCAATAACGAAGGGCAGAGCAGTCGTCTGCGGGCTTTCCATCAGGTCGGTCCAATGGACTGAAAGGGCAAACGGCGTGCCCGACACGGACTGCGTATATTGCTGCTAAATCATTCAAAAATAAGGCTTCGCGTCTCCTCTTACCAACCATTGATTACATTATCGTCACGAAGAGACCAATTCCGTAACGGGTTTCGCAACTATTTCTGCAGATCCTCCCACTGGTGCATGAGGTCACCGAGCTCCCACATGAGGGCTTGGTGGCGATCGATGAGGGGCTGGGCCTGGTCGCGATTGTCGTAGAAACCAGGCGCCGCCATCGCGGCCTCGATCTCCTTCATCGTCTGCTCGCGGTCGGCGATCCGTGCCTCGAGGTCGGAGATGTGAGATTGTCGCTTCTTCGTTTCTTGATCGCGTCTGCGCTGCTCAGCGTGCGCGCGCTTGCGCGCATCGTGTTCGGCGGCGGCGTTGCGCGCCATCGGTTCAGCGCGCCTGAAGTCGCGCCCTGCAGGTGTACCCGCCTTCGCAGCGCGACTAAAGTCGCGCCCTACAGGTGTACCCGCCTTCGCACCTGGCGCACTCCTCGCACCCGTCGTACCGGCCGCACCATGTTCTTTGCTCCACAGGAATTCCTTGTAGGTCCCCGGGAACACGCGCGCGTCGCCGTGGCCGATCTCCACGATCTTGTTCGCGAGCTTCTCCACGAAGTAGCGATCGTGCGACACGAAGATAAGGGTGCCGCCGTAGTCTTCGAGCGCTTCGAGCAGGATGTCCTTCGAGTCGAGATCGAGATGGTTGGTCGGCTCATCGAGCAGCAGCGTGTTGGATGGGATCAACAGCATCCGCGCCACCGCCAAGCGTGTCCGCTCTCCGCCCGATAGCACCGCGGCCTTCTTGTAGACGTCGTCTCCCGAAAAGAGAAAACCTCCGAGGATGTTACGGATCGCCGGCACCATTCCGGTCGGGGAGTCCGACGACATCGTTTCGTACACCGTGAGGCTGGGGTCGAGCCGCGTCGCCTCGTCCTGCGCGAAATACTGCATGACGACCTGGTGCCCTTCGCGTCGCGTACCGGCATCCGGCGCTTCGACGCCTGACAGCATCCGCATCAGCGTCGATTTGCCCGCGCCGTTAGGCCCGACCAACGCGAGCCGATCGCCGCGCTCGATCAACAGGTTCAGCTTCGAGAAGATGACCTTCTCCCCGTACGCCTTGCGGACGTCGTGCAACTCGATGACCGACCGGCCGCTCTTCGCGCAGACTGGAAATGTGAAATGAATGCGCTTGCGCTCTGGCGGCGCCTCGATCGGCACGACCTTGTCGAGCATCTTGATCCGGCTCTGCACCTGCGCTGCTTTGGTCGCCTGGTAACGGAAGCGATCGATGAACATCTTCACGCGCGCGATTTCCTCGTCCTGCTCCCGCTTCGACTTGCGAAGCTGGTCCATGCGCGCGTCGCGCTCCGCGATGTAGTGCGTGTAATTGCCGGGGTAGTCGGTGAGCGTGCGGAGGTTCAGGTCGCTGATGCGTGTCACGACGGCATCGAGGAAGAAGCGATCGTGCGAGACCAGAATCACGGCGTGCGGGTAGGCGCAGAGATACTCCTCGAGCCAGTTGCGCGCCTCGAGATCCAGGTGATTCGTCGGCTCGTCGAGAAGCAGCAGCGTCGGCCGCCCGAGTAGCAGCTTCGCGAGCGCGAGCCGCATCTGCCATCCACCCGACAGCGCGTCCGTCGGCTGATCGAATGCGTCATCCGCGAAGCCGAGCCCGCGCAACACCGTCGCGACCTTCAGGTCGATGTTGTAGCCCTCTCCGATCCTGAAGCGATCCTGCAGCGCGCTGTAGCGCTCGAGCAGGGCGTCGTGCTCGTCCGGGATCGACGCATCGCCCAGGCGATCCTCGATGTCGTGCATCTCCGATTTCACCTGCAAGAGATCCGCAAACGCCGAGCTGGCTTCTTCGAGAATCGAATGGCCGGCGTGCGCGAGTCCATCCTGCGGCAGGTAGCCGACGGTCAACGCCGATGGCTTGATGACGCTGCCCTCGTCCGGCTCGTCATACCCCGCGAGCATCTTGAGCAGCGTGGTCTTGCCGGCGCCGTTAGGGCCACATAGCCCAACGCGCTCGCCGGTTGAGATTTGCCAGGTGACGTCTTCGAGGAGAACGCGCTCGCCGAAGGACTTGGTAATGGAGGAGAGTTGTAGCACTAGGGATCAGGGAGTAGGGATTAGGGATTAGGGATTAGGTTCCCCAATCGCTTTTGCAGCCGCGGCCAGGACCTGTGGAACCGTGAACGGCTTCCTCAAATAGCCCGACACGCCGAGGTTGACGGCCTCGATCGCCGCGGTTTCGGTCGAATAGCCGGTGATGATGATTACAGGGAGATCGGCTTTAAGCCGCTTGGCTTCGCGGATCACGTCTAACCCGTCGATCCCCGGCATCCTCAGGTCGGCGATCAGCAGGTCGTAGGGATAGAGCCGCAGCCGCTCGAGCGCCGATGGACCGTCGGACGCGGTATCGATGTCGTACTCTGCCAGCGCCAGCGTCCGAGCCAGCAGGTGGCGGATGCTCGACTCGTCATCGACCACGAGGACGCGCGGACGCCCGGAGGCTGTCCGCCGGGACGAGACAGGCCCCGGCGCTGGGCTGGTTTCCGACACTCTGGTGCCGCCGCGCGGGCGCTGGCTGTCGAGCCAGCCGTC
>DATEEI010000016.1:0-29717 GCA_035281225.1 Vicinamibacterales bacterium
CCAGCGTTCTGATGTCGCGCTGAACCGTGACCTTCATCTGGCGGTTCGCGACCATCCGATCGATCCGATTCGAGACGGCCAACTCGGAAATGTTGGCCGCTTTCGCCAAAAGCGTGTTGGGCATCTGCGGATCCTTACGCAGGCCCGCAAGGATTTTGCGATCAATCAGATCGAGTGGCGGCCTCTCGATCTTCACCTTTTTCGATGATCCTTTTGGCGCCATGACCTCTTGACCCCGGTCGCATGTCAGCCCCAATAGTGACATATCAGGCCGCGAGGCCGGTCGCTCTCCAGCCGGTGAGGCCTTGCTGTACGAGGCATCCTCCAATGCAAACCTTCCCTCCCCTCGGCCCGCGATCATGCCCATTGAACGCGAGGCGTCCCCTGCTGTCGGGTGGTCTGCGGCCGCGGCACGTCGTGCCTACTGCACCATGGCCTGCACAGCGCCAAGTCGCTGCCGGCAGGTCGCGACCATCTTCTGGATGAGCTCCTCGCAACTGGGAATGTCGTCGATCAGTCCAACGACTTGGCCAGCCGTGACAATGCCGCCGTCCGGCTCTCCGACCTTGAGCGCTTCGCGGCCTCGCGCACCGTTGACGAGGTGGCGGATGTCGTCGAACTGACACCCGCGCTTTTCCGTCGCCACCACCTCATCCGAGATCGCATTCTTCAGCACCCGCGCCGTGTTGTGGAGCGTTCGGAAGATCAAGCGCGTGTCGCGCTCCCCGGCGTTCACCAGGGCACGCTTGATGTTGTCGTGGATCGGTGCCTCCTGGGTCGCGCAGAAACGCGTCCCCATGTTGATCCCCTCGGCACCCAGCATCAGAGCCGCAGCCAGGCCGAAGCCATCGCCGATGCCACCGGAGGCGATCACCGGAATCCGCAATCGTCGCGCGGCGAGCGGGATCAAGACGAGTCCACCGATGTCGTCCTCACCCGGGTGTCCAGCACATTCGAACCCGTCGATCGAGACCATGTCCACGCCGTTGCGCTCGGCCGACAGCGCGTGTCGCACTGCCACGCACTTGTGAATGATCGTGATGCCGGCTGCCTTGGCCTTGTCGATGAACGCCTTGGGATTGTTGCCCGCGGTCTCGAGAATCTTCACGCCGCTGTCGATCACCACATCCAGGTAGTGCTCGTAAGGCGGTGGCTTGATGCTGGGGAGGATGGTGAGGTTGACGCCGAATGGCCGCTGGGTCATCTCGCGGCATCGAGCGATCTCCCTGGAAAGATCCTCGGGAGTGGGCTGCGAAAGTGCGGTCAGGACGCCCAGCCCGCCCGCATTCGACACCGCCGCAGCCATCGGAGCGAATCCGACCCATTGCATGCCGCCCTGAATGATCGGATAGCGTATGCCGAGTGCTTCAGTGACTCGGGTCCTGAAGGCGGGAACTTCGACGCTTCCGTCCATCACGCCTTTCCCCGGTCGAGATGCAGACCCATTGCCGCACTGAACCGGGCTTGTCGGCCTGACAGGCAAGCTTTCACGTTCTTCGCAGCCATTCCCGTTCTGCCGTCGGCGTTGTTCGGAGGGCTGCTGGATTCGATCGTTTGCGGTGAGAACACGAGAGTACGCACGCTCCAGTGCGGCAAAGCAGTATGAGAAAGGGAATGTGAACCGCCACGTTCCATCGGTCGACTCGGCTCGAAGAGCCAAGCACCATGAACGGTGATCCGAAGCAACCTGCGAATCTTGGCACGCGGTGTAGTCGCCTCGCCCACTGTCCAGGCAACCATTGTTGCTCGTAGCGGCACCTCCATCTCACCAGTGGGGCGCTACCGCGAAGGTCATTTGAGGGCATGGCGCATTGCAGGCGCGGGCAATCCTGCCCTAACGCCCTGCACTAAGGTGTCGTCGCGTCTGCACGCCACCGCGAAGAACATGCACGGAAACGTTCCCACTCGATCCGCTGGCCCGCCACCCACCGACAGCCGATTCGGGCGGTCCCCAATACTCACGGGGGGTACGAACGGGTGGCCCGGTGACACGTTCCGCTACCGCACGCCCTCGTACACGGCGGAGTTTTTCGATTGCACGTCGCCGAGCGTGCTCCACTAATTCGTTCGGGGCGCACGTGTCGGCGAGCTGCAACGTACACATCAGACTGCGGCGCGCCGCGTCGACGCACGCCATTCAACCTCGTCTGCCAAGTCATCCAGGAACCATCGCTCCATGCCCATCTTCACCCACATCGTCATCGGCACCAACGACCTTCCGCGCGCGAGGCAGTTCTACGACGCAGTGCTCGCCCCGCTCGGGATCCGGCGCCTGGGCAACACGGAGCGCGCTTCGGTGTGGGGCATCAACGCGCCCGAACTGATGGTGACGCTGCCCGCGAACGGCCAGCCGGCAACTCCCTCGAACGGAGGAACGGTCAGCTTCCTTGCCCCGGACAACGCCGCCGTACTCGAATTTCACCGCCGCGCCCTCGATCTGGGTGGATCTTGTGAAGGCGCGCCCGGCCCCCGCACCGCCGTCGCCCCCACCGCGTACGCCGCTTATGTCCGTGACTTCGACGGAAACAAGTTGGCGACCTACCGCTTCTAGCGATGGGGACCGACGGTTCGGGCGGTCGGGCTTCCGCGAGAGAAGCTCTCGCGGACGTCGATGTGCCGCCCGTGGACGATCAGATCGTCGAGGTCGAAGTTGCGGGCCGGCTGTTCGCGCTCTGCAGATCCGCAGGCGCGTTGCACGCCTTCGAGCATCGTTGTCCGCATGCGGGCTCCCGGTTGATCGGCGGCCAAGTGCGTAACGGTGTCGTCCAGTGTCCCCTTCACGGGGCACGGTTCGAGCTCGCCAGCGGCCGATGCGTGAACAGCGGCTGGACCTGTCGCCCGCTGAAGACCTACCCGGTTCGCGAAAGCGGCGGTCGCGCCTGGATCGACATCAGCGCGTGAGAGTCGAAGCGCCGTGCACCACTCGGGCAATCACAGCGAAGTCAGTTTGAGAGCCGGGTTGCTTGCGGCGAACGGCATGGCCCTCTCGGAAACGCACGAAGACATATCCCCATGACGAAGTCGGTTACACGTCTCGACGACAAATACCTTCAGACTGGCGGGCGGGTGTTCATGTCCGCCAACCAGGCGCTGGTACGCCTGCCACTGGACCAAGCGCGTCGCGATCGCGCCTTGAGCCTCACCACCACCGGGTACATTTCCGGCTACCGCGGTTCGCCACTGGGCGTGTACGACGCCGCCCTGATGGGCGCATCACAATTGCTCGCGGACCACGACATCCGATTCGAGCCCGGCCTCAATGAGGAGCTGGCCGCCTCCGCAATTCGCGGCACGCAGCAGCTGAACTGGTTCGGAAAGTCCCGCTATCAAGGGGCGTTTGGCCTCTGGTATGGAAAAGGCGTCGGGGTGGATCGCGCATGCGAGGCGCTCAAGCTCGGCAACCTCGAAGGTACCTCGCAATACGGCGGATTTCTCGCGCTCGCCGGTGACGACCATGGTGGCAAATCCTCCGCGAGTGCCCATCAGTCGGAGCACACGCTGATCGCGGGCTTTCTGCCGATCCTCTACCCCTCGACCATCCGCGAGATCATCGAGTTCGGCCTCTTCGGATGGGCGTTGTCGCGCTACAGCGGCCTGTACGTCGGCCTCAAGTGCATCACCGACACTCTCGACATCTCCGGTTCCGTCGAACTTCCGGATCCTCACGTGCGATTCGCGGTGCCGGACCTGCTGCTGCCGCCGGACGGTTTGAGCCTTCGGCAGAATCTGCCGCCGCTGGTGCTCGAAGAGCTGACGGTGAATCACCGACTGCCCGCCGCCAGGGCCTTCGTCGGCGCCAATGGATTGGACCGCGTGACGATTCACGCGCCCGATCTCAAGCTTGGAATCGTGTCGGCAGGCAAGGCCTACCTGGACCTGCGCCAAGCGCTCGACGATCTGGGCCTCGACGAGGCCGAGTGCCGCCGACTCGGCATTTCCGTCTACAAGCCCGGACTCATCTGGCCCCTGGAGCCTGTAAGACTGGCAGCTTTTTCCGAAGGACATCGCGCCTTGCTGGTGGTTGAAGAAAAGCGTCCCGTGCTCGAGGAGCAGATCGCGCATCTTCTGTACCGACTGCCGGTGGCACGCCGGCCAGAATTGCTCGGCAAGCGCGATCTGGAGGGCTCTGCACTGTTACCGGAAGTCGGTGAGCTCAACGCGGGCCTCGTGCGCGGCGCGATCCGCACCGCGTTACGACAGATCGACATTCAGAGTGCCGAGCTCGATCAACGCTTCGCACATTTCGCGACCGTGCAGCAGGACCTGAAGGGCGCATCGGGAGGAAGCTATCGGCCGCCGACGTTTTGCTCGGGATGTCCCCACAACACGAGCACGAAGCTGCCCGACGGCAGCATCGCGATCAGCGCGGTGGGCTGTCATGGGCTGGCTTCCTACATGCCGGACCGCAGGACCTTGGCACCGATGCCGATGGGTGGCGATGGCATGCCCTGGGTCTCGGCAGGCCCTCTGGTCGATCGGCCCCATGTCTTCCAGAACATGGGCGATGGCACCTATTCACACTCGGGCGTGCTCGCCATCCGTGCCGCTGTGGCGGCACGCGCGAACATGACCTTCAAGATCCTGTACAACGATGCAGTTGCGATGACCGGCGGCCAGCCCGTCGAGGCTCTCCTGACGCCGATCGGCATCGTGCGGCAATTGCAGGCCGAGGGTGTCGAGCCGGTCATCCTGATGTCCGACGCACCCGGACAATACCGCGACGCGAGCGACCTGGGCGGCATGAAGGTCCGCCATCGGGATGAGCTGGACCTCGTCCAGCGGGAGCTGCGCGAGCGAAAGGGTGTTTCGGCGATCGTCTACGAACAAACCTGCGCCACCGAAAAGCGGCGGAGGCGCAAGCGCGGTGAGTATCCCGATCCCGACCAGCGCATCTTCATCAATCCAGCGGTGTGCGAAGACTGCGGTGACTGCTCCGTTCAGTCCAACTGCGTGAGCATCCAGCCGCTCGAAACCGAGCTCGGTCGCAAGCGTCTGGTCGATCAGTCCACGTGCAACAAGGACTTCAGCTGCGTGAAGGGTTTTTGTCCCTCGTTCGTGACGGTAACGGGCGCGACCATCGCTTCCCAAGCCAGTGTCGACGGGGCGCGTTACGACTCGCTGATCGCCGCCCTTCCGGTTCCCCCGGTCGCACCCATTGCCGCGCACAATTACAACCTGCTCGTGGCGGGGATCGGGGGCACGGGTGTGCTGACCGTGGGCGCCCTGCTCGGCATGGCGGCGCATCTCGAGCACAAGGGATGCAGTGTCCTGGACATGACCGGCATGGCCCAGAAGGGCGGTGCGGTCACCAGCCACATTCGCATCACCGACTCGCCGGAGCACCTGCGCAACGCGCGCCTGGGTTCGGCGATGACTGACGTCATCCTCGCGTGCGACCTCATTGTCGGCTCCGGAAACGACATCCTCTCGACGATCAAACCCGGCATCACGAGCGCCATCATCAACCGCGACGTTACGCCTACGAGCGAGTTCCAGCGCAACCGCAAGCTGGATCTTGGAGAAGCACGTCTGGAAAAGTCCGTACGTGACGCACTGCGCGGCGGGCCCCTGCACGCCTTGAACGCGACCCGACTGGCCGTCGATCTCGTCGGCGACAGTATTGCGACCAATCTGCTGATCGTCGGCTATGCGGCGCAAAAGGGTCTGCTGCCGGTGGGCATCGCTTCCATCGAAGAAGCCATCCGCCTCAACGGCACGTTCGTGAAGGGGAATCTTCGAACCTTCGCCCTCGGCCGTCTTGCGGCGCACCAGCCCCAAGCATTCTCTGAGGCACCGGTGACGAGGCCGCTGGTGAAGGCGCCCCAGTCGCTGGCAGAAGTACTCCAGCATCGCAGCACCCTCTTGACGAGTTATCAGAACGCCGCTTACGCCCAGGGCTATGTCGACTTCGTGCAGCAGATCCAGCAACGCGTGCGTGCACGGTCATCCGGCGAGCTCGACCAAGCCGTCGTCGAGATCGCGCTGACGCTCGCGAAGCTGATGTACTACAAGGATGAGTACGAAGTCGCGCGTCTGCACGCCGACAGCCGCTTCGAGGAACAGCTCCGGACACAGTTCAGCGGCTCGTATCGCCTCCAGTTCCACCTGGCACCGCCCATGCTGCCGGGTCGCGATCCTTCCGGTCGTCCGCGAAAGCGACAGTTCGGCGGCTGGATGATGCATGCCTTTCGCATCCTGCGGCATCTGAAGTTCCTGCGCGGTAGCCCGCTGGACCCGTTCGGATACACCCATGAGCGTCGCATCGAACGCCAGCTCATCGCGGAGTACCGCGCGCTCGCCGAGCACGTGATCGAAAAGCTCGATGCGACGAACCTGCAGCCCGCGCTCGAGCTGCTCGCAGCGGCGCGAGAGATCCGCGGCTACGGCCCGGTCAAGGAGGAAACGATTCGACGCTACCGCGAACGCTTGCCGATCTTGCAGGCCACGTTCGAAGCGCCCCAAGGCCTGGCCAAACGCGCGGCGTGAGCGTCATGACAGAGGCGTCGACGGATCGACGCCTTTCGCTTCGTCGACCGCAGCCTGCACGGCCTGCAGCATCCAACGCAGCGCCTGAGCATCCGACAGACGATGGTCGACGTGCAGCAGGGTGAGCGTGCTCCGCTCAGCGGGGAGTCGGTTCATCAACTCCAGTGAACCCTGCCAAGGAACCTCCTGGTCCTCCAAGCCGTGGAGAACGCTGACACGCGCAGGCACCGCGATCCGCGCCTCGCGCAGGAGATGGCGGCGGGCGTCCTCGATCAACGCCGGGCGCAACTCGTATTCCCCGCCACCGTAGGCCGGGCAGTAGAGGCTGCGCGACGGCAGGCTCGATCCACCGCCCTGACTTTCCCACACCCGTTCGGTGAAGTCCGGCGCCGGCGCCAACAGCACGACACCGCTCACCGCCTCGTGGAGCGCGCGGGCCGCCAACAACGCCAGCCACCCGCCCATGCTGGCGCCGACGAGGACCAGCCGCTCCGCCCGACCAGTCGCGTCGATGACTGCCAACGCATCCTCGAGCCATCGGGACAGCGTTCCGTCGCGGTAGTCGCCATCGGACTGGCCATGCCCGAAATAGTCGAAGCACACACAGCAGACACCGGCCGCTGCGGCCCAACGCCGCAGCGTCTGAGCCTTGATCCCGTCCATGTCCGAGCAGAATCCGGGCAGAAACACCACTTGGACGCGCGTTGCGGGACCCGTGGTACGAAAAGCGAGCCGCGTGCCGTCGGGACGCACCAGGTATTCGAAGCTTCCCCCTGACGCGGGTGGTTCGGCTCGCTCCTCAGAGCTTGAAGTCGTCCTTGGCACGTCGGACCTTCGCGAAGCCCTCGACCTGCTCCGTTTCGCACAGAAGCAACGGCAATCTCAAGAAGGGATTCGTACGAACCTCTAGGCCGATGGTCGTGGGTACCGTGGGGATCCCGGAGGCCCGCATCGCTTCCACTTCGGCGGCCCGCTGCATAACCGTTGCATCCTTGTCGACACTCACGGCGAAGCGCGCGTTGCCCAATGCATACTCGTGCGCCGCGTACACGCGCGTTTCCGGCGGAAGAACGATCAGCGACGATAGACTGCGCCACATCTGGGCCGGCGTTCCCTCGAAGAGTCGTCCGCACCCCATCGGAAACAGGGTGTCGCCGACGAACAGGAGGCCGTCCTCACGCGCATGGAACGCCACGTGTTCCAGCGTATGCCCTCCGCAATCCAGCACCTCGAGCACGCTGTCGCCGACACGGACATGGTCGCCACCCCGTACCACGACGTCGACTCCACTGACCCGCGTCACCTCGACCGGTGCGATGACGCGGGCGTCCGTGGCGGCGCGGATGGCCGCGTTTCCGCCGGCGTGATCCGGATGCCAGTGCGTGTTGAGGATCCACTTGATTGTCCATCCCAACGCCTGGGCCTCTCGCAGGATGACGTCGGGATCTGGTGTATCGATGCAAGCAACATCACCGGATCGCTCGTCACGAATCAGAAACCCGTAGTTGTCGTCCAGGCAAGGAAACTGGTGTACGCGCAGCGGCATGGGTCAGATCCGATCGGTGGGCACGCGGCGCTGTGCGCGGCGGCGTGTCAGAAGAGTACTTCGCGATTGAGCAAGCGATCCGGATCGAATGCCGACCGCTTGCGCCGCATGACATCCATGGCGCCGGCCGACACGTGCTCCGGGAGGAAGGGACGCTTGAGCCGACCGATCCCATGTTCCGCCGTCAACGCGCCCCCATACTGGCGCACAACCTCATAGACGCAGCGCTCGATCGCATGCTCCTCGTCGAGCGTGCGTGTGCCGATGTGGACGCCCAGATGCAGGTTGTTGTCGCCCAGGTGCCCGAAGCTGACGGATTTGAAGTCGGGATAGCGACGGGCCAGATGGCGGCGGACGTCGTTGACGAATTCCTCCGCGCGCCGGATATCGACACTGACATCGAAGGCGACGAATGGATTCATCTCGCGCATCAGGGCCTCCGACCCCTCGCGCACGCGCCATAGCTCCGCGATCTGCCGCTCGGAGGTCGCTTCAGCCGCGTCGGCGATCCATCCGGCGTTGAAGGCCTCCTCGACGAACGTCCCGAAGAGGCGCTCATCCACCCCTTGCTGGTAGCCCATCGTCTCCAGCAGCACATAGAAGGGCTGCTCAGGTGTCAGCGGGCATGCGTAACCGCCGCTTCGAGCAACCAGCGCATAGTAGTCCTGCCACATCACCTCGAAGGCGGACAGAGTGTGAAGCCGACGGGCCGCCCCCAGCAGCTGCAACACCGCCGCGAAGCTCGGCAGCGAAGCCAGCATCACTTGTTGCGTGTTGGGCGCCGGCACCAGCTTGAGAACTGCCCGCGTAATCACGCCCAGGGTGCCTTCCGAGCCGATGAAGTCGTGCTTGACGTCATAGCCGGTGTTGTTCTTCACCAGGCGGTTCATCGCGCAAACCACGGTGCCGTCGGCGAGGACGGCTTCGAGCCCGAGCACGTTCGCACGGGTCATTCCCCAACGCACGACCCGGTTTCCACCGGCGTTGGTGGCGATGGTCCCGCCGATGGTGGCGGAGCCCTTGGCGCCCAGATCGATCGGATAGAAGAGTCCTTGCGCTTCCACTGCCTGCTGCAGGCCCTCCAAGGTGATGCCGGCCTCGGTGACGACGAGTTGGCCGACCGGATCGATTTCTTCGATGCGCCGCAGGCGTTCCAGCGAAAGGACGACCTCGTCCTCGTCGGCATAGGCTGCGGCCGCCACACCGGTGCGGCCGCCATGCGTCACGATCCGCTGTCCATGTGCGTGACACCAGCGCAGCACGGCGGATACCTGCGCGGTGTTCGCAGGTCGGACCAGCACCCCGCCTCTGGGCGGCACCGTGCGGAAAGGATCGCAGGACCGCATCGCCAGGTCCGATCCCAGCACCAATCCCACGTCGCCGACGATCTCCTTGAGACCCGCGATCGCGCGTTCGGCCGTGCTCACGTTTCAGGCCAGCCGGCTCAGGCGCGGTGCGTCTGGATCAGCTCGATGGAATAGCCGTCGGGATCCTTCACGAAGGCGAGTGCCGGTGCGCCCTCGACCATCTGCTTCGGAGCGGTGACCTGTGTGCCACCGTACTCGGCGAGTCGGGCATACATGCCCGCGATATCCGGAACGCCGATGGCGACATGGCCATAACCCGACCCGTGGGTATAGGCCTCAGCAGCGTCCCAATTGTGCGTCAGCTCGAGCGCCGCGGGTCCGTCGCGATACCCGGCAAAGGACAGAAACACGATCGAGAAGCGGCCTTTCTCGAAATCGTATCGGTTGAGCACCTGCATCCCGAGTCCATCGCGGTAAAACCGAAGCGAGGAATCCAGGTTCGACACACGGATCATGCTGTGCAGCACCCGCGGAGCCGCATCACTCTCGCCCCAGACCCACAGCGGATCAATTGCTTCAGCCGTTCCCATCGCCCGCTCCAGCTAGAAAGTGCGTCAGCACTTTAAGCGGGGCACTTCCTTCGCGATTGTCTATCGCAGCAGCGCGGCTTATCGGCAATCGCAGGGATCGCGACTATGCGCCGACCGCTACCAAGTCCGATGCGAAAGTCGTTCGCACATCCGCCGAGCGTGAGCGTCGAGTGGGCGCATTTTCAAGACGGTATTCGCGCGGCGAACACCCATAGGCCGCCTTGAACATCCGGCTGAAGTGGGCCGCACTCTTGAATCCCGACATGAAGGCGATGGTCTTGATGGACTGCTCGCGACTGGCCCGGGCCACCAATGCATCGCGTGCCTTGGGGAGCCGGTTCTTCCAGAGCAGATCCGAGAACGTCGTATCGTTGGCCTTCAACAGATACCCGAGATAGCGCGGCGAAATCTTGCAGCGCTCTGCAACCTTGTGATAGCACAGGTCCGGATCGGCCAGGTTCAACAGGATGTAGTTCTCGATGTCGGCGAGCCGCTGTTCACCCAAGCCCTTGCGGTGGGGCGCCTCCCGCTTGTGGCATCCGATGCAATCAGCCACCGCGTCGAGCAAGGCGCCCGTCAGGGGTTCGGCCAACTCGCGCCGAATGTGGTCGCCTTCCGCCACCAACAGATTCAGCATGCCATCGGCGATTCGACCTTCCGAGGAATTCAGGCTGAACGTCTCATAGAATTGGTCGGCCGCCGCGAGGTGCTCCATGAAGATGTCGTTGGGCACGATGACCTGGAAGGTCTCGGCTTGACCGCTCTCATCGAGCATCAGCTGAACATTGAAGGGCACGCTCGAGTCGAGGATGCCGCCCTGCCCCGCGCGGATCACGCAAGGGCCGTGTGCCCGATCGATATGGAAGCTGCCCTTGCGCACGAACCAGATCACGCGCAATCCCACTCGGTTGCGTTGGATGTGACTCCAAGAGCGCTCGTACCGAATGACGGCACGCGAGGTGAGATGCGTGATCGAGATGGGGTACGGGAGCGCCTTCGCGAAGCGGAACTCCGATCGGACGTCGCCCTCCACTTCCAGGCGGCCGTCGTAGAATTCCTGCGACATCAGTGCGGCGCACGACTTGTGCACCTCGCCCGACATCCGGCCATTGCAGTCGAATAGCAGCTGCATAATTCCTCCTCCTGTCACTAGCGTCTTCGCGCCCTTACACACGGTGCCCGAGCAGGAGTCCCGCTCGTGGCCGTCCTCAACATCAGGCCCGAAACTCTACCGCTGAGTATGACAGGGCCTTGCCTGTAGAGGCACAAAGGCTAGCCGCTGGAGGAGGTCTTCATCTGGGGTCGCGAGCCCCGAATTTCTCATGAAACCGTAATTGGATCAATGCGTTGATTAGTCAGAAACGGTGTCCCTACCGAACGAGTCGGGGGCGCGTACCCTAGATCGTCGTGGCAATCCGATCGGCTAGATCGAACGGCGACTCTCCGCCGAGCTCGTTGAGCTTGGCACGCTTGAGGAAGCGGTGGCAGTCGTGCTCCCAGGTTACGCCGATGCCGCCATGGAACTGGACCATCTCTTCCCCCATCTGGGAGTACAGACGCGTCGCCAGCAGACGCGCCTGGGCCGCAAGGCGCCCCCAGTCCGAGATGCGGTCGGTGTAGGCCGCGGTGGCCCGCTGCAGCAACGCGCTCGCAAGCTCGAAGCGCACCTTCAAATCGGCGGCGCGATGCTTGAGTGCCTGGAAGGATCCGATCGGGCGATTGAATTGATGACGCGTGGTCATGTACGCGACCGACTCATCCAAGGCCTGCTGCGTCCCTCCCAACGAATCGCAGGCGACCGCCAGGTCCAGATGCGCCCGCGCCGTTTTGCTCGCCAGCTCCGCCGCGGCGTCCGACGACGACACGATGCGCGCGGGGGCACGCCGCAACTCGATATCGCTTGGCCGTCGACTGCGATCCCACATCTCGACCGGCGTCGATGCCACGGCCGGCTGGTGCAGGTCGACCAGCAGCGCAGGACCATCACCGGGCTGCTGCGGCAGCAGCAACAGATGCGTGGCGCCATGAGCATCAGCGACACCTTTCAAGCTCGCGCTGACCACCGCCTCGCCGGATGCGACGTCGTCCACCACCGCGTCCGATCGCCCAACGAACGCGATGGCCACGCGGATGTCTCCGCTGCCGATCATCTCGAACAGCGCCGAAATTGAGCTCTCGATCATCCCGGGGAGCGTCAAAGCATCCACCGCGGCCATGCTCGCCATCAGCGGGATCGGCGAGAGGGCACGTCCCATCTCGAGATAGATCGAAGCGAGCGCCTCGAAGCTTTGACCCATACCGCCCAAGGATTCGGGTAGCGTGAGCTGGGTCCAGCCCAGCTCCGCCACGGCGCGGTAGGTCTCCGAAAAGTCGGTCTGGCCGTTCCATGCCGTCGTCCGATTGAAGCGCTCGCTCAACAGCCGTCGAGCGGTATCGCCGAACTCCGACGCGCTGACGCCCGTCATGACAGCTTCTCCCGTGGCATTCCGAGCACGCGCTCCGCGATCAGCGTCCGCTGGATCTCGTTGCTGCCACCCGCGACGCTCCATTGATAGGAGTTCATGAAATCGAACATCCAGTTCCCGGTTTCGTAGCCGGCGCCCAGCGTATAGGGGGTGCACCGCTGTGCCGACTCGCCGTTGATGGCGAGTCCGAGGTTGACGAAGTCCCGCAAGATGCCCGTGTACGCGAGCTTGGTGATCGACGCGTCACCAGGGCGATCTTCCCCGGCAATGCGCCGCGCGGTCGCCTGACTGATCATGGCCCGCAGCCCTTCCACACGGCTGCAGAGGTCCACGATTCCGCGTCGCCATTGGCCATCGAGCGGCCGCCCGAGCTGCTGGGATTCCACCTTGAGCTTGTCCAGTGCGCGGAGCAGGCGCTGGGACAGCTCAACGAGCGTAAGTCCACGCTCGGATGCCAGTGTCGTTTGCGCGACACGCCAGCCCTCGTTCTCCTTGCCCACGAGGTTTTCGACCGGGATCTCCACGTCGGTCAAGAAGATCTCGGCGAACTCCTCGTCGCCCGTGATCTGGCGGATCGGGCGTGCTTCGACGCCCTTTGACTTCATATCCATCAGCAGGAAGGTGATGCCGGCCTGCTTCGCGCCTGACCCATCGGTTCTGACCAGCAAGAGACACCAGTCCGCGAAGTGCGCCAATGTCGACCAGATCTTCTGCCCGTTGACCACGTAACGATCTCCGCGGCGCTCGGCGCGGGTCCGCAGCGACGCGAGGTCCGAGCCTGCGTTCGGCTCGGAGAAGCCTTGGCACCAAACTTCACCACGCAGGATCTGATGGAGGTGTCGCTGCTTCTGAGCCTCGGTTCCCCATTCGACCAACGTCATCGCGGCGTGATACAGCGAGACGAAGAACAGGCTCATGCGCGGTGCGTCTGCGCGCGCCATCTCCTCGAAGATCGCCACTTGGTCCTCGAGCGAGCGGCCACCACCCGGCCAACCCGTTGGCCAATGAGGCGTGGCATAGCCGGCTTGCACCAGGCGCGCCAGCCATTCTCTCTGCGCCTGGACATAGCCGTCGACGTTGGCGCCGTCTTGGCGGGCGCGCCAATCGAGCGGAACATTGTCAACCAGCCACGAACGCACTTCCTCGCGCAGCGTGTTCGAACCTCGTGTGGATGTGTCCATACCAGACCAATGAAGAAATTCAGCGGGGCGATGCGCGCAGGGCGACTCCGCCGGCCGCGCCTGTCGTCCGAGACACCATCGCTCGGGCTGGCACACTCTATAGCGCGGTGCGAGCGACGCTTGTCTCGTGTCGCATCGTGGCTAGTCGCACCGCGAAGCCGATCGACCATCGCTTCAGGCTGCCGACGACGTCCATCGGGATCGGTGCGACGGCATACCGGCGTCCCCACAGCGGCAAAACGGATTGCCCACGCCCGAACTGGCGTTCCATATGAAGTTCCAGGAGGGAAAATACGCGACCTCCACCCGCACTGGGAACTCTCGTGAAACGCATCGTCCTGGACTCGCCTTCCACCCTGGAGACGCTTCGGATGGTGGATGCGCCAGTACCACAGCCGGATGCGCATGAACTGCTCGTACAAATTCATGCGACGTCGCTGAACTTTCACGACTACATGGTGGTGAAGGGTTTGCGTCCGGCGGCGGCCGGACGCGTGCCGATGTCCGACGGCGCGGGTTATGTGGTTTCCGTCGGTTCCGCAGTGCGCGGCTTCGCCGTCGGCGATCGCGTGATGGGGACATTCTTCCCGGACTGGATCGACGGCCCCCCGAATGCCGAGGACGCGCACGCCATGCGTGGGGACCACGTCGACGGATTCGCCAGCGAGTTCGTCACCATGCCCGCGTCGAGCTTCACGCGGGCACCCGTCGGACTAACGGATGCCGAGGTTGCGACGCTTCCGTGCGCCGGACTCACAGCCTGGCGTGCGCTGTTCGTGGAAGGTCGATTGAAGCCCGGCGACCAGGTCCTCGTCCAAGGCACCGGCGGCGTTTCGATCTTTGCACTGCAATTCGCGCACAAGATGGGGGCGGTCGTCATCGCGTTGACGTCGAGCGATGCCAAGGCGGAACGCCTGCGCGCGATGGGCGCCGCTCACGTGGTGAACTATCGCGAGACGCCAGCGTGGGGCGCGGTCGTACGCGACATGAGCCGCGGTGGCGTCGACCATGTTCTGGAGGTGGTGGGCGGCGACCTGACGCAAAGCATCCAGGCGTGCCGGGTCGGAGGTCGAATTCACCTCATCGGGGCATTGAGCCAAAAGCCCATTCAATTTCGCGCGGTCACTGTGATCACCAACAATCTGGTGATCGGCGGTTTGACGGTCGGAAGCCGGCGGGATCAGGACGAAATGGTTCGCGCGGTCGAGACGCTGTCTCTCAAGCCACTCGTGGACCGTGTGTTTCCGATGAGCGAGCTTCCACAGGCCTTCGAGTATCAGGCCTCCGGCGGCCACTTCGGGAAAATCTGCGCCTCCTGGTAGTTCATCACCCCAGCGACGGACGCGCCGCTCCCTCTCGGGGTCAAGCAGGTTACTGCAGGCTGCGGCCGATGATGATCTTCTGGATGTCCGAGGTGCCTTCGTAGATCTGGCACACGCGCGCATCACGGTAGATGCGCTCGACCGGGAAATCCTCGACGTAGCCGTAGCCACCGAACGTCTGGATCGCCGTGGAGCACACCGCTTCCGCGGTCTCCGACGCGAACAGCTTCGCCATGCACGCCTGCTCCAGGCACGGCACACCCGCATCGCGAAGGCGCGCGGCCGAGAATACGAGCTGGCGGGCGGCCTCGAGCCGCGTTTTCGCATCGACCAGGCGGAAGCTCACGGCCTGGTGCTCCATCAGGGTCCGGCCGAAACTCTTGCGCTCCGCCGCGTAGCGGATCGCGGCGTCGAGCGCCGCCTGCGCCATGCCGACGCTCTGCGAGGCGATGCCGATGCGGCCCGCCTCGAGGCTCGACAGCGCGATGCGGTAGCCCTCGCCTTCCTCGCCGATGCGGAATTCCGCGGGGACCTCGAGATCGTCGAAATTGAGGCTGCAGGTGTCCGATGCCTTCTGGCCGAGCTTGTGCTCGATCTTGGAGACCGAGTAACCCTTCGCGTCGGTCGGCACGAGAAACGCCGAGATGCCGCGCTTGGGATTCGCCGGGTCCGTCACCGCGAACGCGATCACGTACTTCGCAATCTTGCCGCTGGTGATGAACTGCTTGGAGCCGTTGAGAACGTACCGGTCGCCCTTGCGCACGGCTTTTGTGCGCAGCGCGGACGCATCCGACCCGGCGTGGCTCTCGGTCAGCGCGAAGCCGCCGATGAACTCGCCGCGCGCTGCCGGCCGCAGGATGTCGTTCTTCTGATGCGGCGAGCCGTAGCGCTCGAGAATCGCGCAGAACGGGGCATTGTGGACCGACATCACGGTGGACACCGCGCCATCACCTTCCCCCACTGCCATCAGTGCGGCCGCGTAGGAGACATAGTCCGCGCCGGCGCCGTCGTAGTCGGGCGACACGGTCATGCCGAGGAAGCCCATCTCGGCCAGCCCGCGGAACACCGCGGGCTCGATGGCCTGTGCCTTCTCGCGCTCGGCGGCGCCGGGTGCGAGGACTTCGCGTGCGAAACGGCGCGCGGTGTCGAAGATCAATTGCTGATCGTCGGTCATCATGCCGAGCGCCTGCCTTCTAACTTGGTCATGGTTACGGCGTTGCCATCGTGCGGCCCCAAACCGAATGGCGACCGCCGGGACCTTCTCGGTCCCGGTGCTCGATTAGGTGCCGAAATCCCAGTTGAGGCGCAGCCCATAGATGACCGGCGGCGCGAGTGCATCCAGGCCGCCGAAGTCGTTGGGGAAGCGACTCACGTTGTACTTCTTGTCCAGGATGTTCGTGCCGAAAACGGTCGCGCGGAGACCCCAGGGCTCATACATGTAGCTCACCCGCGCTCCGAGAACACCATACGGCTTCTCTTCATTGAACGACGTGTTCTGTGCGAGGTAGAAGAAGCCACCGTTGTAGTAGTACTCACCGCCAATCTCGAGGCTGCCGCCCGGCGCCGCCAGAGTTTGGGAAAGCCCAACCGTTCCGGAGTACTTGGGCGAACGAACGATCCGCTTACCGGAAAAGTCCTCGTTCTGCACGTAGACACCCGCGTCCGTATACCCCTTGGCATTCGGGTAGTCGAGGAACTTGGCGTCCACGTATGCGCCCGTCAGCGTGAGGACCAAGCCAGGCAAGGCGCTGGGGAAAAGCTCGGAGGTGATGTCGACATCGATTCCCCGCGAGCGGGCCTTGGGTGCGTTTTCGAACGTGAGCGCCCCACCTGCGAGCAGGGACACGAAAAGCACTTGGAGATCCTTCATCTCGTAATCGAAAACGGCCGTATTGACTCGGGTCGTACCGTCGAACAGCGTCGTTTTCAGGCCAATCTCGTACGCATCGAACTTCTCCGGCTTCACCTTCTCGGGCGTATCGAGCGGAAGGAAGTTGATCGTATTGAACGTGGAGCTCTTCACCGCCTGCGAGAACGAGAAATACACCAATCCGTCTTCCCACGGCCGGAAGTCAAGCGAAACCTTGGGGACGAAGCTCTTGGTCGTGTCTTCGCCGGTGTAATTCTGATAGGGGATCTCCTCACCGAATCCGGTGAACGTCGCGGTGCCACCGGATCGGACCATGACACGCTTCTCGTTCTGATAGCGCGCGCCGAGCGTCAGCGAGAACCAATCCGTGATCTTCGCAGTGCCCTGGGCGTAGCCCGAGTGGGAGATGGTGTCGAGGATGCCGTAGGCGCTGAGGACCCCATCCTGCGCGAGCAAGGGCGGAACTCCGAAGTTCTCGAGCAGACCATTGAGACCGTCGAGAACGGTGCCGGCCACACCGAAGGTCACGGGCTTGAGCCCTTGAAGTCCTTTGAAGTAGTAGTAGCCGCCGACCCAGGTCAACCAGTCGGAGCCCCACGAGGTGTCTTTGGACAGGAACTGCAGCTCCGCCGTCTTGATGCGCGCGAACTGCCGCGGATGGAAGAACACCAATGGTTCCGCCGAGCCGTCGAAATCATAAAGCGAGTCGGTCTTGATCTTCTGGTAACTGCCCAACGCTTTGACGTCGAACGGCTCGAGATCCAGCTTGCCCGACCCATAAAACACGTTGTTGGCGAGCTCGAAGAACGCCGGCGCGTCGATGCTGCCGTTGCGGCCGGTCTGCGGTACCACCGTCGCACCGAACAGATGCTGCGGTTCGGAGTTGAGCGCGAAGTCGGTCCCGATGCCCGATTGCTGAATACGAAAGCCGGAGAGCGTGATGTCCAGGTAGTCGACCGGCATCCACCGCGCCCGCACCTTGAAGCCCTTGACCACCTCATCGGGCAACGGATGCCCATTGACGGTCGACTTGGTCCAATAAGTTTCCCGCTCGTTGTAAATGCCGGAAACCAGGACCGCGAAGTTGTCGGCGAGAGGAAGATTGGTTTCAACGCGCGTGTTCTTCGTGCCGTATTCGGCGAAGGAGGTCTGCACCGAGACCGACGGCTCATCGAACTGGGGTGAGTGGGACACGATATTGATCGCACCACCCACCGCATTTCGCCCGAAGAGCGTGCCCTGCGGCCCCTTGAGGACCTCGATGCGCTCGATAGCACCGAAGTTCTGGGCTTGTCCGTGGGCGAAGGGAAAATAGACGCCGTCAATGTAGAGCGCGATGCTCGGGTCCGCCGCCAGGAACGCGTCGGAGCCGATGCCGCGCAGATAGGTCATGACGAAACCGGCGAATTCGGTGACCGTCAGGCCCGGAGTGGCCAGTGGCAGATCCTTCGGATCTTGAATGCCGCGCGCATCGAGCGATTCCGCGCTGAATGCACTGACCGAGATCGGCACGTCTTGGAGGTTCTCCTCACGCTTTTGAGCCGTGACGATGATTTCCTCCATGATTCGGCTCTGCGGCTGCTCGGGCGTCGTGGGATCCGTCGCCTCCTGCGCGGGGGCGTCGACGGCCACTGTCGGCGGCGCCGGCTCCGAAGGCTGCGACTCCGGAGTGATCTCCTCGGCGGCGACCTGGGTGGCCCCGAAAAGCGCCATGATCATGGCCGCACCGATCGCACTGTCAACCAATTTCATCAGGGTAGCTCCCAGCCTCGCGTGTTTTCGCGACTTCGTTATGTTCCTGGAGTTGCCCGTACGCACGCCTTGCTGGGGCGCGCGCCAGGGTGAGACTACGGGCCCGGCATGCGGGCCGTCAGCGATGAACCAGTGGCAATTCGACCCGAGTGACCCGGAGGTGCTCGGGGACCCGCTCGGCACCAATGACTTCGTCCATCACCTGGTGGTAGTGATGAATCGAATGCTCACCGAACGATAGGGGAATCGTGGTGGAAGCTCCTGACGACATCGACGCGTGCATCTGCGCGATGTTGAAGACATCCTCCTCCATGATCGGCTTGAAGCCGATCACGGCTTCATCGGCCAGCTGATCAAGATCCACTTCGGTATTGCCGAGGATCTTCACGATGTACACCTTCATCTGGCACTTGCCCGCGGCGACCGGCAGGATCTGGATGATGGAGAAGACATTCTCGAACGCCACCATCGTGATGCTCGGAAACAGGTTGTACGCGCGTTGCGCCACGTGCGTCAGCGGTTTCATGACATTGGCGTCGCTCTGCTTGAGCGCTTCGCTGGTCTCCTTCTTGCGGAAGACCGTCTCGTGCGCGTCCCCACGGTTCTTCACGATCATCGCGACATGGCCATTGCCGAACAGGTAGCGAACCACGCGCTTCCCATCGAGCGTCTTGTTGGCGGTCTGCGGATGGATGAACTTGACGTGATAGGTCTCGACGAACGCGTCGTGCCCGCACTTCCAGTTGCAGTCGATGTCCCATTGCAGCGTGTCGTGCAGCGCGACGCGGTCGAACGGCACATCGGCCATCAAATCCGAGATGCCGGAGAAGAACTCCGTCAATGGGCGGGCATTCAGATCGAAGCACACGAAGATGAGATTGCCGAGGCGCTCGCAACGCAGTTTGGAAAGCGACTTGGTGCTCTTGTCGAGTCCCGGGAACTCGTGCTCGTCAGGGACGAAGATGAGCTTGCCCTCGAGATCGTAGGTCCAGCTGTGATACGGGCAACGAAAGTTGGCGGCGACGCCCGTGTGGGTCTGACACACCTTGGCGCCACGGTGCTTGCAAACGTTGTGGAACGCGCGGATCTCGCCGGCCTTGTCACGCGCCAGAATGACGGGGTGACCCAAAACGTCGATGGCCTTGAAGCTGCCAGGATCCGGCACCTCGTTGGCGAAACCGACCAGGATCCACGTGCGCTTCCACATGTACTCCTTCTCGATCTCGAAGAACTCACGATCCGTATATCGGCCAAGCGGGAGCTCCGGCAAGGCAGGAAAGCCCTCCGGATACCGCTTCTCGAGCATCATTTTTTCGGCTTCGAGCCATTGGTTCCGAACGTACTCCACTTCCTCCAGAGCACGCAGTGAAGAAAGGTCGTTGGCCATCACCATCACTCCTCAATGATCGATTCTGGGGGTGCGCTACCGCTGTTCGGCGCGCACCCGTTGAAAGACGGCCCTGCGAACGTTGCCGCACCGATCGCCGCAGGTTCCTCCACGCAGGCAAAGCCTCGCGCTTTGGGCGGTTCTCAGGCTCATGTCACATGGTCGGTTTTATAGCACGCACCCCTTTGCCGGCCGTCGCTGTGGTTGCACTGCTCGTTGCCAGTAGAGGCACGGATTCACCGCTCCCACCCCGACGGGTCCGCCCGATGGCAGTCGCACCGTGCCACGAGCTCGCAAGCCGATGATTCGTCAGGAGAGCACGGCATCGTCCGCACGATCGAGCGCTGACGGATCGCGCATGTCCCTCGCGCCGAGTGTCTAGACCTGCAGAATGGTGACGGCGCTGACGCCAGGCGCCCCATAGACCTGCGTATAACCCAGGCGGTGCTTCCCCGAGATCTGGCGCTGGCCCGCCTCACCCCGAAGCTGCAAGCATACCTCGTGGACTTGTCGAAGTCCCGAGGCGCCAATCGGTTCCCCGTTGGCCATGCAGCCTCCGTCGGTGTTGATCGGCAAGCGGCCGGAGATCTCGGTCGCGCCTGAACGGATGAAGGCCTCCTGCTCACCATGCTTGCAGAAGCCGTTCTCCGCCAGCTGGATCAGCTCGGAGCCCGCATCGGTGTCGAGCACCTGGGCCACTTCGATGTCCTGGGGTCCGACTCCGGCCTTCTCGTAGGCGGCACTGGATGCCATGACCACGGCCGATGGCGACAGCGACGCAGGCAGTCGGGTCGTGAACACCTCGAACGTCCCAGGCCTCCTTGTGGCCAGACTGACCGCCTTGATCCAAACCGGCTTGGCCCCCAGCTCACGAACCTTTTTGGCGCTGGCCAGCACGACCGCCGCGGCTCCTTCCGATGGACTGCAGAACATGTACTGCGTCAGCGGCGGATTCAACGACGGAGATTGAACGATCTCTTGCTCCGTCATGGCTTTGCGGCGCCAAGCCGATGGATTGCCTGCACCGTTGCGATAGCCGCGTGCCGCGACGGCACCCAATACGCTCGGATCCATCGCGTGATCATGCAGGTAGCGTTGGATGCGCAGCGCGAAGAATTGGGTCGTCAGCATCAAGCCCGTCGCGCCGTACCAGGTCGGCAGGCCCCATTCCTCGGGCCTCAAGGAGAACGCACCGCGCGGATGCTTGTCGAAGCCTACCGCGACCGCGATGTCCGCCTCGCCGGATGCGATCGCACTGCGTGCCATCGCCAGCGCGCTGCCACCCGTGGCGCACCCATTCCGAACATTCACGAAGGGGATGCCCGACAGTCCGAGGTGGTTGACCAACGCATCCGCATTGCCGCCATCCAAGCTGCCGCCGGCAGCGAACTGGACGTCGCTCCACGAGAGGCTGGCATCCGCGAGCGCCTGCCGTACGGCGAATGCGCCCTGCTCCGCCGCACTCGCCTCATGACGGCCAAACGGATGTAGGCCGATCCCGATGATGGCGACCGAAGAATCCTGGCTCATGATCGGCTCTCCGGCCCGAAGCAGTAGGTGTATCGGAAGCTCCCGTCGGGATTCCGGTGATAGGGTTCGATTTCGAGATTCACCGCACAGCCGACCTCAAGCTGCTGGGTCGGCCCCAGGCGCAGTCGCGACTCGACCTTGATGCCACATTCCAATTCGACATAGCCGACGCCGAACGGGACGAAGTCGGGACCGGTCGCGCCGTCGAAGGGTTCCTTTGGCCGAAACAGCTGCACCGTGGAAGCCCATACGCGCCCCTTCGACCCCAACGAGTGATCGTCGAGGGCGACGCTCAGGCAGTGAGCACACACCGTAGTCTTCGGAAAAAAGACCTCGCCGCAATCTCGGCACTTGCTTCCCATCAGCACCACCGCGCCGTTGTGCTCGGCAATCAATCCGGTGCGGGCGAGTTCGATGATCTCGTTCATGACGATCAGAAGCTCCAGTTCACGCGCAGCCCGTAGGTCGCTGGGGCTGCGAGCAACTTCACGGTCGAGAAGTCGTACTCCTGGATGCTCTGGTGATACTTCGCCTCTGTGATGTTGTTGCCGAAGACCGTGAGCTTGAGGCCCCAGGGCGTGTAGTCATAGCTCACACGGGCACTCAGGACCTCGAACGCGTCCTCCTTCGACGACGGCAGATTCTGGGACCCGAAATAGAATCCGCCGTTGTAGTAGAGCTCCGACCCGAAGGTGAGCTGACCAGGCCCCATTTCCATGTCGTAGGTGAATCCCACATTCCCCGACCACTTGGGCGTGCTGGCGATCTTGTTGCCCGTGTAATCGAACGCGGAGTCGCGGTAGATGCCGGTCGTCGGATCGAAGCCGCTGCCGTTGGGGAACTTGGTGTACTTGCCGTCGAGATACGTGCCCGATGCCGTGAGGTTCAACCCCGGAAGCAGGGTGGGCATCGGAACGGCTGCCAGATCGAACTCCGCCCCTCTGATCCTCGCTTTACCCGCGTTCTCGAACCGCGCGGCGCCGCCGCTCAGCAGAGAGATGATCTGAACCTGCAGGTCCGAGATCTCGTTCTGGAAGACAGCCGTGTTCAGGCGCAGCGTGTGGTCGAAGAACTCGCCCTTGTATCCGACCTCGTAGGTGACGACCTCCTCCGGTCGAACGAACCCCTGCTTCGTGAGCGAGATGATGTTGAACGTCCCGCTCTTGAAGCCCTTGGTCCACGACGCGTAGTACAGGTCGTCGGAATCGGACTTGTAGTCGAGGACCACCTTCGGCGAGAGGTTCTTGGTGGTGTGGCTCCGTTGGCCGAAATCCCGAACGACGACCTCATCGGCCGGATGATCCGGGTCCTCGGAAATACCGAAGCTGGACTTCAACAGCTTCTTGGTCTCGTCCTGGTAACGCGCACCCAGCGTCAGGGAGATATGGTCCGTGAGCTTGCCCGTGGCCTGGGCAAATGCGGACGCCGCCTTCGTCTGAAGAACGCCACGGAACGCCACCACGGCGGCGCCGCGGTTGGCGAAGTTCTCGCCGAGGACGTCGTTCAGGGCAGGAATGAGGATCTGGACCAGTCCGGTGTTCTCCACCCCAGGAAGCGCCGCGACGTAGTTCAGTGCATCGGGCGCGGCCATGAAGAGGAGCGGGTCATACCCTGCCTTGCTCTCGATGTAGTACCCGCCCGCAATCCAGTTCAGCCAATCCGCGCCGATCGTCTCGTCGTTCGAGATGAACTGGAGCTCACCCGTTTTGACATCCGCGAACTGTCCCAGCGTCGTGTTGAACGCGGCAATCGGAGCGTTCGTGCCGTCGTAGTCGACCTGTTGAGGAGCGATCACCTTCTGCTTGGCGAGGATGAGTCGTGTGTCGAGGGCGCCAAGGCCCCATTTCATGTCGAGTGAATAGTCGCGCGCCGCCGTATCCCAGAAGGGTTCGCTGCTCGCCCTGATCTTGTAGTCGGGCGCTTCTCGGACCCCCAACGCCACGCCGATCGGCCGCGTCGGATACCCCGGGAAGATCTGCGCCGTGGATCCGGCGGAACTGATGTAGCCAACCGAGCCAAGGATGCTGAAATCGTCGAACGGCATCCACTTCGCGCGCACCTTGAACGCCTTCGACTTGTCCTTGTCGAGCGAGGTCACGACCGAATCGTCCATCAGGTCGTAGAAGGAATCCTCTGAGTAGTACAGGCCCGACACCGATACGGCGAGCGAGTCCGCAAGGGGAATGTTGGAGTAGACGCGGATGTTTTGGCGCTGATAGTTGGCGCCCTCGAGCTCGACGTTCGTCTCGAACTCGGAACCGGGTTCCTTGGTGACGATGTTGATCGCCCCACCGGTGGTATTGCGTCCGAACAGAGTGCCTTGCGGGCCCTTCAGTACTTCGATGCGCTCGATCGAGCCGAGCGCCGCAGCCAAGCCTTGGGTGAAGGGATGGTAGACGTTGTCGATGTAGGTCGCGACGCTGGGATCAGCAGACGGAATGAACGCATCCGTGCCCACACCGCGGATGAAGATCACGGTGTATCCGGCAATGATGTTGTACTTCATGCCCGGAATCTGCAGCTGCAGGTCGGTCGGGTTCTTCACGCCCTTATCGGCCAGCGCATCGCCGGTGAAGGCCTGAACCGAGATCGGCACGTCCTGGAGATTCTGCTCGCGCTTCTGGGCTGTGACGATGATTTCTTGCATGCCGCCATGCGGTGTGGGCGTACCCGACTCTTCCGAAGGCTCCGCGGCGGGCTGGCTGACGGCAATGGCATCGGGCGATGCCTCGCTCGATGCGACCGAGTCGCTCGGCGCAAGTGCAGCAGCCGGGGCCTGCGCCTCGGTCGCGGCCGGTTGCTCAGCTGCGGCCGGGGCGGCCTCCTGTGCATGTGCGAGGGGACTGGCCACGCTTGCAAGGAGCAGGATGGCCCGCGTCCACGGCGAGAGGCGCGGGATGCAGTCGTTCATCGGCTTCATGGATTTCCCTAGAAAATTTCGTGAGTGATCTGCTCGATGTGGCAGCTCTGGTGTCGTCGACGAGACGGTCTCTCGACGCCTATGCGATGCTGAAACCGCCGTCGACCGTGAGTTCCGATCCGGTCACATACCCGGCGTCTTCGCTCGCCAGGAACGCGACGGCGGACGCAACCTCATCGGGCTCCGCGATGCGCCCGACCGGGATCGACGCAATGATTTGCGGGATGGCGTCCGACGCGAGATCGCCGCCGCTTCCGGAGAGCATCGGCGTATTGATTACCCCGGGCCTCACCGCGTTGATGCGGATGCGATATCCCTTGCGCGCACAATGCAGCGCAGCGGATTTGGTGAAGTTGGAAACCGCCGCCTTGCTCGCCGAGTACACGCAGGTCGTCGGAACAGGGCGTTCGGCGACAACGGAGGACACGTTCACGATTGAACCGCCGGCAGCCCTCATCTGTGCGATACCGAACTTCGTTCCCAACATCGCGCCGAGGACGTTGACGCTCACCACCTTTTTGAAGACCTCGGTGCTCAATTCCTCTGGGTCCGTTTCGAGCATGATGCCGGCGTTGTTCACGAGGACGTCGATGCGTCCGACTGCGGCAGTGATGCTTGCGATGGCGCGCAGCCAGGACGCTTCGTCCGTGACATCCAGGCGCTCGAACTGAGCGGTCGTTCCCAGCGCCTGCAATCGACGCACCAGCGTGATGCCCTGATCCTCCAGGATGTCGCAAAGCACCACGCTCGCTTTCTCTGCAGCAAACCTCGCAGCGCAGGCGGCCCCAATCCCCCGCGCACCACCGGTGATCATGACCACCTTTCCCGCAAATCGACTCACGCGATTCGTCTCCTGTTATCCGATATATCGGGCAAACCGCGCCCTTCGCCCTGCCTTGTTGGCAAGGTCGTGCAACCAGCTGCTGTTGATCGGGCGGTGCGCCCGCGATCCGTCAGTCCGCCGACCGGTCGACGCTCAGGCCCATTACGCGGTCGTAGATCTCATGAAAGTGCGTGATCTGCGCCTCCTGGTATCGCGCGACGGTCATGTAACGGTGACCGGGTGCCGCCGCTTTGAAGCCCTGCTGAACGCCCTCCATGTTCCGGAGGTCCTGCGCGAGGATCGGGCCGACGAAGGTCTTCGAAAGAATCGGATGCTTGTCGGGCTCCTCACCGAACTCAAGCGTGATGGCCGGCGGCACGGGTTGACGAACACCGTTTGCCGGAACGGGCTGCAGAATCCGGATCTCCATGACGCACTGATCGGGGTCGTCGCCCAGCGGCGTGAAGTTGTACCACCAGGGGATGCCCTCGCCCCACCACGGGTGAAACGCCGGGAACATGTGGTACTTGGGCGCATCGACCAGGTAGCTGGTCGGCAGGTTCGAGAAATCGCGCTTGGTGTCCTTCTTGAGCCGCTTGGCCTGCCGCTCCGCGGCGTACAGGCGTGCGTCGGCCAAGTCGTGGCCCCGATCCTTCGGCGGCTTGTCGAAATCATTCATGCGGCAGTAGAGCTCGAGCCCATCGCGCGGCGATACGGACTTGGCGATGTAGTCGTCGACCACCGCCACCGGCGTATACAAGCGACTCACCAGCGCCCTGCCCTTGGACCACACGTCGATTTGCGTGGAGGCTGAGCCGAGGATGGGCATGCCGTCGGCATGCGTCTCGACCGTGTGATAAGCCTCCAGGAACGCTTCCTGGGCCGCCTTCCAGTTGGCGCGAATCTTCAACCGGATCAGGATCGCCGTCTGGCGATCCTCCAACGGGAAGTCCTTGAAGTGATCGATCAGGACACCCAAGGCGTCTTCAAGGGGAGTGGCGGCGGGATCCGGGTTGATGAAGACGTGACCGCCCCACGTTCCGACACGCACCGGCACGAGGCTGCTGCTGTGCGCATCGACGTGCGGAAATTCCTGGTTGAGCGGCACGTATGACAGTCGCCCGTCGAGCCCGTATTCCCAGCCATGAAAGGGGCATCGAAGCACGTTGCCGCCGCTATCCTTCTTTGTACAAAGCTTGCGCCCCCGATGTCGGCAGCTGTTGTAGAACGCCGCGAACTCATTGGGGCCTTTGCGCACGACCACGAACGACAACGTGGCCACTTCGTAGATGGTTCGGTCACCGACGTTGGGGATGTCCTCCTCACGGCAAGCCATCTGCCACTGCGTCTTCCAGATCTTCTCGAGCTCAAGATCCACAAACTTCTGATCGAGGTAGCGATCGTAGGGAATGAGCCGCGGAGCCGGCGTTACGTCTCCGGCATCCCGCAACAGCAGTGGCTTCTCGCCTTTGTCGCCGGCAGTGATCTCGTCGAGCGTCAGCGGCTTGGGAGCGGGCTGAATGAATCCTTTCCCTCGAGGGAGGCGGGTGTCGTCCGGCATGTCTGATCTCCGAGGCCGATTGAACGGTGACTGCGGCGGTGAGTGAGGGTCGGAAATTTTTAGCATGCGCTCCGAACCGCAAAGCCCCTGCATATGCAGGGCCGCTTGATTGTGGCGGCAGTTGTCATTCCGACGCGGCGACGCCTTGCAGGCGCCACGCGGTCCGAACCTTCTTCTGCAATCAAGCCCCATTGCTGATGAGCGCTCGAACGCGTAGGCCCGATCGATACGCTACGGGCCCTTTGAGCAGTTGGAGTGGTCGCCTTGGCTCAAGTCGCGCCCTTTTCCATTGAGGTCCCGGAGCGCACGATTGATGCGATACGCGAACGGGTGGCCTGCTTCGACTGGGCGGGTCTTCCCGATGCCGGTGCCTGGTCGGCCGGGATCGGGTTGGCGGAGCTGCGGCGTATCGCCGACTACTGGGTCGGGCACTACAACTGGCGCGCCGCGGAGCACGAGCTGAACCGATTTCCGCAATTCGTGGCCGATCTCGGTTCGCAACGACTCCATTTCGTTCACATGCGTGGGTCGGCGCGGCGTCCGTTGATCCTCACCCACGGTTGGCCGGGCTCGTTCTTCGAATTCATGCATCTGGTCGAACCTCTCGCGCACCCGGAACGGTTCGGCGGGCGCCCAGAGGATGGATTTGATGTGATTGTTCCTTCGATGCCCGGATTCGGCTTCTCTGGACGACCACCCGGCATCATCGGACCTCGCGCAACGGCCGGGTTGTTTCGGAAGCTGATGACCGAGGTGCTCTCCTACCCGCGCTTTCTGGCGCAGGGCGGGGATTGGGGCGCATCGGTGTCAGCCTGGATGGCGCACGACGATCCCCAATCCTGCGCGGGGTTGCACTTGAACATGGTGCTCGTTCAAGCGCGTGACGCGAAGCCTCAAACCGAGGAAGAGTGCGCGCACTGGACGCGCCGCCAACAAAGCGGTCTGGAGGAAAACGGGTACGCGAGCCTTCAGGGCACGCGTCCGCAGACGCTGTCCGTTGCGATGCACGACAGTCCGCTGGGTGTGGCCGCTTGGATCATCGAGAAGTTCGCCGCCTGGTCGGACCTGCCCCGAACCGACGGGATTCCAGACCTGCGGGCACGCTACACGTACGACCAGCTGCTCACCAACGTGATGATCTATCTCGTCACCGGCAGCTTCGCGACGGCGTCGTGGATGTATCGGGGCCGTATTCTGGAGCGTTCCTCCTCCTTCGGCTCCGGAGAACGCGTCCGCGTTCCGACCGCCATTGCCGTGTACCCGGATCCGGCCTTCGAGATGGCGCCTCGCAGTCAAGTGTCGAAGAGCTATGACGTGCGGCGCTGGACCGTGATGCCACGCGGCGGCCACTTCGCGGCACTCGAGACGCCAGAGCCCTTCGTCGACGACCTCCGGCAATTTGCGACCACCCTCGATTTCGGCGTGTCCTGAGTTCTCGGCAATCGCGCGCCGCGTGCTCCATCAGTAGCAATCTCGATTGCTTCCCCTTCGCACGTGCACCTCCAGACAAGGCGCATCGGGCTTCCAGTCATGCCGTGCCTGATGGGCACAGAGATAATCGCGACCGGTGCGCGCGCAGATTGCGATGCATCGATGTCGACGACTTTTACGCGCCCATGCAGCAGGCCGTCCAAATTTCCTCGACATCTTGGCAGGTTGGAGCCCTGCCGTTACGTCCATCTCAATTAAAGAAGATTCGGAAACCGCCAGGAGGGAGCTCGTGATTGCACGTCGAACGCCGATGAAGGCGCTTTTGGGGTTGATGGTGCTGTTCCTGATACCGGTACCCGCATTGAGTCAGGAAGCGCCAACCGGCGCGGAGACGGAAGTCGAGTCGCGCCTGTACCAGGGTGCGTACCTCGCGCCGATGTTTTCGTACATCCTCACGGACAAGGACAGCGGCTTCGACGACGGGATGGGCGCCACGCTCGCCGCCGGCTATCGCCAGGGCTGGTGGGCGGTGGAAGCCAGCGCGCTCGGCGACAGCTGGAAGGGCGGCAAGAGTGGCATGGACGTGGTCGGCGGCACCATCAACGGCCTGCTGTTCTTCGGCGCGCAGTCCAACCTCTTCGCGCTGATCGGCGTTGGCGGTTTGGACATCGACAAGAGCCCGGTGGTTGGCAAGGAATACTCGCTGACGACCGCCGAAGCCGGACTCGGCTACATCTTCCCGCTTAGTTTCGGGCGCTACGACTGGGGTATCCGCGCGGACGCGCGTTACCGCTACGGCAAGCGAGAGAAGCTCGTGGAGCCGGGTGGCGACTACGACATCCCGAACAACTTCCAGGACACGGTGTTCAACATCGGCCTGCAGCTGCCCCTGGGTCTGCGTCCGGAGCCGCCGCCGCAGGCCGCACCGGTCGCAGTCGTCGCGCCTGCCGCGATCTGCAACGACACGCAGGACAACGACGGCGACGGCCTGATCGACTACCCGGGTGACCCGGGGTGTTCGTCCGCGGACGACAGCGACGAGACCGATCCGCCACGGTGCTCGAACGGCAAGGACGACGACGGCGACGGTCTGGTCGACTTCCCGGCCGACAAGGGCTGCACCGCGGCCGACGACAACGACGAGACGGATCCGTGCAAGTCGCCGGCGCCGGGTGAGCGTGTGTCGCTGAAGGGCTGCGGTCTGGGCGACACCATCGTGCTGCGTGGCGTGAACTTCGAGTTCGACAAGGCGAACCTCACGGTGAACGCCAAGACGCTGCTCGACAACGTCGCCGAGGAACTGACCGCGTATCCCGACATCAAGGTCGAGGTCGGCGGCCACACCGACGCGAAGGGTTCGGACGAGTACAACCAGAAGCTGTCCGAGCGTCGCGCCGCATCGGTCGTGAAGTACCTCAAGTCCAAGGGCGTTGCGGCTGACCGCATGACCTCCGTGGGCTACGGCGAGACCAAGCCGGTCGCGGACAACGAGACCGACGAAGGCCGCGAGCTCAACCGCCGCGTCGAGCTGAAGATCACGGCCGGT
>DATEEI010000017.1:0-135090 GCA_035281225.1 Vicinamibacterales bacterium
GCGACATCCTTCGCCGCCAGCCCGCCATCGCAGTCCGCCAACACGCGCGTCCGCAGATCCATCGAGTACGGCGCCATTGGTCCCTCCCGGCGACAGAAGTACCATAACTGCCGTACTACGTACAATCGGAAAACGCTCTAGTGGGAATAATCCCCCACGCTGCGGAATTCTCGGCACTCTCCACCTTGAACTAGTCCGGTTTTCGCCGAATTACGGGCATTTTGCGCGGCATGTCACTTGCCTTCCAGCAAGGCATGGAATTCCGCTGGCCGCTTCGTCTCACCAGCACGATGGCCGTCCTCAGCATCCTGTGCGTCCAGACGTTGGGCGCACATACCCCCATCAACGTTGACGTCGATCGCAGTGCCGACAAGGCCTATGTGGTCGACGCAGCTTTCGACGTCAACGTTCCCGCGCCAATTGCGTGGGAGGTCCTTACCGATTACGAAGGCATCGGCCTGTTCGTTTCGTCGATTCGTCACAGCACGATCAAAGAACGCGAGCCGGGACGGGTACTGCTCGAACAACACGGCGTCGGTCGCGCGTGGATCATTTCGCTGCCGATGCATGTCGTCCTCGACGTTCGCGAACACGGGCGGCGTGTCTTGGCGTTCCGTGATGTCTGCGGAAAGAGCTTCTCGACCTATGAAGGTGCGTGGGAGCTGTCGACCATCGCAGGCGGGACCCGAGTGACCTATCGCCTGAAAGCGGATCCGAACGGACGGCAACCCGCGATGCTCGCAAAATCTGCTATTCGGGGCAGCGTCAGACAGTTACTCGACGAAGTGCGCGAGGAGATGCTCGCGCGCGGCGCGCGCTAGCGGAGGCGATCATGTTCGATCTCACGGCTGAAACGATCGACAGGCCCTTTCGCGATTCGCATGTCTCGACCACAGTGCTATCGATCGTCGCTCACGTTACCGTGCTCGGCAGCATCGCATGGGTCGTCGTATTTTCTGTCAGCGATACGCTGCCTGAGGTCCCCACGATGATTGCGTTCGTCGCCGAAGCTCCAGTTCCTTCGACACCGCCACCACCACCGCCGCCCGCGGCCAAAGCCGCACACGCTGCGCAGGTTTCGAAGCCCGTTCCAACCAGAGGGCCCACGTTTACCGTGCCCACTGAGATCCCTGTCGGGATCCAACCGGAACGCGGCATCGACCTTAGCGACGAGGGCGGCGAAGTGGGCGGTGTCGAAGGCGGCATCCCCGGCGGCGTGCTGGGTGGAATGCTCGGGGGCATGATCAACGAAGCGCCACCACCTCCTCCTCCCACAAGACCAACACGCGTCGGCGGCGAACTGCAACCGCCTGCGCTCATTCACCGGGTCGAGCCCGACTATCCGGTCATCGCCGTTGCCGGAAAGATCAGTGGCACCGTCGTCCTCGAAGCTACGGTCAACGAATCCGGCGCCGTCGCCGATGTACACGTGCTGCGATCGATTCCCTTGCTCGACCAGGCGGCGATCAAAGCGGTCAAGCAGTGGCGCTACCAGCCGCTGGTACTGAACGGCCAGCCCGTCCCGTTCATTCTAGTCGTCACGGTCACATTTTCGCTGCGCTGATCGTATGGAGGCGTAACATGCTCGTCCGCGCTGGAGTTGTGTGGTTTGCGATCATGCTGATCGCCATTCTCAACGGAGCTGCGCGAGACATACTGCTCGCCCCCCAACTTGGAGATCTGGTCGCGCGGGCGCTGAGCTGCCTCACGCTCGCCGCCCTGATCGTGCTCGTGACCTGGGTGTCGCTTCGATGGATCCACCCAGCCTCGCTTAGCGATGCATGGACGATCGGCGTGATGTGGCTGGGAATGACGCTGACCTTCGAGTTTGTTGCCGGTCACTACCTGTTTCACACGGAATGGTCCGCGTTGCTGGCCGACTACAACCTCCTCAAGGGGCGATTGTGGATCCTCGTGCTCGTTACCACAACCATCGCACCCGCGCTCGTCTTCCATCGAATGGAGACTCAGATGCACCACCGGTCCATACGCCACATTGCCATACTCAGCATCCTGGTAGGGCTGTCGCTGGCGGCGACCTCATCGGTAACCTCGCCGGCGTCGCACGAGGACGAGCTTCTCCGTCATGCGACGCTCGTCCTCGAGCACGCGGTGGAGACACCGGCGGCAGCCATTCCAGCCGCCATCCTCATGCGCGCGACGGCAATCGCGGTCGTTCCCGCTGCTGCCAGAAGCGGCACCCGTTTTCACGGCGACGGAGTCGTCAGCGCGCGCGGCGGGCGCGCTGACGATTGGACCCCGCCGGCTGTTATCGCCTTCGAGGGTGCGATGCCACTCGACCTGGAGACCGGCACCGCCGATCTCATTCTCGTGGCGCAGACGCAACGAGGGCTTCGCTCCTTTCTGCAGGGACGGATTAGAAATACCGTGACGCATTCCATCGTCGCCGGCCCGCTCGGGCAAGACACACCTATGCGGATCAACGCCGACCTGCTTGCATATGCAAGGATCGGACACTCCCTCGCCGGCGTGACCATCGCCGACTGCGTCATCCAGGAGAGAAGGGAATCCAACGCGGTGCTCTACAGCCGGCCATACTCGACCGATGACATCTTTCGCGGCGCCGGGTTCTTTCGCATCAAAGGGTCCATACGGATATGGCGCGATGCCCTCGCAACCCATTTTCGTGAGACGAGCTGACCATGACGACGTTTCTCAATCGGGTGACGGGCGCCGCGCTGTTGAATTCGGCGATCTATGAGGAAGTCGAAGCCGATCGCACTGCATCGATACAAGCAATGGCTGTGGTGGCGCTTTCGAGTCTCGCGGCCGGAGTAGGAGCGCTCGGCCTGGCGCGCGTGCGCATCACAGCTCTTGCCGGCATCAGTCTGCTTGCGTTCGCGGTGTGGGTGATTTGGGCAGTAATGACGCTCCAGATCGGAGCCCGCATCTTTCCCTCATCGCGCACGCAGGCGGACATCGGGCAATTGCTTCGCACGATCGGCTTCGCGAGTGCGCCAGGCATTCTGAGGTTCGCCGGCATCATCCCAGGGACAACACGAGTCGTGTTCGCCATCACCGCCATCTGGATGCTCATGGCGATGATCGTCGCCATCCGGCAGGCACTCGACTACACGAGCACGGCGCGCGCATTCGCGGTATGCGCGCTCGGCTGGGCCCTGTCGTTCGGTTTCGCATTCGGCGTCGGCCTGTTCTGGTCGCCGCCGCTGCATTGAAAAGGACCTCGACGACGTTAGGGCCGCCGCCCCAGCTTCACTAGCTGCCCCACGACTGCCGGTCCGAGCGCGAACGCAATAGTGATCAACCAATCGCGCGATGACAGCGGTACGAGGCCGAGGACATGAGCGAGCGGAGTCACGTACACCGTCGCCAGCTGCAGCAGGATGGAGAACATCAGCGCACCGAGCGCGTAGGGATTCGACAGCGCGCGCTTCGCATCGAGCATAGGGGCATCGCCCCTGGCGTTTCCAAGATGAAATAGCTGAGCGAGTGCCAGCGTCATGAATGCGACTGTCCGCGCCCGCGGTACGTTGCCTTCGGCATAGAGAAGGAATGCGCCGAGCGTCGCAGCGGTGATGAGCGACCCATAGAGCAACACCGACACCAGAAACGGACGCGACAACAGCGCTTCAGCTGGATTACGAGGCGGACGTGCCATGACGTCTGCGTCACCGGGTTCCAGCGCCAGCGCGAGGGCTGGGAACGTATCGGTCACCATGTTGAGCCAGAGAATCTGCAGCGGCATCAGCGGCATTGGGAGTCCACCGAGCGCCGCGAACAGCAGGACGAGCACTTCCGCGACGTTGCACGAGAACAGATAGAAGACGAACTTGCGGATGTTGTCGAAGATGATGCGCCCTTCTTCGACGGCAGCGGTCACCGTTTCGAACCGGTCGTCCTGCAGGACGATAGAAGCCGCTTCTTTCGCGACATCCGTGCCGCGAATGCCCATCGCCACGCCGATGTCCGCTGTCCGCAAGGCCGGCGCATCGTTCACGCCATCCCCCAACATCGCGACGATGTCGCCGCGGGCCTGGAGCGCCTGGACGAGGCGGAGCTTGTGCTCCGGTGTGATTCGGCTGAACGCCGCGATCTCCGAGAGTCGCGCGGTCAGGTCGGCGTCAGACAACGCATCCAGCTCGCGGCCGTCGATGATGGACTGGCCCTCGCTCAATAGGTTCAGTTCGCGTCCGACCGCGGCCGCCGTGGCCCGTTGGTCCCCGGTGAGCATCACCGTGCGCAGACCGGCAGCGCGTAACCGCACAATCGCGTCTCTCACTCCGTCGGCGGGCGGATCGGCGAAGCCAACCAACGCCACGAAGGTCAGGCCCTGCATCGCGGATTCCGTGGCGGCGGCAACAGGCCCGGATGCGAGCGCGAGCACCCGCAGACCATCACCCGCCATCGCATCGTTCGCGTCCATCACCGCGTTGCGCGCTTGTTCGTCGAGCGGTTGGAGGCCGTGTCCTGTTGCGATCGATGCACTCATCTCGAGAAGCCGGCGCGGCGCCCCCTTGGCGTACGCCAGCAGTCTGGGTCCATCAGGATGAAATGCTGCCATGAACTTGCGATCGCTCGAGAAGGGCACCATCCCTTGCTGCGGACGTTCGGCGACGAGCGCGGCGCGGTCAACACCGGCTGTCTCTGCCGCTGTCAACAGCGCGAGATCGACCGGATCGCCATACACCTCGTGCGTCCCTTCCGTGCGTGGCTGCGGCCGACTTGCAAGAGCCGCGACTTCGAGTGCCGCCATGACGGCCGCATCCCGGGCCTGCGGTTGATCTCGCATGGTGATATCGCGACCGGCCGTCCACAGCCGCACGAGCGTCATCAACCCTGACGTCAGCGTCCGTGTCTTGTCGGTGCAGACAACGGTCGCCGACCCGAGCGCTTCCACTGCAGGCAGCCGTCGCACGAGCGCGTGGCGGCGCGCCATCCGGTGCACGCCGACAGCAAGCGCAATCGTCGCGACAGCCGGCAACGCCTCCGGGACGGCGGCGACGGCCAGCGCGATGCCCATCTCGAGGACGAGACCGAGCGGCGCGCCCTGCCATGCGCCAAGCGCCGCCACCACCGCGGCAATGCCGAGCGCGAGCCACACCAGACGCCGGCCCAGCTCGTCGAGCCGGCGCTCGAGTGGCGTACGCCCTTCCTCGATCGTGCCGACCAAGGTGCCGATGCGCCCGATTTCAGTCGCTGATCCGGTTCCCGTGACGACGGCGAGGGCTGTGCCCGCGGCTGCGGTCGTCCCCTTGTAGACCATGTTCGTCCGATCCGCGAGCGGCGTTCCCTCCTCCAGTTGCTCGTCGGCACGTTTCGATACCGGGAGTGACTCGCCAGTCAGCGCGGCTTCGTCCGTTCGAAAGTCGGTGGCCTCAATCAACCGCGCGTCGGCCGGAATGCGACGCCCGAGGTCGAGCTGGATGATGTCGCCGGGCACGATCGTCGCCGCATCGACCGTCCGTAGCTGTCCCGACCGGATGACCGTCGCCTTCGACACGTCAAATTCAAGGAGCGCTTCCATCGCGCGACGGGCTCGAAGCTCGGTCGCGAAACCGATGATCGTGTTGATGACCAGGACGACCGCAATCGCCATCGACTCGATTCGATCGCCGAGCACGAACGAGATGCCGACGGCCGCGATTAACAAGTAGACGACGACGCTCTTGAATTGATCGCCGAGGATGCGAAGGGCCGAGGCAGGCCGCGGCGGTTCGAGCCGGTTGGAACCAACGCGCTCCAGCACGCGCTGGGCCGCGGCGTCGTCCAGACCGGTACGACTGGTCGATAACTGGTGCAGGACCTCGTCAACCGACGGGCTATGCCATGGATTCATGGGAAAAATTTCCCGCCCTCACGAAATCTTCACAGATGCATTCGACCATTCTTCTGCGTTTCATGCCGAATTGCCGGTGCTTTTGGGACGGCGTGCGCCTTGCACTATCCTGAGAGCAGCTATGGCTGTCACCACCCTCTTCAAAACGATTCTCTGCCCCGTCGATTTTTCCGACCACTCGCGCCAGGCGCTCGCGTATGCCGCACTGCTGGCCTCGCGTAGCAAGGGGTGCCTGGCCGCGATCTTCGTCGAGAGTCCCATGCTGGTGGCCGCCGCCGTTGTCGCCTATGACGAGAAGGCACTCATCGATCAAGGACGCAAGGAGCTTCGACGCCTGGTCGAAAAGACCATCGCGCCGTATGGACTCCGCATCGAGGACGTCACGCTCGATGTCCCAGTTGGTCAGCCACACGAGGAGATCGCGCGGACGGCCGAACGCCTGAAGTGCGATGTCATCGTCATGGGCGCACACGGACGGACCGGCACGAACAAGCTGATGCTCGGCTCAACGACACATCGTATACTCCGGCGCTCTCGCCTGCCCGTGTTGGCAACCCCGCCAGTCGTGGGGCGCGCCCGCGGCCCCGAGAAGGCCTGGCCTGGTCAGTTGGTGATGGCGCCCATCGACATCGGCATCCGTGCCCGCGCAGACGCACTGGCCGCAGCCGTCGTGGCACGTGAACTGGGCACCCAGCTCGAGCTCGTTCACGTGCTGGAGCCGATCTCGAGTCCGCCCTGGCTGGAGGTCGATGCGGACCGTCGGAATCTTCAACAGCAGCGGCGTGCAATCGCACGGCTCACACGGCTCCAGGACGAGCTGAAAGATGTGGCCGTCGCCGTACGCGTCGAATCCGGCAAGCCCGCGGACGAAATCGCAGCGATCGCGTCAAGCAAGCACGTCGGGCTGGTGGTCATGACGCGTCGGCGTGGACAGGGACTGTGGGGACCACGGCAAGGCTCGATCAGCTACCAGGTGCTCTGTAAAGCCAATACGCCGATCCTCGCCCTGCCCAGCGATACCGCATGGATGCGGCGCGTCGTCAGGAGGCGTGCATGAACAGGACGCGACGACTGGCCCTCGGCGCCTGTGTGATCGCCGGACTGAGCATCGGCACGTCCGCCGATCAGACGCCGCCGCTGAATCGCATCATGAAAGCCAAACTCGCGCACTCGCAGACGATCCTCGGTGCGGTGGTCACGAGTAACTGGGCGGTACTGGATCGCGAGAGCCGCGCGTTGGCGCTTGCGGTGCGCGATCCTGCGTGGGGCGCGGCGCTGACCGAACCTGAGTACCTGCGACAAAGCGATGCCTTCTCGCGCGCGCTGCAGGATCTGATCGAAGCCAGCGCGACGCGCGACCTCGAATCGGCCGCGAACGCGCACATCGCGCTAACCGCAAGCTGTGTGCGCTGCCACGTGCACATGACACGGCGTCGCATCGCCAAATAGATACATAGGAGGCTGTATGGCGCTACAGGTTGGCCGGCTGCTCGACAAGTTCGACGATATCGAGCGCACTATCGAGCGCGATCTCCGCCGTGCGCAGCGGCACCTCAAGCAAAGCATTCCGTCGTATCTACTTGAAAGCCGCCCGCTCAATGTCCTGGCGGCTCCCATCATCTATTCCATGATCGTGCCCATCGCGCTGCTCGACATATGGATGTCGCTCTACCAATGGATCTGCTTTCCGCTTTTCGGCATTCCTCGAGTACACCGCCGGGACTACATCGTCGTCGACCGCCACAAGCTGACGTACCTCAACGGCATCGAGAAGCTGAACTGCATTTATTGCGGCTACGCAAACGGCGTGTTCGCCTACGCCCGCGAGGTCACCGGCCGTACCGAGACGTACTGGTGTCCCATCAAGCACGCCAAACGCACCCGCGACGCACACAGGTATTACGACGATTTCGCAGCGTATGGCGACGCGCCTGGCTACAAACAGCGCCTGCGGGTGCTCCGCCGCTCACTCAAGAAGTAGATTATTTCTGCTGAATCGAAGCGATGTCGGCACGAAGGCTAGTCGACCTCACACTCTACCTGTGATCAAGACCAGACGTCGGCTCTGATGTACCTGTCGTTCGGCATGCGCCTCAGAAAGTTCGACGCTTCAAGCGCATCGAAGATCGTCTCGGTGCTTCGCGCATCGAGGTTCCACAACCGCTGCGCCTGCCGCTTCGACAGATGCAATCCCGGCATTTCGGTGTACTCGGATTTGATCAACTGAACCCAATCACAGACATTCTCGACCACAGAGTGCTGCATAGGACCTCTGAGCCTCGATATTGCAAGTCTCGCACCACGCGCAGATACGAGTATCCGAGTCAAATTGTGAGGCATTGCAGAAAATACCGGCATGAACGTGCGGATTATTTCGCGGTGGTTGGGGAAATTGCCGCACGGGTCTAGACGTGCAGAGATCTCACCGCTCGCCGCCCTCATTCTGGGCCACAAGCCACGCGTGGAGTCGTGCATCGTGGCCGTAGACGTCTTCGGCAAATTGCACGGTGCCATCCTCGGGCACGAATGCCGCCGTCATATAGAACAGCACGATCCGGGGAGGTTGCCCGACCTTGATGCTGCGCGTCCTGCCGTCAGCAACCATCGCGCGAATGCGATCGAGAGGCCAGCTAGGCTCACCGTTCAACACCCACGCCGCTAGCGCGAACGGATCGGCCACCCGCACGCAGCCGTGACTGAAATCACGGCGCTCCTCCTTGAAGAGCGCCGGCGCCGGAGTACCATGCAGATACACCCCGTGAATATTCGGTAGGACGAATTTGATCGGGCCGAGCGCATTCCACGGACCGGGAAGCTGGCGCACCCCGCCGCTGCCAGTCCTCTCCATGTGGTGCTGAACGAGGTAGGCTGGATTTGTGGCGATTGCAGGCAATATTTCGTTTCTGAGGATCGACGCGGGCACCGTCCAATCGGGGTTGACCACCACCGACGTGATCGTGGATGCAAACACGGGCGTGCTTGTCGCGCGGGCCCGTCCGGTAATCGCCGCCATCGCAATGGACGGAATGCCATCGCCGCGCTGGGCCTCCCACCCCCAGAGGTGGAACATCGGGATATTCACCACAAGAAGCCGCGCTCCCGTGACGTCCGGAAGCCATCGTAGCCGTTCCAAGGCCAGCTCGATCTGGCGCGCCCGCGCGGGGTCGCGGTCGCGATACCCGTTCAGCGCGCTACGCAAGCCGCGGTATTGCGCAAACGGCGGCCGTAACTCTGCGACAACGCGGTCGAAGGAATGGCCGGAGAGCGCTGAGCGCAAACGCTCCGGAAAATCGTGCGGCTCGATCGCGTGATCGAGATGGAATCCAAGCGCGCGCGGGCTTGCGCGGCCCAGATGCAAATGCCGAAAGTACCTCAGAACGCTCGCCGTGAGTCCCACGTCGAACGCCGCCGCGCCGACGGCGGAGAACGCTTCGCCGGCGTCCAGGGCCGCGGCCTGCCTGCCGAGCTCATCGACCCGGTATGCATTGGGCTCGAGACCGTCCTCCGCCACGTCGCGCAATCGCGTCAGCACTCTCTGCGCAGCGAGCGTCGGCCGGCCGCGCGCATCGATCCAGACGCCGCGATGGCCGGTTGCCTCGTAAAACCTGCGGAGATCGCGCTCGACGTCGGTCTCTCGCCGCTGTGCGGCGCCAGGCAACACCAGCAACAGGACACCTCCGAGCACAATCGCCACCCGCAGAGAGGCCCTCACGTCGACTGCGGTGGCAAGCGTTGTGCCACGGCTGGTGACGCCCGGCGGCGCGAACAAACACGCGATCATACTGGCTTGAGAGTGACATTTTTCACCCGACTGCAAGAGAGAATCCCCCAATAGCCCGTGAATCGTGGTGGCATTCGCGTTGCTCCATCGGCAGGCATGCCACGCGCCGTGCTGAATGGCCGAGATGTGACCCTACCCGATGCGCCGTCGCTCGCCGACGCGCTACGCGCCGTCGGTGTGCACCTGCCTACGCTGTGCCACGATGAGCGGTTGACGCCAACAGGTGCCTGCCGCCTCTGTCTCGTTCGGATCAACGGCGCGGCGCGCCCGGTACCCGCATGCGTCACACCGGTGACGGACGGGCTCACCATTGACACGTCCGCGCCCGATCTCCAGACGGCACGCCGTGGAAACCTGCAGATGCTCGCAACCGACTATCCAGCCGAGGCTGTGCGCGCCGACCCAGACAAGCCATTCCATCAGGCCATCACCGCGCACGGCCTCGACGAAGACCTCGCCGTCCGGGGAGATCCCGTTCCGCTCGACCGTTCGCATCCGTTAATCGCCGTCGATATGTCGCGGTGCATTCAGTGCGCCCGGTGCGTGCGCATCTGCAACGACGTGCAAGGTCAATTCGTATGGCACGTGCGCGACCGCGGCGCCGCGATCCACATCGAGCCGGACGGGCCGAATCTGCTGAACAGTTCCTGCGTCAGCTGCGGTGCCTGCGTCGACACATGCCCGACCGGCGCGCTCGAGGACGCCACGTTCGAGATCCTTGGCCCGGCGCACGACTGGACGCGTACGGTGTGCCCGTACTGTGGTGTTGGGTGTGAACTGTCTGTCGGCACCCGCAATGGCACGATTGTGTCGGTGAAACCTCAGCACCACTCGCCCGTCAGCAAGGGTCATCTTTGTGTGAAAGGACGGTACGCGTTTGAATTCGTGAGCGCAACGGATCGCATCACAGAGCCGATGATTCGTGAGAGAGGCGGATGGCGGCAGGTTTCGTGGGAGGAGGCGCTCGCCGCGGCTGCTGCTGGGTTCCGGCGCGCGATCGACACCGGCGGCCCGAATACCGTCGGCGTGCTCGCATCCGCACGACAGTCCAACGAGGAGAACTACCTCACGCAGAAGTTCGCCCGCACCGTCATCGGTACCAACAACGTCGACTGTTGCGCCCGCGTGTGCCATGCGCCGAGCTCCACGGCCCTAAAGCAGATGCTCGGCTCGGGCCTCTCGACGAACTCATTCGACGACATCGAGCACGCCGGCGCCATTCTCGTGTTCGGGGCGAACGCGACTGAGAATCACCCGACTGTCGGCGCGCGCATCAAACAGGCGGCCCGCCGGCGCGGAGCCGCGCTGATCGTCGTCGATCCGCGGCGTATCGAGTTGGCGCAGTACGCGGATTGCCACCTCGCCGTTCGACCAGGTGTCAACATTCCGCTCCTCAATGCGATGGCACATGTCATCGTCACCGAGCATCTCGTCGACCCAGCATTCGTCGATGCGCGCGTCGACGGGTACGACGCGTTCGCGCAATTCGTGAAGTCCTGGCCACCCGAACGGGTGGCCGACATGTGCGGCGTCGAAGCCGACGCGATCCGCACGGCCGCGAGGCTTTACGCAAGCACGAAGCCCGCGATGATCGTCAACGGGCTTGGTGCGACCGAACATGTCCAGGGGACCGACACGGTCTGCGCGCTCATCAATCTCGCGCTGCTCACCGGCAACATCGGCAAACCGGGGTCCGGCGTCAATGCGCTGCGGGGACAGAACAACGTGCAGGGCGCGGCGCACATGGGATGCGAACCGGCGACGCTGCCAGGAGCGGCCCCTCTGCAAACGTCACGCGGCGCCTTCGAGCACCTCTGGGGCGCCGCCATTCCGCGAGAACGCGGGCTGAACGAAATTGACATGCTCGATGCGGCCCGCGCGGGACGGTTGAAGGCACTGTGGGTGATTGGCTACGACGTGCTGCTTACCAATGCGAACGCGCACGATACCGCACGCGCCTTCGCATCGATGGATTTCGTCGTCGTTCAGGATCTGTTCCTGACCGAAACGGCACGCCGGTTCGGATCGGTGTTCCTGCCTGCGTGCTCGTCATTTGAGAAAGACGGCACCTTCATGAACGCCGAGCGGCGGATTCAGCGAGTACGACACGCGCTTCAACCGGCGGGGTCGTCGAAACCCGACTGGAGGATCATCTGCGACTTCGCGCGTGCGATGGACCATCCTAAAGGATTCGAATTCACGGACGCCCGGGACATCTGGAATGAGGTGCGCGCCTGCTGTGAGGGCGCGCGAGGCATGACGTACGAGCGGCTCGACCGCGCAGGCCTCCAATGGCCCTGTCCGAGCGAGACCCACGCCGGCACGCCGATCCTGCACGTCGATACGTTCGTCTCCGGTGCGCGCGCGCCACTGCGCATCGTGGATTACCTACCGACCCCCGAGCACGTGACACCCAAATATCCCTTCGTCCTGACAACGGGCCGTTCGTTGTACGCATTCAACGCCGGGACGATGACCGGACGCAGCCGCACGCATGAGCTGCGCCCGGCGGATCTGGTGGAGATCTCCCCATCCGACGCCGATGCGATGGACATTCTCGATGGAGACCTGGTTGAAATCGCCAGCCGGTATGGCAAGGCGGTGCTGCCCGCTCACGTAAACACGGCCATCCGTTCCGGGGAGCTCTTCGCGACATTTCAGGCAGCCGAAACATCGCTCAACGCGGTTACGGGTCCGCACGTCGATCGCACAACCCGGACACCAGAATACAAGGTCACGGCAATCCGCATCCAAAAAGGACAGAAGGATCCATTCCCGGCCGAAATGTGCTAGCTTGATCTCTACCCGCCTCGAGCCCCTGGGGCGGACTTCAGACCAGCGAGACGCCTTATGGAGCTCGATCGTCCTGCAGCGGGGGACGTTCTTATCGTGCCGGATTCTGCAGCGGGACGCGGTTACACCCTTTCCACGGCCCCCGACGGCCTTTCCCAATTGTGGTATGCGTCGTACGAGCAGGCTGTGCGGAAGGCCTTCGAGTGGGCGTCGGCATCGGGAGTGTCAGTGTGGCGTGGAAACACCGGCGCACAGTTCGAGCGTGTGCCGAAGGAGGAATCCTGACATGCGTACGCAGGCATTTGAGCAGCTCGTGAAGCGAGTCAAGGGCGAATTCATCGAAATGCCGGGCTTGAGGTTAACGCTCGAGCAGGGCTCGCGCTTGTGGGGCCTCAAGCACGACGAATGTGACGCACTGCTGCACTCACTCGTCCATCGCAAGTTTCTCACCGTCACCGCCGCCGGCAGATACGGGCGCGCCACTGATGGCGTCGCCAGCAACGTGTCATTGCGTGCCGCCAAGGCCTCGCTGAAATCCGGAGCAGCTATCGCACGCTCCGCAGATACGACAGCAGGTCGGCGAGTTGGCGGACGGTCATCGCGCGACTGAAATCGCCCATCGGGGATGCGCCCTGCTTCGCGAGTTGAGCTTTAATCGCTTCGCTCGTTCTGATGCTCAGCGAATGCGACGGCGCGATGATCGCGGCAGCGATATCGGACGTCTCCTGCAACTGTAGCAGGCCGCTAAGATCGGGCCCACGAAGCTCGGCAATGGGGACGGCGAATCCGCGCTCCCCTGACACTCGGTGGCAGACGTGGCATTTTAGATCCTGGAATGCCTTCCGGCCCGCCTGTACGTCCCCTTTCGGCAGCACGACGGATGACACGGTGTCATAGGGGTACTTCGTTTGCGCCGTCGCTGCGACGACGCTCCACACCACCGCCATCAGTACGATAAGGGGCTTCATGCGTGCCGCGCCTCGAGCCATCACTCCTCCTCTTCTCGCAGACGAAGCACAAAGAGCGCCAGCGCAATCCATCTGGTGAATGGGGGATTGACACTCTCGCGATAGGGAAAATTCCTTTGCGCCTGCGCAAAATCCCGCGCCCAGGAACACCCTGCTGGCGCGAATCACCGCGCGACGACGCCATCGCCCCCGGCAGATGACTTGCAGTTTGCCTCGTCAACGTAGACCGCGGGAGAGACGCCGATGAAGCTCGCTGCAGTCGCCATCGACTACGACGGCACCATTGCCGTCGACGGTACCTTCGATCCGGGTGCGCGCGAGGCAATCGCTCAACTGCGGCTACATGGCATTGCCGTAGTGCTCGTGACGGGGCGGCGTCTCGACGATCTCAAGCGCGCGGCCGGCAACCTCGGCTGCTTCAGCGCGATCGTCGCGGAAAACGGCGCCGTGCTGTATTTTCCGGAGAGCGGCCGCCACGCGATCATCGGCCATGCACCGAGCTCACGGTTCGTCGACGCGCTTCAGCGGCGCGGCCTCGAGATCGCCGTCGGGGACTCGGTCATCGAGACCGACGCCGGCCGTGCGACGTCCGTGCTCGATGTGATTCGCGCGCTCGAGCAGCCGCAGATCCTGGCGTTCAACCGCGGCCGCCTCATGGTGCTGCCGCCGGGCATCGCCAAGTCGATCGGCCTCGCGCGCGTGCTCTCGACCCTGCGGCTGTCGATCCACAACACGATTGGCATCGGCGACGCCGAGAACGATCACGACCTGCTCGACGCGTGTGAGGTCGGCGTGGCCGTCGAATGGGGCAGCCCGGCACTGCGTGCGGTGGCCGATGAAGTGATTCCAGGCACCGGCCCTTCTGCTGTTGCACCATATCTCCGGGGCCTGACCCAGCACCTGCGTCTCTCATCGAAGCAAATGGGACGGCGCCGACTGCTGCTCGGTCATCAGCACGACGGCCAACCTCTGCACCTGGCGATTCGCGGCCGCACGGTACTCATCGCCGGCGAACCTGGTTCGGGCAAGTCGTGGCTGGCCGGCCTGCTGTGCGAGCAGCTGATCCTACAGGGCTATTGTCTCTGCATTCTCGATCCCGAAGGAGATTACCGATCGCTCGAAGTGCTGCCTGGGGTGGTCATCATGGGCGGCGACGATCCGCCGCCCCGTGCACGCGAACTGACGCAGGCGTTGCGCTACCCCGACACCAGCGTCGTCATCGATCTCTCGAAGCTGCCACAACACGACAAGGGAGAGTATCTGCGTGAGTTGCTGCCGCTACTGGCCACGCTCCGACGGCAGTCAGGGCTGCCGCACAAGATTCTCATTGACGAAGCTCACTACTATCTCGGCGAGCCATACGGGCGGCATCTCGTCGATGCCGAGCTCGCCGGGTACATCCTGGTGACCTACCGTGTGTCCGGCATCGATCAGCACGTCTGTACTGCAGGCGACACCGTCGTGATCGTGACGCGCGAAACAGACGTACATGAACAGGCCGCGCTTCGCGGCATGTGCCAAGGCACGGCCGGTGCGATGTCCGGACATCTGTTTGAGGATCTCAGCATCACGGAGGCGGCGCTGCTTCCCGGCGCCACGGAGTCCCATGGCGCCGTACAGCGATTCCAGATCGGCCCACGGCTCACCTCGCATGTCCGGCACCGCACCAAGTACCTCGATATGCCGATTGCCGAACCTCAGGCGTTCGTGTTCACGCACAACGGCCGTCCGGGCGCACGCGCCCGATCGCTCAAGGAGTTCGTCGATCAGCTGGCGCACGTGGCAGATCCCGATCTCGCGCCTTACCTGCTGCGACACGACTTCTCACGCTGGCTCGAGCACGTTTTCCGCGATTGCCCACTCGCCACGCATGTGAAGGCGATCGAGAGCCGAGCCGCCACCGATCGCACGCGAGATCTCGTCAACAGCATTTCGCAAGCCGTACGAGCACGGTATGAAATGACAAGCGTTTTGTCGGATTCTGCACCACCTGCCGACAACCTCCACGGTTAAGACAGGAACTTCTTGAGGTACGGATCGGTCGCTGCGCGCAGCTCGGCGAACGTGCCCTCGAAGTAGACCTTGGCATCGGCGAGCATGACGAACTCGGCTTCTTCGGCCTTCACCGGATCGGCCGCGACAATGGCCACACCGCCATTCTGCTGCACGGCTTCATGCGACGCGATGTAGTGTGCGTCCGGCAACTGGTGCGTCACGACGATCGACGTCACGTGCTCGAGATCCCTCAACTTGACGATTTCGTTGTCGATCGTCTTGGACGTAATCGGATCGAGTCCCGATGTCGGATCGTCGATCAACAAATGCCTGGGTTTTGACGCAAAGGCCCGAGCAATCGCCACGCGGCGCCGCTGCCCGCCGGACAGCTCAGACGGCATCCGCTCCATGTAGTCGGCGAGGCCGACGAAGCCCAGCACTTCCCGGCTGCGCTGGAGAGCCTGGTCGAGCGGCATCCCCATCTCCTCGATCAGACGGTAGCCGACGTTGTCGGCGACGGTGAGCGAATCGAACAGGGCCGTTTCCTGGAATAGCATGCCGATGTCGCCGCGCACGCTCAGCAGTTCCTGCTCGGTCATGTTGTCGATGCGCTCGCCTCGCACGCGAATCACACCCGCGTCCGGTTTCAACAGGCCGAGAATCAGTTTCAGTGTGACGGATTTGCCCGAGCCACTGGCGCCCAGAAGAAACAGCGTGGCGCCCGGCCGCACCACGAAGCTAACGTCGTCCAGTACGACGTGGTCGTCGAAGGCGAGTGAGACATGCTCGAACGCGATGGCGGAGGTGTCGGATCGATCGTCGGTCACGGGTGGCCGCAGCTTAACATGTCGCCGCCAGCACACCGACGATGCGGCGAGGATGATATTGCAGGCTGTGCCGATTACGGCGGCGTACTCTCGAGTCGCTGTCGCAGCACCCGGAGCGCTTCCGGGGCTTCCGCGCGGAGCCGCCGTGCGATGGTCCGGCGAATGAAACCACCGAACAGGCCGTCGAATACATCCGACCGCGATCGGTTGAGGTACACAAGGTAGTGACGCGAAGCATCCGGAGACGCGTTGATCACCGTGAACGACAGCGATGCGAGCACGTAATGGCTCGCATAGACCTGCTTTTTCGCGACGAGCGCCTCGCGCACGAACGCGTCCGTGCTTTCGATCATCGCCACGTGCGTGATGCCAATTATGGGTTTCGCACCGAGTGACTCCTTAGACCAGTAAAGGAACGACTCGACGCCGGGCATCTCACCCTTTGGATAGAGCGACAAATAATTCACGATGGGAAAAAGCCGGGGCTGTGTCAGTTCGACCTCGGAGGCCAGCGCGGCGAACTCACTGTGGAGCTGCGCCGGCCTCTTCCCGTCGTGATACGACGCTGACGGGGTATGCCCTCCGGCGAGGTAGTCTTGTGCCCTCGCCAGTACGATCCCGCGGAAGGTCTGTTGAGCCGTCGCCTTCCAGTCGCCGCCCGCCGTGGCAATCGCGTCGTGCATGCGCGCGATTTCCGCATCGTTGAGCTTGACGCCACATTTCCCTGGTCGGCAGCGGCGCAGGTCGGTCAGGTCCCCTTCGTCGAGCGACAAGCCATCAACGTCCTCGATCCGCGGGGGCGCTGAGAACCGCCCAATCGCAACAACATAGCGGCCCTTGTTCAGCTCCTCGACCCGCCGGGTCCATTGAATAAGGCGTGCCGGATCCGTGTCGATCCCTGTCGCCGCCCGAACGGCTACTTCTCTTGATTCGGCAGGCAGCAGCTCGACGAGCGCCTCGCCGGCATCGAGCCTGGTGTAGTCCCCCGCCGTCAGCGACAGCACGAGTGGAAAACAGGTAACGGCAAGGAGCGCACGCACGGATTCCTCACGGCCGACGATGCAAGAATCCTGCGCGCTGGTCTTTCACATGGTGCGGGAGACTGTCCCCGTGTTGCACGTGTGAAATTTTTCGAGGCTGGGTGAGAGAAATTCCCGCTCCTCTCGCATGCATTCGCGCAAATGGGCCCTCATGCCTCCGAAATATCGTGGCATGGTTGATGCCCCTCCCGCCGGTATGACGACCCATCGAACGGAGTTGGTGATTCCCACACAGGACGGTCAGATCGCGAAATTCAGTTACGGCCTGTCACGCACACAGGGCTGGGACGTACACGCGCAAATCGACGACCGCGTGCTCACCCGGCATTGCAGTAGTTGGCACGGCGTGGAACGGCTGTACACATGGCTCCTCACGGCGCCGCGGCAGGCGCTGCTCAGGAGCACCCCATGACGCGAACCCTCGCACTCATCCCCGCGATCGCCTTTGCAAGCGCGATCACCGCGCTCGCGCAGGAAGCCACCCGACCCGAGCCGACGCACGAGAAGTTCACTGTCGCGGGGGAGCCGAAGCCGGTGACGTTCGTCGCCGACTTCGTCGGACGTTTTCTCGGTGGCGACCGCACCGGCGATAACACGCCAGGTTTCTATCCCGCAGTCGGGCGGATCGTCAGCGGCGCCGGCTGGATCTCGATCGGACCGGGATACCGGCAACGCGTGTTGCGCGGCCGCGCGGTGATTGACGGGTCCGCTGCGATCTCGCTGCGGGCGTACAAGCAGGGTCACGCACGATTCGAATTCACCGATCTCGCCAACAGCCGCGTAGCCGTCGGCACGCAAGTGCAGTGGCAGGACCTGACACAGGTCCACTACTTTGGTAACGGGCCTGATTCACCTGTCGACGGTGCCAGTGAGTACCGTATGAAGACGACGGACGTCGTTGGCTACGGTTCGTACCGACCCACCCGGTGGCTTACCATCGGCGCGAGCGGAGGACGTCTCGACGGTCCCACGCTTGATGCAGCCACCGGCCCCCTCGACAGCGACTATCCGGATGCACGCCTCATGTACCAGGCCGATCCGGCCTTCGCGCTTGAACGCCAACCATCGTTTGCATATGGAACCCTGTCGGTCACCGCAGACACGCGCGATTATGCCGATCACCCGAGCCGTGGAGGCTTGTACCGAGCGGCGTTTACGCGATACTCCGATCTCGACCTTCGCGCATTCACGTTCAACCAGTACGAGGCGGAAGGAGCACAGTTCGTGCCGCTTCTCTACGACGGCGTCGTCCTTGCCTTCCACGGCTGGACGACGCTGTCCGATACCGCCGATGGACAGACCGTGCCTGTCTATCTCATGCCAAGCCTCGGTGGCACGTCGATGCTGCGCGCATTTCCGAACTACCGCTTCCACGATCGCAATTTCCTGGTCGTAAACGCCGAAGCACGCATTGCCTTGACGATGCACATCGACACCGCCTTGTTCGTCGACGCTGGAAGCGTCGCTCCGAGGGTCGGCGACCTACGCATAGCGAACGCATCGTACGGTCTCGGATTACGACTGCATACGCACAAGACGACCACCGTACGCCTCGACGCCGGACACGGGCGCGAAGGCTGGCGCGTGTCGTTCAGCCTGAACGATCCGTTCCGCTTGAGCCGTCTGACGCGAAAAACCGCAGTAGTGCCGTTCGCTCCCTAAAGGAGACGCACCATGATGCGCATGTTCATCCCGGTCTTTCCCGCAGTTCTGGCGCTCTACTGGCCGTTCTGCGCACCAGCGCTGCGCCCAACGCAGCCGTCCACGCTGGTGCAGGTCGAAGAGCTGTGGGAAAGACCGGATGACATTGGCGAGCGCGATCTCTTCGACGGCCCATGGGGCCGCGACCACGCGCCGCTCGATGACACGTCCTACCGATTCGTGAAGCCGAAAACGAGCGGCGTGAATCCGGGCATGACCGTCATCGATCGACGCGGCCGGGAGTGGTCGGTCAAGCAGGCCTCGCACGATCCCGACAGAGGCGACGAAGGCCCTGTCGAAGTCGTGCTCTCCCGCGTCCTGTCGGGGGTCGGATATCACCAGCCGCCCGTCTACTACGTCAAGTCGTTCACGCTCGACGATCCGTTTGGCTCCCGCACGGAGCCGGGCGGACGCTTCCGGCTCGATCACCCGTCGCTGAAGAACCGCGGCGAATGGTCGTGGCAGCAGAACCCATTTGTCGGTACCAGGCCCTACCAGGGGCTGCTCGTCATCCTCTTGATGTTCAACAGCTCGGACATCAAGAACTCAAACAACACGCTCTACGAGCAACGCACGGAGACGGGACCGCGGCGCCTCTTCGTGGTGCGCGATCTCGGCATGGCGCTCGGCAACACGGGGCGTTTCAATCCGACGCGCGGAGACCCAGCGATGTTCGACAAAGAACCATTCATCGAGGCGGTCGAGAACGATCTCGTACGCTTCAACTATCGCGGCTGGCATCAGGAGCTCGTCGATCGGCGTATCACGCGTGACGACGTCATCTGGGCGAGCGAGCTGCTCGGGCGGCTGCGCATCGATCAATGGCGCGACGCGTTCTGCGCAGGGGGCTACGACACAGTCATCGCCGAACGGTTTATTCAACGACTGCTCACCAAGATCCGCGAAGGGCGGAACCTTGGCGCGCACGCAACCGGAGGCTAGACCATGAGCCCCTTCGATCTGACCACGACGCTGATGCCGCACCCAGGCGGGATCGCCCATAACATGCTCATCCTGTTTCTCGCAGCGTCGCTCGGGGCCGCGCTCGGCATCGTGCGGCCGGTACGTACTGAGATTGTTCCGCGCTCCGCGCACGTCATCCACGCGCAGATTCTTCTGGCGATCGTCGGCGCGATGATCATCGTCGTCGTCGCCGAAAGCTTGGCGCGGGCCTTCGCCATCGTCGGCGCCGCCGGACTCGTCCGCTATCGCGCCAAGATCAAGGATCCAAAGGATGCGGGGGTCATGCTGGTCGCTCTCGCAGTCGGGCTGACCACCGGTAGCGGTCTTTTTCTCTTTGCAACCATATCGACCGTCTTCGTCATCGGCGTGCTTTGGGCCCTGGAATCACTGGAACCAGAGGCGCGTTCGCGCTTCGATCTGAAGATCGTCGCGAAGAACGCCGCCAAGCTGCGCCCGGAGATCGAGCACGCCCTGGATTACAAGGGTGTCACGTACGAGCTGCGCGGGTCGTCGTCGGGCGAGCTGCACTATGAAGTCACGGTACCACTCAGAGAAAAGATCAAGAAGCTGTCCAAGCTGATTCGTAGCCTCGACGGCCACGACGGCACGTCTGTCGAGTGGGAAATCAAGAAATACAAGACGCTCAAGGCATAGGGAGGCTGAGTGATGCGTGGACGACTGTTCCTGCTCGGCATCGCCATTCTGGCCTCCGGCGCGCTTGGCTCACCTCGCGCGCAAACCGTCGCTCTCGGGCGCGCGGACTCCCTAAAGTTTGCCGTCATCGGCGACAACGGCACCGGCGGGCGGCCGCAATTCGAGGTCGGCCAGCAGATGACTGCGCTGCGCGCGACCTTTCCCTTCGAGTTCGTGCTGATGATGGGCGACAACCTGTACGGGACTCAGGACTTCGTGACGAAGTTCGAGCGCCCGTACCAAGCGCTTCTATCGGCGGGCGTCAAATTCTACGCCGCAATCGGCAACCACGATGACGCCCAACTCCAGGTGCGGTATCCCGCGTTCAACATGAACGGCGCCCGCTATTACTCCTTCGTGAAACGACACGTTCGGTTCGTCGTCGCGGACACGAACTTCCTCGATCAGGTGCAGCTCGCATGGCTGGAGAACACGCTGAGGTCGGCGACCGAGCAATGGACCATCGTGTTCTTTCACCATCCGCTCTACTCGAACGGCGATCGCCACGGCTCGAACGTCGAGCTTCGAGTACGGCTCGAGCCGCTGCTCGTCGCACACGGTGTCGACGTCGTGATGTCCGGCCACGATCACATTTACGAGCGGATCGCACCGCAAAAAGGAATCACCTACTTCGTCATCGGTTCGAGCGGCCAACTGCGGCGCGGCGGCCTCACGCCATCCCAGATCACCGCCGCGGGATTCGCCGACGATCAGGCGTTTACGGTGATGGAGATCGCCGGGCCCGATCTCACCTTCCAGACACTATCGCGCACCGGACGCATCGTCGATTCTGGCGTCATTCGCAGCCGGAGAACGTCATGACGAGCCACACCATTGCCCATCCCGCGCTCGCATCCGCGCGCTCCGGCCGAGGCGCCGGGGCGATCGTACGCTTCGCGCTCGAACACTATTTGTGGCTGCCGCTAGGTGGTCTCATCGGCCTCATCTGGGCGAACACCGCCGCTGAATCCTATTTCGGGTTCGCGCATCAGCTGTCGTTTCCCGTCAACGAGATCGGCATGACACTCTTCTTCGCGCTCATCACGCAGGAGATCGTCGAGGAGATGATGCCCCACGGCGCGCTGCATACCTGGCGGCGATGGATGCTGCCGCTCGTCGCGGCCGCGGGCGGCGCCGCCGGCTCGGCCCTCGTGTACCTGACGTACGTCACACTCAAATACGAGCCGATTTTGAATCAGGGATGGCTCGTCGCCAGCTCCTTCGACATCGCGTTCGCGTACTTCATCGTCAAGAGCATCTTCAAGCGGCACCCGGCCATATCGTTCCTTCTGGTGATGGCGGTCGTCACGAACGTCGTGGGCACGATTGTCGTGGGGCTGCGGTACCAGCCGGTCACGATCCGCCCGGGTGGGACGGTGCTCATGGCCGCGGCCCTCGGGCTCGCGATGGTTTTGCGCCGCTTCAAGGTTCACCGCTTCTGGCCGTACATGCTCGCCTGCGGCCCGCTATCCTGGTGGGCCCTGTACCTGGACGGATTCCACCCCGCCCTCGCGCTGGTGCCGATTGTGCCGTTCCTGCCGCACCAGGCGAGAAGCGTCGAAGGATTCGAAGACACCCCCGACGCGCCGCCCTCGTCCCCTCGCCATTTCGAGCACAAATGGAACTACGCCGTGCAGGCCGTGCTGTTTGGGTTCGGCCTCGTCAACGCGGGTGTGCTCCTCCATCGCTATGGCACCGGTACCTGGGCGGTGCTCGCGGCTGCGCTGGCCGGGCGCCCCGTGGGCATTCTCGCGGCAGTCGGCGTCGCCCTCTGGCTCGGCATGCGACTGCCGCCTCGGCTGTACTGGCGCGATCTGACCGTGATCGCGCTCGCCTCGTCGAGCGGATTCACATTTGCCTTGTTCGCTGCTGTCGCTCTATATCCTGCCGGTCCGATTCTCGCCGAGCTCACCCTCGGCGCCGTACTGTCAGGCGTCGGCGTCATCGCCGCATTCGTTGCAGCGCGCGTGCTACGGGTGGGCCGATACGCCGTTAAACACCCGCAGTCGATCAGATGAAGACCATCAGATCGTTGTCGTATCAATGCTGGAGGGACCCATGACTGGACGGTTGATCGTGTCAACTACGGCCGGATGTCTGTTGGCGTTCGCAGCCATCGGAATGGCGGCGCCAGACGAGGCGCAGCCGGCATCGCTACTTCAATTCAAGGAAGCGATTCATCAGTACGTACAGCTCCATCGCCGAATCGAGCGGCAATTGCCGCCGTTTCGTCCACACAGCGATACCGAGAACATCATTGAGTCCTCGAATGCGATGGCTGGGGCGCTGCACACAGCACGCGTCAATGCGCGCGAGGGCGACATATTCACGCCTGAGATGGCCGCGCTTCTCCGTACTCGCGTATCCGACGCCCTCGCCGCGCGCGGCTTCACGGCGGAAAGTATGGTCGCTGCAATGCTCGAGGAAGCGGACACGGACGCACCCCTCCCACTCGTGAACGGCCGTTTTCCGTGGAGACGAGGGGCCGCAATGTGGCCGTGCGTACTCGATGCACTGCCCAAGCTACCGGACGAGCTCCAATACCGATTCGTCGGGCGCGATCTGGTGCTTGTCGATACGCACGCGGACCTCGTCGTAGACATTCTGCGAAATGCTGTCCGATGATGAGCACGGCAACGGCCCGCACCTCGAGTCATATCGAACCGGTGGGCGTGCTCGACACGGCGCGCCACTACATTCGTGAGCTCATTTACGGAGCAAACGACGGTATCATCACCACGTTTGCCGTCGTCGCGGGCGTTGCGGGCGGTGGCCTTCCTCTCTCCGCCGTACTTGTCATCGGGGCCGCCAACCTGCTGGCTGACGGGTTGTCCATGGGAGTGGGTAGCTATCTTGCGATCCGCGCGCACGAAGGCGTCCTCGAATCGCAGGCGTTACCCGTGCAGGAGGCTCAGCCGTTCCGCCACGGCGCGGCCACGTTTATCGCCTTCGTCGCTGCAGGTTTCGTCCCGCTCGTCCCGTATATGATTCCGCTGCCCCTCGACCGCTTCGCATTCTCGATCCTTCTGACGATGCTCGCGCTCTTTACGCTCGGTGCGTTGAGATCGGCCATCAGCGATGTCAAGTGGTGGCGGGCAGGATTCGAAATGTTCGCGCTGGGCGCTATCGTCGCTGCCGTGGCGTTCGCGAGCGGCTCGGTCGTGGCGGCTCTGGTAGGTACCCGGTAACCGTCGATGCAGAAGACGTTCTCTCACAAATACCCGGCCTATGAATCGACCCGGGCGCTCGACGCTCTGCGCGCGCGCGAATACCCGCTGCTCGACGGACTCGGTCAGGTGTATCTGGACTACACGGCCGGCAACCTCGTCCCGCTGGGGCTGCTCGAGCGCCACATGCAGCTGCTGCGCGATCACCTGCTTGGCAACCCGCATTCCAGGAACCCGACCTCGGCGCTGGCAACGACCTTCACGGAACAGTCCAGGCTGTCGGTGCTCGAGTTCTTCAACGCCGACCCGGACGAGTTCGCCGTCATCTTTACTGCCAATGCGACACAGGCGCTCAAACTCGTCGGCGAGGCCTACCCGTTCCAGCCGTCCGGCGAATATCTGCTGACGTTCGACAACCATAATTCCGTGAATGGGATTCGCGAGTTCGCTCGGGCGAACGGCTGCCCCACCACTTACGTACCGATCGTCCTTCCCGACATGCGGGTCGACGACGCGGAGTTGCAATGGCACCTCGAGCGCAGCGGTTCTGGCGGCAAGCGGCTATTCGCCTATCCGGCACAATCAAACTTCTCCGGCGTGCAGCATCCGCTCGAGTGGATCCCGATCGCGCAGGAGCACGGATGGCACGTGCTGCTCGATGCGGCGGCGTTTACACCGACCAATCGCCTCGATCTGGGCCGCTGGAAGCCCGACTTCGTTTCGCAGAGCTTCTACAAGATGTTCGGGTATCCGACTGGCGTCGGATGCCTCATTGCCAGGAAGTCCGCCCTAGCGACGCTGCACCGGCCGTGGTTTGCCGGTGGCACGGTGACCGTTGCGTCGGTTCAAGGCGACAGGTTCTATCTCGCCGAAGGCGCATCGGCGTTTGAAGACGGCACGCCGAACTACCTGGCGCTGCCAGCCGTCGAGTTCGGCCTTCAATACCTTTCAGAGATCGGCATCGACGCCATCCATTCGCGGGTGCGGTGCCTCACGGGATGGCTCATCGAACGGCTCGGCGCGCTCCGACACGCCGGCGGCGCCCCGCTCGCGCGCATCTATGGACCGCGAACGGACGTGCGGCGGGGCGGGACGATCACGTTCAACTTGTACGATCGCCACAATCGCGCGATCGATCATCGCGACGTCGAACAACGGGCGATCGCCGCGGGCATTTCCCTGCGGACCGGATGTTTCTGCAATCCCGGGGGCGGTGAAATCGCGCTCGGCATCACGGGAACCGAGCTGACGTCGTGTTTCCATCAACCGGAACACGAAACACGTCTCACGATTGAGGACTTCCGGCTCTGCATCGACGGTAAGAGCACGGGAGCCGTGCGCGTATCACTGGGGCTGGCGTCGAACGTCGCCGACGTCGAAGCGTTCGTCAGCTTTGCAGAGACGTTTCTGAAGTAAGACAACAATCAGGCATTTCTGCCTTCAGAATCTCAATGGTGCGCACGGCCTTCTCGAGAAAATCCGGCGACGGGGGCACGACGAAGCGCCGTGGATGTGCGTCCCAGATCGCCAGCAGTTTGGCGTCGATCTCGGCTGCGGCCATCGCCGATTCCACACGTAGCGGATTTGTGTGGTTGTAGCCACCATCAATCGTCGGCGTGCGCAAATGGATCACCGCGTCGTAACGTCCCAGCTCGCGTTCGAGTGTCGTGCCCACCGAATCCCAGAAACTGTCCGGTCCCGGCCAGTACGCGGCCCCATCGACGGTACCACGGTCGCACAGCACGACGGCCGCGTTCTCTGCGTGGCCGGTACTTTCCAGTTCACGCTGTATGAAAAAGATCGCGCGCTGCGCGCTACGCCGCCATTCGAGCGATCCCGTCCGCGGGAATCCGCCGCCGAAGACGATGCCCGCCGCCTCAGGGAGCACGTGGACGTGCGCGCAGAACTCCTGGCGGACGAGCTCGAGCACGGCCGTCTTGCCGGCGCCCGGCCCGCCCGTCAGCACAATGGTCTTCCGTTTGTGCCGCGTCACACAGCCGCAGGAACGGGACACAGTCCTAGTTCGACTGCACGCGCTCGAGCTTGAACTTCTCGATGCGATAGCGGATTTGATCGCGATTTACACCGAGCAGTGCCGCGGCGCGCGTCTGATTCCATGCGCTCCGCTCGAGCGCCTGCACGACGAGCGAGCGCTCGAGCTGCTCGAGGTCGATGCCATGCGCCGGCAGCTCAACGCCCTCGGTTAGACGGGGAGCGGCACCGGTCGCCAGCGGAAAATCGCGATCGGTCAGCTCGTCGCAATCGGTCAGCAGCATCGCGCGCTCGATGGCATTGCGGAGCTCGCGGATGTTGCCTGGCCAGCCGTAAGACTGAAGCCGCTTCATCGTCTCCGGTGCGACGCAGCGCACGCGCTTCCGGAACTCGTCGTTGAAGGTATCGACGAAGTAGTGCACGAGGCGCGGGATGTCGTCGGCGCGCGCGCGGAGCGGCGGCAGATGAATCGGCAGCACGTTCAGCCGATAGTACAAATCCTCACGGAACTTGCCGTGCTTCACCTGGTCTTCGAGGTTTCGGTTCGTCGCAGCGACGACGCGGACGTCAACGCGGATGTCAACAGCACCCCCTACGCGCTTGAAGGTTTTTTCCTCGAGGAACCGTAGCAGCTTGGCTTGCAGTCCCGGTACCATCTCGCCAATCTCGTCGAGAAACACAGTACCGCCGTCGGCCATCTCGAACAACCCACGCTTCTGCTGGCGCGCGTCGGTAAATGCCCCACGCTCGTGACCGAACAGCTCGCTCTCGAGCAGCGCTTCGGGGAGCGCCGAGCAGGTGATGTTCATGAACGGCTTCGACGCGCGGTCGCTCGCGTAGTGCAACACCTTCGCCGCCAGATCTTTGCCGGTGCCGCTTTCGCCGGTCAACAGCACCGTCGAGGCCGGACTCGCCGCAATCTTCTTCAGCAGCGTCTTCAACTGCACGATCGGCGGACTATCGCCGACGATGCGGTCGAGGCTGTACGGCTGCGCCTGCGTGGCGCGGAGCGTGCGCACCTCCCGGCGGAGCCGTGTCGTCTCGAGCGCCTTTTCGACCAACAGCGCTATCTCGTCGAGATTGAACGGTTTGTTCGCGTAGTGGTACGCGCCGGCCTTCATCGCCTCGACCGCCATGTCGACGCTCGAAAAGGCCGTGAGCAGAATCACCAAGGTATCGGCGTTATGCTCCTTGATTCGCTTCAACACTGTCAGGCCGTCCCCATCGGGGAGCCGGTAGTCGAGCAGGACGAGATCGACGCCTTCGCGGTGCTTCTCGACGGCCTCGGAAGCCGTCGACGCTTCCACGACCCGATAGCCTTCCTGCGTGAGCCGATCGTTCAGCGACCAGCGAATGAGTTGTTCGTCGTCAACGACGAGTATCGTAGGTTTCGCCATGCTTTTCCTGCGGGATGAACGGGTTGCGACCGCCGACTGCGGACTACGGGCGATCCGAACACGCCTGGTTGACGAGCGCCGCGAGGCTTTCCACTTCAAACGGCTTGCTGATGACGCGGTAGGCACCGAGCGCCGCCGCACCCTGTGCCAGCTCGGGACTATTGTGCGCTGTAATCATGATGACCTGAGACGTGGGCGTCAGGCGGCGCATCTTCTCGAGCAGGCGCAAGTCCGCCGAATCCGGCAGCCGGTAGTCGAGCAGTACCACGTCGAATGGCTCTTCGGCGTTGTCAATCGCGGCCATCGCAGTACGCGCGTCCCCCGCCTCGGTTACCGCATATCCACGTTCGCCGAGCATCTCGGCCAGCGACCAACGAATCAACGCTTCGTCGTCAACGACCAGGACAGTGGGTGGGGATTTTTTCACCATAAGGGTAATATTTCGCGCCTCGGATTCCAAGTCGCCGGCAAACTGCTGAATTCTGGGCAAATACGTTAACATTGCGCACCGCTGCGGTTGTCTATATCAAGTTTCACGCCAATGGAACCTATTCTCCAGTCCATCTTCGATTCCGCCGTAGACGGCATCATCGTCATCGACGCCAAAGGGCTCATCAAGGCCTTCAATCCCGCGGCGGAGCACCTGTTCGGATATCGTGCGGACGAGGTCCTGGGGCAGAACGTAAAACTCTTGATGCCGAGCCCCGATCGCGAGCAGCACGATCGGTACCTCCACAATTACCTGACGACCAAAGTCCCAAGAATCATCGGGACCGGCCGCGAGGTGCGAGGGCGCCGCAAAGACGGCAGCACCTTTCCCCTCCACTTATCGGTCGGCGAAATGCAGCTGGATGGTCAGCCGGCGTTCACCGGCATTCTCCACGATCTGAGCCGGCGCGTCGCCATCGAGGAGGCGCTCAGACAAAGCGAAGAGCGGGTGCGCGCGATCGTGGAATCGGCGATCGACGCGATCATCGTCATCGACGATCGCGGAGCGATTCAGGCGTTTAACCCATCGGCGGAGCGGCTCTTCGGCTATCGCATCAGCGAAGTGCTCGGGCGCAACGTCAATATGCTGATGCCGAGCCCCGACCACGAACGCCACGACGGCTACCTTCACCACTACCTCACGACAGGCGAACAGAAGATCATCGGCATCGGCCGCGAGGTCACCGCCCTCCGCAAAAATGGCACAACCTTTCCGGTCCATCTGTCGGTTGGAGAGATGAAGTCGGACGACGGCAGACGCAGCTTCACGGGCATTCTTCACGACCTGAGTGACCGCGTCTTGCTCGAGCAGCGGCTGACGGAACAAAAAGCACTCGCCAAGCTGGGTGAGATGGCTGCAGTGGTTGCGCATGAGGTAAAGAATCCCATCGCTGGGATCCGCGGCGCCCTGCAGGTGATCACCTCGAGGATGCCCGACGACCAGCGCGACCGCGCGATTCTGATTGATATCATCACGCGCCTCGACGCGCTGAATCGGATCGTGCAGGACATGCTGATGTTCGCTCGCCCACGAGCGCTACGCAAGGAGGCGCTCCCGCTGGCCTCGCTGCTGCGCGAGACCGCATCGCTCATCGAGCGCGATCCTAGCATGCTGAACCTCGAGATCGGCATCAGCGGCACGGCTGACATCATCGGCGATCGCGAGATGCTGCAGGTGGTCTTTCAAAACATCCTGATGAACGCGGCTCAAGCGATGGAGGGCCAGGGGCGCATCGACGTGACGATCACCCAGGCTAGCGGACGGTGTCGGATTGCGGTCGCCGATCGCGGCCCCGGCATGCCCGACGAAACACGCGAGAAAGCCTTCGACGCGTTTTTCACGACGAAACATCGCGGCACAGGCTTGGGTCTTCCGATCGCCAAGGGCGTCGTCGACGCCCACGGCGGCACGATTCACATCGACGTGCGGCCCGAGGGAGGTACGACTATTTCGGTGGAGCTACCGCTGCCAGTTTGATGGTTGCGCCCGCCGTCGCGACACTGCCGGGTAGTGATGCCTGACCGCGGCGCGTTTCGTCGAGCGATAGGGCGAGCACGAGCACGGCTTCCTGATCCGCGTGAAAGCCCATCGAGTTCTCCGCCTCGATGAAATCGAGCAGGAACTGGCCGCGCCGCTGGTGGCGGCGGGCGGTCTCCAGCGCGCCATCAGTTGCGCCGCGAGCCTTCGCGGCCTTGAGATCGGCGATAAGTGCCATGAGAGCCTCCATCGCCGTGTTGCGAATCTCGAACGTTCGATCCTGAATCGTTTCTACGCGAGCCCGTAGCTCGGCCTCGGACCACCGGTGACAGGTCTGGCACGCACGGTTGATATTCAGCAGCGGGCTGCGGACGTGGTGATCGCTGAGTTTCATCGCCCCCACTCGCTGATACGGCATGTGGCAGTCGGCGCAGGCGACGCCGGACCGTGCGTGCACGCCCTGGTTCCATAACTCGAACTCCGGATGCTGCGCCTTCAGGACCGGCGCTCCGCTCTCGGCGTGCGTCCAGTCCTTGAATCCTGTTTCCTCGTAATAGGCGAGAATCTCGTCGGCGCGCAGCCCCTTGTCCCATGGATACGTCAGCCGTTTCTCCGGTCCTTTGAAGTAGTACTCGACATGACATTGCCCGCAGACGTAGGCGCGCATTTCCTGCCGTGTCGCATCGCGATTCACGTCGTAGCTCTGAATGCCCTGAGCGGCTTTGACTTTCTGAATGCCCTCGAGAAAGCCGGGGCGCGTGACGCGTAGCTGCATCGTGCCTGGGTCGTGGCAGTCGATGCAGGCAACGGGGTGCTCGACGAGTGTTCGCGCCTCCCGGTACGGCATCGTGTTCATCGCCTCGAACCCTTTCATCAGGTCGCCGCCGCCGAGCGTGCGGTACGGCACGTAGACGGACCCATGACAATGCATGCAGGTGCCGGGCTGCCGAACGACGACCTGACGCTGCGTGAAGGTCTGATCGTCGAGCATGAACGCGTGGCCGCGCTCCTCACGGAAGTCGGTGGCAAATGCGTACCCGGCCCACAGCGTCTTCAATCGCGGGTCTTCCTCGAGTCGCGACTGCGCGACGACCGATCGCGGATCGGCGTCCGACGGCGTGCGCGGGACGGCCTCGCTGCCCCCATACCTCGTCCTCACTTGGTCAACCGTGCGCTTATACCCGTCGTACTGCATCGGGAAATTCTTTCCCCAGATAGCAGGGTCAGTCGTGTCGTCGTTGAGTTCGACGACACGATAGAACGGATTACGGGCCTCCTGCTGGTGCTGAAAAATACTGACGAGCAGCGCTGTCGTGGCGACCGCAATCAGTCCCGCGAGCATCGCCACAAGGACGGGAACACTGAAGCGTCGCATGCTCATTCGATGTGTCCTACCTCATTGTGACACCTGATGCATTGGATTTCGCCCACCCCCTTCTCGGTGTGCAGGGGATCGATCGCAACCGTCATGTCGGCGTGGCACTTACGACACGCCTGTTCGGTGACGCGGTGATTGCGCGGCGTGATGCGCAGGGGATCGGGATAGCCCCCGGTGGTGAAATAGAAGGAGTGCCAGAAGCCGTTGCGGGCTTTCGTCGCGTACTTCGGCCCGAGGCCGGGCGGCGTGTGGCAATCATTGCAGACCGCGACCGCACGATGACTGCTCCTCGTCCAGGCGTCGAAGTGACCCTGCATGACGTGGCAGTTGGCGCAGGCACGCGGATCGTTAGTGAGATAGGAGTAGCCCTTCGCGTATACGAAGGTGAAAGAACCGATACCCATGAGCAGCCCGACGAATGCGGCCGCCAAGGCTATCGCACGGTTGCCTGTCATTCCCTGACGATTGTCCTACATCCGCGCACGCCGCTCGGCCTCTTTCTTGACGAGCCGCAGTGAGATCTCGCGAATCAGCACGATGCCTGGCGAGAAGCGCGCCCAGTACCACCGAAATTTCCTCCTAGACTCGGCGTCGGTCGCGATGGCGCGCGTCTCCGATCGCGCGATCGAGCTGTACTGGCTGACAGCATCGGCGCGCAACGTCCACACGATCTTTACGTATTCCGGCTCGTTGAACGAGGCGAACTCCTCGGACGGGAGGCTCCGAAACACGACGTTCGGCTCCCACGGCCGTGTCACCGCTCCCATCACGATTTCATGGCCGGGCATGTCGGCCAGCACGACCCAGCCCAGCGCCTTGGTCACCTCGACGAGACTGCGACCGGCCGTCTTCGTATGCGGGTCCGCGCCGAGCAACAGTTGTCTACCTTTGAAAATTGCGCGCACGACCGATGACCGCTCGAGATCCATATCCATCAGCGCGCCAAAGGTGAGCGCGGCGGGTGCGGCAACGTCTATGTGATGCCGCTCCGCGACGTCGTACGCCGGCATAAATATGTCGAGGAGAGGATCCATCTCGTCGGCGGCAGGTGCAGCCGCGTGGCCGTAGCGCAGCCATGCCGCACCGACAACTCCAGCGTATGACGTTGCGGCCGCACCAAGCAGCGTCGCGGCGCTGCCCAGTCCCCTCTCAACGCGTCGCTTCAGATCCATGTGTGGTTCCTTGATTGGACGTGCTGCTCCGCTCTGCGGGCAATTTCGAGCAACTGCTTCCGCTCCATGATGAAGTGAACCACTCTGGCCATGAATAAACCTGCGATTTTTGGCAATCCGTGGAACCTGTAGTCGTCGCTCGCGCGAGCTCGGACGATCAGCCGCGTCGTGTTCTCATCGATCGCATGCAGCATGAACGCCCACGTGACGAGCAGCTCGCCGTCGGGTGCAGGCCAGCCAAGCACGAGCCAGCGCGGCGGCTCGTTCTCGAGAAGGACGAAGCCGTCACGTCGGCCGGGCAGCGCCGGAAATATGGCTCCTACGGGCGGGCTCTGCAGCGCCCGCACGATGCATTCCGCACTGTGACGGCCGCCATTATCCAGCACGTCGTAACTGTACCAGCCGGCACGATCAGCGCCCATCTGAATGAGCCACGGCCAGAGCTCATACTGGCTGCAATGCACGGTAATTGCATGCGTCAAGCTTCCCGCGGGGTGACGGATCAATTCGTCGCCCGGCAACGCCAGCAGATGCTCGCGTTTTGTTGCGGTTGTCCGGGTTGATAGAGAAATCATGCCGCCTTCCTTTTTGCCTGTGCAAGTTGCTCGGCGTGTCTCTCACCGGCGCGGTGTTGATCGTGACGCGAGAGTCGCTTCGTAGCTTGGCAGCGTCACCTGTCGGTCGCCGAGCATGGTGCGCTGGAGATCTCGGTCGGTCGCTCCCCACGTCTGCACCATCGACTCCATCGATCCACGCCTGCAGTGAAAGCACAGTTCGTGCCTTGCGCACTTTCCGAAAATAGCCGAAGAATGCGGGAAGGGTGCGGGACGATATGAGAACATGTGAAAAAATCCCGCGGGCTTGCGGAAAATCAACGGCCTTGCGCCGGAGCGCAACAACGTATCGCACCTGATCCGCCTGGCATGCTGTGTGCCTAGTGGCAAGTAAAGGTGCTTCTATGATCAAAATTACAAACGTCCTCGTCGCAACTGATTTCAGCGATACGTCTGCATCGGCGCTCAATTACGGGCGGGAGTTCGCGCGCACGTTCGGCGCCACGCTGCACGTCCTGCACGTGGTTGAGAACAGCCTCATGTGGGTGGGGCCCGAGGCCTCCGGCATCGACTTCGTACAGCTGCAGGCAGAACTCGCCGCGGGCGCGCGAGAAAGGCTCGGTCAGACGGTCACGGCCGAGGACCGCCTGCAGTTGAAAGCAGTGACCGCCGTGCGCACTGGCGACTCGCCGGCGTTCGAGATCGCTGCCTATGCCAAGGCGGAAAGGATCGACCTCATCGTGATGGGAACCCATGGGCGAGGGATCATGGGCCATCTTCTGATGGGCAATGTCGCAGAGAAGGTGGTGCGTATCGCGCCATGCCCCGTGCTAACGGTGCACCATCCCGAACACGAATTTATCCAACCGGACGCGCTCGTGGTGCGACCGGCCCAGTAGAGCTATTTTCCGAGGAGCCAAGAGAGGTCCTTGGAGATCCAACAACATGGATCGCCGATCATCAAGAGTTTATTGACAAAGCTTCTACCGCACGGCATCCTACGCCGTCTCGTTTCACATACTTGAAACTTTTTGCGCGCGCGGCACGCTCGCAGGGCTGTCACCATTGCACCTGCTGGTCAGGCCGTCACGCGCGAAGGAGCAGGCAATGCGAACTTCTTTGTGGGCGTTCGTTCTCTCACTGGCAATGGCGCTACCTCTCGGCGCGCAGGAAACACGAGGAAACATTTCAGGAACCGTCAAGGACAACACCGGCGTGATTCCAGGCGCGACCGTGAGGATCGTCAGCACGGATACTGGCGTGAAGCACGAGCTCACCACCAACAGCAGCGGCTACTTCGAAGCGCCGCTGATGCAGCCAGGGAACTACGAAATCACGGTCGAAATGACCGGCTTCAAGCGGCACACGCAGCGGGGCATCCTCCTCGCGGTGGCGCAGCAGATGAACATTCCGATCGTCCTTGAAGTTGGTGCCATCTCCGAGACCGTCACGGTCACGGGAGAGGCGCCGCTGCTCGACGTGTCGTCGGTCTCATCCGCACAGACGTACGACACGCGCATGGTCGGAAGCCTACCGATGCTGTCGAACATGCCGATCATGCTGACGCGCTTCGCCGGCGGTGTGAATCCGGCCACCAATCAGAGCCTCGTCTCACAGGGCTTTGTCGACGGCACGTCGTCGGCAGCCGGCAAGGCCTTCGGCGGAGTCGGCAGCAATACGTACTCGATCGACGGAGCCGCCAACAACAGCACGGACCGGCGCATCGCGGCCTCGCCGAACTCCGACATGGTCGAAGAGATGCGCGTCGAGACGTCGAACTTCGACTCCTCGATCGGTCACGGCACAGGCATGCAGATCTCGATGACGACCAAGGCAGGCGCCAATGCGTACCGCGGCACCGGCAGCTATCAGTACTGGACGAACAAGTTCAATAACCTCAATCCGAGCCAGAAGGCGACCTTCAAGCCCGCCGGCAAGGCTCTGTACGATGAGGGCCGCTCGCACAACACCGCGTGGACATTCGGCGGGCCGATCCAGCAAAACCGGATGTTCTTCTTCGCCAACTTCTCCTACGTGAACGACTTCATTCCCGGGAAGAATCAAACGGAGAGCACGGTTCCGGCGAACGAGGCTCATCTGCGCGGCGATTTCTCCGACCTTCTGCTGCTCCCGAACCCGGCGCAGTACCAGATCTACGATCCGCTAACGGTGCGCCCCGATCCAGCGGCTCCGGGCCGATTTATCCGCACGCCCTTCCCGAACAACATCATTCCGGCGAACCGCATCGTCAACCCCCTCTACAACCTCTACAAGGGGATGGTGCCGAAGCCGAACCAAAATTTTGTCGAGCAGCGGACGACTCCGCTGAACAACTACTACCGCGGCGGAGAGCCGGACATCCCGAAGAGCAAGCTGTTCGCCGGCCGCGTGGACTACAACATTTCCGACAAAGACCGAATCTTCATCCGCGGCTCGAAAAACACGTTCATCGAGCACGTCGGCGACTGGACCTATGAAGTTCCGGAGTACGAAGGCCTACACTCGATCGACCGCTCGCGCCCGCAGTGGAACATGATCGGCAATTGGACGCGCGCCACGGGCACGATGGTGATCGACGCACAGATCGCGGCCAACCGGTTCACCCAGGGGGACCTACTCGAGCGGCTGCACGAGTACAAGCCGAGCGACATGGGATTGCCCACGTATCTCGACGCGCACTGCGCAGCGCAGCAGAACTGCATGTTGCCGAGCGTCGATTTCACCGGCGATAACAACTATCAGGACATTTCGAGCTCCGCGAGCTCGTTCGACCGCGCCAGAAACCTGCAGGGAAGAGTGAACCTGACCAAGATCACCAGCAAGCACACGCTGCGTGGTGGCGTCGATGTGCGGCAAGCGCAGCGGCAGCGTAGCGCCGGCGGCAACCCGTCGGGGCAGTTGACCTTCTCGAATGACTTCACACGGCAGGCCAGTGACACGTCGCAACTCACACCCAGCAACCTCGGACCGACGTTGGCGGCGTTCATGCTGGGAATTCCGACCACCTCGATCGCAACCATCCAGCGCGATTTCTCCTATAGCAACCAGTACCTCGGCGCGTATGGGCAAGACTCGTGGCGTGTGGGCGAAAACCTGACGGTCAATCTCGGACTGCGGGTGGAGTGGGAAAACGGCATTAGAGAAGCCGACAACGCGATGGTGACGGACTTCGATCCGGACGCCAAGCTCGCGATCTCGGATGCCGCGGAGGCGGCGTATGCCCGATCGCCGCTCGGGCAGCTGCCCGCGTCGCAGTTCCGCGTTCGCGGCGGTGCCGTCTACGCGAGTGCGACTGGCCAGGATGGCAGATCCTGGAGACCGCAGACGATGTTCATGCCGCGTGTGTCGGCGGCCTACAAGCTCGGGGAGAAGACAGTCGTCAAGGGTGGCTACGGGATGTTCTACGACACCCTGAATGCCGCCGACTATTCGGCGAACAACCTGGGCTACAACTCGACGACGACGGTCACCAACAGTACCAACTTCGGCCAGACGTTCGGCATCAGTCTCGGGGATCCCTTCCCCCTGAGGTCTGATGGCACGCGCTTCCTGCAGCCCGTCGAGGATAGGCTCGGCGTCAACACGAGTGCTGGCGGGGCGCTCAGAACACAGAACCAGAATCACGAGCACACGCGGCTTCAGCGGTGGCGCATCGGGATTCAGCGGGAAATTGCCTCGAACCTCGCGGTCGAGATCGCCTACGATGGGATGTATGCGGATCGCCGCGAGATCCGAATTCGCGGGGATTATCTGCCCGAGCAGTATTGGATCAAGGGCAACACGCGTGACAACGCCGCCCAGGGCGCGCTCGTCGCGAACGTCGCCAATCCGTATAACATCGCGAACTTCGCGGCACTGCAGACCAGCAATCCTGAGCTCTACCAGAGGATGGCGTCAAACGCATTCTTCACCGCGGCGACCGTACCGGCCAATCGCCTGCTGCGACCGTTTTCGCAATTCAACACGGGCGATGGCCTCGAGTTCGACAACCTGCCGCTTGGCGAGAACAAGGGGCGGTCGATTCAGATTCTCGTGAACCGCCGCTACGCGAATGGATTTACGGCGAATTTGGCGTTGTCGTTCTCGCGTACTCGCGAGAACCGCACGGTCAACCAGTTCGACCGCGCGCCGACATTGTGGGTGGACGACAACAACAGCCGGCCGTACCGTCTGTCGGGCGGCGCGGTGTACGAGCTGCCGTTCGGCGCAAGCCGGCGATGGATGAATGAGGGTGGCATCTTCGCCGCGCTTGCCGGCGGATGGCAACTGGCCGGCACGTTCGAAAGACAGCCGGGGTCGCTGATCGACTTCGGAAGCAACCTGTTCTTCAACGGCGACATCAACAACATCAAGAAGGACAATCCAGAAATTGCGCTCGACGTGAACGGGAAGATCGATCCGAACAAGTACTGGTTCAACGTCGAGGGCTTCGAGCGAAATCCCGCGAACACACCGACGTCGTTCAACACGCGCGCGTTCCCGTTCCAGATCGATGGCTTGCGTGGCCCGGGGCTGACCTACGTCAACCTCAACATCCAGCGTAGCTTCGGCATCGGTGGGCGCCGCACACTTCAGGCCCGGTTCGACATTCAGAACCTGCTGAACTATGCCGCGTTCAGCAATCCGAACACCGACCCGACGAACACGAACTTCGGCAAGGTCGTATCGGCGGTACAGGCTGCCGGCGCGATGCGTTTCTTCAACTTCGGGCTGCGGTTCACGTTCTAACCCGACTCGGTCTACCAACGGCCAGGGCGATTCACATCGTCCTGGCCGTTTTTTTGCTCATTGCCCCTTCCCGTGTACGGCCGGCTGGAGGATTTTGACGTTCACCGGAATGCCGCGGCGCACGCTTTCGGTGACGATGCAGAAGTCCTCGAACAGGCGCTCGCATCGTTCGAGTCGGGGCCGATCGGTCTCGAGCACTTCGGGCGCCAGCTCGACCTTGATGTCACTAATCCGAAAGCGGCCGTGCTCGTTGCGGGCCACGCGTGCGACAACGGCGGCGGTCACGTCTACCGGCTCGACCCTGGCTTTGCGCATGCAGAACGCCAGGCTGGCGGCCAGACAGTTGCCAATCGCCGCAGCGAGCACCGCCGCAGCGTTGGGGCCGGCACCCTCTCCAAGCGGCGCCGGCTCGTCGAAGACGATCGGCGGCAGGCCCTCCGCATCTCGAAAGGTCGCCACGAATTCGTAGCCGCGCACAAAGCGAAGATCCACCTCGTAGTCGTGTGTTTCAGACATAACCATCTCCTTGCCTCGACCGGCTTCCACAATGCCCATCCATTCGCACGATGAGCAATTCCGGCGCCATCCGAATGTCTCCCTAATTGATATGACTGCGGCCTCGGCGCTCGAAATATCTCGCGGGCGTGCGAACTTTTCGCCGGCGCGCGGTCAGCAGCCCACGTTCGTCAGGGCTTCAGCCATCGGACAAACCACTCGACCATCGCCCGTTGGATTTCAGGGGTGTTTTCGTGACCCACGTTCGGCAGTACTCGAAGCTCGAATTTCTCTGCGGCGCCCGTCGCTGCATAGGCGCGTTCGGCCGCGGCGGCGCATTCGCGCACACCGCCCATCGGCGTGCGCGGATCGGAATCGCCGTTGATGACGAGCAGCGGCCGGGGCGCAATCAGCGGAAGCATCGCGGGACCATCGAACTCACCGTAGATCCCCGGAGCCACGCGATCGTAGAAACGCCGGACGAAGGCGACGTTCACCGGCTCGCGCGCCTTCTCCGCTGTCGCCTCGAGCGCTTCGCGAATCGTCCACGCGCGCGAATCCCACGCGCTGTGGCTGAGCGCCCATCCAAAGCTCTGAACGCCTCGCTCGGGCACCGCGGCAGCAATGCGCGGATCGGCAGCGGCCGCCAGATATGTCTCGATGCCGCCCTTCGAGACGCCGCCCAGGCCGATACGTGCAGCATCGACATCAGCCCGTGTGCCGAGGTAATCGACGAGACGCATGACGTCGAGCACCGTGTCGTAATAAAAGGGGTGCTCCGTCCCTGTCGTGTACGCCTTGAAGAGGGCGGTCAAGTAGGCCGACGAAAGCAGCGGCGTTCCGCCGGTGGCGCGCTCGCCGTGATAGCGGGCGTCAATCGCAACGCCGATCATCCCGCGTCCGGCGAGCGCCGTCAGGCGCGGCAGCATCTGCTCCTTCGTGCCTCCTGTACCGTGCAGCTGAATGACGACGGGCCGACGGCCGATCGAATCGCGGCGCTTCACGAGAACGCCGGTCGCACGCGATGCGCTGTCTACCGCGAAGGAGAAATGCTCTTCGAGGAGGTCGGGGTGGCTCGACTGCAGCGGCCGGACCTCGGGTGCCAGAGCTGCGCGCGGCCGATCGATCACCTTCACGAATGCTGCGCGCTTTTGAGCAACGTCCGACACGGGTTGCCCCGATTGGGCCGCGAGCGACACGCCGAAACACACGAGCAGACCTATCGTTCTCATGGAAATTCTCCTATAAGCCTCAGCAGCGAGAATCGGTTCGTTTCCTATCGCGCCTTGTTGAGTGCGGCGACTGCCGCGCGCAACACATCAGCTGAATGGTCCAGATGCTCTCGTTCCTCCGAGCTCATCTCTGGCACGACCACGTCGGTTGCGCCCGCGACACCGACAACCGTCGGAAGCGAGAGGGACACATTCTGCAACCCGAGCGCACCGTGGTGAACACGCGAGACCGTCAGCACACGGCGCTCATCCCGAAGAATGCACCGCAGGAGGTCGGCCGTGACTAGGCCGATCGCATGGTTGGTGGCACCCTTCCGGCGAATGATCTCCGAGGCTGCCAGCCGCACCTCCTCAGCCAGCGTAGGCTCGTGCCGTCGATCCCAGCCGACCCATTCTCTTAACCGGACACCTCCAACCCGGGCCGTGGACCAGAGCACGACTTCCGAATCGCCATGTTCACCAACGACGTGCGCATGGATGGCATGAGGATCGATCCGAATCTCGCGTCCCACGATCTGTTTGAGGCGAGCCGTGTCGAGCATCGTGCCCGTGCCGACCACTCGCTCGGGCGGCAAGCCCGACACGTCCTGCATCACTTGCGTGAGGACGTCAACCGGATTGGTCACCATGACGATAATGCCGCGACAGCCGCGAAGTCGTTGCCCGAGATCGGATACCACCGTCGCGTTTTCCCGCAGCAGGTCGAGCCGGGACTCACCAGGCCGCCCACCGCGACCGGCGGCAATCACGACCGCATCAGCCGAGCGCAGCTCCTCAATCGCCGCTGTGCGCACGGCGGCCGTCGGATAGAACGACGCGCCGTGCGCGAGATCCATCGCTTCACCTTCGGCAATCTCTTGCCGACGATCGTGGAGTAACAGTTCGTCGGCGACACCAGAATGAAGAATCGAGATCGCGACGCTCGAACCGACCCAACCCGTCCCGACAATGGCTATTTGTCGTCTCATAAAGGTACCGTTCCTATCGACCTGAGGGTACAGCACTCAGCGGTATTTCCCCCAACCGCTGCGGAATAGTTCGCAGCCCAGTCGCTCGTATGCTTCCCTTCACGCCAGAATCCAGAGGATTTTGAATGTTCGCAGCCGGGACAGATGGTACGCCGGTTGCCTTTCCTGCAGACGAAGGAGGCCACTTGTGCCAAGCCCACTCTTCACCTTTCTGTTTCTCGTCGCGTTCTTCGTTCCCATTGGCATGTACCTGATCGGCGTGCTCATTCTGATGGCGTCGCTCGTCACCAAGCACTGGACAAGACGTCACGGGATCGTGCGCCACATCCACGCACCGGCTCACTGAGACACGGGGCAGAGCGGAAGTCGAACCCTGCGGGATACAACATGACCAAGCACTGGATGACCATTGACGGCAACGAAGCCTGCGCCGGCATCGCCTATCAGCTCAGCGATGTCATCGCCATCTATCCCATCACGCCTTCGTCCTCCATGGCCGAGGCGGCCGACGCGTGGGCGGCCAGTGGAAAGCCGAACCTCTGGGGCAGCGTTCCTACCGTTGTCGAAATGCAGAGCGAAGGCGGCGCGGCGGGCGCGGTACACGGCGCGTTGCAGGCTGGTAGTCTCGCCACAACGTTCACAGCCAGTCAGGGTCTGCTGTTGATGATCCCCAACATGTACAAGATCGCCGGGGAGCTGACACCGACGGTCTTTCATGTATCCGCGCGTGCGCTCGCGACCCACGCGCTGTCGATTTTCGGTGACCACAGCGATGTGATGGCCGTTCGCTCAACCGGCTTCGCCATGCTTGCGTCCAGCTCGGTGCAGGAAGCACAGGACCTGGCCCTCATCGCCCATGCGGCCACGCTCGAAGCACGAGTGCCCTTCCTGCATTTCTTCGATGGGTTCCGTACGTCGCATGAGATTGCCAAGATCGAAAGCATGAACCCATCTGTCGTCCGACAGATGATCGACGATCGGCTCGTGGAGAAGCATCGCGCACGGGCGCTCACGCCGGATCGTCCAGTGATTCGTGGAACGGCGCAGAATCCGGACGTCTTCTTTCAGAATCGAGAAGCCGTCAATTCATCCTACGCGGCTACGCCCGACGTGGTGCAACGCGCGATGGAACGGTTCAGGCTGCTCACCGGACGACGCTATCAACTGTTCCGATATCACGGCACCCCCGACGCCGAACGCGTCATCGTCATCATGGGCTCAGGCGCCGACACCGCCGAAGCGGTCGTCGATGCGCTCGGCCCAACGTCGAAAGTCGGCGTGCTCACGGTGACGCTCTATCGGCCGTTCAGCGTCACAGATTTCGTCACCGAACTGCCTGTCACGGTTCGTTCGATTGCCGTGCTCGACAGAACCAAGGAGCCCGGGGCGATCGGTGAACCGCTCTATCAGGATGTAGTTACCGCCATCAGCGAGGCAATGGGCAACGGAACGGCTCGCTTTTCGCGCGCACCGAGGATCGTCGGTGGACGTTACGGTCTTGGCTCGAAGGAGTTCTCACCGGCGATGGCAAAGACCGTCTTCGACGAGTTGAGCAAGGCCGTGCCGACACAACATTTCACCGTGGGCATCACGGATGACGTGACCCGGTTGTCGCTGCCGGTCGAGGAAGACTTCGACTTGGAGCCGGCCGGTAACGTGCGCGCGATCTTCTTTGGGCTTGGCGCGGACGGCACGGTGGGTGCGAACAAGAACACGATCAAGATCATCGGGGAGGACACGGACAATTTCGCGCAGGCGTACTTCGTGTACGACTCGAAAAAATCCGGCGCCGCGACGATCTCGCACTTGCGCTTCGGGCCGCAGCCGATTCGCGCCCCCTACCTGATCTCGAGCGCGTCGTTCGTGGGTTGTCACCAATATCAGCTCCTCGAGCGGTACGACGTGCTCGCCCATGCCGAGCCGGGCGGCGTGTTCCTGCTGAACGCGCCGTACCCGGCCGACCAGGCCTGGGACGAGCTCCCATTCGAGATTCAGGAACAGATTGTCCAGAAGCGGCTTCACTTCTACGTGATCGACGCATATGCGGTTGCCAAAGCGGCCGGCCTTGGGAACCGGATCAACACGATCATGCAGACCTGCTTCTTCGCGATCTCGGGTGTGCTGCCGCGGAACGAGGCAATCGCCCGCATCAAACACTCTATCGAGAAGTCCTACGCCAACCGCGGCACCAGCGTGATTGAGCGGAACTTCCAGGCGGTGGATGAGACGCTCGCCCACCTCCACCAAGTGACGGTGCCCGCGGCGCCAACCGCGTCCTACCGCGTGCCGCCGCTCGTGCCGGACGCGGCGCCGGATTTCGTCAAACGCGTCACGGCGATGATGCTCGCGAACCAAGGCGATCGCCTCCCCGTCAGCGCATTCCCAATCGACGGCACGTGGCCCGTCGCCACCGCGAAATGGGAGAAGCGGAATCTCGCCATCGAAATTCCCGTGTGGGATGAGCATCTCTGCATCCAGTGCAACAAGTGCGCTCTCGTCTGTCCGCACGCGGCCATTCGCGTGAAAGTGTACGACGCAGATCGCCTGACGGGTGCACCACCGAGCTTTAAGAGTATCGACTATCGAGGGCCTGACCTGACTGGCGCGTACACCGTTCAGGTGGCGCCAGAAGACTGCACGGGGTGCACATTGTGCGTGGCGGTTTGCCCCGCCAAGGACAAGTCGAATCCCCGCCATCGAGCGTTGGAGATGGCACCTCAGGCGCCTCTCCGAGCGCCGGAGCACGATAACTACGAGTTCTTCCTTCACCTTCCAGAAGTCGATCGCACGCTGATCAAGCACGACGTCAAGAGCACGCAGTTTCTCGAACCATTGTTCGAGTACTCGGGCGCGTGCGCCGGATGTGGGGAAACTCCCTACATCAAGCTTGTCACGCAGCTGTTCGGCGATCGTGCGTTGATCGCCAACGCCACCGGATGCTCGTCGATCTACGGTGGCAATCTACCGACGGCGCCGTATGCGACAAATATGGAGGGCCGCGGGCCGGCGTGGGCGAACTCGCTGTTCGAGGACAACGCCGAGTTCGGTCTCGGGATGCGCCTGGCACTGGATCAGCATGAGGCCCGCGCGCGGGACCTGCTCAGAGCCTATGGATCAGTCCTGCCTGACGATCTCGTGGGCGCCCTGCTCTCTCGAGATCAATCGACCGAAGCGGGTATTCAGGCGCAGCGTCGTGACGTCGCGATTCTCCAGCAGCGCCTTCGAGAGCTGCCGTCGACGACCGAGCTCCGAGCGCGAGCTGACTATCTGGTGAAGAAGACTGTCTGGATCGTTGGCGGCGATGGATGGGCGTACGACATCGGATACGGCGGCCTCGACCATGTGCTGGCGACGGGTGCGAATGTCAACGTCCTGGTACTCGATACCGAGGTGTATTCGAATACCGGTGGTCAACAGTCCAAGGCGACGCCGACTGGGGCTACGGCTAAGTTCGCATCAGCCGGAAAGGGCGGCGCAAAAAAGGACCTCGGCTTGATGGCGATGGCATATGGCAATGTGTACGTGGCACACGTCGCGTTTGGCGCAAGGGACTCACAGACCCTCAAAGCACTCATCGACGCCGAGTCGTACAACGGGCCTTCACTGGTTATCGCCTATGCTCACTGCATCGCGCACGGCTATGACATGGCTTGCGGACTCGAGCATCAGAAGGTGGCAGTGGAGTCGGGATACTGGCCGTTGTACCGCTTCGATCCTCGCCGGGCGATCGCCGGCGAGCCGCCTCTCGTCATCGACTCGGCTCCACCGAAGACCGACGTCAGCCAACTGTTGTCGAACGAAGCCCGTTTTCAAATTACCGCGCAGCACGATCCGGAACGCTACAAAGCGCTCTCTGCGCAGATTCACGACGACATCAACAAGCGCTTGGCTCTCTATCACGCCCTGGCGAAGCAGCACTGAGGCTGTCCGGATCAATCAGTTTGCGGTGTGATTGGCCAGGCGGACCTGCGCGCGGTCCGGCTAAAGCCGGACACTACGTACAATACAAGGCGCTCTAGGATTGTTCGTCGCTTCGAACCCTGTGTTGCCATCGTGGGCACGTGCGGCAATCTGCAGGCGCCTTCACGGGCCTGAAGGTGCCGTTGTTGTCGTGACAACTCCACTCCCACGACCACGCGTCAATCCAGGACGGCCACTTAAGAAAGAGCGTCGGCGTTGCCCATCTACAGGTTCGCGGCAGCTGTTCGGTTTCCATAGTCACCTCGCGCATCGTTAGTTCAACGTTAGCGGCTCAGGAAGCGCCTCCCAATGGGGGCATTTCTCGCAGTCATCTTGGTTGACGCCTCTCCGTTGCCCGCGGAGGACGCAGACCCCTAGCTTCTCTGGCTGCAGGTGTTCCTCTATGCCGAACGCGCGATAGCCAAGCCGACTCCATCGACAATCCCAAATTGTTTGCAATTTTGCTGGTGCGATCATGCCATCTGCTCCTTACCACCGTCATCTGTTGTAGGAGATAGCGACACTTCAGCAGCCTAGAAAGCACACGCCGTGCCAGCGACTGCTCTAGACAACCATGACAAAAGAAACGCGCAGCCGTCCCCCGACTCACGATGAATGCGGAGGATTTCGCAGCACCGCGGATTTCTCCACCGACTAGAACGAGGATATGCAGAGAACGTGAACGTTTGGTGATGGCATGCGACGTGCCCTCTTTGCCGGCGAAATGGACGCTGCACTTCAGGTTCGCCGGCAGGCGCCTCAGTAGTGGCGGCACACTGAGATGGTCATCGCACCTCCCAGCGCCGTTGCAACCAGTCGGCTCGTGCTTCGTGACGGCTCGACGGCAGGGGTGCGACCGAGCGTATTGGCCGACCGTGACGCCATACGACGCTTCTTCCACGAGCTCTCCCCCGCATCACGCCGGCTTCGCTTTCTGGCATCCGTCCAAGCGCCAGACGATCTGATCAACCGACTGTCCGACAATTCCGATCCGCGCAAGGCGCTCACACTTGTGGTGACGCGGCTCGGAACCGCAGGGCCGGAGATCGTTGGCGTCGGTTCGTATTTTGCGACCTCCACGACCAGCGCCGAAGTCGCCTTCGCCGTCGATGACGACTTTCACGGGAAGGGGATCGCGACGGCGTTGCTCGAGCGTCTCGCGTCATTCGCCGCGTCGGAAGGCTTTGAGCACTTCTCCGCAAGCGTGCTTGCGGAGAATATCGAAATGCTCGATGTGTTTCGCGACTCCGGATTCGCCGTGCGCTCATTCAGCGAAAACGGATGTGTCGAAGAACGTTTGTCGTTACAACCATCGGCAGCGGCAGTCGCCGCCGCGGATGCGCGCGACAGACACGCCACCATCGCGTCGCTCCGCGCGATTCTCGAGCCTCGAGCTGTGGCCGTGATTGGCGCGTCCCGCAGCGAGGCCAACCTTGGACGGCGCGTGTTCGAAAGCCTGTTGCGATCGGGATTCACCGGCCCTGTGTATCCTGTCAATCGATCGGTCGACGAGTTGTGCGGCCGCGCCTGCTACCGCGCCGCCCGCGACCTTCCCGCCGGAGTCGATCTCGCGGTGATTGCGGTTCCGCGCGAGGCGGTGCTCGACGCTGTCGACGACTGCGCGGTCGCAGGCGTGAAAGGGATTGTCGTCATTTCCGCCGGCTTTGCCGAAACCGACGAACGCGGACGCCAGCTTCAAGCACACCTGGTAGAGCGCATCCGCGGCTACGGCATGCGAATGCTCGGCCCAAACTGCATGGGCCTCACGAACGCAGCGCCGGGGGTGCGCCTCAATGCGTCGTTTGCGGACCACCTTCCGCCTGCGGGCCGTATCGCGCTGGCATCACAAAGCGGAGGCCTTGGGCTGGCGGTTCTGAGTCTGGCAGCGGCGCGGCAGATGGGCCTGTCCACGTTTTTCAGCCTTGGCAACAAAGCCGACATCTCCGGCAACGATCTTCTACAGTACGCGGAAAGTGATCCCGCCACGTCCGTCGTGATGCTGTATCTGGAATCGTTCGGCAATCCGAGACGGTTCGGGCAAATCGCGCGGCGCGTATCGCGAACGAAGCCGATCATCGTAGTAAAAGCGGGACGGACTCCAGCCGGCAACCGCGCGGCCGCGAGTCACACAGCGGGATTGGCAGCCAGCGAGCTGACGGTCGAAGGACTGTTTCAGCAGGCAGGCGTGATTCGCGCCGACACGATTAATGACATGTTCGATATCGCCGCCTGTCTTGACGCGCAGCCACTCCCTCACGGAGGCCGTGTGGCGATCGTCACGAATGCGGGCGGCCCTGGGATTCTCGCGGCCGATGCGTGCAGCGCCGCAGGCCTGGAAGTCGTCCCGACAGCGATTGGAAAGGCGAACCCCCTTGACCTCATCGCATCGGCTGGCGCCGACGCGTACCATGACACGATCGCCGCGCTGCTTGCCTCCGACGATGTTGATGCCGTCATTGCCATTTACACGACCATCGACAGCCGCCGGACGGAGGGTATCCTCTCCGCGATTCAGGAAGGCGTCGTCAGCGGACGTGCCACTGGAGGCGCGAACAAGCCCGTACTCGTCTGCACGATGGCGTCGTCTGACCGTGCCCCACTTATCGCTGCTGGCGAGACGATTCCCGTCTACGAGTTTCCCGAACAGGCAGCGTGCGCGCTTGGCAAAGCCGCTGCGTACGCGGCTTGGCGCGCGGTTCCCGCTGGGGCGTATCCACTGTTTCAGACGACGCGGATGTCCGACGCCCGTGAGCTCTGCCGAGACATCGCCGGTGCGCGCGGCGACACATGGCTCACAACACCTGAACTACGCAGTTTGCTTCAGGCGACTGATCTTCGAGCCGCGCCGGCGGTTCTTTCGCATTCCGCCGACGAAGCGGCAGCGCTTGCACGTGTGTTCGGCTTTCCCGTGGTCGCGAAGATCGCGTCGACAAGCGCGCTGCACAAGACCGAGCTCGGCGGCGTTCGCCTGCATCTCACGAACGAGAAAGCGGTTCGCGCCGCGTACGACGAGTTGTCCGCGATAGCAGCGGAGAAACTCGACGGAACGCTGGATGGCATTCTCATTCAGCCCATGGTGACCGGCGGTGTTGAAGCGATCGTGGGACTCTCGCAGGATCCGATGTTCGGCCCCCTTGTTGCGTTTGGGCTCGGCGGTATCAACGTGGAGCTGTTCCGTGATGTCGGATTCCGAATCGCTCCGCTGACCGATCGCGACGCTGACGAGCTGATGCGCAGTGTGCGGGGGTTTGCGCTGCTATCTGGCTATCGCAATCAGCCGCCCGCCGACATCGTCGCTCTTCGCGACATCCTGCTGAAGATCTCGTACCTCGGTGCGCAGATTCCCGAACTGCTCGAGCTCGAATTCAACCCTGTCATCGCGCTGAGCGCAGGTCATGGGTGTCAGATCGTAGATGCGCGGGCACGGGTCGGCCGTTCAGCGCGCAAGAGCTAAGGGCCCGTCATGCCGCACTTTCCGATGTGACGGCAGCATCGTGAGGCACCGACACGGGCATAGTCACGCGCACCTGATGGCGGCGCCACATCGCATACGCGGCCGGTAATACGAGCAGTGTCAGCAGCATGCAGGACCATAGGCCCCCGACCACCGGAGCGGCCGTGCGCGCCGAAACATCAGCGCCAACGCCAGCCTCCCAAAGTAGCGGCAGCAAGCCCAGCACGGTCGTCGCGACGGTCATCACGAGCGGCCGGACTCGAGCACTCGCGCCCTCGACCACAGCGGCATCCACGTCTTCGGGTTTCTGGATGCGACCTTCCCGCACGTACCGTGAAAAGGCTTCGTCGAGGTACACCACCATGACGATGCCCGTCTCCGCCGCGACGCCAGCCACGGCGATGAGCCCGACCCACACAGCGGTCGACAGGTGATAGTCCATGAACGCGAGGAGCCAGACGCTGCCCGCGACCGCAAACGGCAGACTGGACAAGACGAGAAACGTCTGCGGCCATCCCCGCATGGAGAGATACAGCAGCACCACGACGAGGACGAGCGTGAGCGGGATGACATAGCGGAGCCGGGCCTCCATCTCCGCAAGAAATTCATACTGGCCCGTCCACTGCAGTCGGTACCCGGCAGGCAATGAAAGCTGCGACACGACGACCGCCTTCGCATCGTCCACCCATCCGCCGAGGTCGCGCTGGGTCTGATCGATATCGGCAAAGACATAGCCGACAAGCACGCCGTTCTCGTCTTTGATCATCGGCGGACCTGTCGTCACACCTATGTCAGCCAATTCGCCCAAGGGAACGGCGGCGCCAGGCTGACGCCATTGCTCCATCAGATCCGAGGACGCGGAGGGGCTACCCATGGGCGGTGCGGCGAGATTCGCGGACGTGCCACCTGCGGCCGACATCCCCGACTGTCCGCCGCCTCCCATTGATCCCATCCAGCTGCCCGTGCCATTCGTGATGGATGTCACCATTCCGCTGGCCTGGACACTCGCCCCGGCTCCCGCATTTCCGCCACCGACGTTCGCGACGCTGCCCGTCGCTTGCACGGGCACGAGAATGCGGCGAAGCGCTTGCGGATCCGACCGTCGATCGGCCGCATAGCGCAGGTTGATCGAGAAGCGTGCGCGTCCCGCAATTGCGGTTGAGACCGGCATGCCGCCGACGGCCGCCTCGACCACGTCCTGGACGTCTCGCACGGTGAGACCATAGCGCGCGATCGCCTCGCGGTTGGGCACGATGTCGACGTATTCACGCCCGGTCTGCCGCTCGGCGAAGGTGCTGCGGGTGCCTGGCACCTGCCGCAGCATGCCTTCGAGCGCGATGCTGATGCGCTCAATCTCGTTCAGATCTTCCCCGAACACCTTGATCCCCACCGGCGTGCGTACACCCGTCGTCAACATGTCGATGCGCGTGCGGATCGGCGGCGCGATCGCCATCTGGTAGCCGGGCATGTGGAGCGCGGTGTCGAGATCACGGGACAGCTCTGCAAGCGTCCGCGACCGCTGCTCGGGCCACGCGCGCCGGAGTGCGCGTTTCGCCCAGTCAGGCACAGTAGTGCTGTACCAGCGCGGTGTGTAGCGCGTCGGCCACTCGGCGCGCGGGCGCAGCGTGATGACCGTTTCGATCATGTCCAGCTGCGCCGGATCGGTGGCGGTCTCCGCGCGACCCGCTTTCCCGTGTACCGATGCGACTTCTGGGAATCGCATGATGATACGGTTCTGCGCCGTCAACGCCCGACGCGCCTCTTCAATTGCGATCCCCGGGAACGTCGTCGGCATCACGAGCAGCGAGCCCTCATCGAGTGGCGGCATGAACTCTGAGCCGAGGCGCTGGAATGTGGGCACCGTGGCGATCATCAGCACCGCGGCTGCCGCGACCACGCCGATCCGGAATCGCACGACCAGCATCGCAATCGGCCGATAGACGGCACCGAGCATGCGGCTGACGGGATTGGTCGCTTCGGTCCGGAAATGCCCTCTCAGCAGCAGCACCATCAAGGGCGGCGCGAGCGTAATCGACAGCATCGCGGCGGCGAACATCGCGAACGTCTTCGTGTAGGCGAGCGGCATGAAGAGTCGTCCCGCCTGCCCGGCCAACGTGAAAATGGGCAGGAAGCTGATCGTGATGAGTAGCAGCGAGAAGAAAATCGGCCGGCCGACTTCCTTGCAGGCATCGACGATGACCTGTTTCCGGTTCGCGTCCGCCGGAGCGGCCGCTAACCGTACGTGCGCATTTTCAATCAGCACGATGACCGCGTCGGCCAGCTCGCCGATCGCGATGGCAATGCCGCCGAGTGACATGATGTTGGAGGAGAGGCCCAGGTACCGGATCGCGATGAACGACAGCAGCACCGCGAGTGGCAACACGATCATCACGACCAGCGCCGATCGCGCGTGGAACAGGAAGACCAGGCAGATGATCGTGACGATGACCGCCTGCTGGATCAGCGTGTTCGTCAGCGTGTCGACGGACCCGAGGATGAGCTCCGACCGGTCGTACGTCGGGATGAGGCGGACGCCGGCCGGAAGGCGCAGCGTCGCAATTTCGTCCTCGAGTGCCCGGATTACCTGCAGCGCATTCGAGCCGATGCGCATTACCACGATCCCGCCCACTGCCTCGCCCGTGCCGTTGAAATCCGCTGCGCCGCGGCGGATCTCGGGACCAAAGCGGACGGTCGCGACGTCACCCAGGCGGACGGGTGTGCCGCCCGCCCCGACCGCCACGACGCTCCGTTCGAGATCGGCGAGCTCCTTGACGTAGCCCCGGCCGCGCAGCACGTACTCGCGACCGGCCAGTTCGAGCACGCGCGCGCCCACTTCCGCGTTGGCATCCCGGACCGATCGCGTGACGTCGGTCACCGTGAGACCGAAGCCGACGAGCCTGTCTGGGTCGATCACGATCTGGTACTGACGCTCGAACCCCCCAAGCGAGGCGACTTCAGCCACCCCCGCAACCGCCTGGAGTGCCGGGCGCACCGTGAAATCCTGCAAGGCCCGGAGCTCGGCGAGGTCCATCCGTGCGGTGGTGTCCTTCAACACGTACTGATAGACCCAGCCCACGCCGCTCGCATCGGGCCCGAGCGTCGGGGAGACGCCCGGTGGCAGTAACTGCTGCACGCGCCCGAGCTGTTCGAGCACGCGCGTGCGCGCCCAGTAGATGTCGGTGCCCTCTCCGAAGACGGCGTACGTGAAGCTCATGCCGAACATCGAGTAGCCGCGCACGGTCTGCACGCCGGGTGTGCTCTGGAGGGCGCGCACGAGCGGATACGTAATCTGGTCCTCGACGAGATCCGGGCTGCGGCCCATCCACTCCGTGTACACGATGACTTGCGGATCCGACAGGTCCGGCAGCGCATCGAGTGGCGTCTTGCGAACCGAATCGACGGCCCATAAAGCGAGCACGAGCACCGCGCCGAAGACCACCCACTTGTGACGAACCGACAGTTCGATGATGCGTTCGACCATGCCGCCTACTTCCGATGCCCAGCGTGCGGGTCGATGGCCGGGGTCGATAGCGTGCCTTGCTGAGTTGTCGGTGCGCCGTGGTTGTGCCCGCCGGCGCCGCCCGTCGCGCGCAGCCGGCTCTCCGAGTCGAGCAGGAATACGCCCGCAGCGACGATCCGTTCGCCTGCCTCGAGACCGCTCCGGACTTCCACGCGATCCGCCAACTGCACACCGAGCGTCACCGCGCGCGGTTCGAATCGATCGCCGGTCGCAACGAAGACGTGCTGCTGGATGCCGGTGTCGACGACGGCATCACGAGGTACGGCGATCACCGGCTGTCCCACCGATTCAAAGACCGCCGTGCCATAGAGCCCCGGCCTGAGGCTTCCGCCGGGATTGGCCGCCGAGAAGCGGACCCGCAGGGTCCGCGTACGCTCCGTCAGTGTGGGATAGAGGAAATCGACACGCGCCGGAAACGGCTGACGACCTGACGCCGGAAAATCGAGGTGCGCGGTCGTGCCCACGCGAATGCCTGGAATGTTTGCTTCGGGCACCTCTGCGAGCACCCAGACACGCGACAGATCCGCAATCGTGAGCAGCGTCGTCGATGGATCGACAGACGTGCCCACGGTGACCCCGCGATTCACGACGACACCGCTCCTCGGGGCAACAACGGTGACCAGCCGGCTCGATTCACCAGTCCGCTCGATTTTGTCGATGTCCGCTGCCGTCATCCCGAGCACGGTGAGCCGCGTCCGCCCGCTCGCAACCACCGTACTGGTAATCCCGGAGGCGGCGGCGTTCCTTCGCGCGGCCAGATACTCCGTCTGCGATGAGAGTAGTTCCTGGGAGAAGATGCGCGCGAGCGTCTGACCGGCCCGCACCATCTCCCCGGTGGTGTTGACGTCGAGCTGTTCGACCCACCCGGCCACCCTCGTATGCACATGTGAGATTCGTGATTCGTCTGGTACCACCGTCGCAACCGCACGCGCCTCCTGCGTCAGTGACGTGCGGCCGACCACTTCAAGGCGGATGCCGAGCTCTTGGACCGTCGCCGCATTGACGTCCACCGGGACACGGTTGTGCCTGGGCGCTGGAGCTGCAGCCGAAGGAATGACCGAAGCGCTCAGCACCGCCGCGGCCTCGCTGTCAGGGGCGAACGGCCACCCCGAGCGCGCATGCTGCACCCACAGAGCAGCCGTCAACACGACGGCGGTCGCCGCGGCGGAGGCGCTAGAAGCACCGACTCGTCGAAGTGTGGCAAAGGGGGTCATTGGACGATCGCCTCGTACGATCCAATGGCGCGGCCGAGGCGCGCCCACGCGAGTCCAAGTTCTGTATCAGCCGCAATCAGGTCTGCCTGGACGAACCAGAGCGCCTGCACGGCTTCGATCACGCTGACCAGCGGCAACTGGCCAGAGGCGTAGCCGGCGACGGCTGGTTCGATTGCCATCCGCGCGCGCGGCAGCACATCAGTCGTGAGCGCACTCTGTCGATCGCGAGTCGCCTGCAGCTGATTAACGGCGACTGCCGCCTCGCCTTCGATCATTCGCGTCATCGCGCGAAGGTCGGCCTCCGACATCGCGTGCATCGCCTGTGCCTCGGCCACTCCTGCGCGAAGCTTTCCGCGCCAGATGGGCAGGCTCATTCCCACCATGGCCATCCAGCCGCGTCCCTCGGCCATGGTGTAGGAGGGGCCGGTGCGAATGGTTGCCATGGGCCGAAACATGTCGCGCATCACCTGCACGTCCGCCGCTGCACGCACCACTTCTGCACGTCCCGCTGCCAGTTCCGGACGCGAGGCCAGCGCTGATTTGATCCCGGACCATGAGGGCACCGGCTGGTTCAACACGACTGGAGCGAGCGGCGGCACGGGCAGGTCGGCGTCGAGTGCCAAGCTGGTGTTCAGCATGGCCTCTGCGCCGCGTACTTCGCTGACGAGTGCGCGTGCCAGCGCTTCAAGTCGTGCGACTTCGACCTCCGCACGGAGGACGTCAGACTGAGGTGCGGTTCCGCTGGCATATCTGGCGTTCGCGGCGTTCACAACGTCGCGCGCAAACGCGATCTGCTCGTCCACGAGCACCGCAGTACGCCGCTGCTCGTGGAGCATCAGATACGCGTTCGCCGCCTCGACTCCCACATTCAGCGTGGTGCGCTTCGCTTCTGCACGTAGGCGATCGACATCGGCCAACGCCGATGCGCGCCGATGCCGGCGAATACCTGATAGCGGAATCTGCTGCTCAATCGTGACGCTCACATCCGCGCCGCCCAGCATGAAAGGCAGATGATCGAGCGAGGGAGACATCATGGGATCGTTCAGTGCCGACACGATGGCCGGCCGTGCCTCGCCCGCTTGCGTGCGAGCGCGCGCGGCCGGTATCTCGTCCCTCCGTTCACCTGCGATCCGCATGACATCACCCAGGCTGAGCGGCGACGGGAGCGCTTCGGCCGCCTGGGCCGCCGCCGGGATCGGCGAGGTCGTCGCACAAAGGGTCACGAGAAGGGCCAAGCGAAGAACGAAGACATGTTTCATATCAATCACCCCGATGCGCCCAGCCGGACCGGCGGCGCATCCGCCGGCCCGGGTGAGTAAGGCTCCTTACCGGGTGATACCAGCAAGGTCCTTGTGCATCGCCGCAGCTTCGTTCGCCTCCTTGGCCGCATCGCGTGACAATTCCACGAGACGGTCTTGGAGCACGGCCGCCTGCGCGATTCTGGTTCCGCGATAGGTCTGCGCCAACGCTACGTGCGCGTTGGCTTCGGATGTGTACCGCTTCGCGAGCGTGAGAAAGTACTCCTCCAGCGCGTGATGGTCGGCTGGTGTTTCTGCCTTAGCCGCCAGAGCAGTGAGCTCCTTCTCTGTAGGTTTTGCAGCACCCGCACCTCCTTCAAAACGCGCGCTGTCGCTCGGCACGACAGACGGTGCACCGGTTGCCACCTTCTGGTGGTGCGCAGCGAGCTCGCGCACGGTCGTCGCCGACTGCGTGTTGAGGTCCGCGAGACGTTTGCAATGCACGCTCATCCCGGCGGCGAGATTGCCTTTCGGATTGCCCACATAACTCTGCGCCATCGCCATGTGTCGCGTTGCCTCCGCGGCGTACCGGTCGCCAAGCGCGGTGAAATGCGCACCCAGTCGTGCGTGATCGGCTGGCTCGGCGCGCTTGACGAGCTGTTGCACTTCGAGCGTGTTCAGGAGCCCTGTTGATTTCGTCTGCGCCACGGCATTTCCCGCGAATACGAGAAGGACAAGCGCAGCAACCGACAGTGAATGGACATGGATCGTTCTCATGACGGACCAACTTTCTCGTGACCAACGTCACAGAAATCGCGGTTATCGACGGCCGCGCGCCTTATGCGCGCACGCCATTCATGTCACGGACAATGAGAGGGGTTAGATGCGAAGAGAGGTTTCGAGGGGGCGTCGTTCGAGCGGCCAATGATGCTCGCGCTCGTCGGCGAGGCACACATCGATCGTCGGACGGAAGAGCTGATAGCGGGGAGCCGGAATCGCGTAGTGGCCGATCGAAGAAGATACTCCTCGCAACATCTCCTCCGGCAGAACTGCAGCGACGTTGAGCACCGCGGCGTCGCAACTCTCGTTGCTGGCCACCGTCGCACGGGCTTCCTCGTGATGGCATGTGCTCGCGACAACGTTCTGCGGATGACACCACGCCCCACATAGCAACCCGGCACTCGGGCCGGCAGCAACGATGAGCGTGACGGAGAGGAAAGTTATTCGGAACACGGCTTCAGCTCATGCGCCTCTCTCGCAAGGACCGCGCCATCATACGCACTGCGAATTCCTCCGCATGTTGGCACTTCCATTAGGACACCACTCTCATATTGCGAATTTTTCAGCAGGACTGCGGACAACTCCGCAGTCCTGCTGAGTGTCCGGATGTATGTACGTAGTGTCCGGCTTTAGCTGGACCGTCGTCAGGTCCAGGACTGCAGAATCCGCGCATAGTGGCCACGCTCGAACGCATGGGGATCCGGACCGAGCGACAGGCTCATGCTGTCGCGAACCTGATCGATGGATTCGTACTCGTGCGACTCACACCACTGCTCGAAACCCAGACGAATGGTCGTCAGATGCCGCGGTCCCTTCTGCAGTAGCGCCGAGACGATCTGGACGGCGTCGGCGCCAGCCATGACCGCTTTCACAGCGTCGATCGGTTCATGCACGCCGCCCGTCACAGCAAGCGACCCGCGGAAGGTCTGAGAAAGTATCGCGAGCCATCGCAGACGCAGGAGCAGATCAGATGAAGTCGAGAGCTGTAGGCGTGGTGCGGCGTCCAGCTCTATGGGGTCGATATCCGGCTGATAGAAGCGATTGAACAGCACGAGACCGGCGGCGCCGATCAATTCGAGCTGCGATGCCAGATGAGGCAAAGAGGAGTAGAACGGCGACAGCTTCACAGCGATCGGAATCCTCACGGTCTCTTTCAGCACGGCGATCACGTCGAGGAGCCTGCGCTCCACGGCCAGTCCGTCTTCACGCCAGTCTGTGGCGACATGGTAGAAGTTCACCTCGACAGCATCAGCACCGGCCTTCTCCAGCCACCGTGCGCCGTCGAGCCATCCTTCTGTCGTGGTGCCATTCAATGAGGCAATGACAGGGACCCCGACCCTCGCCTTGATCCGACGCACTTGCTCGAGGTACCGATCCGGTGCCAGAACGAACTCATCGATCGCCGGAAAGTGCGACGCGACTGCGGCGCGCGTTGCACCTTCTGTCTGCGTGAGAAAGACCGACCCGTAACGCTGGTGAAGGATCTGTTCCTCGAAGAGCGATCGCATCACGATCGCCGAGGCGCCCGCATCTTCGAGCTCGAGCACAGTGTCGAGGTTGTCGGCAAGAGGCGAGGCGCCGGGCATGAACGGATGCGCCAACGTCAATCCGAGATAGGTCGTCGTCAGTTTCATTGGTGTGTCGCGGTCCCTCAAATCGCTCCAGACTCCGGCAGCTCTCCACGGACGGAGAGGCAATCGGCGTGCCGTTGCGCAGGTATCGCGGACACTCAACAAAGCCTGGACTCTGACACACGAGGACCGAATAGGGCGGACTGGAGTGGGGACTATTCCGCAGCACTGGGAGAAAACCCCACACTGTCGCACGACGCCTGAAGCGACGCCGGGTCCGTCAGCGAAACAATCGCTGGAAGATGTCCGCCGCGGCGGCGAGGATCCTGCGCGGCGAGTTAAGCGCTGATGAGGGTCAGCGGCTCGTGACCGATTTGTCGACTGCCGTTGCTCCCATGCGCGGCCTGCTGCCGGACGCACACGCCTTGGCGCTGAGTACGGGGATCACCGTCTACGACGCGACCTACCTGACGCTCGCCGTTCGCCTCGAAACGCGGGCGATCACCGGCGACGATCGATTCGCGCGGCGGCTGACGCATGATCCGCTGCTCGCGCCGCACGTTCGTTCGCGAAGGGATTTCGTTTCTGCGTGAGTACGGCGTCAAGTTGATCGTTTCGCGGGTAGCAACCCCGTATTACTAAGAGGCGCGATTAGGGGCGAGTGGGTTACTTGGTCGGCGTGCCGCCGCTGATGACGGCTTCCGGTTCGACGTCGGTCGAAACGTCGGCCCGCACCATCAGCTCTTTCAGCGCGTCCGCCGTGGGCACGTGGAACCGGAAGTTCATCCCGCGGTGCACCCCCACCGCAATCCGCAGCGGCGTCCATCCGGACACGTTCTTCTTGTTCCAGACAGTGATATCCGCGCCGTGTGCGGCAAGAATCTTCACGACATCCGGCAACTGCTTCAACGCCGCACCGTGCATCGCCGTGTTCCCATTCTTGTCGACGACATTGACATCGTTGCCGAGCTCGAGGGCAAGTTGCACCGCTTCGAGCGCTTCGGGCGGCGTCCCGGCGTCCTCACCGGGTGAATTGGTCCCGACGCCAGCGGCCGCCATCAACGGTGTGGTGCCGTCCCCGTTCGGCCGCTTTGGATCGGCGCCGAGCTCGACGAGGAGCCGCATCAACTCGACGTCCCCACCGCGCGCCGCCATGAAAAACGGTGTCGCGCCAATGAAGTTGAGCGCCGTCACACCCACGCTTGGGCGCCTGGTGACGCGCGCATTCACATCGGCGCCGTGGGCCTTCAGCTTGCGCACAAGCGTGAGGCTGTCCATGTTGCCAGACCCATCTGGGGCAGGATCGCTGCCGCCCGCACCCGGCTTGCGGATCCACGTGATGTGGTGGAGCGCGGTCCATCCCTGCGCCGCCGCGTTCGGATCGGCGCCTGCATCGAGCAGCGCCGCCGCCAGCTCGAAGTGCCCGCTGCCCACCGCAATGACGAGCGCGCTCGAGCCACGCGTCCGCGTCCGCTCGTCGCCTATTGTGCCGGCCGGTGCTACGGCTCCGTGGCCTCGAGCGGGCCCTCCAAGAAGCGTCTCATTGACATCAGCGCCGCCGGCCAGCAACGTCCTGACGGCAGCAATCCGACCCTGGCGCGCGGCGAACAGCAGTGCCGTCCAGCCCGTGTGCGATCGCGCGTCGATTTTCGCGCCCGCCTCCAGGAGGTGTTGAATCGTTTCCGCGTGCCCTTCAGCGGCCGCCCACATGAGCGCGGTCTGGCCGCGCCAGTTTTCCTTCGCGTTGACGTCCGCGCCTTTGGCGAGCAGGACCTTGACAGCCGCAGGAATGCCCGTTCGTGCGGCCGTCATCAGCGCGGTCTCCCCTTCCGCCTGTGTCGCGCTGGGGTTGCCGCCGGCCTCCAACAGCAGCTCGAGCATCGCGGCATTGCCGTTGGTCGCCGCAAGGGCGAGCGGACTGACGCCATAGCGGTTCGCAGCGTTCACATCGGCGCCGGCACGAATCAGCGCCTCGGAGGTTTTGATGTCGTTACGATGCACGGCGTCGTGCAGCGCGGTGGTACCGTCCGGCCCAACGTCTTTTGTCGCGGGGGCACGTTGACCCGCAAGCGTCCCAGCGGCCGCGACGACGATCGCGGCGACGCACCATCCCGTTGCACGGTTACTTCGCGTCTTCGCGTCTTCGTGGTTCATAAGGTCAGCGGTTCCAGCAGCTCATCGATCTTGCCTGTGCTGTCAGCAAACCGCTCGACCGGGATGCCAACCTTGTCGAGCAGCGTCGTATGCAGGTTGGTCAGCGGCACCGGATTCGTGTACTTGATGTGCCGGCCGCCTTTCGTGCTCGCTCCGCCACCGGCAACAACAATCGGCAGGTTGGTGTGGTCGTGGACATCGGGATTGCCGAGACCGCTGCCCATCAGATAGAGCGAGTGATCCAGCAGTGTTCCGTCGCCGTCCTTGGTGGCCCGCAGCTTCTCGAGCAGATACGCGAAGAGCGATACGTGGTAGGCGTTGATCTTCGCGAGCTTCGCCAGCTTCTCTGGTGAGTTCTGATGATGCGATACGGCGTGGTGCGGGTCCGTGACGCCAATCTCCGGATAGGTGCGCGTGCTCACCTCGCGGGCAAGTTGGAACGTGATGACGCGGGTAATGTCTGCCTGCAACGCCAGCACCTGGAGATCGAACATCAGTTTGGCGTGCTCCTCCCAATCGGCCGGTACGCCAACCGGCCGCGTCAGCACGTCGGGCAGCGCCGCGCCATCGAGCTGCTCCGCCTTCTGAATGCGGCGCTCGACCTCGCGCAGCGTATCGAGGTATTCCTCGACCCGTGTGCGATCCGACGGTCCGAGGCGGCGGCCGAGGCGCGCCATGTCTTGGGTCACCCAGTCCAGAATGCTGCCGTTCTTCTTCAGCTCCGCTTTCCGATCGGCGGCGCTCCCACCGTCGCCGAACAGCCGCTCGAACACGACGCGAGGGTTCGCCTCTGTCGGCAGCGGCGTGGTCTTTCCAGTCCAAGCGAGCGTGTTCATGTACACGCAGCTGAATCCGTTGTCGCAGTTGCCAACCACGTAGTTGAAGTCGGTCGCCAGCTCGAGCGACGGCAGCGCAGTGTCCTTTCCGAGCTGCTGCGCGGCGATCTGATCGATCGTAATCCCCATCTCGTAGTCAGACCCTTCGGTCATCTTCGCTTTCACGCCGCTCAGGAACGTGCAGTTCGCCGTCGCGTGATTGCCGGAGGAGTACGCGTTCTTCAGTTCGAGGTTGCTCAGGACGTTGATCTGCTTCAGAAATGGTGTCAATGCGCCGAGGGACGGCGACAGCTCCGTGAGCTGCCCAACCTGCTTCGGCATCCATTCCGTAATGTTCGACCCCATCGGAATGTAAACCACGCCCAACCGGCGCACCGGCTGGGTCGCGGCGCTCAGGCCGCCGAACGCCGGAACCATGGCGTCGAGCAGCGGCAGCGCAAGCGTCGCACCGACACCTCGCAGAAACGTCCGTCGCGGCAGTGCCAGCTTGCTAACGATCATGATCTCCTCATCCGGAATGGCAGGCTGTCGACGATGCCCAAGATGACCGAAGAAAAGCGGTAGTCGTCGGCTTTCGCCGTCCGCGTGACACGACGTACCGCCGGGGTGTCGTAGTACTCGAGGCCGCGCCCAAGCGCGTAGGTCATCAACTTGACCGTCAGCGTCGTGACGAACAGATCCTGGCGGTTCAACACCGCTTTACGCAGGCCGAGCGCGCCTTCGAACGTGCTGCCGTCCGGCAGCCCACCAGACGCATCGACGGGAGTACCTGTCTCGCTCTGTGTGCGATACCGCCCGATGGCGTCGAAGTGTTCCGTCGCAAGCCCCACCGGATCCATCAATTGATGACAACTGGCGCACGCGGGGTTGGCGCGATGCTGCACCATGCGTTCACGAACCGTCAGCACTTTGTCCCCCGGTCGGTTCTCGGGAAGCGGCGGCACATTCTGCGGCGGTGGCGGAACCGGAGTTCCCAGCAGATTCTCGAGAATCCACTTGCCCCGAAGCACCGGCGAGGTGCGGTTGGGATAAGACGTGACCGTCAGGATGCTGCCTTGACCGAGCAACCCGCCGCGCACGTGATCGTTGCCCAGCTCGACCTTACGGAAGTGGCTGCCGTAGATATTCGGGATGCCGTAGTGCTTGGCGAGACGCTCGTTGACGAACGTGTAGTCGGCGCGCAGCAAATCCAGAATGCTGCGATTCTCTTTCATCACGCTCTCGAACAGCATCTCGGTCTCGCGGCGGTAGGCCTGGCGAAGGTTGTCGTCGAAGTCAGGGAACAAGCGGGTGTCCGGCTTCACGCTGTCGAGGTTTCTCAGGTACAGCCACTGGGCTGCGAAGTTGTTCACGAGCGCATCGGCTCGCGGATCGGCGAGCATGCGAAGGACGTGCTTCTCGAGCTCGCCATGATCGGCGAGCCGTCCTTTCACAGCCGTGTCAAGTAGTGCATCATCCGGGATGCTGCTCCACAGGAAGAACGACAGCCGCGAGGCCAGCTCGAGATCCGAGATGCGATAGATCGGCCATTTCTGATCGGCCGCCGGCGATCGGCCATCGGCCGGCATCGGCGTTCGCTCAATGCGGAAGAGAAACGCGGGACTGGTCAGCATCGCACGCAGCGCCATCTCGATGCCGTGCTCGAAGCTTCCTTCGGCTCTCCCCTGCCGGTAAAAGCTCTGCAGCGTCTCGACGTCTTCACCGGTTGCGGGCCGGCGGTACGCGCGGCGCGCCATCGATGCGAGGATCGCGCGCGCGCACGAGGCTTCCTGCGACGCCCTCGCTGGCCGGCACGAAAAGATGCGCGCGCGGCTCGGCGTGTCGCCGATGCCGGTTGGATTGAACGGGCCGGCGATCGTCACACTGTAGAGCGCGGGCTGTGTTCTGGGCGTGCGGTCGCTGCTATAGGCTGCGAGATAGGGCTGCCGCTCGGTCTCCACAAGCGCGGACGGCCGCTTGATGAACGCAACCTGCACGACGTGCGGACCGCCCGTGATCTTGGTGCGGAAGTTGAGGTGCGAATCGGACGCCTGATCGGGAGAGTATTTTGGCTCTACCAGGTCGACCGGGCTGCTTCTCGGTCTCGGCATCAAGGTGAACATCTGCTGACGCACGCCATCGACGCTCACTTCCATCTGATGCGGCTCGTTGAGCCCTTCGATCAGCTCGTCGCGATCGCGCGTCAGCCGCAGCACGATCTGATATTCGCCGTCGGCCGGAAACGTGTGCGCGACACGGGTACCCGCGCGCGTGCCGAGCGGCTGTCCGTCGAAGTGATCGTCTTGGGTGAGGTCCACGGGCAGAACGATCGTTTCCGAGCCCGCCGAGCGTGGCGGTGTGCCGACCGCAAGCCTGCTGATCTTCTGGGCGGCCGACAGATAACGCTCGAGGAGGGTCGGCGAGAGCCCGCCCACACTGATGTTGTCGAACCCGTGGCTCGAATCGTCGCTCGGCAGCAGCGTCGACACGTCGACCTGGAGATCGAGCAGATCGCGGATGGCGTTCTGATACTCCGTCCTGTTGAGCCGTCGGAAGGTGTCTGTGCGCCCAGGATCGGGGTTTGCTTCGGCGGCACGGTCGAGCGACGCTTCGAGGCGGGCGATGAGGCGCTCGTACTGCGCCTCGCTGGGACGCGGACGGCCGGCGGGAGGCATCGCTCGGGCGCGCAGCTTGCGCACCACCATCTCCCAGCGCTCAGCGTGCGGGGCGACGTTTTCGATGTCGAGCGTGCTGAGGACGAACCCGCCGAGCTTGGATCGCTCGTTGTGACAGCCCGCGCAATACTGGCTCAATAGCGGGCGCTCGGACGACTCTGCAGCGGACGAAGCGAGTGCAGAGCTCTGCTGCGGCTGCGCCTGCAGAAACACGACGGCAGCCAAGAGAAACGCCGGAAGCCCGATAGCGCCAGCCCACCAACGCCGAGACATTTAACCTCCGGCCTTACAGATGTTTGTGAGGATCCACGATACCGCCCTCGTCCACGCGTAAGCTTCCCCACCTAGTAGACAGTCGACGGTAGACTACTTCGCGTTACATTTGGTTTGCTTCTTGAGGGAATGGTCGTTGCCGCAGGCCGCGCGAATGTTACGAAATGTTATAACGACGGGTGTCGGTCGACTCGCTTTCCCCGTCGTTTGCAGGGTCTCGGAAATACATTGACAACACACATCCAGCCATGTCGAGAATCGGTCGATCACACATCAGATCGATGATCGAGAAGCGACCGTCGCTCGCGGTAGTTCTGATGATCCTCATGGGCTCCGTGGGATGCAAGGACACGTCTGCATCGCCGCCGACCACGATCGTCGTCCGGCTGGCCCCCGGAACGTCAGCACCACAACTTCGCGAGACTATCTCTCGATTGCCACACGTATCAGTCCGCGAAGTCGACATGTCGGGTTCAATCGCACGCCTGAGGGGTCTGCGAGACGGCACCATTGATCTCGCGGCGGTGCAGGGCAATGTGTCGTACTTGTCCCTCGTAGGGCAATTGCGCTCCGAAGCGCCTTTCACGGAGCTTCGCGCTGTCGCAGTACTCGGCTTGAACGTAATCCATTTGTTCGTCCGGGAAGACCTATCGCCGGAGGTGACGTCAGCCTCGCAGCTGCGCGGCCTTACGGTCAACTTGGGTCAGCGGGATAGCGGGACCGCGCTCATAGCCCAACTGTCCCTCAAAGCGGCCGGAGTCGAACTTGCCGACATTCGTTCCGAATTTATTCCATCTGAGTCTGCCTTAAAGCGGCTTACGGCGGGCGACATCGACGCTACGTTTGCAGTGTTCGTCCCAGAAACCAATAAGACACCCATTCGCGGCGCCAGGCTCGTCGAACTAGACGGTCCAGGTTTCGAACACCTACGCCTCCAGCAACCATTTGTGAGCCGAACGCTGATTCCACGTGCGACGTATCCACATCAGGATAGGGCGATCTGGACTATCGCCGTTGATTCGGTTCTCGTGTGTCACTCGCGGTTAGACAGCGACCTTGTCACCCAGGTGCTCGAGTCATACTTTGCTCGGCTGGGCCGTTCCACGGCCTTTGATCTCGAGCGGGCGTCTCTTACATCCATCCCATTGCATCCGGCAGCAGCGCGCTTCTTTCGCCGCCGCGAGCTCTTACGTTGAGCGCTGCATCACGACTTGCTCCGCCCGGATGGTTCATGGGGGTTTTGGCCGCCTTGGCCAGCCTCGGGACGGGTACGCTCCTCACGTTCGGATATCACGCGACCCGAGAGTGGCAACGTTCGTCCGCATTGCTCATGACGCGTGACACAGATGAGGTCGCCACGCTGCTATCGACAGCGGTCATGCGCGACATGCGGGGAGTGCAAGGGCGAGTCTTAGCCACTGATGACTGGGCTGACACCTCGGTTTCGCTCGCCGACGCTAGCGAGCAAGTGGCGCTTGCGTTTACTCGCTACCCCTATCCGGAGTCGTTCTTCAGGTGGCAGAGCAACGACAGAGCCATCACCTTTTTCAATCGTGTGGCGCGTTATCCTGCTTGGTTGGATCAAGAGCCTGCTGAACGGTATTTCCCCGTCGTCCTTGCCACGAATCCCCCTGGCAGCGAACGGCTCCGGCGAGTGGTTGACTCGTACGGTGTGCGACGTTACCGCTACGTCGTGTTCAATACTCAGCTCGGTGATCAGGAATATCAGATAGTCGCTCGCTTGAAATACGGTCACTCAAAGGCTGAAGAGCCGCAATCCGTCACCGGATTCACGGTAAATCTCTCGTGGGTTCGACAATCCTATTTTCCTGACTTGCTGTCTGAGGTAACCGACCTCTCCAACCGCAGAGACACGTTGAATATCGGCGTCTTCGATGATCGGGGTGCGCTCGTCTGGGGAGACGAGCGCAGTAGGCCCGGGACGGTCGAGACGTTTCCAATCCTTTTCGCCAATCCGTCATCAGGAAAAATGGTGACTCCCACTGAACACTCATGGACCATCGGCGTCAGCCAAGCCAGCAATTCGCCTCTCCTCGCTGCTTCGCAAGGCGCCGACCGTGCCTTGATCGTTGTCGCCGTTGCAGTCTGTGCGGTTTTTGGCGGCCTAGCTCTCGCACTGAGGGCGATGCGGGTCGGAGTGGCCCTCACAGCCATGCGGTCGGATTTCGTTTCGTCCGTGACGCACGAGTTAAAGATGCCGCTCACCAATATTCTTGCCATGGCAGAAACCATGGGGCGACGCCCGGTTCCTGCCGAAACAATTCAACAGTTTTCCGGACTGCTCACACAGGAATCAAAACGCCTGAAACGACTTATCAACAACTTACTGGCATACGCACGTGTCACTGATATTGCCAATGCGTACTCATTTGAGCCGATCGCCACTGCGACGATCGTTGAATATGCTCTGCAAGTGTTTCAGCACCAACTTACCGAACGCGGGTTCGAGCTCGACGTGGACATTCCCATTGATGCCTTCCTTGTCCATGTCGATCGCGAGTCAATGATATTGGTCCTCGACAATTTACTGGACAATGCCATCCGGTACTCGACGGGCACTCGATCGATTCGCGTAGCCGTCAAGAACGAACGTCGCAACGTCGTCATCGAGATCGAGGATCGCGGTGTCGGAATACCAGCGCATGATTTGCAGACGGTCCAGCGAAAATACACGCGCGGCCGACTCGCGCCGCCTGGAGGCAGTGGCCTCGGCCTGTCAATCGTCGCGCGCATTGTCGCCGATCATGGCGGACGATTTGTGTTAGAAAGCCGGCATGGTGTCGGAACGACGGCGCGGGTGATTCTGCCCGCGATTAACGATGACCCCGCATAAGCGAATCCTTGTCGTCGAAGATGACCCGATTTTCAGGTCAATCCTTGAAGGCCAGCTCGGGTTCGAAGGGTACCAGGTGCAGGCCGTGGGGACCGGACAGGCGGCATTGACGATGCTCCGCACCTCGAAGCCTGATCTCTTGATATTAGATCTCACCTTGCCGGACAGGGACGGGCTCGAGCTCTGCGCGACCTTCCAGAGGATTAGCCCGATCCCCATCATCATCCTCTCCGCACGGAGCCAGAAAGCGGACAAGGTCAAAGGACTGGATCTAGGTGCGCAGGACTACATTACAAAACCCGTTGACCTCGACGAGTTGCTCGCAAGGATTCGAGTTGTACTTAGGCGCACTGAGACGACCGCAGTCCATCATCTTACGGTCGGTCGTCTCGTCATTGATTTTCAAAGGCAGACCGCTCGGGCCGGTCGACGAGCCGTCACGTTGACGACGCAGGAATTCAAGATCTTGAGGTACCTGGCTGAGCGCCAGGGCCAGGTCGTTCACCGCGACGAGCTGATGGCGGAGGTGTGGGGTTGTGTGACTCCGGCGTTTCCTACCCGGTCAGTTGATCAGGCCATCTTTCGACTTCGCCGGAAAATAGAACGAGACGCACATCAGCCGGTCTTTATTCGGACGGCTCACCGAGACGGCTACTGCCTCAGTACCGGCTATTAGATAGACCTTCCGGCACGCCACGCGCCAAGTATTTTTTGCCGTCTGTTGTTGCAAGAAGTAACAAGTCAGGCAGGCATTGCACTGCGACAATTGCTCCACACGGAACGAAGCGTACTCACACAGGCCCCTGGTCCACCACGGCGTCCGTCTCTGTCGCCTTTCTCGAGGAGGGGTAGTCATGCAGAAGGGATCCCACGTTGTGGGGCCACGCGCCAAGTATTTTCGCCGGGTGTTGTTGCAAGAAGTAACAAGTCGCGTTACGCCGCAAACATTTCCGCACACGGAAGGAAGCGGACTACACACTCGAGAACGCAAAAGGATACGACCTTTACGCTCAGGAGAATCAGCGCAAGCCGCCGCGCTGACCGCCGCTCCACACAGAAGGCATGCAGCTCTGTCGTCGTCAGCACCGTTCAGACACATGGAGGTCAGCATGAGGAGTGTTCCCAAGGTTTGCGCCGTCCTGCTCGCTTTCGTTTTCACGTGTATCTTGACGTTCTCAGCCAATGCCATCGCGCAGGTGCTCGAGGCCACGCTCTACGGCGTTGTGCAGGACTCCTCGGGCGCGATTCTTCCCGGCGTGACCGTGACGGTCACCCATCAAGGCACCACGCTGACGCGAGACACGGTCTCGGACGCGCGCGGCGAATTTGCACTACCCGCGCTTCCGGCTGGCGCCTACACGATCCGGATCGAGCTTTCGGGGTTCAAGACGTATGAAAATCGGGCTTTGAGGCTGAGCGCCGGTCAGACGGTACGGCAGACATTTGGGCTCGAAGTGGGGGGGCTCGCAGAGACGGTCACGGTGGCCGAGTCCGCGCCTCTCATCGAAACAGCCACGACGGCGCAGGTGCAATCGCTTGGCGAGGAAGTGCGTGAGATTCCGGTGTCGCGACGGAATCTGCAGAACGTCGTCCTGCTGGGCTCGGGCATCAGCTCCTCCGACAGTTCCGTTGCAGGCGGACGGGCCTTCCGCGTCAATGGTGTCGGCGACGGCGGTCATGCCATCACCGTCGACGGCAGCAGCGCCCAGACCAATCCTGAAAATCGCGGCTTCGGCAACTACGGCGGCCAGAACCAGATCGAGATCCTGAGTGTCGAATCGGTGGCCGAGGTACAGGTGGCCAAGGGCGTCCTGCCCGCAGAGTACGGCGGCTCGATCGGCGCCCAGGTCAACATGATCACGCGGTCGGGGACGAACCAGTTTCACGGATCGCTTCTGGAGAATTTCCAGAGCGACGCGTTCGCAACGCGCGATCCGTTCCTGCCCGCGACGAGCGCTAAACCAGAAATCACGTTCAACCAGTTCGGTGGATCGCTGGGCGGCCCCATCCTGCGCAATCGGGTCTTGTTCTTCGGCACCTACGAGGGCTATCGCGAGGAGTCGGGCATGACGGTGCAGGGCAACGTCGCCACTCAAGCGACGCGCAATCGTATGCTGGCCGCGCTGCCCTATCCCGAGACCAGACTGATGCTCGACAACATGCCGCAGCCGAACGCACCCATTAACGACGTCATCGGCCTGTACACGGATGCCAAGACGCTCGTCCGGCGCGACAACACATTTCTGGGGAAGGTGGACTTCGAGGCCGGCGCCGGCAGGTTGTCGGTGACGGCCTCGCGCATGCAGCCGTTCGCCTCGGTTCCGCGAATCCAGATCAACAACAACCAGGAGTACACGAACGGCTCGAAGCGCCTGTCGACCAACTACGTGCTGACGCGCAATTCGTGGGTATCGGAAAGCCGGTTCGGCTGGAATCGCAATACCCTCGATCGCCTCGACGCGTTCTGGGTCGCGGAATCACCCTCACGAGGTCCACAGGAGGACCTCTACAACGTCCGCAAACGCATCTCGACGTTCAACGTGTCGGGTCTGTTCAACAGCGGAGAGACCGAAATCCTTACCTTGACCTACGACGCGTACAACGTGGACCAGAAGTTCACCCGACTCTCGGGCGCGCACACGATGAAGTTCGGCTTCCGCTGGGCGCGCGAGAGCGGCTTCAAGTCGAATCTGCAGACGAACCGGTTCACGTTCGCCAGCCTGGACGATCTGCTGGCAAACAAGGCGAGCAACTTCCTGCTCGCGATGGGGCAACCCCCGCATCGTGCGTGGATGGATCAGTTCGGCGGGTTCATCCAGGACGACTGGCGCGTGAACGGCAAGTTCGTGTTGAACCTCGGCATGCGCTACGACTACTACCCGGGGTTCGGCTACAAGTCGACGGACTCCAACGATCCCGCGGAGGTCAACAATCTGAACGATCCCAGCGATATCCGCAAGATGGACTTCGGCGCTCCGCGTCCCCTGGACGCGCCAGTCGACGGCGACAAGGTGAACATCGCTCCCCGTGCCGGATTTGCCTGGACGATTGATCGCTCCGGCGCGACCGTTGTCCGTGGTGGCGTCGGCGTGTTCACCGCGGGCCATCTCATGGCGTTGTTCCAGAATTCGGTCGCGCGTCCGTTTACGCCGATCCGCCTGAACTGGAATCGCACGGAGCAGGAGGCCCGAGGTATCTCCTGGCCCAACACCTACCCGGAAGACGCCGAGAAGATCGCACTCCGTGATTCGGCCGGCAAGAAGAGTCTCTACTACCTGTTCGAGACCAACATGAAGAGCCCCGAAACCGTGCAAGTCACGTTCGACGTGCAGCGGCAGATCGGTAGGCATGTGGCGGTGTCGGCCGGTTACGTCCACACCAATGGAAGGAACCTACCGATGCTCTTGAACTTTGCGGACGCCTACGATCGCGTGACGGGCGCCCGGCCCAACCCCGCGGTCCTGCCAGGAGGGTATTACGTCACCAGCGGTCAGACGATGAAATACAACGCATTCGAGGGGAATGCCAACCTGCGCCGGTTCCGTGGTCTCGACCTGGCCGTGCACTACACGTTATCGAAGGGCTGGTCGCAACAAGGCGCCAACCTGGTGAGCAACTTCAACGGTTCGATCGGCGGCGACACCTACCGCTACACGCAGGACTTCTTCGATCCGTTCCTCGACGCGGACTACTCGCCGCTGGCGGGCGAGGTTCGCCATCGCGTCACCAGTACGGTGGTGTATGAGCTCCCGTGGCTCGTCGAGCGCAAGGACGTCGTCGGCGGAGTGCTCGGCGGATGGCAGCTTGCAAGTGTGCTCAACTTCCGAACCGGCGAACCGCTGCGAATCACCCAGACGTCGGGCATCGCCAACAGCCGGCCGGATTACAACGGCAGGAACCAGATTTTCGACGACTGGCGCGATACGCTGCAGTATCTCGACCGCAACGCGTACACGCTGGTGCCAACCTCCCCGACCACACGTGCAACGATTCGGCCGGGCAGCCAGAACGCCTCTCAAGTGCTGGGCCCCGGCCGTCGGCGAGTGGATCTGACGATTGCCAAATCGTTCACCCTGCCAGGGCATGCGCAGCTTCAGGTCCGTTTCGAGTCGTTCAACGTGTTCAACTGGCGCCAATACAACAATCCAGTCACGGACGTCCTGGCGCCCAATTTCGGCCAGATCACCAGCGTCGCGGCCACGAGGACGGGACAGATCGGATTGCGGCTGACGTTTTAGATCTATATGCGGGAGAGGTAGGGCGCGTCATTGCGCCCTACCAATAGTCCTCGCGGAGTGGGTTACTTGGTCGGCGTGCCGCCGCTGCATGCCTCGGCGCACGCCCACCCCAATCCGTAGCGGCGTCCATCCCGACACGTTCTTCTTGTTCCAGACATATCCGCAATACTGGCTCAGCAGCGGGCGCTCGGACGACTCGATTCAGAATCAGCGAATGACACATCCCAAACGCATCATGTGTGATTCGGCCGCGTCCGCGGGCGTGTCGATGATCGCGCTCAGCATCACGCTGGTGTCGGCGCAAACAGCGGCATCCATCTGGAATGGTGCGTATACCGCCGAGCAAGCAGAGCGCGGACGGGTTGTGGTCCAGAACCATTGTGGGGAATGCCACGGTCACGATCTCGGAGGCGGCGAGGCGCCCGCGTTGTCCGGTTCCACGTTCATGGTCAAGTGGGAAGCGCACACCGTCGAGCGGCTGTTCCACAAGATTCGCGACACGATGCCCAGCCGTTTCGACACGGGCGTGACGCAGCAGCAGAAGCTTGACGCTGTGGCGTTCATCCTCCAGCAGAACGGTTTCCCGGCGGGTCACCGGGAGCTTGTGGATGCTCCAGGCGCCCTCGCAGCCTTGTCAATAGTGCCCCGCAGCGGGCCCTCGCCGCCACGATCTGGCGCATTGATCCAAACCGTGGGTTGTCTTCAGGAGGGTTCCGGAAATCGGCTGTTCATCGCGGGCGCGTTGGACCCCCAAGTGACGACGCTCGATCCGATCGCGGAGGGAACGAAACAAGTGCTGTCAAGAACGCCCCCTGGCTCTCACACGATCGAACTGCTCGACGCCTTCCCGCCTCCCTCGACGCTCATCAAGACCAGGGTGCTGGTGAAGGGATTGTTCATCAATACAACAGCCACCACTCGGATCAACGTGATTGCGCTCGAACCGCTGGGCAGCGCATGCGATGAGCGCCCATAGCACGGTGAGAAAGGAATGCCCCTCAACGGCCCGCTTCTGGTGTCGTGTGACATTCGATGTCTTAGAGGGCACGAGCCGGCCGACCGGCTTGACATTCATGAACCTGGCCTTTGTGCGCGTGCGGTAGAGTGACCCCCAGCTCTCCTTGGAGCAGTTGCCGCTAGGCGCCGTCGAATCCTCGCACGCGCACACGGTCCGTCCGCACAGGTGAGTGCACCAGCGCTCACCTGTGCGGTACCGCACGTACGTGCCGAGTTTCGTCAGCATTTCTGGCTGCAAACCGTCCAAAACGTATGGCTTGGCCCTTGCTCCAGCCTAACGAAGTTCCTCCCAGATGACGACATCATCGTTAATGCGTTTCCGTGGCGTAGCAGTCGTTCTTGCGCTGGCGGCAGTTTCCGCTCCCGCACCGGTCTCTGCCGCCGAAGCCGTGCCGCCCGAGCAATCTGGGCACACAGTGCGGTGGTGGGGTCAGGACGAAGGGCTGCCGCAGAATACCGTGTTTGCGCTCCTCCAGAGCAGCGATGGCTATATCTGGCTTGGCACCAAGGCCGGCGTGTCGCGCTTCGACGGCCTGCAGTTCACCAGCTTCGACAATCGTCACGAAGACCAGCTTCCCGAAAACGAAGTGTGGGCGCTCGCGGAAGGTAAGGATGGAAGCATCTGGATCGGCACCTTTGGCGGAGGACTGAGCCGATTCAAGGACGGCCGCTTTACCACTTACACGACGAAACAAGGGCTTGCCAATAACTTTGTCACGCGCCTGCACACTTCTCCCGACGGCAGCATCTGGATCGGAACGGAAGGCGGGCTCAGCCACTTCAAGGACGGACGCTTCTCGAACTACACCGTGAACGACGGGCTCGCTCACAATGTCATTTGGGCGCTGTACACGGATGCGGACGGAAGCCTCCTCGTCGGCACGACTCGCGGCGGCCTGCATCGAATCACCAACGGCCGCGTTGTGGCAGAGCCACTCGACGGCCTCGCGCCCAGCGCCGACATCTTGGCCTTCTTTCGAGATATTGATGGGTCGCTGTGGGTCGGATCGACGCACGGACTGTTTCGAATCAAAGATGGACACACGACACGATTCACGACCGAGGACGGCCTGTCGTCAGACCGCATCCGGTACATCTCGAGTGGCCCGGATAGTTCGCTGTGGCTGGGAACGGCAGAGGGACTCGCCCGTTACCAGGCCGGCACCATCACGTCTTACGCGCTTGGCGACGGCTGGACCTCTCCCGACTTTCTGGCATTCGTGCAGGATCGCGAGGGCAGTTTCTGGATCGGATCGCGGTTCATCGGCCTCGCCCACGCCCGGCGCGGTCACTTCACGAGCTATACCAAAAAGGATGGGCTGAGCGATTCCTATGTGGCGACCGTTCTCGAAGACAGCCAACGAACGGTGTGGTTAGGCACGCTCAAAGGCCTGAATGCCTTCAAAGACGGCAGGGTTATCCCAATCAGCGAGAAGAACAACGGTCTTCCGCCCATTCTCATCAGCGCACTCATGGAGGACGGGCAGGGTCACCTGTGGGTGGGAACGCCCACAGGGCTATTCCGATCGACGGAGCCGGTGAGGTGCGAAGCCACGCGGTGCCGGACGCGATTTGAACGGCTCCAGCACGAGGCTCTCGCGCATCAGTTCGTGAGAATCATTCACCAGGACCGGCAGGGGACGATCTGGATCGGAACGAGCCTCGAGGGGCTCATCGCGTATCGCGACGGCAAGGTGACAATCTACACGACCAAAAACGGGCTATCCAACAACGCCGTGCGGGCCCTTCAGGACGATCGCGACGGCGCGCTCTGGATCGGCAGCCGCGGCGGGCTGGACCGATTCCGAGACGGCACGTTTACGCCCCATACCGACGAACATGGCGAGCGCCTGGACAGCGTCCTGACGCTGATGCTGGACCGGGACGGCGCTTTGTGGATTGCCACGAGGTCTGCGCTCGTGCGGCTGAAAGACGGACATTCTACGGCGTACACCGTCAACAACGGGCTGTACTCGAGCCTCGCTAACAGCGTGATTGAAGACGGTAGCGGCAACGTATGGATGGCGAGCGCGAAGGGTATCTTCAAAGTGCGCAAGCAGGAGCTCGACGCGGTCGCAAACGGAAAGGCATCTGCCGTCACCTCAGTTGCATACGGCATGGGACACGGATTGGCCAGTCCGATCGGCAGTGCCGGCTACTATCCAGGCGCGTACAAGTCGCGGGACGGCCGGCTGTGGTTCGCCATGGCCGTGGGGGCGAGCGTCGTCGATGCCGAGCACCTCACACCGAATACATTGGCGCCGCCCGTGCGCATCGAGCGGGTCTCCATCGACGGGCAGTCCTTTCTGCCGCATCAGGAAGCACGCGCACAGCCTGGCCGGGGCGACCTCATCTTCCACTACACGGGCCTGAGCTTTCTGGCAGCGGAACGAGTGCACTTCCAGTACAGGCTCGACGGGTACGATCGCGACTGGGTCAACGCGCTCGGACGACGAACGGCGTTCTACAGCAACATCCCGCCTGGTCGCTACACGTTTCGCGTCAAGGCCGCCAACAACGACGGCGTGTGGAACGAAACCGGCGCCTCGTACACCATCTATCTGGCGCCGCACTTCTACCAGACGACCTGGTTCGCCGGCGTCGCCGTGTGCTCGTTTGCCATCCTCATCGCCGGCGCCTACGGACTGCGGATCCGCGGCTTGAAGGTTCGCGAGCAGGACCTCGAACGGCTCGTCGACAAACGGACGGATGAGCTCAAGCACGCGAAGGAATCGGCCGAAGTGGCGACGCAGGCAAAGAGCGCATTTCTCGCGAACATGAGCCACGAGATCAGGACGCCGATGAACGGCGTCCTCGGCATGGCCGAGCTGCTCGGGGGCACCACACTGGATGAGCAGCAGCGCGAGTACCTCGACACCGTGCGGAATTCGGCGGGCCTTCTGCTGACCGTCATCAACGACGTGCTCGACTTCTCGAAAATAGAAGCCGGCCAGCTCCAGCTCGAACGGCGCGAGTTCTCGCTGCACGACACGATTCGCGCCACCGTCGCCAGCTTTCACGCGCGCGCGCAGGAAAAGAAAGTGGCACTCGTGTGCGAGATCGACCCCAGCGTGCCCGAGCGGCTCGTCGCCGATTCGTATCGACTGGCGCAAGTACTCACCAACCTGATCGGGAACGCGTTGAAATTCACCCACGAGGGTGGCGTCGTGCTGCGCGCTGTGGTTGAAGCGGCACCTGATGACGCCGCCGACGGCGACATCACGGTGCGTTTCGAAGTTCAGGATTCCGGCATCGGCATTCCTGCGGACCAGCAAGCGCATATCTTCGAGCCATTCAAGCAGGCCGACGGCTCGACGACGCGGAAGTATGGCGGAACCGGGCTGGGCCTGAGCATTTCGACCCGGCTGGTGGAGGCAATGGGAGGGCGCTTCTGGCTGGAGAGTGAGGAGGGTCGTGGCAGCACGTTCCGGTTCACGATCAAGGCGGGCGTGGCGACGGGGACGGCGCCCGAGGTCGTCGTGGCAGAGCCCCGCACGGTGGTCAAAGGTCTACGGATTCTCCTCGCGGAAGACAATCGCGTGAATCAGCGGGTCGCAACGGCCCTGTTGCAGCGCGATGGCCATGATGTCACGGTTGTGGAGAATGGCGAGCTGGCGGTCGCGGCGTCAGCGGCATCCGATTTCGACATCATTCTCATGGACGTTCAGATGCCGGTCATGAGCGGGTTCCAGGCAACCGAAGCGATTCGCGCGCGCGAACAACACACCGGTGGCCACCTGCCCATCGTCGCCATGACCGCACACGCCATGAAGGGCGATTGCGAGCGATGCCTGGCCATGGGCATGGACGGGTACACGTCGAAGCCGCTGGTGCCTGACGCCGTCCGCCAGGCGATTGCAGAAGCGGAAGGCACGAAAGTCCGTCCCGTGGCGATCGCGGTCTAGTTACTTCCTACTTGCTCTGGCGTCCATAATAGTTTACATTAATAGTATTAGTGTAAAATAATATGGACATTAAAAAGGCGCAGGCTCGTCACACTTTGCCGATCCCGGCTCGGCGTGCCCTCTTGAAACTCGGCCATGACATTCGCGATGCCCGCCGGAGGCGTCGCATCCCGTCAGCCGTGGCCGCCGCGCGGGCTTCGGTCAGTCGTATGACGTTACTGAAGGTCGAAAAGGGCGACCCAGGCGTGGCGATGGGCACGTACGCGACCGTACTGTTTGTCCTCGGACTCTCCGAGCGGCTCGCGGATGTCGCCGACCCCGCGCAGGACAAAACCGGCCTTCAACTCGACGAGGAGCATCTTCCGCAGCGGATACGAACGAGCCGCAAGACCACCAAGAAAAGCAACTGATGGACGGGGAGGTGCTCGTCTACGTCGATTGGGACGGCGCACCGCACCTCGCGGGGCGTCTCTGGACCCGCCTGCGGAAGAACCAGGAAACCGCCACCTTCGAATACAACGCTGACTGGCTCCAGCATCCCGCTCGCTTCTCGCTCGAACCTGCGTTGCAACTCGGTCCGGGGCCTTTTCACACAGCCGCCGACATGCCGATGTTTGGCGCCATTGGCGACTCGGCGCCTGACTGGTGGGGTCGCGCGCTCATGCGACGCATGGAGCGCCGACGTGCCGAACGCGAAGGCGGTCCACCGCGAACACTCCACGAAGTTGATTACCTGCTGCTGGTCGACGATGAAGCGCGCGCGGGTGCGCTCCGCTTCGCCGAAACCGCGGGCGGACCATTCCTGCGCCAGGATGACGCGAAACGCATCCCGCCTCTGATCGACCTCCCACGCCTGTTGTCGGCGGCTGAACACGTCCTCGACGACAAAGACACGGAGGAAGATCTGACGCTCTTGTTCGCGCCGGGGTCCTCGCTCGGCGGTGCGCGTCCGAAGGCGTCCGTGCGCGAAAAGAACGGGGATCTCGCGATCGCGAAGTTTCCGCGTCACGATGACGAATACAACGTCGTCGTGTGGGAAGCCGTCGCGTTGCGCCTTGCCCGGAAAGCCGGCGTCGCGGTGCCCGACGCACGCGTCGAGGATGTGGGCGGTAAGCCCGTGATTGTCGTACGGCGCTTTGACCGGATCGGCACCCAGCGCATCCCATTCGTGTCCGCGATGAGCATGCTTGGGGCCCGCGACAACGACACGCACAGCTACATGGAGATTGCCGATGCGCTGCGCCAGCACGGTGCGGCGCCGAAAGAAGACATCCCGGCACTCTGGCGCAGGATGGTGTTCAACATCCTGATCTCAAATACGGACGATCACTTGCGCAATCACGGGTTCGTGTACGAGGGGATGCGCGGCTGGCGTTTGTCGCCCGCGTACGATCTCAATCCGGTGCCCGTCGACATCAGGCCGCGCGTCCTCACGACGGCCATCGACGAAGAAGACACGACAGCCTCCCTGGATCTGGCATTTCAGGTGGCTCCCTATTTCGAGCTGAAGGACCGTGAGGCGCGGACGATCGCCCGCAACGTCGCGCGTGGCGTTGCCACCTGGCGACAGGAAGCTCGCCGTCATGGCCTGAGCAAGACGGAGATTGATCGAATGGCGTCGGCGTTTGACCATGAGGATCTCGAAAAAGCGACAGGGTAACCATTCGCGGGCCAAGAGCATTCAAAAGCCGCTGGGGTTCACCCAGAAGCTGGCCGACCAGGTGGCGCCGGGCTGTACGTATTGCTGATCCTTGTAGAGCCCTCTGTGCGCGAGATTCAATCCGTTACTGAGGCTGGCCATTGGTTCGAACGCAATGAAATTTGGATCTGCAGTGCCGGCACCGGCGCGGCCTCCTGGCGCGTCGGCGCGCGCGGGTGGATTCGGGTTGACGGCAGCATTCCCACCGAGCCCTGTTCCGGCTGGATTTGGGGACCAGATATTGATGACGCTCCAGTTTGGTCCGAACACGACATCGAGCTGCTGCCGCTTACCCTTCACGATGAAGTGTGCACGACCCTGTGGATCTCTCACGAAATCGGTCAAGCCATCGTCGAGGTTGTAATCCTTCAGTGCGATCGACTGCGGATTCGGAAAGAGCTGCTGAGCCGGAACCGTTACGCCATCTGGCAACTTGGTGCCAGCCTTGAAGGTCCAGAGCGTTTTCGCGGGCACCGACAACGTCCACTCTTCGCGCGTGGAATCCGTCAGTTTGAAATACGGATGGAAGCCGATAGCGAGCGGCATCGGTTCCGCGCTCATATTGGTAATCGTCGTCTCCACCTCGAGCGCTCCGTTCTGCAGACGATGCGTGATCGCGATCGTGTGCGCAAACGGCCACTGCTTCATCCATTGCGGTTGCTTGTAGAAATCGAGCCTGCTAGTGACCCAGGCCGATCGGTCGTCGGCCTTCACTTCGACAAGCTGCCACTGATTGTTCGTCGTGAGGAAACCGTGAATCGGCACCACCCCGCGCACGTTGCCGAGGTCCATATCGAACGCATAGCGCTTGCCGTTGGCATAGAACGCCTGTTCGTCGAGACGGCCCATCCACGGTCCCACAAAAGGAATGGCGCTCAGGCCCGGCTTGGCTTTGAAAGCTTCAAGGGAGGCGTACGGCCACCGCACGACGTTGTGGCCTTTCACTTTCATCTCGAACGCGATGTTGCCGACGCTCGGAACAATTGACACGACTGTGTGATTCCTCGTGTCCTCCAGCTGCACCACATCATTGGTGTGCCGAGCCACGTACTGTTGCGCGGAAGCAGGCAGCGCACTTCCCACTGAGATAAGGACTCCGAGCCAGAGACTCCTAAAGATCGTCATTGTTTTCTCCGGCGTGACACGCTGGCGGTTAGAATTGTATTGACAACGTATACACAGAACGCTATATTCAGGGCATCGAGGGCGAGGCCAAACGCGTCACAGGGTGCGAGTCATGTCAGCGACAGCCACGAAAACAAAAACGATTAATCTCCGCATTACCGACGATCGCCGATCGTTAATCGATCGAGCTGCCGAAGCGACGGGCAAAGACCGAACGGAGTTCATGCTCGACGCAGCCACTCGAGAGGCGACCACGGTCCTTCTCGATCAGCGGTACTTTCAACTCGATCAAAACGCTTTTGCGCGATTTACAGCTGCACTCGATGCCCCGCCGGCCGCCAATTCGCGCCTGCGGCAGCTTTTCGCTAGAAAAGCACCTTGGGAGCGATGACCAGTGCACGTATCAGCGCTCCAGAGCACCTGAAAGCCGAGCACGACCTCAACCCGTTCGATTGCGGCACACCTGAGCTCGACGTCTGGCTAAAGCGTCGGGCGCTCCAAAACGAGGCCCTCGGTGCGTCACGTACATATGTCGTGACAGCCGAGGGGCGGGTTGTGGGCTACTACGCGCTGGCGAACGGAGCCGTCACCCACAAAAACGTGTCGGCAAAAACGCGTCGCAACATGCCTGATCCGATTCCGGTGATGGTGCTTGCCCGGCTTGCGGTCGACAAACCCTTTCAAGGCCAGGGGCTCGGTGCCGCCCTCGTGCGCGATGCGCTCCTGCGCACATTCAATGCTTCACAGATCGCCGGCATTCGTGCAGTGCTGCTGCACGCTATCTCAGCAGACGCAAAATGCTTCTACGAGAAGTTCGGCTTCTACGAGTGTCCGGTCGATCCGATGACAATGATGATTACGCTCGCAGAAGTCGAGAAGAACCTGAGACCTCCCGACGCGTCGTCCGGCGGCTGAAGATCCCTCAATCGACAAGCAGCCCAGGCGCTTTCACCACTCCAGTCTCGCAGGAGTCGGCGCGTCAGCGCCCCGCGAGTCCTTGGGTCAGCTCGATGCGTGTTCCAGCCGGATCGATCAGGAACGCAATCTTCAGCCCGATGCCCGGCACGTCCCGGAATGGGCTCTCGAAGGTGACGCCGTCGGCCGCGAGCTTCTTGCAGACCGCGTCCAGGTCCTTCACTTCGAAGCCGATGTGGTCGAGTGATCGGCCCTTCGTCGCTGCCGGCGCCGCATCAGTCTTGCGAAAGCTGAACGAGATTCCCGGCACGCCGGTGGCGTTCGCATTCGTCGCCGTGGGCATCGCCGCGCCGAAGTGTTTCACGTACCAGGCTCGAAGCGCATCGACGTCGGCGGTGAAGAAGTGCGCGTGGAAGTGCTCCACGGGGACGCTCAGCGTCGGAGCCGGGTAAAACTCCACCTTCACCTTGTCCGGGAACATCGCGACGATCTCCTTATCGTCGTCGCGCGTGAGCGGAACTCCGGCGGCCTTGAGTCTCGCACTCGTGCCGGCAAGATCCTTGACCTGAAACGCGAAGTGATCGAGCGTCGATCCTTCCGAGCCCTCGGCAGGCTCCGACTTGCCGAGGATCAGAAAAATTCCTGGCAGCTTCAGGAGCTCGAGCGAACCGCTCTTGACAACCTGCGCGCCGAAGACGTCGACCCAGACCTTCTTATGGGCCGCCGGGTCCCGCACCATCAGGTGCATGTGTCCGGCGGAGACACCCGCAGCGTTGGGAGCCGGTAACTGCGCCCGCAGGGGCGCGGCCGACGTCATCAATCCGATCAGAAGACACACGGTGAGGCTGGTCCGGCGCATTGCGTATCCTTTCACTGCATGCGATTCACGAGAGTGCGTGGGCGAGCAGAACGTACCAGAAAAGCGCCGCGCATCGCAAGAAGGGTTTGTTCGACGAATCGCGGACCAAAGCGACGTCCCTTCGAAATCCTGACATGGCTGCGCCCCAGGATGATCGACCAATAAAAAAGGCCTTCGATCGACCATGACGGTCAATCGAAGGCCATTTTTATTGATGTATTTTGGTCGGGGCGAGAGGATTTGAACCTCCGACCCCTCGGTCCCGAACCGAGTGCTCTACCAGGCTGAGCCACGCCCCGACGCCCGAGTATCTTAGCACCTTCTGCCGGCCGGGCGCGCCGCCTTACAGAACCACGAGGCCTTCGAATCCCCCGTAGGCCATGCGCTTGAGGTCAAACGGTACGTTCTTCGGATCCATCATGTCCTTCAGGCGAGGGTCCTTCATCACCTTGGCATTGACCTTGTCGCGGTGCGCGCGCGATTTGTAGACGATCCACGAAAACACCACAGTTTCGCCGGCCTTGGCTTTCGCGGCTTTGGGAAACGCCGTTCCCATCTTCACCTTCAGATCTTCACCAACACATTCCCGGTACTCTAGCGCGCCGTGCTCCTTCCACACCTTGCCGGCCTTTTGCGACATGCTCCGATACGTTTCGAGCTTGCGCTTGGGAACGGGCAGCAGAAACCCATCTATGTAATACGCCATTGGCTCCTCCTAGACTCCAGGGCGGTTCTGGGTGCTTGGTTCTGTGGTGCTGGGTGCTGGTTCCGGGTTCTGGGTTCGATCCGTTTCTGCACGGGTCGTGGCCGCCGATCACGAGTGCTCGAGCCGAGAACCCGTGCCGAGAACCCGAGAACCAAGAACCTAGGACCTAGAACCAGCACCCAGCACCTCAGAACCAAGAACCCAGAACCACAGGTTCCTCACATCCCTTGAAACCGCAGGATAATGCACGACTGCGGGCCATCGATTTCCAGTCTCATGTCGCCTTCGTCTTCTGATTGCTCCAGCACGATCCGCTGAGGGTTCTCGATCGACTCCGTCTCGAGATGGCCGCTCGTGCGATCGTCAACCGCCAGCGAGATCGATCCATCCTCCGACTGCACGCCACGAAGCGCGCCCTTGCGATGGCGTGTCTCCACACTCTCGTCGAAGAATTCGTCGAACCGATCGACGCCGACGAGCCATCCCTGGTGCTCGCCGCTGAAGGAGTCGAAGAACTCTCGCCATTCCTCACGTGCAATCTCACGTCGTTTCATCGGGTGACCTCCGCTGGACGTTGGACTCTGGACGCTCGACTTTGGGCTCTCGACTCTGGACTTTGGGCTCTGGACTCTAGACTCTGGGCTTTAGGCTCTAGACTCTGGGCACGAACTAACAGCTCACGAACTGCTTCGTCAGTGGTCTGCGAAAAGTCTTCGTACCAAGCACCGACCGAAGAAAAATCCTTCGGCGTCAACAGACATACGACCTCATCGACATCGCGACGAGTCTCTTCGCAGGTCCGGGCCGCCGCCACGGGCACGGCGACCACAATCGATCTGGGGAGCTCTTTCTTCAGTGCGCCAATGGCGGCTCTCATGCTCGAGCCGGTGGCCAGCCCGTCATCGACGAGAATCACTGTCCGGGCACGAGCGTCCGGAAACGGACGGTCGCCGCGATACCGCTCGAGCCGCCGTTGCAGCTCCTCACTCTCGCGCTCAGCGACCGTGCGGATGACATGTGCGGGAATGTTGTACGCCGTGATGACATCGCCGTTGAGCACTTCGGTGCCCCTACCGGCAATCGCTCCCATGGCAAGCTCGGGCTGCCAGGGCACACCGAGCTTGCGCACGACGAACACATCGAGGGGGGCCTTGAGCTCACGCGCGATCTCGGACGCGACGGGCACACCGCCGCGCGGGAGCGCCAGCACCAGGACATCCTCGCGGCCTTGATAGTGTGTGAGCCGCCGGGCCAAGAGCTGCCCGGCCTCACGGCGATCGTGAAAGAGACGCCGTTCGTTCATTTGGGGTGAGGGCGTGCTACGTCCTGAAACGTGCAACGGCTATGCCTGACTCGCGGCCTCGACGGTCAACGGGAAATCTTCGATCGCTGGAATGACGCTGAACGCCGTTAAATCGGGCTGAAGAGGCGTCACGGAGATGTAACCATCCCTCACCGCCTGAAAGTCGGAGCGGTCGTGGGGCTCCCACTCATTCTGTCCTTCTTCTATCCAGAAATACTTCTGCCCGCGCGGATCAATACGCTCGTTCACTTTCGTGATGTGATTTCGCTTGGCCTGAACGGTGACCTTAAAGCCTTTAGTAGGCCCCTTGGGCACGTTGACGTTCAGAAATATGCGCGACGGCAATCCCCTGACCAGAACCGACTGCGCAACGAGGTACGCTGCGCGGGCTGACTCGGTGAAGTCGAACGGCCCGTCGGTTCGCTGCAGTGACACCGCCACCGCCGACGCCCCCAACAGCGCACCTTCAAAAGCTCCCGACACCGTCCCCGAATACGTCACATCGTCGCCGAGGTTCCAACCTTTGTTGATACCAGATACAACTAGATCGGGCATGGCGCGCAGAACACTGGTAATCGCAATGTTGACGCAATCTGTCGGAGTGCCGTCAACGGCATAGACACGCTCCGAAATCGTCTCGAGCCGCAGCGGGCGCCTGAGCGTGAGCGCATGCCCAATAGCACTTGCTTCGGTCAGCGGCGCGACGACGGTAACTTCGCCGAGTGGTTTAAGGGCTTGAGCGAGAGCCTGAATGCCTTCCGAGTACACACCATCATCGTTCGTAACGAGAATACGTTTCATAGGTATCCGATTATCTCTCGGTTCTGGGTTCAGGTGCGGGGACGAGAGCGAAGAGGAGAATCGCGGCGAGGAGCGCGAGCGTGGCGCCGGAGGCGAAGGCCGTCGCGGCTCCCAGATATTTCCAGATCATGCCGAACACGACGCTCGAGACGAGCGCGCCGATGCCGGCAACCGCGTTGTAGACACCGAATGCGGTCCCTTTCTGCGTTGCAGGCGCGAAGTCGGCGACCAGCGCACGTTCGGTTCCCTCCACGCATCCGTAGTAGACGCCGTAGATCAGAAAGCACGCGATAAGAGCGACCAGAGATTCGCTCAGCGCGAAGCCCGCATAAACGCCCGCATAAATGACCCAGCCGATCGCGATCAACGGCCTCCGGCCTACACGGTCCGACGCCGAGCCGCCGATCACCGACGATCCCATCTTCACCACGTGCAGCAACGCCCACATCAACGGGATGTACTGCGGACCACCTGCGGCCTGCGTCAGCCGCAGCAATAGGAACGCATCCGCCGAGTTGCCCAGGGTGAAGATAGACAGCACGATGAGATAACGAACCAATGGCGGCGGAAGTGATTGGTGAGTAGGGACTAGGGGCTGGAGGCTGGGGGCTCGGAGCCAGGAGCCGGGAGCTGGTTCTTTCAGCCACAGAAGCAAGACGACGGTCGCAATACCCGGAATCGCCGTCAATGCGAACAGCGTACGGTAGCGATCGGGAAACGCGATGAGGAATCCGGTGGCGAGGAGCGGGCCGAGTACGGCGCCTGCGTGATCCATCGCTCTGTGGAAGCCGAACACTCGTCCACGATTCGTCACCTCTGCGAGATCGGCCAACATCGCGTCCCGGGGCGCGCTGCGAATGCCCTTTCCGACGCGATCGATGAAGCGCAGGGCAAATACGGCGACCCATCCGTTCGCCACGCTGATGAACGGGCGCGCAAGCGCGGACAGCGAGTAGCCGCCGAGCACGATCGGCTTCCGGCGACGCCAGCGATCCGACATCCGGCCCGATATCACTTTCAGGACGCTGCTGATGGCTTCGGCGGCGCCTTCGATGAAGCCCAGCGACACCGCCGTCGCGCCAAGCACCGATGTCAGAAAAAACGGCAACAGCGGATAGATCGCTTCGCTGGCGATGTCGTTGAACAGGCTCACGCCGCCAAGCAGCCACACGCCGGCGGGAAGAGTAGAATTCATAGAGTGATTGGGTGACATGTTATGTCAACTCTGAAGGACGTTCTGGCCGATCGCACGCGCGAGGGGGATCTGTACCGTCGTCTCGACAACGATTGGGTGCACTGCTACGCGTGCGGCCATAACTGCAAGATCCCGGACGGCGCGATCGGCGTGTGCAAGGTCCGCTTCAACAGGGGCGGCCGGCTGATGGTGCCGTGGGGGTACGCCGGCGGGGTGCAGTGCGATCCGATCGAGAAGAAACCGTTCTTCCACGTGCATCCCGGTGCGCTCGCCTACAGCTTTGGCATGCTCGGCTGCGATCTTCACTGTGGTTATTGTCAGAACTGGGTGACGTCGCAGGCGCTGCGCGATCCGCAGGCAGTCGCGCCGCCACTGGACATCTCGCCCGAGCTTCTTGTGAAAGACGCGCTGGCCCGCAATGCCAGGATTGTCGTCAGCACCTATAACGAACCGCTGATCACGAGCGAATGGGCTGTCGCCATTTTCAAAGAGGCTCGCGCGGCCGGCCTGATGACTGGCTTCGTGTCGAACGGCAACGGCACGCCCGGTGTGCTCGAATATCTTCGGCCGTGGATCGATGTCTACAAAGTCGATCTGAAGAGCTTCGACGATAGACACTACCGCGAGCTCGGCGGACGGCTGCAGCCCATTCTCGACACGATTCAGCAACTGCACGACATGGACGTCTGGCTCGAGTTGGTGACGCTCCTGATTCCCGGTTTCAACGACGGCGAAGACGAGCTGAAGCGGCTCACCGCGTTCGTCGCCGGCGTGTCGCAGGACATTCCCTGGCACGTCACCGCCTTCCACGGCGACTACAAGATGACGGAGCCGTCGAACACGACGCCTCAAATGCTGCAGAAGGCGGCGAGCATCGGCGCCGCGGCCGGCCTGCGATATGTCTACGCGGGAAATCTGCCCGGACGTGTCGGCGCTCTCGAGAATACGCACTGCCCTCAGTGTCGCGAGGTGCTCATCCAGCGCCACGGCTATCTCGTTCGCGGGTACAATCTGACGCCAGCGGGCGCCTGCCCTTCCTGCGGCACCCGCATCCCCGGAAAGTGGAGTGACGTCTTTACCGAACAGCGCACCGCTGTTCCCTTGCGAGTGTCATGGGACCTGAGCCGCTGATAGATCTGCTGGGCAGACCGCTGAGGAATTTGCGGTTGTCGGTCACCGACCGCTGCAACCTGCGGTGCAGCTACTGTATGCCCGAAGCGGAGTACGTCTGGCTCCCCCGCCACGACATTCTGCAATTCGAAGAAATGAGCACGCTGGTCGACGTGTTCGCCCGCGCCGGCGTGGATCGCATCAGGCTCACCGGCGGTGAGCCACTGCTGCGGCGCAATCTTCCGGAACTCATCCGGATGATCGCGAGCAAGCCGGCGATTAAGGACCTGGCACTGACCACCAACGGCGTCATGCTCGGCGAGCAGGCCCGGGCGCTGCACGAGGCCGGACTGCATCGACTGACCGTGAGCCTCGATACCCTTCAGCTTGACCGTTTTCAAACACTCACCCGCTTCGACTCACTGCCCCAGGTCTTGGCGGGCATCGACGAAGCGTCGAAATATTTCAGGGGGATCAAGATCGACGCGGTTGTCATGCGCGGCACCAACGAAGACGAGATCGTTCCGCTTCTCGAGTACGCGCGCCGGCTCGGCGCCGAGCTGCGGTTCATCGAGTATATGGACGTCGGCGGCGCGACGCGGTGGGCGCCCGAGCGCGTGATGTCGAGGCAGGACATGCTAACGGTGCTGGAGCAAGAGTACGGGCCCGTTACGGCTCTCGCAGAGAACACGAGCGCTCCCGCCGATCGCTACCGCCTGCACGATGGGACGATCTTCGGCATCATCTCGTCAACGACGGATCCCTTCTGCCGCAACTGCGACAGAAGCCGGCTGACAGCCGATGGCATGTGGTACCGCTGCCTGTATGCGACGAGCGGCACCGATCTCCGCACGCCGGTCCGGGCCGGCCTGTCTCAGGACGACTTGTTGAAGCTGATCACGAAAGAATGGGCCGACCGATCCGATCGCGGCGCCGAGGAACGGCTAGGCGTCAGCGATCGTGCCGCGCTCGTGTCGGCGTCGAATCTGAAAAAGAATCCGCACTTGGAAATGCACACGCGGGGTGGGTAGTGCCGGGTCTACAAGGCAAGACCCGGCCTACGAACGTAGGGCGGGTCCTGCTCTTTGGACCCGCCTAGGCTTTTACAGTCGCCGTCGTGCAGTATTTATCGAACGCGTCGGTCAGGTTCTTCGCAATAAGCTCCGCGTTCTGGTTTTCGATGTTCCGCCGCTCCAGCATCCACAGCAGCTTACCGTCGCGCATCAGCGCAATTGAAGGCGAAGAGGGCGGATAGCCCGTGAAGTAGCCTCTGGCGCGCTCGGTCGCTTCGATGTCCGCACCGGCGAACACCGTGGCAACGATGTCCGGCTTGGTCTGATGCTGGAGCGCGAGCGCGATGCCAGGACGAGCCTTGCCGGCGGCGCAACCGCAGACGGAGTTGACGATTACCATCACGGTCGGACCCTGCTGATCCCCAGGCTGACCGAGCTGCCGGCCGAGTACGGCATCGACGTCGGCAGATGTTCTGAGCTCGCGGACGCCGAGATCGGTCAGTTCCTGGCGCATCGGAGCAACGAAGAATTCGGGGTATGTCATAATTCAGTCATTATCTCATGAAACAAACGCTTCTTCAGAAAGTCTGGGACAAACACGCGGTCCGCACGCTGTCGACGGGACAAACGCAGCTCTTTATCGGCCTTCATCTGATCCACGAAGTCACCAGCCCGCAGGCGTTCGACATGCTGCGGGCGCGAGGCAGCAAGGTGGCCTTCCCGAACCGGACGTTCGCGACCGTCGATCACATCGTGCCGACGCTGAACCAGCGGCGGCCGTTTTTGGACGTCCTCGCGGAAGAGATGATGTCGGCCCTCGAGCGGAACTGTCGCGAATACGGCATTCCGCTCTACGACATCGACAACGCGAACCAGGGCATCGTCCACGTGATCGGACCTGAGCTCGGCCTGACGCAGCCGGGCATGACCATCGCGTGCGGCGACAGCCACACGTCGACGCACGGCGCATTCGGCGCCATTGCCTTCGGGATCGGCACCTCACAAGTACGGGACGTCCTCGCATCACAGTGTCTCGCGATGGAGCCGCTCAAGTGCCGGCGCATCACGGTGAACGGTCAGCTCCGTCCCGGTGTGTACGCGAAGGACGTGATCCTCCACATCATCCGCCGCCTTGGCGTAAAGGGAGGCAGCGGATACGCCTACGAGTACGGCGGCGACACATTCGATCGCATGAAGATGGAAGAGCGGATGACGGTGTGCAACATGTCGATCGAAGGCGCCGCGCGCGTGGGCTACGTCAACCCCGACGAAACGACGTTCAAGTATCTCGAGGGACGGCCGTTCGCACCGCAGGGCGCGAGCTTCGCGAAGGCGCGGGAGTGGTGGGCCTCGCTCGCATCGGATGCCGGGGCTGCGTACGATGACGTGGTGGTGATGGACGCGAGCGCGATCGAACCGACCGTGACATGGGGTATCAACCCCGGTCAGTCCGTCGGCGTCAGCGAGAAGCTTCCGTCTGCCTCGGACTCGGCCGCGGAGGACAGAGCATCGGTCGCCGAGGCCCTCGAGTTCATGAGCTTCCGTGGCGGCATGCCGATCGCCGGCACGAAGATCGACGTCGCCTTCATCGGTTCGTGCACGAACGGGCGAATCTCCGATCTGCGCGAAGCGGCCAGAGTTATCAAGGGCCAGCATGTGGCGAAGCACGTGACCGCGCTCGTCGTGCCCGGATCGCAGTCGGTAAGGAAGCTCGCCGAGCAGGAGGGGCTCGACAAGATTTTCACCGAAGCCGGCTTCGAATGGCGCGGCGCCGGATGCTCGATGTGCCTCGCGATGAACCCGGATCAGCTGCAGGGGCGGCAGATCTGCGCATCTTCGTCGAATCGCAATTTCAAGGGACGTCAGGGCAGCCCGACCGGGCGCACGCTGCTGATGAGCCCCGCGATGGTCGCCGCGGCGGCCGTCGCCGGCGAGGTCGTGGACGTCCGCAGAATCGTTCAACCTCAAGAGGTACACGCTTGATGGACTCGCGCTTCATCGACACCATTGCCGGTCGCGCTGTTCCGCTGCGCGGTCACGATATCGACACCGACCGCATCATCCCCGCTCGTTTTCTGAAGTCCGTCAGCTTCGATGGCCTCGAGACGCACGCGTTCGAGGACGATCGCAAGCAACTGGAAGAACGGGGGCAGGTGCATTCGTTCTGGAACCCTCGCTATCGGGGCGCGCGCATCCTCATCGTCAACGGCAACTTCGGCTGCGGATCGTCGCGCGAGCATGCGCCGCAGGCTCTCCAGCGCTGGGGCATCAGGGCGATCATCGGCGAGTCCTTCTCGGAGATCTTCTTCGGCAATTCGGTGGCGCTTGGGATGCCGTGCTTCACGGTGAGCGCGCAGGACGCTGAGACGCTGCAGACGGCCGTCGAGGCCGATCCCAAGGCTGAGCTGACGCTCAGCGTCTCTGCGCAAACCGTTGCATTGGACGGGAAGAAATACGACGCCTTGATTCCCGCAGGCGCACGCGAGGCGTTTACGGCCGGCACGTGGGACGCGACCGGATTGTTGCTGGATGACTTCGATCAGGTAAGCAAGATCGCGAACAGCCTGCCGTACGTCAGCGGCTTCTGATCGTTCCCGCAGGAGAGTAGGAGAATAGGAGAATTCCTATCCTCCTGCTTGTTTTTGGGCAGCGCCGAGGAATGCCTGCGCGGCATGGGACAGCTCTCCCTTACGGTAGATCAACCGGAGCTGCCGTGGATACCTCACCTCTGGAATCTTCACAGCCACTAACTGCTTGCGCTCGATCTCCGCAACGGCGCAGCGTCTCGGCAGCAGCGCCACGCCCATCTTTTTCTCGACCGCCCTTTTGATGCCTTCGAGGCTCGGCAGCGCGATCTGAATATTGATCGGCGCGTGACGCAGCTCGGCCTGGCGCAGCACCTGATCGCGCGCGGGCGAGGGGTCGCTGTGCGCGATGACCGTCTCGTGCGCGAACTCCGCCATCGGCACCGTCTCGCGTCCCGCGAATGCATGAGAGGGATAAACGAGCATTACCAGCTCGTCCGATCCAAGCGCGACGAACTGAAGACGCTTGTCGCCGGGATCGAACGTGACGATGCCGAAGTCGAGGCTCCCCTGCGCGACTTCCACTCCCACCTGCCGCGCGGGAACGCGCCGCACGTCGACCAGAATGCGTGGATGCTTCTGACGGAATTTTTCGATGAGCGGCAGCAGCACGTGAACGCCGCCCTCGTTGGAGCCAATCAGCACGCGGCCCCGCTGCAGCTCGCGTAACTCGCGCACCGAGAGCTGCGCCTCTTCCGCGAGGCGCTGCAGCCGCTCGGCGTAATCGCGAAGCACGCGACCGGCCTCCGTGAGCGTGCCGTCCTTCGACGATCGATCGAATAGACGCTCCCCTACCTCGTCCTCGAGCCGGCGGATGGCTTGGCTGACCGCGGGCTGGGTGCGATGGAGCTTGGCCGCCGCCCGCGAGAAGCTGCGCTCCGCCGCAACCGTGAGAAACACCCGCAACTCGGTCAGCTCCACAGCGACTTACTATAAGGCATACTTATGACAAAGTCAGTATTATAGATTTGACCATTGACGCTGAGTGCCGTACAACCGTGATCATGTCCAGCGACCGAGTGACGATTTTCGACACGACCTTGCGGGATGGCGAGCAGGCACCCGGGTTCTCGCTCAGGACCAGCGAGAAGGTCGAGCTGGCGAAACAGCTCGACACCCTTGGCGTCGATCTGATCGAGGCGGGCTTTCCCATCGCGTCCGTGGATGACGCCGAAGGCGTCAAGCAGGTGGCGGCAACCGTTCGCCGTCCCATCATCGCCGCGCTCGCGCGCTGTCGCGCCGAAGACATCGAGCGCGCCGGCGAGGCGTTGCGGAGTGCCGAGCGCTCGCGCATCCATACCTTCATCGCGACGTCCGATCTCCATCTCGCGAAGAAGCTGAATATCTCGCGCGAGCAGTGTCTCGACGCCGCCGTCGCCGCCGTGAAGCTGGCCCGCCAATACACCGATGATGTGCAGTTCTCGGCGGAGGATGCGACGCGCTCAGACATGGAGTTCCTCTGCAGGATCGTCGAGTCGGTCATCGACGCGGGCGCGACGACCATCAACCTGCCCGACACCGTCGGATACGCCACGCCGGACGAGATTCACGACTTTTTCACGACCGTCCGCGGCACGGTGCGGAATGCGGACAAAGCGGTGTTCAGCGCGCACTGCCACGACGATCTCGGCCTGGCGGTTGCGAATACTCATGCGGCGGTCACCGCGGGGGTGCGGCAGGTAGAATGCACGATCAACGGCATCGGCGAGCGCGCCGGGAATGCCTCACTCGAAGAGATCGTCATGGGCATGCGCGTTCGATCGGATCGGCTGCCGTTTACGACCGGCATCCGGTCCGAACAGCTCTTTCCCACCAGCCAGCTTCTTTCTTCGCTCACCGGCCAATACGTCCAAGCCAACAAGGCCATCGTCGGACGCAATGCGTTCGCGCACGAGGCCGGCATTCATCAGGATGGGATGCTGAAGGATCGACGCACCTACGAAATCATGAACCCGGCCGACGTCGGCGTGCCGTCCACGACGCTGGTGCTCGGCAAACACTCCGGCCGTCACGCCGTGAAGCATCGCTGCGAGGCAATCGGCCACACGCTCACGCGCCTCGAGCTCGATCAGGTCTACCGCCGGATCGTCGCCATGTGCGACGAGCAGAAATCGATCACCGACGCAGATCTGATAGCGGTGATTCAGGACGTCCGGCTCCAGCCGGCGCGCTGACTGCGCAACTTCGCCTACAACTGTAGGGCGCGACTTCAGTCGCGCGGTATGCCGTAGGGCGCGACTTTAGTCGCGCTTCGTCCGACGGACAATTCGGTACTGATTGCGCAACTAAAGTTGCGCCCTACGACATCGCCCTACGACATCGCCCTACGACATCGCTCTACGACATCGCTCTATGACATCGCTCTATGACGGCCTTGGCTCGCCTCTTGTTACTCCCAAGACATGCGGACTGGGAGACCTTCTCGCCTCAAGGGCTTCAATTACATCGGGTTTCACCGCTATTTCCTCACGTTTTGCACCGACTGGAGGCGCCCATGGTTCACAAACGCGTCAGCGGTGGGACTCGTACGTGAGCAGTTTCTGCGAGTCGCAAACAAAGAGCGGTTTGCAATTCTGGCCTACTGCTTCATGCCCAACCACGTGCATTTGCTGGTCGAGGGCTTGGCGGAAGACTCAGACTGCCGGAGCTTCATCGTCAAGAGCAAGCAGTGTTCGGCACACGCCTACGCCAAGGAGTTTCAAGCCAGACTCTGGCAACCGGCCGGGTACGAGCATGTCCTGCGCGATGACGAACGGGTGCATGTTGTCGCCAGATACATTCTTGAAAACCCCGTAAGAGCCGGGCTCGCACCGACGGTGCTCGACTACCCGTTCCTGGGGTCTGAGGTTTATGACGTGAAGGAATTGCTTGATGGGCTGCTGTAGGGCGCGACTTTAGTCGCGCTTCGTCGAACGGACAATTCGGTGCTGACTGCGCAACTAAAGTTGCGCCCTACGACAGCCAAACTAAAGTTGCGCCCTACGACACCGCTAGTGCGGGAGCTTCCCGTTCAACACCCGCCGCTGGAATAGCTGGTAGATGTGGTGCGCTTCGTGATGCGCCATGTACTCCGCCTGGAAGTGCACGTCGTAGTGTGGAAACTCCGGGTGTGTGGCTTTACGGTGCCACTCCGCGGGTGACATCGCTTCAAGCGTCCGACAGAGCGCTTCGCGCTCGCTCAGGTACTCCGACAACACCGCCTCCGTGGGTCGTTGGGTCAATGCGACGAACACCTGGTCGCCGTCGGGATCGTTGTAGGGCACGATGACGGCGTGCTCGTCGGCACACATCTCTCGAAATCGATCGCCGAAGATCGTCTCCATACGCCGGAAGTGACACACCAGTTCCTTGAGCGACCACTTGCCCGCCACCGTCCTGGCAGCGAGCGTCGCTTCGTCCAGCCCCTTCGTCAGCCGTCGCACGTCGGCGGCCTGCGCGCGCAGCCGCTGCACCAGCGCCAGATGGACGGCATGTTTGTCGTGATGATGATCGTGCTCAACCATAAGTGGAGAGCATTATAGAATGCGCTCGGAGGAGCTATTGTCCACCTATCTCACCTATGAGGAGCTCGTGACAAAAGGATGAGGCGTCTCGTTCTCTCGCTCGCGCTCGCCGTCGCTGCCGTTTCCGTGCAAGGACAGGAGCCGCGGCTTCCCGCGCCCGCTGAAACACCTTCGGCCAATGAAGGGTTGATTCAACGGGCGCGTGCTCTGTACGCCAGCGGCAACTATCGAGAGAGCGCCGCCGCCTGGCAAACCGTCGAGGCGCGCGAGCCTTCCGTTGCCGCCCTCGCGCAACGCGAATCCGTGCGCGCGCTCATCGCAGCAGGCGATATCGAACCGGCGCTGACCGGGCTGACGGCATTGGGCAAGGCCGCTCCCGCCGAGTTGCTGCTTCGAGCGGCGGATGCCTGCCGTAGCACGCGGCGGTTCGAATGCGCACTGATGCTGTACCTGCGCGCGAGAGAATCGGCAGGACGTACGCCGGCAGCCGACGAAGCCGGTCTCGGCGTCGCCGGCGTGCTCGAACAAGAAGGGAAACCGCGCGAGGCGCTCGAGGCGTACAGGGAACTGCAACTCACCTTCCGGCAGGCGACGGCCTTCGACGCGGCCGACAGCGCCGCGCGACGCCTTTCCGCTCAGCTGGCGGGCGCCGGCCCCTTGAGCGAAGCGGATTACGAAGCCATCGTCGATCGCCTTGCCGGCGTTGCCGCTTTCAGGCGCGCGGTGAACATGCAAATCGAATGGCTCTCGAGTTTTCCAGACTCGCCCCGCCGGAGCGGCCTGGAATCTCAGATAGTACAGAACCTCTACTCGCTCCGCGCCAACGACGAAGCACGCGTCCGCGCTGCCGCTTTCTTGAAGCAGTACGGGGAAAGCGCGGAGGCACATGACGTCATCATCACGCTGTTCAGGCTCGATGTTCGCGAAGGCCGAACGGCGGATGTCGAGAAGCGCGGACGGGCGATCTTCGGCGGTCAGGTGCGCGGCGCCACCCTGAGCGATCGACAATCGGCCGCCCGGTTGCTGGCTGAGTATCTCGTCAGCGTCGGACAGCCCACGAAAGCGCACGGCACATACGACCAGCTGTACAAGTTGACCAAAGGGCGCGCGGGCAGAACCGACCTGCTGTGGCGCATGGCCATCGCCTCTTTGCGCGGCGGAAACCGCCCCCGCGCCGTCAAAGAACTGCAACAGGTGATGCGCTTGAGGCCGGATTCCGAGACCGAGCGTGCGGCTGCTTTCTGGCTGGCCCACGCGCAGGACGCCGCCGGATCGCCCGCGGCAGCAACGAAGCGCTGGGCCTCAATCGTCGAGCAGCATCCGTTCAGCTATTACGGCCTTCGCGCAGCAGCGCGCATCCGCGCGCCGCTCCCCCCTCCATCCCTGGCATTTCCCAATCTGACGCTGCGAGATGAGGTGACGGCGCATCCCGATTACAAAGCGGCCACGCTGCTGTCGAGGGCGGGATGGCTGTCCGAGGCCGCCGTGCACGCGCGTCGCCTGAGCGCTGTCTTCCGCCGCGACGATGCCGTGGCACTCCTCGCGGCCCGCGCCTCAGAGGCCGCCGGCGATCACGCGTCGGCCGCGACGCTGATGTCCTCGTACTTCGGCCCGTACCTGCAGCGGCCTGCCAGCGGCCTGCCGGATGATTTCTGGTCGCTCGCGTATCCGCGCGCGTATTGGTCCGAGGTTTCCGGCGCGGCGGCCCGCCACAACGTCGATCCGTTGCTCATGCTGGGCCTGGCTCGTCAGGAGTCGCACTTCGAGCGCACCGCGCGATCGCCCGTCGGGGCGGTTGGTCTTTTTCAAGTCATGCCCTATACCGCCGTCGAGCTTGACCGATCCTTCTCGAGCCCCGGTGCGATGGAACGGCTGACGGACGCAAGCGTGAGCGCGGAGCTGGCCGCCAAGCTCATTGCGAGCCTGCAGCTCCGCTACGAGGGCGCGGTGGCGCCGGCGATCGCGTCCTACAACGCCGACAAGGAACGGGTACAGGTCTGGTGGAATACAGCGAAAGGGCTGCCCGAAGAGCTGTTTGTCGATAGCATCCCGTACCGCGAGACACGCGCGTACGTGCGGCAGGTGCTTGCTAACTACGCGATGTATCGGCGCTCCGCACAATCAGCATTGCCGAAAAAATAATGCCGATGGCGATGGCCATGCGCGGCGTGAACGGCTCTTTCAGGATGAGCGATCCGAGAATCACCGCGATCACCGGATTGACGTAGGCGTAGAGCGAGACGACCGATACCGGCAGGTGCTTGAGCGCGTAGACGTAACTGACGTACCCGACGAATGTCCCGACGACAATCAGATACAGCACGGCCGCCATACTTCTCGAGGACGGATGTACTTCGGCCCACTCACCAGTGACCGTGGCCACGATCATCAGGAACAATCCGCCGAGCGTGATTTGGGCAGCTGTGGCGGCGAATAGATTCTCTTCCCGCTTGTGCCGCTTGGCATAGGCCGAGCCCACCGACCATCCCAGACATGAGAGCTGAAGCATGATGACGCCGAGGATGATCTGCTTCGTCGAGTTGCCGTTGTTCTGAAGGCTGGAGCTCGCGAGAAGGACGATTCCCCCAAAGCCAAGCACCAGGCCGGCGAGCTGGCGCGGCCGCGCTCGCTCGCCTCCCGGCATGAACGCTTCGACGCCGATCATCCAGAAAGGAATGACCGAGACCATGACCGCGGCCACGCCGCTTGGAACGAACTGTTGCGCCCAGACAAGGCAGCCGTTGCCCATGCCGATCATCAGCACACCTAATAGCGCGTGGCCCGTCCACGATCCTTTCGGCGGAAGGCCGATGCCCCGCATCCGCAGAATGAGCGCGAGAATGACGCCGGCGACGACATGCCTGGGCCCCGCCATCGCAAACGGCGGAATGCTTTCGATGGCGACGCGCGTGGCGAGAAATGTCGTGCCCCACGAAATGCAGACGGCGAACCAGGCCCAATACGCGCGGCGTTGTTGTTTAGGGGAACTCGTGGACGCGAGACTCAACGCACCGACGATACAACAGGAGGCCTGAAACCGAATAGCACGTAGGCCGACGCCGCGGCCGGGCGGCCGCGTGCGAGCGCCGGACGGAACGTCCACTGCATCAACGCGTCGCGTGCAGCGCTTTCGAAGGCCGGATCGGTTGAAACGGGCCGCACCTTCTCGATGGCGCCTGCTTCGTCGAGGGAAACTTCGAACAGGATCAACGCGCCGCCGAACGCGGTCGGCGGATGCAGCGGCGGAACGAGGAGCGCAGGATAGGCGACATCGCTCGAGCCGACCGTGATGTGTGTTGGCGCCTCGCCGGCCGCCGGTCCATTCAGCAGCGTCGGCGGTCGATAGAGGGCCGCGACCAGCACGGACGACTCGACCTGGCTCTTCTCGCCCTTCACGTCGACTTCGACGGCGGGCTCGAACGCCCAGCGCATGATCGCGTCGAGCATCATCTGGGTGTACGGCGCCGTACTCCGCAGCAGCACCGGTCTGACTGGCACACCGTTGCGGTCGATAGGCAGCTCGATCAGCACTTCCCCACCGCCGGCGACGGTCGGAGCCGGAAGAGCCGGGAGCTCGGCGCGCAATATTCGCGGCGGTGTAAACGAAGGAGTCTGCTGCGCCGCAAGAGCGGAGGTCAGCGCGAACGCCGCAACAGCGATCCAGAGGAACATCGACGCCATCAATCTAGCGCAAGTCGACCTAGCGCACGTCGGCGCCGGCGGGCTTTCCGACCGCGGGCGTCCACGCCGGTGGGTCGCTGGCGGGAAACGACGCCTCGGAAGCCTTGTTAATCTCGTCCACCCTGGAGCGTTTCGGCAGCACTGGATTCACACGGCCTTTGAGACACGCCAGCTGCGACTTATAAAACTGCCCGACCAGCGCCACGCCGGCGGCAATGAGCAGAAATCCCACTGCTCCCATCACTCGCCCGCGCGAACGCTCAAAATCCTGACGATCCCAGACGCTATGCTCAGCTCGGTGCATCGTGAGATTTGTAGGTTGATCAGCCATGAGACTTTTACAAAGCAAGGAGAGGGCCAAGGTCCCCCGGCGACTCCCAAGATCGTGCGCTTCCGCTCAGCCGCACACTTACACAGAGAGTTCCCGTCGGGAGGCACATATGCGCGCCGGGCGAGTTTTCCTCGTACACAAGCACTTACGGTCGTGAGTCTCTCCCTCAGGTGTCTTAGCGCTTGGCATTCCTATTGCTCACGTGGCGGCATGACAGACACGCGCTCTCTTCTGAAATGGAATTTCGTTCGACAGGCTCGGGTCCTCACGTGCGAAATCAGGGCGAACGGCTCACAGTCCTACGACGTGTGCGTTCTGCCCCATTGGGACGTGGGGTCGACAGTGATTGAGCCGTATGACCGCCTCGCGAATGCGCTCGGGCGTCACGCCCAGCTCGCGTCGTACTTCCGCGAGCACGGCTGGAAGATCGCGCGGGACTCGCATCTCACGGCGGCGTAGGCGTCGGCGCACCCGCCCTACAGCCCAATCGCGGCGATAAAACCCAGCATGCCGACGAGTCCAATGGTGACGCCCCAGGCGGTCTCGGTCGCGGAGGATGTCGCAAGACTTTCGGGCAGCAGCTCCGACACGACGAGAAAGATCATGGCGCCTCCGGCGAAGCCAAGGCTCGCCGGTAGAAGCGGCTGGAACACGGAGACGAGCAGAAACGCCGGCACCGCGACGATCGGCTGCGGCATGCTTGTCAGGATCGAGTACCAGATGCACTTCCCGACCGATGCGCCGTTGGCGCGCATCGGCAGCGACACGGCCGTGCCCTCGGGAATGTTGTGCACGGCAATCGCGACGGCGAGCAGCCAGCCAAATTTGATTTCACCCGTCGCGTAGCCGACTCCAATCGCCGCCCCTTCCGGAATACTGTGGACGAAGAGCGTCAACAAGAGCAGCAGCGTCTGCCGCGAGCTCTTCTGGTTGAGCCCCTGCATCGTCCAGCCCTTTTCGTCGATGAACTTCGCGGTGTACGAAAAGAAGAACGCGCCCGCCATCATGCCACCCATCACTTCGAGCGCGGCGCCACGGCTGAGTGCCTCATCGGCGAGCGCAAAGACCGACGCTGACAGCATCATGCCGCTTGCGGTCGCCGCCGCGATGCCGCGCCATCGCGGTTCCGTGTTGTGGAGGAAGATCACCGGAAGCGCCCCCAGCCCCGTGGCGAGAGCGGTAAAGAGCGCGACCCAGAAGACTTGAGCTGTGCTGATCAATCGTGGTCCATCTTATGCGCTCCTCGCCCTGGCTGGGTAGCCGAGTGAGGATCTTCTAGAATTACCAGGCGTGCGGTTGTCGATCTCCATAAAGTGGTACCTCGTCGCAGACGTCCTGGCTCTCGCCTGCACCGCTCTGAGGATACGTCAGTGGTATTTCTCCCGGCCGTTGTGGCTCGACGAGGAGATGATTCTGCTGAACGTTCGCGATCGATCGGTATCCGATCTGGTTGGCAACCTCTGGCTGGATCAGGCTGCACCGTTCGGGTGGCTCGCACTGCAGCGCGTCATCATGACGTTGTTTGGTGCGGACGACAGGTCCGTGCGCGCCCTGCCCGTGCTGTGCGGCATCGCCGTTATCTGGGTGGCCTGGTGGATGGCCCGGCGATGGATGAATCCGCTCGCGGCAGCCGCCTTCGTCGGGTTCTGCGGCTTCGGTCAATGGATGAACCACTACGCGCTCGAGGCCAAAGCTTACTCGGCCGATGCCTTCCTTGCGCTCGCGTTGCCCGCCCTCACCATCTGGGCGACTGAAACCGGAACAGAACGACCGCTCCATCTTCGAAGAACCGCCATCTGGTGGGGCGTCGCTGCTGCGGCGCAGTGGTTTTCGTATGGGGCGACGCTTGTCACGCCTGCATGCGCGGTCGTGCTCTGCGCGACTGCGTGGCGGCGCGCTCGCTGGCGCGCCGCCACAATTGTTGCCAGCCAAGGCTTGATCTGGCTCGCGTCGTTCGGAGCGCACTATTGGCTGTCGATTCAGGATGCAAGCAGCGACGAGTACCTGCGCAACTACTGGGCAGCAGGCTTTCCTCCAGCTGCAGCGGGGGCTGCGACCTCGTTGATGTGGCTGGCAAACCAAGCCAAGCCTCTCGCATCGCACCCGGGAGGCACTGCGCTGTGGCTGCCATTCTGGTTGGCAGCGGGCTATGGCACCGCGAAGTTGCTGCTGAAGAGGCCCGTAGTGGGCCTCGTGATTCTGTTCGTACCCGTTTCCGGCTTTCTACTCGCGCTGATGCGACAAGCCCCGTTGGCCGATCGGCTGGCGCTCTGGACGACTCCCGCACTGTATGCGGCTGTCGCGATTGCGGTCGGCGACGTGCTCGAGCACAGGCGCCCGGAGCGCTCGCTGCGCGCGTGGGCTGTGTTCGGCATGGCGATTGTTTTTACGCTCGTCGCATGGCGGGTGTCCGCGGACCTTATCTCACGCGGTCGCGACGGCGTGTTCCTAGCCAGGGACAATCATGGGCTCGATGACGCGCGAGGCATGCGGCTGTTGATGCGGCAACGCCAACCAGGAGATGTGCTGCTCACCACCCACTTCGGGCTACCTGCCGTATGGTGGTACGGCGACGTCGATGTCTCCGACCCTCATCAGGGCGCCAGGTTTCCCGATGGAGCGCCCTTGTTCGAGGTCAGACACGTGGGATTTGGCGTCGAGGGTTGCAGACGCAGCACTCAGCTCAGAGCCCTTTCAATAGCGTTCGTCGGCGCTCCGCGCGCGATGGTCTTCTTGGGCTTCGATTCGAACTCGCCGTTGGGGTTTCAGCAAATGGTGCTCGACCACCTGGCGCGGTTAGGTGCGCGGACGTTCTACAGCCGGGTTGAGTCCGAAGGTATCGTGGCCATTTACGATCTCCGAGTACCTCCGGACAGCCCGGTTGAGGATCAAGACCAGCGGCCAGCGCTCACCGGATGCGTCAGCACGCGACCCGCCAGACGTTGGTGATGAGAATGGTCGGGATGACAGGATTCGAACCTGCGGCCCCCTGACCCCCAGTCAGGTGCGCTACCAGGCTGCGCCACATCCCGAACCAGGGGCTTCTACTGAATCACGACGTAGCGGGCCAGCCGCTTCGTCTCCTTCTGATCGACGTACTTCCCGATTTCCTTGTAGAACTGCTCCATCGTTTTCCACGGACGATATTCCTCGAACTCATGCGCCATTTTCTTGCCCGCGCCGGGAATGGTCATGAAGTCGGCTTCGGATGCCGTGTTCAGGTTGAGCGGAATGAAGGCGTACTGCGCCAGGCGCGCGACTTCCTGCGCGTTCACGTACTTGCCGATTTCCTTCTCGAACTGCGCCCAGGTGCGCCACGGGCGATACTCCTCGAACTCGTGCGCCATCTTTTTGCCCGCGCCCGGAATCAGCAGCATTTCGTCCGACGTTGCGGTGTTCAGATTGATATGAACGAACGCCTTGCCGTAAAACTGATTGGCCTGTTCCTGCGTGAGCTTCTGGCTGAGGAGGAACTTGTTCAAATCGACAACGTTGTTGAACGGCCGCGCGGCGATCAGCGCTTTCACGACCGGCGCCGTCATGTTCGGCATCGTCGTCAGCGCCTGCTCGCTGGCCGTGTTGGCGTCAACGACGCCGAGTGATTTTCCGACCTGCGCGAAAGCAGGAGAGGTGATAGCGACAAGCGCCAAGGCCAGCAAGGTCCGGCTGAAGCCGGACACGACGTCATTCTTCATTTCGTCCTCCGCAAATAAGCGTAACCGAGCCCGAGAACTCCCATCTGAACGAGGGTACCGGGCGACAGCGTCGGTGGTGACTTCGCGCGCAGCACGTGCCAGACCAATGTCGTGCTGCTCATCGACGGGTTCATCTCGAGCTGGAACTCTCGGCTGCCGTCAAAGTGAAAATACACACCCAGCAGTCCTGAGAAGATGAATAAAGTCATCATAAGTCGAACCAGCACCAAAGTCCACACGCGCCTGTGCACGAGCTCGAGAATCACGGTGGCGAAACCGGCGGCGAGCACGCCGAGCGGAATCCGCTGCGAAAGATCTTCGTAGTGGCCCAGCAGGAAGAGCTCCGCCAGCAGGCCCGTCATCCCTAGCAAGAGCACGCCAAGGATCACGCGACGAATGTTCAACAGTCGACGGTCGATGTTCTGGGAGCTGGGAGCTGGGAGCTGGGAGCCGGTAGCTGGTGGCTGGTGGCTCGTCGCCATTAGCGTCGCTTGCGAGTCGGCTTCGACGCGGGTGTTTTCTTTCGCTTAACAGGCGCCGAAGCGCGAGGAGCAATCCGGGCGATGGACGTCTCGCCTGGCCTGGCATTGAGCATCGCGAGGATGCCCATGAGGCCCTTCTTCACTTCGCTGAGCCGTTCTTTCGCGTTGCGGCCGAGAAGCTCCTTGATCGGAGCCGCCGTTTCTTCCTCGTATTCCGGCGGCGCCTCTTCGTCGATACGACGCCGGACGCCAGCAATCGTCAAACCATCGCTGAAGACGAGCTGCTTGATGCGCAGCACTTTCTCGACATCGGCCCGGCGATACGTACGCGGCCCACCTCCCGATTTCGCCACGCCGAGATCGGGGAACTCAGACTCCCACGTCCGCAGCACGTATGGCTGCACGCTGGCAATCTCGCAGACCTCGGAGGCCTTGAACAGCGCGCGTTTGGGGATCTCGACGTCGGGCACCAGTGCCCGGAGTATAGCATTGGAGATTGGGCGATAGGTGATTGGGCGATTGGGATTTAGCGATTGGGCTGGTTACGTTTTCGGCGGCGGATCTGGAGTCGAATTGGCGTCCCCAGGAACCCGAATTCTTCGCGGATGCGGTTCTTGAGAAACCGCTCGTACGAGAAGTGCAGCTCTGTCGCCACGTTCGTGAAAAGCGCGAAGGTGGGCGGCGCAACTCCGACCTGTGCAGCGTAGAGAATCCGCACCGCATGCTTCCCTGGGCTCGGCACAGGGTGCGCCGCGGTGACTTCCGCAAGAAATCTGTTCAATTCCGGGGTGGGCACCCGACGCACCCGCTCCTCCATCACCTTGTCAACGACTTCGAGCAGCTTCGATGTGCGCTCGCCGGTGAGCGCCGAGATGTGCACGATGGGTGCAAAGTCCAGGAACTTCAGGTTGAAACGGAGCTTGTCGTCGAACGCCTTCGAGAAGTCCTGGCCTTCCCCTTTTAGGAGGTCCCATTTGTTGACCGCGATGATGACGCTGCGCCCGGCGCGCTCCGCCTCGCCGGCGATGGCGCCATCCTGATCGGCCGCGCCCAGCATCGCGTCGATGACGAGCACGACGACATCTGCGTCGGCGATCGCGCGGCGCGCGGTCAGCACGCTCACCGCCTCTACTGCCCCCGCGCTCGCGACGCGTCCCGGCTTTCTGATCCCGGCAGTGTCGACGATTCGAAATTGACGCTGATGCCACCGGAATTTCGAATCGACGGCATCCCGCGTGGTGCCCGCCACGTCGCTCACGAGCATGCGTTCTTCGCGCAGGATGCGATTGACCAGCGATGACTTCCCCACGTTCGGACGGCCGACAATCGCGATACGCGGTTCCGGCACTTCGGCTTTTTCTTCTTCGGTCTTGCCTCCGGGCAACCGCTCGATGACCTCGTCGAGAAGGTCGCCGATACCCTGGCCGTGCTCCGCAGAGATCTCCATCACGGGCTCGAATCCCAGCTCGTAGAAGTCGAGCGCACCCGCCTTCGCCCGCTTGTCGTCGGTCTTGTTGATCGCGACGATCACCGGCCGTCCCTTGGTCCGCACGGCTTCCGCGATTTCGAGATCGGCCGGTACTAGCCCTTCACGGCCATCAACCACGAACACGAAGACCGACGCGTTCTCGAGCGCGCGCCACCCGTGCTCGAGCACCAGTTTCTGAAGCGGATCTTCGCTCTGGCCGAACATCCCGGCCGTATCTGTCAGTAGAAACGGGACGTTGCGCCAGTCGGCTGGCTGCTCGATTACATCTCTTGTCGTCCCAGCCGTGGCGTTGACGATGGCGCGGCGTCTACCCGCTACCCGGTTAAAAAGTGTCGATTTCCCGACATTCGGGCGGCCAACAAGGACGACGGCAGGGAGCTGATTAGACACAGTGTATGAAGTTCCAAGGCCACTTAGCCGATAGCTTGACAGCGTAAGTGATTGTTTCTTAATATATTTACATCCCAGCAGGAGAGCCTAAGCATGATCAAGGTCGACATCGTGAACGAGGTCTCGAAGATCGCCGACATCACCAAGGTGAAAGCCGAGGTGGCAGTTGACGCGGTGTTCGACGCGATGCGAGTGTCCATGCAGCGGGGCGAGCGTATCGAGCTCCGCGGGTTCGGCGTCTTTCAGGTCAAGCCGCGCAAGCGTGGCATCGGGCGTAACCCACGGACCGGCAAGGAGGTCCGCATCCCGCCCGGCCGGACCATCCGCTTCAAGCCGGGTAAAGACCTCCAGAATATCAGCTAGCCGGAACCTCGCGCGTGTACGAACCGCCTCCGGAGCCGCCGCTCCAGCCCACTTTGACGGCCCCGAGAAAATTTCAGGACCGCACCTGGCTGCACCTGACACTCCTGGTACTGACCATCGCCAGCACCACGCTCGTTGGAGGCCTTTGGTACAGCGCCACCATTCTGCTGATTCTTGGCGCCCACGAGCTCGGCCATTACTTGGCGTGTCGATATTATCAGGTCGACGCCTCGCTGCCGTTCTTTATCCCGATGCCGATCGTGCTGACCGGCACGCTCGGAGCGTTCATCAAGATTCGCGAGCCGATTCCCACAAAGCGCATGCTGTTCGACATCGGCATCGCCGGACCACTGGCGGGATTCCTATTTGCCGTGCCGGCGCTGTTCATCGGCGTCGCCATGTCGCAAGTCGTGCGGGTATCTGCTGAACTGGAAGGTTTCTCCCTAGGCGAGCCGCTGCTCTTTCAGGCCGTGACCTGGGTGATCTGGGGCACCGTGCCGGAAGGGTACGTGCTCAACATGCACCCGACGGCGTTCGCCGCCTGGTTCGGCCTGCTCGCCACTGCGTTAAACCTCTTTCCCGTCGGCCAGCTCGACGGCGGCCACATTTCCTACGCGGTGCTCGGCCGGCGATCGACGACGGTAACAGTTGCCTCAATCTGTGCGGCCATCGGCCTGAGCTATTTCTCGACGAGCTGGCTGGTCTGGACATTCCTGCTGGTCGCGATGACGCTCGTCATGGGCCCGCATCATCCACGCACCCTTGACGAGGACATCCCGCTCGACCTGCCCCGGATATGGCTGGCGGTGGTGGCGCTTGTCATTCTTGTCCTCTGCTTCACGTCCAACCCGATCGAGCCGACGGAGTGGCTTGGGCGCTAATCGAACTCGCGTGCCCAGTATCGAACCACACGCAGCGCGCGCGGCTTTGCGACACTTCTCAGCATGATGAAGTTGCCCTGACGATCCACGTCGTATGCCGGGAGGTTTGCACCGGGATCGCGCTCGAAGTGCCCCTCGAACACTTCACGCTTCGCGCCTGAATCGAGCGTGACCAGCATCATCCTGTCGGCCTCGCGGAAGAACAATCCTTCTCGCGTCCACACCGGCTCCACGGCCCCGCTGCTCGTCATCTGCAGCGGTTCCAACGATTTGTCGAGAGGCGCGACAAACACTTCATCGCGCCCAGACGCATCGGACACATAGGCGATCCATTTGCCGTCGGGCGACAGGGCTGGAGAGCGTTCGTTGGCGCCGGTTGCCGCGGCCGGCTCGACCGATCCTCCGGCGCGATACACGAGCGCGTCCCGTCTGCGAACGGCATCGATTTCATACAGCGCGAGCAGCTGGGGCGAACGAATCCAATAAGCAGGGTTGCGAGCCACGGTTGCACCACCGATGCCACGCAGTGCCGACGGTGTTCGGTCATCCGTCGCCACGTAGATTTTCTGGAGGCCATCGCGATTGGAGCCGAACGTCAGACGATGGCTGTCCATCCACGCCGGCGACTGGTTGTCGCCGCCGCGAATCGTGAACAGCACACGTTGGGGACGCGTGGCATCCAGCACGCGAATTTCGCGGGTCATCACGCCGGAACGGACGACAACCGCGAGGCGCCGCCCATCGGGTGAGAGACGTGGCGTCTGATAGACCGCGGCAGGCGCTGCGAGAGTTTCATAGCGTCCGTCACGCGCGACTCGGACGAGCTCGCTGCTGGCGTCTTCGGCACCAGCGCGCACCCAGACCAGCGTGCCCGTTCGCGACACGGCAAAACCGGCTCGCCCGAGTTGGCCGTAGCCGGCAGAAGTATGGAGCCTTTGCGCCACCGGGGTCGGCGCACCCCGAATCGCCATGGCGTCGGCATCGAACCTCACGGTCATCAGGCTGCCAAGGTAGCCGTAGACAAGATGGCCGGTGTCGATGAACTGACTCTGACCAACGACGGGCACTCGAAGTCGTGTGCGCTGACCGTCTGATGACAACACCTCGAGATGAGGATCGCGTCCGCGTTGCGACACGGTGAAGAGCACACGACCGCCGGACAGCGCGTGCGGCCAGCCGTGATCGATTTCCCCTTCCTCCGCATCGAGTCTCGTCACCGCCACGGCGACGCCGCCGGCCGCCGGTACTTCCATCAGACCTTGATTGCCCAGGGGCGCGAATACGATGCGGCCGTCATCCGTCCAGGTTCCTCCGGCAGACTCGATGGGCGCGTCAGCAATCCTTTCAGGCGCAACGCTGCCTTGTGCAGGTACGCGCCAGACGCCGCCTCGCGAGAAATACGCGATCGAGACACCATCCGGCGAGAAAAAGGGATTCCGGCCGCCGTCGGTCCCAAGCAGTTCGCGAGGCTGCGTCGTCTCCTCGAGGCTGCGGACGAAAATGTGGCGCCGGCGATCGCTGTCACTCTCAGCCGCGTATGCGAGCCAGCGGCCATCGCGTGAGACGGCGAACGTGTGCAGCGTGTGGTCTGCCGGAATGCCCGCCTCGAAGCGGACAGACGCGGGCAGAGGATCCGGCGCTTTGGAACACGCAACCGAGAGCATCACCAAGAGCTGCAGCAAGCTTGGTATCATGAGCCGCCTACTCATCATGTCGCGCACATCGTATCTGCTGGTGGCGTTCGTGCTCTGCCTGCCGGCTGCATGGTGGGTGGCTCGCCGTATGGATTCCCGGATTCTACCTGTGACGCCGCCTGCTGAGGGGATCTCGCGCGCGCTCGCGGCCGAGCGGGTCGGCAGCATCAGCTCGGTGCGATATGCTCTCCGGCTCTCAATTCCTGACCGCGTTCAGGATCCTGTCAAGGGAGTCGTGACGATTCAGCTTCGTCTGGCGGATCGTGCGCCGGTGATTCTCGACTTCGCGCAACCGGCCAGCGCGGTCTCATCGGTCACGGCCAACGGCCGAGCCGTGCCAATCCGGTCTGAGCAGGGACACCTTGTCATCGCGGCCGATCACTTGAGCCGCGGAGAACAGACGATCGACATCGCCTTTACTGCCGGCGATCAGGCACTGAATCGCAACGACGAGTATCTCTACTCGCTCTTTGTGCCGGCGCGCGCGTCGCATGCATTCCCCTGCTTCGATCAGCCCGACATCAAGGCGTCGCTATCCCTCACGCTGGAGTTGCCGGCCGGATGGGTGGCGCTCGCCAACGGACCGGAAATCGATCGCCACGTCTCGAGTGGCAGAACGACCGTTCGTTTTGGCGATACGCAGGCGCTCCCTACGTATCTGTTCGGCTTTGCCGCCGGTAAATTTTCCGTCGAGCGCGGCGAGCGGAATGGCCGGCCGTTTCATCTGTATCACCGGGAAACCGACGCCGCGAAGGTCGCCGCCAATCGCGACACGGTTTTCGATCTCCACCAGCAATCCATCGAATGGCTCGAGTCCTACACGAATCGTAAGTATCCGTTCGAGAAACTCGATTTCGTGCTGCTGCCGGCCTTCCAGTTCGCGGGCATGGAGCACGCGGGCGCCGTCTACTACAACGCACCGGCGATGTTGCTCGACAAGACGGCCACTCAGGAGCAGCACCTGTCTCGCGCCAACCTGATCGCGCACGAGACCGCGCACATGTGGTTCGGCGATCTCGTGACGATGAAGTGGTTCGACGATGTGTGGCTGAAAGAAGTGTTTGCGAACTTCATGGCGGCGAAGATCGTGAACCCGTCTTTCCCGCAGATCAATCACGAGCTGCGATTCCTACTGCAGCACTACCCTTCTGCGTACGACGTCGACCGGAGCGCCGGGGCCAACCCCATCCGACAGCCGCTCGACAATCTCAAGGACGCTGGCAGCCTGTACGGTCCCATCATCTACGACAAAGCGCCCATCGTCATGCGCCAGCTCGAGGCGCTGCTCGGGTCTGACGAGCTTCGCGATGGGCTCCGCGAGTACCTGACACGCTTCGCCTTTGCGAACGCCACATGGGCCGATCTGATTCAGATTCTCGACGCACGAACCGACGAAGACCTCGGCGCATGGAGCCGAATATGGGTCGAGGAGCCGGGACGTCCGACGATTGCCACCGACCTGCGCATCGAAACGGGCAAGGTGTCACGACTGGCGCTGACGCAAACCGATCCCCACGGCCGTTCTCGATTGTGGACCCAGCCGCTGCAGGTGGCGCTCGGGTACGAGCACGGAGCTCGCATCACGATGTTGAAGATGAACGCACCGACGCTGGAAGTGCCAGGCGTCCGCGATCTTCCGGCACCGAAGTACGTCGTGCCGAACGGTGAAGGAACCGGCTACGGGTTGTTCAAGCCTGACCCGACGACCAAGGCGTATTTCGTAAAAGACCTTCCCGATATCGGAGATGCGGTCACACGAGCGACTGCGTGGATCACTCTATGGGACGACATGCTCGAGGGTGGAACGGCCCCTGCCGACTTCTTCGAGCTGGCGCGCCGGGCACTGCCGGTGGAGGGGGAAGAACAGAATGTCGAGCGCGTGCTCGGCTACGTGTCCGATACCTATTGGCGGTTCTTGTCCGACGAACAGCGCGCAGCCGTGTCGGCCCAACTCGAACAGACGCTTCTGGCCGGAATGAAGCGCGCAGCAGGGACGTCGCTGAAGTCGGCTTACTTCGGCGCCTTCCGCCGCACGGTCAGCACGCGCGACGGGCTCGCGTTTCTGGAGCGCGTCTGGAGGCAGCGTGAATCGATTCCGGGGTTGACGTTTGCCGAGGCGGATTACATCCTGATGGCCGAGGCGCTCGCGCTGCGAGACGTCGGAGCTACAGATGCGATCCTGAAGGAACAGCAGACGAGAATTGCGAACCCCGATCGCAAGGAGCGGTTCGCTTTCGTCACGCCGGCGCTCTCGCCGGACACCGCGATCCGCGACGCGTTTTTCGCGAGCCTCGCGCGCGCCGAGCATCGCGCGCACGAGCCCTGGGTGATCGACGCGCTGAGGTTCCTGAACCATCCCCTTCGCCGCGCTCACGCCGTACGATATGTCACTCCCGGCTTGGAACTGCTGCGCGAGATCCAGCGGACAGGCGATATTTTCTTTCCCTCCCGCTGGACGAGCGCCCTGCTCAGCGGCCACAACTCGCCTGCCGCCGCCGAACAAGTGACCGCATTTCTTGCGAAGCAGGAGAACTACCCGCCGCGACTCCGGCAGATTATCGCGCAGTCATCCGATCAGCTATCCCGAACCGCGCGCCTCGTGCACTAACGCGGCGGCCGTCGATCTCGACCCTTATGCCCTTCATGCGCTTCGCGTCTTCGTAGTTCTCCGTTCTTCGTGTGCTTCGTGGTTCTTCGTGCTCTTCGTGCCTTCGTGGTTCTTCGTACTCTTCGTGTGCTTCGTGGTGCTTCGTGCTCTTCGTGTCTTCGTGGTTCTAGGTTCTTCGTGGACGACGTCACAGGATCGAGACCGGATCGATGTCGACGGATACCCGCCGGCGCAGGTCTGGCTCAGCGGCAAGGGCGGAGAGCACGGCGTCACGCATGGCGGCGCGTTGACTGCCTTTGAGAAAGATCTGCGCGCGGTACTCACCGCGCAGCTTTGCAACCGGAGCGGGCGCCGGGCCTAGCACGTTGAAGCGCCCGGCCTCAGCATTCGCGCGCAGGTACTGAGCCAGCGTCGCCGCATCGGTCATCGCGGCACGCGCGTCGCTCCCCTTCACGACAAGATTCACCAGCGCCGTCAACGGCGGATACCTCATCGTCTGCCGATAGCCCAGCTCGTCGGCAAAGAACCCCGCGTAGTCCTGACGGCACGCATGACGGATGCTGTAGTGATTCGGATAGAGGGTCTGCACGATCGCTTCGCCGAGCTCAGCGCCACGGCCGGCTCTGCCTGCCACCTGCGTGAGAAGCTGGAACGTGCGTTCGGCAGCCCGAAAGTCAGCGAGGCCAAGGCCGACGTCGGCCGAAATGACCCCTACGAGCGTTACGCGCGGAAAATCGTGCCCCTTCGCGATCATCTGCGTGCCCACCAGCACATCGATCGCACCGGATGCCATCGACCGGAGGATGCCAGCTGCGGCTCCTTTGCGTCGAACGGTATCGCGATCGAGACGTGCCACTCTCGCGCCTGGCCAGAGGGTGGCAATTTCGTCAGCGACCTTCTCGGTGCCGAACCCTCTGCGCTCGAGATACGGTCCCTTACACGCGGGACATGTTTTGGGAACCAGGACACCGTAGTTGCAGTAGTGGCAGCGGGCACGATGGCGATCGCGCCCTTCCGTGTGCACGATCAGCGACACGCTGCAATTCGGGCACTCGATGGTGCCGCCGCATTGGCGGCAGAACACTGCGGTTGCCAGCCCTCGCCTGTTCAAGAGAATGAGTGACTGCTGACCGGCGTCGAGCCGTGCGGTTATCGCATTCTTCAAGCGGCCGCTGAGAATGACGTCGGGGCCGTATTCGGCGTACTCGAGCCGCATATCGACGACCGATACCGACGCGAGCGGCCGGTCCTGGACGCGCTTCTCCATCAGAATCCGCGTGTAGCGACCGTTCGCCGCATTCTGGCTGCTCTCGAGCGACGGGGTCGCCGACCCGAGCACGACGAGCGCGCCCTCATGTTTGCCACGCATCACCGCCACGTCGCGGCCGTTATAGCGCGGCGTTTCTTCCTGTTTGAACGACGTGTCGTGCTCCTCGTCGACGATGATCAATCCGAGATTCGTCAGCGGCGTGAAGACCGCGGACCGCGTGCCCACCACAACTGACACGTCGCCGCGCCGGATGCGGTACCACTGATCCGATCGCTCGCCGTCGGACAGGCCGCTGTGTTGGACAGCGACCCGATCGCCAAACGCCTCTCGAAATGCCGACGCGACGGCGGGCGTCAATGCGATCTCCGGCACCAGCACGAGCACCGACTTTCTCTGCCGCAGCACAAGCTCCGACAGACGAAGGTAGACCTCGGTCTTACCCGAGCCCGTCACACCCTGGAGGAGGAACACGGAGAATTTACCTGTCGCAGCCGTTGCGCCGAGCAACGCGAGCGCACGTCCCTGCTCGTCCGTGAGGGTTCGACCGCTCGACGAGGTGACCGGAGTCGCCACGCCTCCGCTTGCGAACGGATCGCGTTCCATACGGTCGCGCCGGAACGCAAGCATTCCCTTTTCAGCGAGGCGCTGCAGCACCTCAGTGGTAATGCCGCGGGCATTCAACACCGGTACCGGAAGGCCGTCGGGCGCGCCGCGGAGTATGTCTGCGGCTTCCTTCTGCCGTCCGCGTAATGCGACGTCGTGCCCCTGAGCAGTCAGCGTCGCAACGCGGATCGTCTTGTGTGCCTGGGTGGACGGCACCGCGGCAGCCAGTGCGTCGCCTGCTCCGCACGCGTAGTACTCCGCCACCCACAACGCCAGATCGACGACAGGCGCAGGCAGAAATGCTTCTTCATCGAGAATTTCGGTGATGGGTTTGATCTTGTCCAGCGCGGTCTGCTCGACATTCAGCGTCGTGTCCGGATCCACCACGATCCCCGTGACCACCCGCTTGCCCAGAGGGACCACGACCCGAGCTCCGCGCGGCGGCACCGGCATGCCGTCGGAAACCTGATAGGTCAGAACGTCGAGAAAGGGAACTGGAACTGCGACTGCAACGAAGCGCACCGGATCACGCCACGTCTTCGCCGTTGAGGAGGGCGCGGACTTTCTTCATGTCTTCCCACACCTCACGCCGGCAACTGGGATTGCGGAGGAGAAACGCCGGGTGGAACGTGGGGACGAGCTTCGCGCCGCGATAGTCGTAGACGCGCCCGCGGAGGCGCGAGATCGAATCGGTGGTCTTCAGCAGCGACTTCGCCGCAAAGGTGCCCAGCGCCACGATCACCTTCGGCTTGATCGTATCGACCTGCCTGAACAGGAACGGTTCGCACGACGCTACCTCGTCGGGCTCCGGATTACGGTTCTCCGGCGGCCGGCACTTGATGACGTTGGCGATGTAGACATCGTCGCGCGTAAGCCCGATGGCCTCGATGATCTGCGTGAGCTTCTGTCCCGCCCGCCCGACGAACGGAATACCCTGAATGTCCTCGTCCCGTCCAGGAGCCTCGCCGACGAACATGAGATCCGCGTTGGGATCGCCGACGCCGAACACGATCTGCTTGCGCCCAAGCGTGCACAACTTGCAGCGCGTGCAGTCGCCGATGTCCTCACGAATCGCCGCCAGATCCGAGATCGAGCCGGGAGCATGGCCGACCTGAAGGGCGGCACTAGGAGCGGCACCACGATCGTCTTCCGGGCGACTACTCCACACCGCGTCCCTGCGAACGCCGGTGACACCAAGCTCTCCGAAGAATCTGAGGTGTTCTGCCAGCTGGTCGCGCGGGTTGGACATGTCTGGCGGAACTAAAGTTCCGCCCTACGGGCGGGAAGTGTCCCCTCGGCGGCAGTGCGTGACTCGGCGGTGCGTGACTCGGCGGTGCGCGACTCGACGGCAGTGCGCGATCGGAGGAGGGTTTCGATGCGATCGACAACCTGAGCAGCAATCGCTGCCTTCGACTGTAGTGGCAGTGTTTCTTCTCCGCTCGCAGAGATCAGAGTCACCTCGTTCGTGTCGACCTCGAAGCCGGCATCGGCGCGGGAGACATCGTTCGCCACCACCAGATCCACACCCTTCTCGCGCTGCTTTCTGCGGGCACTGGCGACGACATCCGTCGTTTCGGCGGCGAAACCGACGAGCAGCGGCCGCTCGTGGCCTTCACGCAGTCGGCCGAGCTCGCTTAGGATGTCGGGCGTACGCACGAGCGTCAGCGTGAGGGTGTCCTCATCCTTATGGATCTTCTCGCTCGAGGATTCAGCCGGCGCGTAATCGGCGACAGCTGCAGCCATGATCACCACCTCGGCCTGACTGGCACGCGACACGGTCGCGGCCCTCATCTCCGTGGCCGTCGTCACGCGAATCGTTTCGATACCAGCCGGTGGCGACAGCTCTGTCGGACCGCTCACCAGCACAACGCGCGCGCCGCGATTGCGCGCCGCAGCGGCCATTGCGTAGCCCATCCTGCCGCTCGATCGGTTTCCCACGAAGCGGACGGGATCCAGGGCCTCTCGAGTAGGCCCAGCGGTGACAATCACGGTTTTGCCTTTGAGCGGCCCCGACGGCGACAGCACTTCGCCGGCGGCTGCCACTATCTCCGTAGGCTCCGCGAGCCGGCCCTTTCCAATCCAGCCGCACGCGAGGTACCCCGCGCCCGGATCGACGAAGAACACGCCGCGCCCGGCGAGCACCTCGAGATTTCGCTGAACGGCCTGGTGCTCGAGCATATGCGTATTCATCGCGGGCGCTATCAGCACCGGTGCTTTGGTGGCGAGATACAGCGACGTGAGGAAGTCATCCGCGATACCGCCAGCGAACTTGCCGATGATGTTGGCAGTCGCGGGCGCAACCAGTAGGAGATCGATGCTGGACGCGAGCGAGATGTGCTCGATGTCGGCGTTGGCCCCCGGTTCGAACTGGCTGGTCAGCACGCGATGGCGCGTGATCGCTTCGAACGTCAGCTCACCAACGAACTGCTTGGCAGATCGCGTCATGACGGCGACGACGTCGTGCCCCTGCTTCTGCAAGCCGCGGACGACCTCCACCGACTTGTAGGCGCCGATGCCGCCGCACACGCCGAGAGCAATCATGGCCATAACTTCACCGGTTCAGACTGCGCGAGTCAGATTGCGCGACTGAAGTCGCGCCCTACTGTGGTGGCGCGCCCTACCGTCGCTCCCACTCTACCGTAGTGCGCGACTCTAGTCGCGCCCCACTTTGCTGAAACTCTCGAGAATCGCCAGCGCTTCCGGCCTCATGCATTCGAGCGACGAGCGTTCCGCCAGCACGATTGCCTTGAGCCGCTCGACGCAGGAGTCGAGCTCGTCGTTAATCACGACATAGTCGTACTGCTCAAACGCCGACACCTCTTCGCGAGCCACCTCGAGGCGGCGACGAATCGCCTCCTCGCTGTCCTTACTGCGTCCCCGGAGCCGTTGTTCGAGCACGGTAAACGACGGCGGCAGCACGAAGATCGCGACGTGCGGAAGCCCAGCAGCCCTCACCGTCCTCGCCCCCTGCACGTCAATCACGAGCACGACGTCGTTCCCGCTCTCGAGGCAGCGCTTGGTGTCGTTCGCAGCCGTGCCGTAGAAATTGCCGAAGACGTCCGCGCACTCCAGAAACTCGCCGTTCGCGATCATCTTCTCGAACTGTGCGCGGCTGACAAAATTATAGTCGACGCCGTCCTGTTCGTCGCCGCGCGGGGCCCTCGACGTATATGAGCGCGACAGCTTCAGGCGATCGGTCACCTTGACTAACCGCTCGACCACCGTCGTTTTTCCGGTGCCCGATGGGGCTGAAACAATAAACAGCAATCAGACCGCCCTATTCCACATTCTGAACCTGTTCGCGCATCTTTTCGAGCTCCGCTTTGGCGGAGATCACCAGGTTCGACACCCGGAGGCCGTCCGCCTTGGAGCCAATGGTGTTCACCTCCCGGTTCATCTCCTGCAGCAGAAAATCCAGCTTGCGGCCGCAGGGCTCCGGCGAGTCGGCAAGCGATCTCCAGTGCGCCAGGTGCGCCCGAAACCGCGCCATCTCTTCGCTGATATCTGAGCGCGACGCCGTACGAACGATCTCTTGCGCGATGAGGTTGGGATCTGCCGCCACGTCGATAGCCAGCTCCTGCACACGAGCCGTCAGACGTGCCTGCAGTTCCAACCGTCCGTGGTCCGCCGCGTTGGCGATTTCTTCGAGCATGCCTCCGAGCAGCGCCCGCCGGACCTCGAGATCCGCGTTCAGATGATTCCCTTCGGTCACGCGCATCGAATCGAGCTGCGTCACGGCTTCCTCGACGGCGCTCTCTAGCATCTCGATCAGCTGTACAACCATGGCAGGGTCTCGTTCCACGGGCCGCTCGCGAATCGCCAAAGCCTGCGGCAGCCGCAGCAGGTCGCCGGGCGTCAGCGGCCCCTGGATGATGCCGCGGTCGCGAGCCGTCTCCAGCGCCGCTGAGACCGCCACCGCGAGCGCTTCGTTGAACTCCACTTCAACGCTCGCCGTGTGGCGATACTGCACGTTGACCGCAAGCTCGATGCGCCCACGTCCGATACGCCGCTGCACGCTCGCGCGAATGCGTCCCTCGGCCTCCGCGAGCGTCTGGGGCACGCGAAGTTGAAGGTCGAGGTGGCGATGGTTAACCGCACGTATGGTCACTGTGATGGTCGCCGTATCGGCCTCGCGCGCCGCCGACGCAAATCCCGTCATGCTCTTAATCATGTGTTCGCCGCCCGCGGCTCGTCGTTTACAGAAACCTCACGTCGTGGCTCGAGAAGCTGCATCTTATAGAGAGACGCGTAGATGCCATCACGGCTGAGCAGGTCGTCGTGACGGCCGATCTCGACGATGCGGCCGCGCTCGAGGACGATAATCGCATCGGCGCGCATGATCGTCGACAACCTGTGGGCGATGACGAAGGAGGTGCGGTTGAGCATCAGTGTCGCCAGCGCGTCCTGCACCAGCAGCTCCGCCTCGGTGTCGAGCGCGGACGTCGCCTCGTCGAGGATCAGCACGGGCGCGTTCTTCAGCAGCGCGCGCGCGATGGCCACGCGCTGGCGCTGGCCGCCCGACAGCTTCTGGCCGCGCTCGCCGATTCTCGTCTGGTATCCGTCCGGCAGCGCCGCGATGAAGTCGTGTGCGTGTGCCGCTTTCGCGACGGCTTCAATCTCGGGGACGTTCGCGCGCAGCGCACCGTAGGCAATATTGTTGGCGATCGTGTCGTCGAAGAGCACCGTCTCCTGCGTGACGAAGCCCACCTGCGCCCTCAACGATTTCAACGTCACCTCGCGGATGTCCCGCCCGTCGATGACAATGCTGCCGGCGCCGACATCGTAGAAGCGCGGAATGAGATTCACGAGCGTCGTCTTGCCGGCGCCGCTGCGCCCGACGATCGCCACCATCTGGCCGGCAGGCACTGTGAACGACACGTGACGCAGAATCGCGCGTGGATGAGCGTCTTCGTACGCGAAGCTCACGTCGCGAAACTCGATCGCGGACGTGAACGGCGGCATGACCCGCGCGTTCGGCGACTCGGCCACTTCGGTATGGGTGTCGATCATCTCGAAAATACGATCCCCTGCCGCGATCGCCTGCTGCACGTTGGCGTTCACACGGCTGAGCTTCTTCGCGGGCGCGTACATCATGAGCAGCGCTGCCAAAAACGACGTGAACTGCCCCGTCGTCAATCGACCCGCCGCGATCTCCGTGCTGCCGTACCACAGCGCCACGGCCATGCCGATGCCCCCGAGCAGCTCCATGAACGGCGGCATCAGCGAGAGAGCGCGCACGACCCTCATGTTGGTGCGATAGAGATGCCGCAGCGCATCGCGAAAGCGTGCCGCTTCGCGCTCCTCCGCGCCAAACGCCTTGACGATGCGATGGGCGGAAAAGGTCTCGGAGCCGACGTGCGACATCACCTCCTGGGCTTCCTGGCTTCGTCGCGCCGTGCGCCGAATCCGCTGCCCGAGGCGAACGAGCGGGTAAATGATGATGGGCGCGCCGGTCAGGCAGACGAGCGCGAGCCGCCAATCGATCCAGATCAGGATGACGGCGTACCCGACGAGCGCGAGCGATTCCCTCAGCAGATCGCCGGCTGTCTCAGACACCGCCCGCTGCACCTGTCCAACATCGTTCGACACCCGCGACAGGAGCTGCCCGCTGGTGTTGCGCGCAAAGAAACTTGCCGACTGCCCGAGGATGTGGCCGTACAGGCGATCGCGCAGATCCATGACGACCCGCTGCCCGACGTCTTCCATGAGATAGCCGGAGAAGTACGAGCCGACACCCTTGACGAAGTACAGGGCCACCAGCGCAAGGGCAACCATCCGCAGCCCCTCGCCGCTCGGGAGCACGTTGTCGATGACTCTTCTGATGAGGAAGATGACGAGCGCCGATGCGACGGCGTACAACACCATCGCCAGCACGGCCCAAGCCAGGCGGCCTTTATAGGGCTTTGCGTACCGAAGGAGCCGGATGAACGAGTTCACTCGGTAAAGCGATACTTCACCAGGACCCACAGCGCCACGACCCCGTCGCGCCAGGTGATCTTTTTCCCTTCATCGTAGCCGCGCCCGTCGTACGTAATCGGCACCTCGTACACCCGGTACCCGCGCTTGAAGATCTTCGCCGTCATCTCGGGTTCGATGCCGAAGCCGTCGCTCTCGAGGCTGAACGATCGCAGCACTTCGACGCGCATCGCCTTGTAGCAGGTCTCCATGTCCGTGAGCATCGTGTTGTACAGCACGTTCGTCAGGAACGTCAGGAACAGGTTCCCAAGGTAGTGCGTAAACAGGAACACGCGATGCCGGCCGAGAAATCGCGATCCGTACACGACGTCGGCCCGTCCCTGACAGATCAACTCGATCAGCTCAGGGAACTCTTCCGGCGAGTACTCGGTGTCGGCGTCCTGAATCACCACCAGATCGCCGGTCACTTCCTTGAAGCCCAGGCGGAGCGCCGACCCTTTGCCGCCGTTCGGCTTCTGAAAGAGCTTGATGGGATACGTCTTCGCCAGCTCGCGCAGGATATCGGACGTACCGTCCTTCGAGCCGTCGTCCACAACGATGAGCTCAATACGGAGACCGGGAACCGCCAGGACCCGCGCCACCATGCCTTCGATGGTGTCCCGCTCGTTGTAAACGGGCATGACCACCGAGAGCAGCGGGTCTTTCAGGACCCCATGTATGCCTGCCATTATCGTCCGACGGAGTAGTAGGTGAAGCCCAGAGCTTTCATCTGCTCGGGGCTGTAGATGTTCCGGCCGTCAAAGATGACTGGCGACTTCATGAGCTTGTGCATGCGCTTGAAATCGGGCTCCCGAAATTCGTTCCACTCGGTCGCAATCACGAGCGCGTCGGCCCCCTTCAGCGCGCCGTAACTCTTCTCGGCCAGCGTGATCTTCTTGCCGAAGAGCCGTCGGGCCACCGGTCCCGCCTGCGGATCGTAGGCCTGAACCTTGGCGCGCGCCCGCAGCAGACGCGTGATTAGCGGAATGGCCGGCGCCTCGCGCATGTCGTCGGTCCTGGGCTTGAACGCGAGACCCCACACAGCAACCGTCCTGTTTCGCAACGAGCCGAAGTGATCCTCGAGTTTGGAGATGAAGCGCACTTTTTGCGCCTCGTTGACGCGCTCGACCGCCTTGAGGGTCTGGAAATCGTACCCCTTGTCGCCGGCGAACTTGATGAGCGCTTTGATGTCTTTCGGAAAGCAGCTTCCGCCAAACCCGATACCCGGAAAGAGAAACGATGGCCCGATGCGGCGATCCGAGCCGATCGCCTTGCGCACGTGGTCCACGCTCGCGCCGAACGCTTCGCAGACGTTCGCGATCTCGTTCATGAACGAAATGCGCGTCGCGAGAATGGCATTGGCCGCGTACTTGCTGAGCTCGGCGCTCGGGCAATCCATCACCATGATGGGTGCCCCGGTGCGTGTGAAGGGCGCGTACAGCTCGAGCATCGTCGCCCTCGCCCGATCGTCCTCCACGCCGATGACGACCCGGTCCGGCTTGAGGAAGTCCTCGACCGCCGCGCCCTGCTTGAGGAATTCCGGGTTGCTGACGACGCTGAAAGGGTGTGTCGTTTCGCGCCTAATCACGTCGCGCACCCGGGCGGCGGTCCCCACGGGCACGGTGCTCTTGTCGACAATCACCTTGTAGCCGTTCATCGCGCCCGCGATTTCACGCGCGACCGCGAGTACATGGGTCAAGTCGGCGGAGCCATCCTCGTGCTGCGGCGTACCGACGGCGATAAAGACGATGCGCGCGGCCCGCACGGCGCGCGGCAGATCCTTCGTAAATTCCAGACGCTTTTCCGTCTGATTGCGCCGAACCATCTCTTCGAGTCCCGGCTCGTAGATGGGCATGACACCACGGCGCAGCTGGCGGATTTTTGCGTCTTCCTTATCGACGCACGTGACGTCGTTGCCAGTTTCCGCCAGACAGGCTCCGAGGACGAGGCCCACGTAGCCCGTTCCAACCACCGCAATTTTCATTCGTGATCGCTCCGAGAAAAGGGCAAAAGGTTCTCGACTTTAGCATAAAGAGTATATCCGTGTGATAGGCTCGGCCGCGTGCGGATCGTGATCGATTACCGTCCGGCCCTGCGGGCCCGTACGGGCGTCGGCGAATACATCCATCACGTCGCCGGCGCGTTGGCACGAGCGGGCACCGACGACATCACGCTCTTCTCGAGCTCCTGGAAGGATCGTCCATCGGCCGGCCTGGCTTCCGAGCTTCCACGTGTCACGATCGTCGATCGACGCATTCCCGTGAGCGTACTGAACCTCGCGTGGCACCGGCTCGAATGGCCGCCGGTCGAAGCCATTGCGAGAGGCGACTACGACGTCGCACACTCGCCGCATCCTCTCCTGCTGCCGTCGCGCTCGGCCGCCAGCGTCGTCACGATTCACGATTTGCATTTCCTGTCGCACCCCGAGCGTTCCTCGCAGGAAATTCGGCGCGACTACCCTGCTCTCGCCGGCGCACATGCGCGGCGCGCGGATCGCATCGTCGTCTCGTCGAGGTTCGCGGCGGGCGAGGTGCAGCGCCTTCTGAATGTGCCCTCAGAACACATCGCGATCTGCCCTGCGGGCGCGCCGGAGTGGAAGACGGAACCCGCGCGCGTCGATGGGTCGGGGTACATTCTGTTCATGGGCACGCTCGACGCGCGCAAGAATATCGACGGGCTGCTCGAGGCGTACGGCCGTCTGCTGTCTCGGATCCAGGCTCCGCGCCTCGTCATTGCCGGCGGCGCCGGTCCTGATGCCGCCAAGTGGCTCGAGGCGATCGCACGGCCGCCGCTTGCGGGCCATGTCGAGTATCTCGGCTACGTGTCAGCCGAGCGCCGCGAAGCAACCTTCAAGGAAGCGCAGATGTTCGTCCTGCCGTCCTTCGAAGAGGGTTTCGGACTGCCCGCGCTCGAAGCGATGTCTGCGGGCGTACCGGTCGTGGCGTCGAATCGAGGCTCCCTGCCGGAAGTTGTCAGCGATGCGGGCCTCCTGATCGACCCGGATGATCCCGAAAGCCTGACCGATGCCATGGCCCGAATCGCCACCGATGCGCGTTTGCGCGGAGCCTTAGCGGAGCGGGGGCTTGTGCGCGCACGGCAATTCAACTGGGCTCAAACCGCGCGCGACGTCCACCGCGCGTATGAAGATGCGCTGCTGGCCCGACGGGCGCGCGACCCAAAACCCAAAGCCCAAAGTCCAACGTCAAGTGTCGAGAGTCCAGCGTCTGGTGTCAAAAGCTCCCATGCGCATCGGGATTGACGCCCGCGAGCTTTGCGGCAAACCCACCGGCGTAGGCCGCCATCTCGCGGGGCTGCTTGACGCGTGGGCGAACGATCCGGCCGCATCGCGGCACACGCTCGTGCTGTACTCCGCAGAGCCTGTCGAGACTCCTCTTCACAACACCGAGCAGCGCGTCGTGCCTGGCGCGGCCGGCACATCGTGGGAGCAGTTCGCCCTGCCTCGGGCCGCGCGACAGGATCACCTCGACGTCTTCTTTGCTCCTGGATATACCTCCCCACTCACCTGGAGGATTCCAACCGTCGTCCTCGTCCATGACATCTCGTTTGTCGCGCATCCGGAATGGTTTCGATGGAAGGAAGGGCTGCGCCGTCGGCTCATCACGCGATGGTCGAGCAACCGGGCACAACTCGTCCTGACGGTCTCCGAAACCGCGAGGCGCGAAATCTTGTCGCATTTCGGCCTCGCGGCCGATCGTGTGCGCTGTATCTATCCGGGAGTCGCATCGCTTGGGCTTGCCCCGGCCAATGTCGCGAATGTGACGCGCGAGCCGCTCGTGCTCTTTGTGGGATCGGTCTTCAACAGACGCCACGTTCCCGACCTGATCCGCGCCTTCAAGCCGATCGCGAGGCTTCATACAAACGCGCGGCTCGAAATCGTCGGCGACAACCGAACGTATCCTCACGAAGACCTTCCCGCGATCGTCGCCGCCGATGGGCTGCAGGCGCAGGTGGCAATTCGCCCTTACCTCTTCGACGCCCAGCTCTCCGAGTTGTACAACCGTGCACGGGCCTTTGCGCTGTTGTCGGAATACGAAGGGTTCGGCCACCCACCGCTCGAAGCACTCGGCTCGGGGGTCCCTTCCGTCCTGTTCGATACGCCGGTTGCCCGCGAGGTCTGCGGAGACGCCGCGCTCTACGTGCGCGCGGGCGATTCGGCGAGCATCACCTCGGCGCTGCACAGCTTGCTCTTCGACGAGGAAGCCCGGGCGCGTGTGTTGAGCGCGGGGCCTCAGGTCCTGGCGCGCTACTCGTGGGCACGAGCGGCTGCAGAAACACTGAGGACTCTGGAGGTAGCCGCTGGTGCCTGATCTCGCGATTCTGATCGTCAGCTACAACACGACGCGCGATCTCGAGAACTGCCTGCGCTCGCTGCACGACCATCCGCCACGCATCACCCACGAGATCGTCGTCATCGACAACGGATCGACTGACGGCAGCACCGATACCGTTCGAGCGCAGTTCCCTACTGTCCGCGTTATTCAGCTTGGCACCAATGTGGGCTTTGCACGCGCGAACAACGAGGGCATTCGACAAACGATGAGCGAGCTCATTCTGCTGCTCAACAGCGATACGTTGGCGACCGACGGCGCGATCGACAGGCTCGTCCAGGCATTGGGCGAGCTTCCTGGCGCGTCGATCGTCGGACCGCGTCTCGTGGACGGCACGGGGAAACCCGAGCTGTCGTTCGGGCGGATGCTGAGCCCGTGGGCTGAGGTCCGGCAGAAAGTCATTGGTCGGACGGCTGGACCCACTCGGCTGGCTGCGATGACGTCTCATACACGACTCGTGGATTGGGTAAGCGGCGCCTGCTTGCTTGTGCGCCGGCGTGATGCCGAGGCCGCCGGCCTGCTCGACGAGCGGTACTTTATGTATTGCGAGGACGTGGATTTCTGCGCCGCTGTCCGGGCTAACGGCGGCCGTGTGTACTTCGCCCCGGCGGCCGAAGTCGTTCACCTGCGCGGCCGGTCCGGCGCATCAGACCCCGGGGCGACCGCCGAGGCGTACCGTCGAAGCCAGCTCGCGTTCTATCAGAAGCATCACCCCGGCTGGGAACCAATCCTGCGTCTTTACTTAGGCTTGCGGGGGAAACTGCCGATAAGCAAGGGGTGAGCAGCAGCTGGACCTGCCCCGAGTGCGCGCGACGGGTGCCAAACCGCGTAAGCGCGTGCCGCTGCGGTCATCTACGAGAGACTGCGGTTGATACACCAATCGCATCCTCCCCAGCCTCTCTGCCGATTACCCGTTCGAGCGTGCTTCCGTGGGTCGTTGTTGGCGTTGTCGCCGCAGTCGCTGCCGGGTCTCTGATCGCGCTGCAGGTACTCCCTGTAGGTCCAGAAATTACGCCCAGCCCCGCACCGGCGATCTCCGCCGGACCTGACGCATCCGCCTTCGCTTCGAGCACCCCGAACGCTACGGCAGACAGGCCTGACGCACCAGTCGCACCTCTCGCACCCGTCGCATCCGACTTCGCGCCCAGTGCCCAGATCGCTACGGCGGACAGGCCCAACGCACCCGTTGCACCTGACAGACTCGAGGATGTGGTGAGCCGGTCGATTCCGGCGATCGTCTCCATCGAGACGCGCGATGGTCGCGGCAGCGGGTTTTTTGCCGCGCCACGGACGGTCGTCACCAACCGGCACGTCGTTCAAGACCATGGATCGGTCACGATTCGGCTATCGACGGGTGAGGCGCTTTCCGGCAGGGTCCAGACCTCGTCTCGCGAATATGATCTCGCACTCGTGAGTGTCGACGGTGCACCTGCCTCGCAATCTGTGCTGCCCCTTGGTACGGCCAACGATGTGCGACAGGGCCAGGAAGTGATCGCGATCGGACTTGCGCTTGGTGTCTTTCAGAACAGCGTCACGCGCGGCATCATCAGCGCCGTCCGGCGGTCCGATCGCACGGTTCTGCTGCAGACCGACGCGGCGATCAATCCTGGCAACAGTGGGGGCCCGTTGTTGAATCGCCAGGGAGAGGTGGTGGGCATCAATACGATGAAGATTGCCGGCGCCGCCGAATCGCTCGGCTTTGCCGTCGCAGTCGATCATGCCCGCGGCATGCTCAGCGGAGCACGCCAACCCGACACGCCGCTGAGCACATCGGCAGCCGTCAGTCGTTCGCTCGCTCCTGCATTTTCGACAGGATCCACGATCGACCACGCGCGCGCAGACGGCACACGACGCTACAACCAGATCGTCGAAGCGCTCGCACGCCGGGCGACCCAGATCGACGGTTACTGGAAAACCATCAAGACCAACTGCGGCGTGCGCGTCGCGCCCGGATACGACCGCGAATGGTTCGGCTTGTGGGACGGACGTACGGGGCTCACGAGCCCCAGTGGGACATGTGCATCTGCTGTGCAAGAGCTGGACGGTATGGCGGCCGAGCTGCGCGCGGCCATGACGACCGCGAATGAAGACGCGCGACGCGCCTCGGTGCTGCCCGGCCAGATGCGCGAGACGCGACGCGACCACCGCATGGACTGGGAGGGGTGGGAGCGCTGACGCTAACGCGACTGTTGACTGACGCTGACGCGAGTCGGCAGTCGTCGGTCGGCAGTGATCAGTCTCAGTCAGCAGTCGAGAGTCTCAATCAGGCAGCCTGCGGACTGAGACTGGTAACTGATTGACTGAGCCGGATGACTCTCCGATTGAGCCTGATGACTGTTGACTAAGACTGATGACTGTTCGACTGAGACTGATCACTGCCGACTCCCGACTGTCGACTAGAATTACCCAGTGCGCATAGGCATCGACGCGCGAAAGCTTCACGATTACGGCATCGGCACCTACATCCGGAATCTACTGCGAGAGCTCGCGAACATCGATCGGCAGACCGAGTACGTGCTGTTCACCAGGCCGCAGGATGTCGCCGTCGCGGCGTCGCTAGGAGAGAACTTTCGCGCCGTTCCGGACCGGTCCGGGCACTACTCCATCGCGGAGCAGCTTTCGATCCCTCTGGGCGTTAAGCGCGAGCGGCTCGATCTGTTCCACGCGACGCATTACGTACTGCCAGCGCTGACACCGTCGAAGACCGTCGTGACGATTCACGATTGCATCCATCTGATGTTTCCCGACTATACGCAGCGCCGCCTCGGGCACGCCTACGCCAAAGCGTCGTTGTACACGGCGGCGCACAAGTCGGACCGCATCTTGACGGTCTCGGAATCGTCGAAGCGCGACATCCTGAAGTTCTTCAAAGTGTCGCCAGACAAGATCGTCGTGACGCCGAACGCCATTGACGATCGGTTCAGCGCCCCGCCAAGCGACGAGCATGTTACCGACACTCGCGAGCGTTATCAGTTGAGCCACTCGTACCTGCTCTACGTTGGCAACATCAAACCACACAAGAACCTCGAGCGGTTGATCGAGGCGTTCCACCTCGTGCGCAATCAAGGACGCTCCGAGCTCGAGCTGCTGATCATCGGCGACGAGATCTCCAAGCTCCAGGCGCTCCGGCGCGCGGTGCACAAGTACGATATCCATCGGTACGTGCGCTTCCTGGGCTACGTGCCCGACAAGACGCTAGCCGTGCTGTATCGCCTGGCATCGGTGTTCGTGTTTCCGTCGCTATACGAAGGATTCGGGCTGCCACCGCTCGAGGCGATGGCAAGCGGAACGCCGGTGGTCACGTCGAACGTGTCGTCGCTTCCCGAAGTCGTCGGCAATGCCGCAGTGCTGGTGGATCCCTACGACGCCGCGGCGATCGCCCACGGCATCGCGACGGTGCTACGCAGCACGCATCTTCGCGGCGAGCTGCGCGAGCGCGGACTCAACCGCGTGCAAGAGTTCTCGTGGGCCCGCTCCGTTCGGCGCGTGCGCAACGTCTACGACGAGGTGCTCTCCTGAAGGTCGTACTCGTGCACGACTGGCTCAACGGGATGCGGGGTGGCGAGAAAGTGCTCGAGCTCCTGTGCCAGGCGTACCCGGGCGCCGACCTGCTCACGCTGTTTCATGTTCCGGGCAGCGTGTCGCCCGCGATCGAGCGGCTTCGGCCGCGCACGTCCTGGCTCCAGCATCTTCCAGGCGCCCGGCGCTTCTATCGGTATTATCTTCCGCTGTTTCCGGCCGCTATCGAACAGTTCGATCTCGATGGCTACGACCTCGTCATCAGCACGAGCCACTGTGCCGCGAAGTCGGTGATCAAGGCCGGCAGGGCGCGGCATTTGTGCTACTGCTTTACCCCGATGCGCTACGCGTGGGATCAGTTCGACGCCTACTTTGGTGAGGACCGCGTAGGGAAGCTGGCGAATCGTCTCCTTCGTCCCATCATGCGCGCGCTGGCTCGATGGGACGCTGCCACGGCAGGCCGGGTGGACCGCTATGTGGCCATTTCACAACACGTTGCCAGCCGGATCCGCCGGTACTATAATCGAGACGCTGTTGTCATCTATCCCCCGGTCGATACCGGTTTCTACTGCCCTGCGGGCGACTCCGAGACGGCCGCCCCAGAGGATTTTCTGCTGATGGTGTCTGCGCTTGTTCCCTACAAACGCGTCGACATCGCCATCGAGGCGAGCCGCCTGGCAGGTATACCTCTTCGCATCGTCGGCGATGGTCCGGAACGTCAGGCGTTGACGACGCTTGCGGCGCATCGGGGATCCCACGTTCAGCTGCTCGGCGCGTTGTCCGATCTAGAAATTCGCGATCTCTATCGAGGCGCCTCCGCGGTGCTGCTGCCTGGCGAAGAGGACTTCGGCATCGTGCCCGTCGAAGCGCAGGCGTGCGGCACGCCGGTCGTCGCCCTGGCCCGTGGTGGTGCCTTGGAGACGGTGATCGACAACGTGACCGGGGTGCTCGTCACTGAACCGACTCCCGAGGCGTTCGCCGCCGGTATCGCGCGCGTCAGGGAGATCGCCTTCGATCGCACCGCCATCAGACAACACGCGCTGAAGTTCGACCGCACGGTCTTCGAGCAATCAATCCACTCGGCTATCGAGAGCATGGCGCATGCTTAGGCGATACGGACGCCTGCTCGTCGCGTTCTACGTCCTCTCGGATGCGCTGCTCGCCATTCTTGCGTTCGGCCTTGCCTACGTCGTGCGCTTCTCGCTCGGGTGGATTCCCATCACCCGCGGCTATCCTCCGTTCGAACAGTACGTCGCGGTCATGCCGTTCATCGCGATCCTGGTACCGCTCGCCTATCAATTCCAGGGCGTCTACCTGCTGCGGCGCGGACGGTCGCGTGTCGACGATTTCTTCATCCTCTTCATCGGCACAATCGTCGCCGTCGTCCTCGGCATCGTCAGCACGCTGTATTTCGAGGCCTATCACGCCACACCGGACCTCAGAGCCCGCGGCGCCTACCAGGTGTCGCGCATCGTCTGGGCGATGTTTCTGGTCTTCAACGTTGCGCTGACGTTCGGGTTGCGCGAGCTCGTCCGCGAAGTGCTCGAGCGGCGCTGGAAGGCTGGCATCGGCCTCAAGAGAATTCTCATCGCGGGTGCCGGTGAGCTGGGCCGGGTCGTGGCCGAGAAGATTCTCCAGCACCGCGAGCTTGGCTACCAAATCATCGGCTTCGTCGACGATCGTGCGGGCGGCGATCATCTCGGCTATCGCGGACTGCCGCTGCTCGGCACGCTTGCGGATGCTTCAGAGATCGTTCGGCAGGAACACATCGATCACTTGTACGTCGCGCTCCCGCTCGACGAGCACGTGAAGATGCTGGACCTGATCGAGAACACCAGCCGCGAGATGGTCGACGTCAAGGTCGTGCCGGATTTGGTGCAGTTTCTGGCGCTTCGGGCACGCCTCGAAGATCTCGATGGCGTTCCCATTATCAACATTCATGACGTTCCGCTGCAGGGACTGAACGCCGTCATCAAGCGCATCATCGACGTGGCGATCAGCGGCTTCGCCGCGCTCGTGCTGCTGCTGCCCTGCGCGATCATCTCTCTGATCATCAAATGGTCGTCAGCCGGTGCGGTGTTTTACCGACAGGAACGCATGGGCCTCGATGGCCGGCCATTCTGGGTCTATAAGTTTCGATCGATGCGTGCGGGCGCCGAGGATGTGACGGGCCCGATCTGGGCACGGGACGACGACCCGCGATGCACGCCGGTCGGACGGTTTCTCCGTCGCTGGGATCTGGACGAGCTCCCGCAGATCTGGAACGTGCTGAAGGGCGACATGTCGATCGTCGGACCGAGGCCCGAGCGGCCGTTCTTCGTCGACCAGTTCAAGCACCGGTTTCCGCAATATATGCTTCGCCACAAAGTGAAGGCCGGCATCACCGGCTGGGCGCAGGTGAACGGCTGGCGCGGCAATACATCGCTCGAAAAACGGATCGAGTTCGACCTCTACTACATCGAGAACTGGTCGGTCTCGCTCGATCTGAAGATCATGTTCATGACGCTGTTCCGCGGCGTCCTCCAGAGACAGGCATAATGAAAAAGCGCGTTGTCATCACAGGAGCCGCGGGCTTCATCGGCTCGCATCTCGCCGAAGAACTCCTCGATCGCGGCTGTTCGGTCGTCGGCATCGACAATCTATTGACCGGCGATCTCGCAAACATCGCCCATCTCACGGGCCGCGACTTCGTCTTCATGAAGCACGACGTCACGAACTATATCAATGTAGACGGTCCGGTGGACCTCGTCCTGCACTGGGCGAGCCCGGCAAGCCCGATCGACTACCTCGAGCTGCCGATTCCGACCCTCAAGGTGGGCGCGCTCGGCACGCACAAGGCGCTCGGACTGGCGAAGGCGAAGGGCGCGCGGTTCGTCATCGCCTCGACATCAGAGGTCTACGGCGATCCGCTCGAGCATCCACAGAAAGAGACGTACTGGGGCAACGTCAACCCGATCGGACCGCGTGGCGTCTACGACGAGGCGAAGCGCTTCGCCGAAGCGATGACGATGGCATACCACCGGTACCACGGGGTCGATACGAAGATTGTCAGGATCTTCAATACCTACGGTCCGCGGATGCGGATCAAGGACGGCCGCGCCGTGCCGGCATTCATCTCGCAGGCGCTCCTCAACGAGGACGTCACCGTGTTTGGCGACGGCAAACAGACCCGAAGCTTCTGCTACGTCGATGATCTGGTGGCGGGCATCCTAAAGTTGGCCGACTCGAACCTGAACGAGCCGGTCAACATCGGCAACCCGCACGAGATGACGATCGAGGGCATCGCTCGCGCCATCATTGACATGACCGGCTCGAAGAGCAAAATCGTCTACCAGGATCTGCCCGTCGACGATCCCAAAGTCCGCCAGCCCGACATCACAAAAGCGCGCACGCTGCTCGGCTGGGAGCCCACGGTGAGGCTCGAAGAGGGATTGGTGAAGACGGTGGAGTACTTTAGGAGAAAGATGAAGGTGTAACGTGTAAGTAAGAAGTGAGAAGTGAGAAGTAAGAAGTAAGAAGGATCTTTTACTTCTTACCTCCTACTTCTTACTTCCTACTTTCAGCGCCTCCGTTCCGATTGATGATCTTCGTAATGTTGAAGACGTAATGAAATCCTGATACCAGCGTAATCAGCGCCGAAGCATAGATCCCCAGCGTGACGATCGGCGACGTCGTATGCCGGTAGTTGAAGTACATGATCATGACGCACGTCATGATGTAGGTAGCCGTCGCAATCTTTCCCCAGATCGAAGGCCGGAATTCCCGTCTGCCGATGGCGAGGTTGATGACCGCGACGGCGCCGACAATCAACAGGTCGCGGCTGATAACCAGAATCGTCAGCCAGACCGGAAGCGTGTTCGTGAGGCCCAGCCCAGGCAGCGTGAGAACGATGACGGTCGCAACGATCAGGAGCTTGTCGGCCATTGGATCGAGCCAGGCGCCGAGGTCGGTGCGCCGGCTGAACTTCCGCGCGATGAGGCCATCGAGCAGATCCGTCAACCCCGCCACGGCGAACACAATCAGCGCCCAGCCGAAATAGCCGTAGACCGTCAGGATGACAAACGGAGGCACGAGCATCACCCGGGTGAGGGTGAGCTGGTTGGCCGGCGTGAGAACGCTCATTTCGAAGAGTGGTAGAGCTGCTCGATCCGGGTGACGGCGTCGGTCGCTTCAGCGCCGCTGACGGGATTCGACAACCGGAACAATCCTCCTTCGGCCAGCGGAAGCACGCCCGCCGCGACCGAAAGCGACGCGTCAGCATAGTGCAGATTGCTGACAGCCACGTCCGCCATCTTCTGCTGGCGGCTCTGCCAATCCTTGAGAAGCTCGGGACGACCGGCCGCGATAATCTTCAGCAGCCTGCTGACGGCCTGCGCGAGATCGCTGCGCGTGATGGCGTTGCCCGGCTGAAACGTGTGGTTCTCGTACGGCTCCAGAACCCCAGCGGTCGCGGCAGCCATGATCCAGGCGGAAGCCCAGTGATTGCGCGCGTCCGTGATCACGACCGCGTGGGCCGGCGCGGTGTTCAGCAGCGGCGCCAATCTGAGACCAATGAGTGAGGCGAGATCGCCTCGCGTGATCGACGCAGCGTCTGGGATCGCGCGATACTCGGCCGGCAACCGCAGGTACGCAAGGCGGGCGTCGAGCGCGGCCATCCGGGTTCGAAGCTCCGCACTCGGCTCCAGACGGCTCGCCTCGGTATACATCCCCATGGCACCCTCGAGGTCACCACGCGCGTCCAGGATCTCTCCCACGCGAACCCGCGATGCCGCATCCGAAGGATCGAGCTCGATCGCCCGGCGGTACCGCGCGAGCGCCTGCTCGGTTTTGCCCTGCTTCATCTCGACGCTCGCCAGGTCGCGGATGAGAAACGCGCTGTCTGGTGACGCCGCGATTGCTCGTTCGTACAGCACGACCGCTTCATCCAGCCTGTTCTGTTGCGCGGCCCGTGTCGCCGCCGCGACCATCTCCTGCGCCGCTCGCGCGCGCAGCACCTCTACACGGCGCCCGATTTCGGCGAGCTTCGGATCGAGCTTGACGGCCAGCTCGAACGCCGCGAGCGCATCGGCCTCGCGCGATTCCGCCAGCAGGGCCTCACCCCGTCCGACGAGAGCAGGCACGTACTCCGTCCGTGTCTGGAGCGCACGGTCGAAGCGTTCCAGCGCGCGCGGATAGTTCTTTCGTGCGAGGTGAACGAAGCCCAGCGCCGCTTCGCTTGGATAGAACTGCGGCGCGCGTTTCAGCACCGCCAGCAATTCAGTTTCGGCCCGAGCGAAATCGCCCGCCTGAAACCATCCCCATGCGGCCTCGTGCTCGCGGAGATATTCAGCCTGGCTTGGATCGGGCGGCACGAGCGTCGGAAGAACGTATTCGGGATAGCGCGGCGCCGTGACAACCGGCGGTGTGACCGCTCGGCCGCAACCGGCGGCAACGACAAGCAGCAGAGACAGGGCTAAAGCCCTGTGCCACCGCTGCCCCAGCACGCGGTTCCAACGCTGCCCCAGCACTCGGTTCCAACGGTGGCACAGCACTTTAGTGCTGTTCATCGCGCACCTGCCGCTTTGACGCGATCGAGCACACGCCGCGGGACGTCGGCCTCGATGGCCACGCGGCCGCCGTTCGTGACGTGGCTGAGCACGCGCGCGTGGCGGTACACCCGGGCGATGGTCTCGCGATCTTCCGCGCTCTCCGAGTCGTACTCGAGCGTCACGCGGCGAGTGTCCAGTTCGAGCTTCTCGGCAACGACGTCAATCATGCGCTGGCGGCCCTTCCCAAGCCTCCCTTTCAATGCAGAGACAAATAACGCGTCCGGATGCGACCGCTGCAGGCGCTCGAGTTCTGCCGGCTCCACCAGATCGCATTTGTTAAAGACGTCGAGCGTCGTCACATTGGCGGCCCCGACTTCCTCGAGGACGCGGCGCACAGCCTCGACATGGCGTTCACGATCAGGACTCGCCGTGTCGATGACGTGCAACACCAGATCGGCCTCAGCCACCTGTTCGAGCGTCGCGCGAAAGGCCGCCACGAGCGCGTGAGGCAGCCGATCGATGAAGCCGACGGTATCGGACAACAGCAGCTGTCGCTTGTCGGGCAAGCTCACCTGCCGAACCAGCGGATCCAGCGTGACGAACAACGCGTTCGACGCTTCAGCGGAGCCCTTTGTGAGCAGATTGAAGAGGGTCGACTTGCCGGCGTTCGTGTACCCCACGAGCGCCACGAGCGGTACCGAGGCCTTCTGGCGGCGTGCGCGTACATGGTGCCGGCGCTGCCGTATGTGGTCGATTTCCTCGGTGATCGCGTGAATCTTTTGTCGTATACGACGGCGGTCGGTCTCGAGTTTCGTTTCGCCAGGGCCGCGCGTACCTATGCCGCCGCCAAGGCGCGACAGGGCGGTGGCGGAGCCGACCAGGCGCGGCAGCAGGTACTTCAGCTGCGCGAGCTCCACCTGCCATTTGCCTTCGCGCGTTCGCGCACGCCGCGCGAAGATATCGAGGATGAGCTGCGTGCGGTCGATCACCTTTCGTCTGACGCGCTCCTCGATCTGCCGGAGCTGCGCGGGTGTCAGCTCGTTGTCGAAGATGACGACATCGGCGCCGAGGCGCTCACAGTCGTCGGCAAGCTCCTCGAGCTTGCCACGGCCAATGAACGTCGAAGCGTCAGGCGTAGGCCGCTCCTGAATCATCCTCAGCACGACGTCCGCACCTGCGGCATCCGCAAGTCCAGCCAGTTCTTCGAGCGCGTGATCGGCATCCTGCCGTTTGGATCGACGAAGGGCGAGACCGACGAGCGCGGCGCGTTCACGCGGCTGCGGAGATGGCATCAGTTCTCTAAAAATTCTAGCACGCGGTCCCACGCGATCGCGCCCGCGCGCACGAGTACAGGCACCTTGCCTGTCGCGTCGATGATGGTCGATGGCAGTCCGCCTGGCGTGAGTCCCGCGTCGATCACCACATCAAGGCCATCGCCCAACGTCGCGATCACCGCTTCGGCGGTTGACGCGGGCGGTTGACCGGAGAAATTGGCGCTGGTGGACGTGATCGCATGACCAGCAGCAGCGGCCAATGCGCGAGCGACCGGATCGGCCGGCACGCGAACGGCCACCTTGCCGGTCGCGAGATGAACGTCGGCGCACAACACTGGCGACGCCGGAATGATCAAGGTGAGAGGGCCCGGCCATCCACGCGCAGCCAGGCGTTCTGCGAGCGGCGTCATCGATCCCACGTGATCCGCGATCTGGTCGAGGTCCGCAGCAATCAGCGGTAGCGCCTGATCCGGCGCCCGCTGCTTGAGATCGAAGATTCGATGCACGGCAGCCCCCAAGCGGGGATCGGCGGCAAGCCCGTAAAACGTCTCGGTGGGATAGGCCACCACGCCACCGGCGCGCAGCGCGCGGACCGCCGGCGCCAGTGCGTCGATGCTCAGCGCGCGGGGATGGACGACGATCCGAATCACGTTCTCACAGAACTTGCAGGAGACCAGGAGACTAGGAGGAGCAGGTCTGGTTTGATCGCATCGAAGCAGAACATGACGACTAATTCACTATACACGTGCCTGCCCTGCTGCAATTACTGCGACCTCCAGCGACTTGTCGGCGACACTTCCTCGATCACTGTATCCCGTTTACGTTTGCCCATGGCCATGGGCGAGAGTGCAGTACAAGAGAGTCTCGAACGATGAACGCTGACATTCGCGCACGAACGTTGTTAGTAAAGAGTCTTGTGAGGGGCGTCGTGAAATTGGCGATCCTCGGTGGTGTGCTCTTCGGTATAGCTGGACGCGTCGATTGGCCTGCCGCGTGGCTCGTCATATTGCTATTTACCGGTCAGGTTCTCAGCGGATGGTGGCTGTTTCGTCATGATCCCGAGTTGTTCAAAGAACGGCTGACAACCGCGTCGAACGTTCCACATTGGGACCGACTGATCGCGCGAGGCACTCGGATCCTGGAACCGATATTTGTTGCAACCGTCGGATGTACGACTTGCACCACGGACTGCTGGCGGTCACATGCGCGACAAACACCGCTAAAGCGCCCGGATCTGTACGTAAAGAGAATCTCCTAATCTCTTAATCTCCTGTTTCAAGACAGGATCATGCATGATGCGGAGGCAACTCACAGCGAAGCGGTTTGTCGGCCCGGTAGCCGAGCACGTAGTCCGCCTGCATCAGCTTGTGGATTTCGCGCGTGCCCTCGTAAATGACGGCGCCCTTCGCGTTGCGATAGTAACGGCCGACGGGATACTCGTCGGAGTAGCCGTTTGCACCGTGAATCTGGACCGCGTCCGATGCGGCACGCTCGGATGCCACCGTCGAAAACCACTTGGCAAGGCCGGTCTCCCGTGTGTTGCGCCGTCCCTCATTCTTCAGCCACCCGGAGCGGAGCCAGAGAAGCCGCGATGCCTGATAGTCCGATTCCATCTGCGCGATCATCTCTTTGACGAGCTGGTGCTCACCGATTTCGACGCCGAAGGCCTTGCGATCGCGCGCATACCTGACGCTCGCATCACGGCACGCCCGGATCAAACCGGTGGCGCCCGCCGCCACCGTCAGGCGGCCCTGATCGAGCGCGAACATTGCAATCTTGAATCCTTCACCAGGCAGTCCCACGAGGTTTTCCTCTGGCACCTCCACGCCGTCCAGCTTGAAGAACCCGGTGTTGCCCGCGAGAATGCCCCACTTCTGCGTGAGCGTCCCGCTCGAGAACCCCTTGAACGTCCGCTCGACGATGAAGGCGCTGAGGCCTGATGGATCTTTCTGGCGCTTCTTCTCTTGATCGCTCCAGGCGATGACGAGGAACGTATCCGCGACGTCGGCCATCGAAATCCACATCTTCTCGCCGTTCAGCACGTACCGATCGCCCCGCTTCTCAGCCGTCGTTTGGATGCCGCGCGCATCGCTGCCTGCCGCCGGCTCCGTCAGACCGTAGCTGCCAATAAGCAAGCCCTGCGCCTGGGGAATGAGGTATTTCTGCTTCTGCATCTCGTTACCCCACGCCAGCAACGTGAGGCTGTTGAGGCCGACATGCACAGACAGGATGACGCGAAGCGACGTGTCGACGTACTCCAGCTCCTCGCACGCGAGGCCGAGACTGATGTAATCCATGCCGGCGCCGCCGTATTTCGCCGGTATGGACACCCCCAACAGGCCCAGCTCGGCCATCTTCGGCAGTAGTTCGCGATCGAACGTGTGCTCGCGATCGAGCTGCTGAATTCTCGGCCCGACCTCGCGTGCTGCCCACTCGCGCGTGGTCTGCTCGAGCAATCGATGGTCGTCGTTCAGATCGAAGTTCATCAGAGCGGTATTCCCTCTGTGTCCTCTGTGTAAAGATCAGCCTACACCCGTCGAATGGTCACCGGCGCGCCGCGGGTGAGATTCAGGCGATCGCGGGCGCTGCCGGCGTTGACGGCCACCTCGAGGTGATCCGTACTGCCGAACAGCGCGCACACTTCGTCAGCCGCAGCCTCGGCATACGTGCCAATCACGCGTCCGATGCGGTGGGTCGCGGCTGTAATTTCGATGCCGCTGGAGTGGACGAACTGATCGAAGAGCTTCCGATCGATGTTCGTCACCAGGTTACCGAATCGATCGACACGCAGCACCTCACCCGCCAGCTCATCGTCCGTCACCGTCGGTGTGGGAATGTTCAACTGATGAAGCACCCCGGCAGAGCGCCCGAACGTCGATAGATCGACACCCTTCGCGAGCCAGGCCGCCGCTGGTGCGAAGCGATCGCGGCCCTCGAATGTGCGGCTCACCGTCGGACGGACGTAGCGGCGTTCGGTCATCTCGAACACGCGCCGCGGCGGCGAGTCCTTGAAAACGGCGCTCAGCACACCGTTGTCCGGCGCCACAAACCGATGATCTCCCGTGTCCGCGACAATGCCCCGACGCGCGGATCCCACGCCGGGATCCACGACGACGAGAAATATGGCGCCGGTGGGAAAATATTTGTAGCTCGCGGCAAGCTCGAGCGCAGCCGTCAGCACGTCGTGCGGCGGAATGTCATGAGTAATGTCGACGAGCGTCACATCCGGGCAGATCCCGAGGATGACCGCCTTCATCGTGCCGGCGTAATGGTCGTGAGAGCCGAAGTCGGTGAGTAGGGCGACGACCGGACGAGGCATATCAACTGGTGATCTAGCGATCTGGTGATCTAGTGATCTAAGCGGCGCCCGGGGGCTTGCGAAACAGAAACTCGCGAATGTTGGTCTTCAGCAGAAACGACTCCGAGACCTTCAATCCTTCGAACATCCGGATGATGTCGCGGTTCTGCAGCGCGGTCTGCCGTTTGCCGCCCGAGGAGTAGAACCGCTGCCGCAGCGAGTCCTCGTCCACGATCACGTACTTCGAGAAACGTGTGTCGGGCACACCGACGGTCGCGAAAAACGCGAGCACTGCGCCGTCGGGCCGCAACAGCGTCGTCAAGGCACGGGCCAGCGCCTGTGCTGCCGGAGCATCCAGAAAATCAAAGAAATTCCAACACAGAATCCCGTCAACGCTGGCAGGATCGTGCCTGAAGCGGCCCTGTAGAAACTCTGCGAACGTTTTGTCGCTGCCGCGCGCGTGTCGTTCGAGATCGGCGAAGAGATCTTCGAGGAGAATCTTGCAGCCGAGGCGCTCGCCGAGAAACGTCACGTTCGAACCGACCACGGGCCCGAGATCCATGAGCACTGGGGACTCGCGCGACGTGAGACTCGTCAGGAATTTACGAAGGGCTTTCGTCGGAATGAGCTGCCCGTCATCGGGGCGGGCGGCGGCCGGAGCCGCCGCCTCGTTGCGCGCCTTATTCCTGGGATCCCAGAGCAAGGGGACTAGCCCACTTTCTGGGCTTGCGGAGCGACCGGTTGCGGTTGAGGAGCAGCGGCCTGCGGTCCCTTTACCTCTGCCGGGCGCGGGCCTGCGGCGGCCTTCCCTTTGTTCGCCATATCGACGCTGCCACGGAAATGGGCGCCTTCGGCAATCGCCACACGAGGCGACGTGATGTCCCCTTCGACCGATCCGTTCTCGCGGATATCGACTTTCTCGGTCGCACTCACGTTGCCAATGACTTCGCCGAGGACGACGACGGATTTGGCAAACAGCTCGGCTTTGATCTTGCCGTTCGGCCCGATCGTCAATACGTGATCCCGGAGCTCAATCTTCCCTTCGACATGGCCTTCGATGGTGAGATCTTCGCTGCCGTTGAGCTCGCCTTTGATGACGACCGATTTTCCGATGTTCACCACATCCCTCCCAGTCTGGCTCCTGATAGGGTCTGGACGGGTCGCCTGGATTGCTGCTGCGGGAGCCGCCGCAGCCGCCTCAGTAGTAGGCACCGCCGGTTGTCGCACTGCTTCGTCACGCTTCCACATTTCTAACCTCCCCGAACGGTTTCGGGACTATGACAGGAGACCCCGAGCATGCGACCCCGGGTCGTGAGCGGGTTACGGCAAGTATAGGTGACCGTCCCGAAGGTGTCTAGCCCTTATTTTGCTGAGGGTTAGCGTCAATCATCCCTATGCTAAGATGGCCGATCAGCCATGCGCATCTATCTCGACCACAACGCGACGACCCCGGTCGATCCGGCGGCAGCCGCAGCGATGACAGACGCGCTCGGGACTCTTTTCGGCAATGCGTCGAGTCTTCATTACTACGGGCAGCAGGCAAAAGCGGCGATCGACGGCGCCAGAAGCGCCGTTGCGGCGTTGATTGGAGCCGAACCTTCGGAAGTCATCTTCACGAGCGGTGGAACCGAGTCCGATAACTTCGCCATTCGCGGCGCAGCGGAAGCGCTCGAAGCCACCGGACGCACGCATGTGATCACCGTGGGCATCGAACACGAGGCGGTCATCAACTCGTACAAGGCTCTCGCGCGCCGCGGTTGGAAGACGACGATGCTCGCGCTCGATGCGAGCGGCATTGTGTCGCCCAACAACCTGCGCGAGGCGATGACCGACGATACGGCCCTCGTGTCGATCATGCACGCGAACAACGAAATCGGCACGATTCAGCCGATTGCCGAGCTCGCGCAGATCGCGCACGCGCGCGGTGCGCTGTTCCACACCGACGCCGTACAGAGCGCCGGCAAGATTCCGGTGAGCGTGCGGGCGCTCGGCGTGGATCTGCTCTCGATTTCGGGTCACAAGTTCTACGGCCCCAAAGGGGTCGGCGCGCTCTGGGTCAAGCGAGGGGTGCGCCTCTCGCCCTTTCTCGCCGGAGGAAAGCAGGAACGCAACCGTCGCGCCGGTACCGAAAACGTACCGGGCGTCATTGGAATGGGCGTCGCTGCGGCCCACGCACTCCAGAACATGGAATCTGAGGCCGTGCGCCTGGCGGCGTTGAGAAACCGGCTCGAAACGGGGATCCTCTCATCCGTCCCGAACACGGAGGTGAACGGCACGCGCGAGCCGCGCGTCCCGAACACCAGCAACATCAGCTTCGATCGCGTCGAAGCCGAGTCGTTGTTGATCGCGCTGGATCTCGAAGGGGTCGCGGTCTCGACGGGATCCGCGTGCTCGTCGGGCACGCTCGAGCCGTCGCACGTGCTGAAGGCGATGGGGCTGTCGAGCCATCGCGCGCAGAACTCGATCCGTTTCAGCCTCGGCGCCGCCAATACCGAGGACGAGATCGACCGCGTCGTTACGATGTTGCCAAAGATCGTCACGAAGCTTCGCAGCCTCTCTTCGGTCGGAGCGCGTGGTTGATATGCCCTCTACCCTCTGCCCTCTGCCCTTTCACCGATGAGGATCGTCATTGCCATGTCGGGAGGCGTTGATTCTTCGGTCGCCGCCGTGCTGCTGGCCAAGGCCGGTCACGACGTCGTCGGTCTATCCATGCAGCTCTACGATCAGCGCGAAGGCGAGTCGGGATATGGCAGCTGCTGCAGCCTCGACGACCTGCACGACGCCGGACGGGTGGCGCGCCGGCTCAATATTCCCCACTACATCGTGAACTTCGAGCGTGAGTTCCAGCAGACCGTCGTCGCGAACTTCGTCGGCGAGTATGTCGCGGGGCGGACACCGATTCCCTGTTCGCACTGCAACAGCGATTTGAAGTTCGCCACGCTGCTCGACCGCTCGCTGGCGTTCGGCGCCGAAGTGGTCGCCACCGGCCATTACGCCAGGGTGGACACGGACTCAAAAACAGGCCGGCAGGTACTTCGCCGCGGGCGCGACGTCGCCAAAGACCAGTCGTATTTTCTCTTTTCGCTCACACAGGAGCAGCTGTCTCGCGCGAGCTTCCCCGTCGGCGATCTCTCCAAGGATGCCGTGCGCGACCTCGCACGCGATCTCGATCTCGAGGTGGCCGACAAGCCGGACAGCCAGGAAATCTGCTTCGTCCCGGATGGCGACTACGCGGCATTCATCGAGAAGCAGACGGGCGACCTCCAGTCTGGCGGCACCATCGTCAATCAGTCCGGCGACGTGCTCGGCCGGCACGCGGGCGTTCATCGATTTACCGTTGGCCAGAGAAAGGGGCTGGGCATCGCGGCGGCCGAGCCGCTGTACGTGCTGCAGCTCCGCCCTGCGGAAAAGACGGTCGTGGTCGGCCCCCGCCCAGAGCTCGAACGGAACACCCTGACTGCATCGCAGGTGAACTGGATCGCCGGCACGCCACCAGAAGGTGCCCTGCGGATCACGGCGCAGATTCGGCATCGGCATCAGCCGGCTGCGGCAACCGTCCGAGCGCTCGAC
>DATEEI010000018.1:0-2263 GCA_035281225.1 Vicinamibacterales bacterium
TGCTGCAGTCGCTGCCTTGAGCGGAGAGCTGGGGAAAGCTCTTTGCCGCCAATTGTGGTGATTCACCGGGAATCGCCCCCCGGCCGGCGACGAGAACTCAACGGACTTTCGGAACCAAGCTATCGGGGCCAGAAGATCAACGGGACAAACCTTGGGAGCCGGGCGCGTATCCAATCCAGCCGCCCTGGCGGCATGGCCATCCTCGTTTGAAGGCCTGTGCCTTCGCCATCGTTGTAAATCAGGTAATCGGGGCCGTACCCAAGCTCGTAGCTAAATCGGCTCATGCCGAAAAGCGGTTCGAAATATCGCTGAGCCAGCAGTTCCCCTTCTGCTGAAAATACCTGTAGGCGCACTTCATCGTCGGGAAAGTTTTCAGGTTCGATTCGTCCTTGAAATCCGCAAAGAACGATTTTGTAGGGCTTGCCATTGAAGGTCTTGAGACCCCCGTTCATCTCTTCGGTGTAGAGGTCGCATCGGATGTATTCGACCGGGCGAACCCAGTTCGCGAGGACGAACACAACTCCATACACCACCATGACGGCCACGAGGGCGGTGCGAAGAAGCCGCTTCCAGTTCATCGCTTGTATTCCCAACAGGTCTCGCCCAGGTCGAGTTCGATTGGCTTGGGGAGTGCAATGCGCTCGAGGTCGGAAAAGATGACGAAATCGCCGCCTCTGCCTTTCAGGTTTCGCCAATTCAGGAAATCGCGATTGCGCACTGGATAAAAGATATCGGGCTTGCGCAAACTGTTCTTGATGTCTACCGGCCTGTCCAGATAGTCGGGAATCGGTGGCACATACCATCGTGGGATGTTGTCGCGTTCGTGCTCCAGGAATTGGGCCAGTTTCGAGATTTGCTCCGCCAAAGCCGCATCGACGGTGATGATGACGCCCTGTCGATTCCAGTGGCCGAGGTATTGCGAGACGGAGCTTCCTTGCCGATCGTTGAACGAATAGACGTCCTTGACGTAAACATAGACGTGCGTGATCTCGACGCTGGTGTGTACGCATTGCCGCCACGGAACTGTGTCGTACCGGTTGTACTGGGTCCTTCTGATCTTTGCAGTTGCCACGGCTGCGTAAAGATTGAAATTCGCCAGTGACGCGGCGAGATCATTCATCACGGTGGTGTAGTTGCCCAACACATCCGGCATAGACACCACCACTCGTTGAAACTGAAAGCGCTGATGCAAAAGCTGCTTGTCATTGCCGCATGCAGCCAGCGTATCAAGCACGCCCGAGAACTGGTGTTTGGACTGCACCATGAAGTCCTGGAAATTCTTGCCGAGGTCGTTGCGGACGGCGTCGTTGTAGATGTTCTCGGGGGTCGTTGACTTCAGGTTGGTCGCCAGCAAGTGGTCGTACCGCTTGCGCACCTTCCCGAACTTGAGCACCCACTGCAGCTTGCAGCTGCTGTCATCGACAAACGCCGGCTGGACGATTGCCTTCGACTTGTCCGCAATCACATGCGCCGGGCCGCTGAACCATCGGCGAGCGCATTTGGCGGCGTAGCCGAAACCCATCGCATCCATGCCATCTGGAATTTCGAGCATGTCGAATGGCGGTGGTTGCGGGCAGTCCTCTGTGGCGTGCCGCTCGTCGCCATGCGCCGTTGCAACCGTCGAGGATGCCGGGATCGCTTGCGAAGGGGGCGCAGAGCCGGCAGGGGGCGTCGGCGGCACCTTCGCCGCTGGTGGTGGCGATCCGGGCAGCGGCGGCGGATTCTTGGCCATCGAAATGGACGCTTGCGCCTTGACGGGGCGGCAGCCGAATCCGTTTTGCTTCAGCACCCACTTCCGGCTGAAACCGGACGCTTCGGCTGTCAGATATGCCGGTCCCGCAGCATCTCCTTCTGGATCTCACCGAGGCGATCGGTGATCCTGTCGAGAATTGACATCGTGACTCCCTGAAAATTCTTCTGCTCTTTCCCGGAACTCCGGAGCAGCAGGCAGGAGGTCGGGCGATGTCTGTGCCTGCGCCTCCTGTCATGCGGCGCGTACAAGTCTATTCGCGGGGAAGGCGACCCACGGCGGCACAGTTGTTGCAACGCTGATTCAGGGTTAACCACTAGCTCCGCGAGGCGCGACTTCCACGACGCAGATTCCAAAACTGTATACACTTCGGTCCACAAACAGCCGCAGCGGAGCGAGACGATTCCCCACCGTCTGCGTTCGCGGCGATTTCCCTGCTTACAGCGCCCGCAGTGGTGAGCAGACCAACACGAGAAGCGGCGCGATCCGAGCGCCGCCAAGGTTGAGAGAGCC
>DATEEI010000019.1:0-20999 GCA_035281225.1 Vicinamibacterales bacterium
GCGACATCCTTCGCCGCCAGCCCGCCATCGCAGTCCGCCAACACGCGCGTCCGCAGATCCATCGAGTACGGCGCCATTGGTCCCTCCCGGCGACAGAAGTACCATAACTGCCGTACTACGTACAATCGGAAAACGCTCTAGCCTCGCTCCCCTGGGTATTTATCGCACGTTCCTGTTCGACGAGGGCGCGGTGGAGATTGCGGCCTACGACCCGCTGACACACCGAGTGTTCGTGACGTTTGCGGAGCAGGCGCGCGTCGAAGGCATCGACATCTCCGATCCTGCGAATCCGGTTCTGGCGCTGACGATTGATCTGGGCCCGTCGGGTGGCGGTGATGCGCACGCGACCAGCGTGGCCGTGCGCGACGGCGTGCTGGCGGTGGCCATGCCACAGGGTGTCGACGATACGGCGCCCGGCAAGGTGTTGTTTTTCAGCACCGACGGTGTGTTCCTCAGCGCCGTTACGGTCGGTGCCTTGCCTGACATGCTCACGTTCACCCCTGACGGACTGTCTGTGCTGTCGGCGAACGAGGGCCAGCCGACCAATGACTATTCATATGATCCGGAGGGCAGCGTCAGCATCATCGACATCAGCGGCGGCGTGGCTTCGCTGACCGACGCCGACGTGACCACAGTCGGGTTTGCAGCGTTCAACGACGCGACACTCGACCCGTCGATTCGGATCTTTGGGCCTGGCGCCAGCGTTGCGCAGGATCTCGAGCCCGAATACGTGGCCGTGTCCCACGATTCGAAGACCGCGTGGGTGACGTTGCAGGAGAACAACGCCTTCGGGATCATCGATCTGAAGCAGAAGACAGTGACGAAGCTCGTCGGGCTCGGCTTCAAGGATCATTCGCAGGCCGGACAGGGCCTGGACGGCGGCCGCGATGACGGCGGCAACAAGATCAAAACCTGGCCTGTCCTGGGCATGTATCTGCCAGATGCCATCGCGACGTTGTTCTCGAAAGGGCGGACGTACCTCGTTACAGCCAATGAGGGAGACGTTCGCGAGTACGCCGGACTGAACACCGCCGGTACCGAGGCTGTGGAGATCGAAGATATCCCGCTCGACCCGACCGCGTTCCCGAATGCCGCCACCTTGCAGAGTCGCCCCTTGGGTATCGCGCGACTGAAAGTCACGAGCTTCGGCGGCGATACCGATGGGGACGGCGACTACGACCGGCTGTTGTCATATGGGGCACGCTCGTTCTCTATCTGGTCAGAAGACGGCGAGCTGGTGTTCGACAGCGGAGATGCACTCGAGCAGCGCACGGCTGCCGCCTATCCCACGAGGTTCAATGCGAGCAGCACGAACAACACGCGCGACGACCGCAGCGACGACAAGGGCCCCGAGCCCGAAGGGGTGGTCATCGCGAAGCTGTTCGGCCGCCATTACGTCTTCATCATGCTCGAGCGCATCGGAGGCGTCATGGTGTACGACGTCACTGAGCCGGAGGCACCGGAGCTCGTGCAGTACATCAATACACGAGATTTCGGTGCGGCGCCAAACACCGCGGCCGCCGGAGACCTTGGTGCGGAGGGCGCCCGTGTCATCGACGAGGACGCCAGCCCGACCGGTAAGCCCTTGCTCGTCGTGTCGAACGAAGTCAGCGGCACCCTGCGTGTATTCGAGATACAGAAGGTGAAATAGGGCGAGGGACTCTTCGCTATACTGAACTTCATGTGGAAGACACTGGGGTTCGCCATACTTGGGCTCGTGCTGGTCGTTGCGGGATTGTTTGCGTCGGGCTATCGCCTGGCACTCGATGGAAGCGGAAAGGTTCCCCGTTTTCTGACGAGGGTCGACTTCGACGCGCTCGAGGCCGATCGCGCGCGCCAGCATCAGATGGCGCAGGCGCCAGGCGCGATGGTCGACGTGGCGCCTGCGGCGATGCCTGCGCCGCGCGAGCCGCAGGCCGCCGGCGCTGGGGGTGGCGCGACAACCGCGCCATCGGCAGAGACCGCTTCGGTCGCACCGGTGAAGCACGCTGCTCCAGGCGCGGCTTGGGCCGATTTCCGCGGCCCCAATCGCGACGGCCGCTACACCGCGACATCGATTCGGACGATCTGGCCGCGCGAAGGGCTTCCGCAACTCTGGAAACAGCCGGTCGGAGGAGGATATGCGTCCTTCGTTGTCGCCGGCGGCCGGGCGTTCACTATCGAGCAGCGACGCGATCAAGAAGTAGTTGCCGCTTACGATGTGCAGAACGGGCGCGAGCTATGGACCAACAGCTGGAAGGCGTACTTCCAGGAAGGAATGGGCGGGGATGGCCCGCGTGCGACGCCGACCTATCACGAAGGTCGCGTCTACGCGCTCGGCGCCGAGGGTGAGCTTCGCGCGATCGACGCGGCGAAGGGCACGCTGGTGTGGCGGCATAACATCCTCGCCGAAAACCAGGCCCGTAACGTGATCTGGGGCATGTCTGCCTCGCCCCTCATCGTGGACGACAAGGTCATCGTGCTGCCCGGCGGGACGCGCGGCAGCTCCATCGTTGCGTACAACAAGGCAACCGGCGATGTCGTCTGGAAGTCGCTGAATGACGAGCAGGGGTACACGTCGCCGATGCTCGTCACGCTCGGCGGCGTGAGGCAGATTCTGGTGGTGTCGGCGACGCGCGCAATGGGGATGACCATCGACGAGGGGCGGCTCCTCTGGGAGTACCCGTGGAGCACCTTCAACGGCATCAACGTGGCCCAGCCGATTCTCTTCACGCACAACGGCAACGATCGGATGTTCCTTTCCGCGAGCTACGGTACGGGTGCAGCGGTGGTCGAGATCTCACGCAACGGCGATCGCTGGCAGACGAAGAAAATCTGGGACAACCAGCGGATGAAGAACAAGTTTTCGAGCTCGGTATTGCACGACGGCTTTGTCTACGGCCTCGATGAGTCGATCCTGACATGCCTCGACGTGAACACCGGTGAGCAGAAATGGAAAGGCGGCCGCTACGGCTACGGGCAGATCATGCTGGCCGGGGGTCACGTGATCGTGCTCGCGGAAGATGGGGAAGTCGTGCTCGTGAGGGCTACTTCGGAACGGCACGAGGAAGTTGCCCGGTTCCAGGCGCTTCGAGGAAAGACCTGGAACCACCCGGCGATCGCCGACGGACGACTGCTCGTCAGAAATGCTCAAGAAATGGCTGCTTACAAGATTGACTAGTATGTGCCATTTTTGAGCACGCCGCGTCTGCGGGCAGGGCACATTCTTGCCCGATAATTCACTGTAAGGCACTGATCGAACACCGCTTAGTAGGCCGATGAGCGCTGGCTCCATTCTTGTAAGTGGCCCGTGTGGATGACAACGTACTGCCCCAGATGCGGCTTGAAAGGTCGGGACGAAGCTATCGTGATGCCGTTCGTCAGCGTCTGGTCGAGTTGCGAGCGTTGCCAATTCGTGTGGCGAAGCTCGCTCCTGGATAAGGTGACGTCGTACGCGAGGCGTCGCGTCGGGTTGGCGCGCTATGAGAAGGTCGACGATCGCTACGCGGCAAGCTCCCTGATGGACACCAGTGCATTGGCCGAGCCGGTCGAGCTTGGACCAAGCGACCCCGATAGCGTAGCGCAGTGGCTGGTGACCCAGGAGACCGCTCCAACCGGGCTCAAGCTCTCTCCCGCAGCGCGAAGCGACCACCAGGCTTCCGAGCCCGCAGCCATCGAGGCATGTTTCGATCAACTCACTCCTTCGGCGGTATCCGTCCGCAGGGATTTCAAGGAAGACTTCGATTTTTCCTTTGCCGGCGAAGCACCGATCGAACCGCCGGTTGCCAAGAGTCGACCTTCGGCCGACACCCCGCTGGAAGCGTCGGTCGATCGCGCCCTGACGAACGTCGAAGATCTCTACGAGGCCTTCAAACGCCTCGAGCAGCAGCTTGGCGGCATGGAAGAGCTCTGCGAGCAGCTGGCGCACAAATAGATCGGCCATCGGCCATCGGCGATCGGCTATCGTCGATCGGCTATCGTCGATCGGCTATCGTCGATCGGCCATCGTCGGTCGCTCATTCATTTACTTCGGTGTCGCCACGAACTTGTAGCCGACGCCGCGCACCGTCAGCAGGTGGCGAGGTCGCGCCGGGGTTTTCTCGATGTGCTTTCGCAGGCGGGCCATGAAGTGATCGATGGCGCGCGTATCCGTATCCTCCCGCAGGTTCCACACATCTTCGAGCATGCTCTTTCGTGATACCGCCTTGCCTTCGTGCTGCACGAGATAGCGCAGCAGGTTGGCCTCCATGAGCGTGAGCGGGAATGTCTTTCCACGCACCTGTAATTCCTGTGCGTCGAAATCCACCGTCTTCCCGGAGAAGCTGAACACGTCTGGCGCGGACACGGCCGGCGGCGCGCTCGTTCCGCGGGCCGCCGTATGCCATGCATGCCGGCGGAGCAGCGCGTTGATGCGCGCGAGCAGGATCGACAACTCGAACGGTTTCGGGAGGTAGTCGTCGGCGCCCGCTTCGAACCCTCTGAGCACATCCTCCGCGCGGCCGCGCGCCGTCAGCATGAGAATCGGGGTGAGCGATCCCTGAGCCCGCATCTTGGCCGCGACGGTAAATCCATCGATGCCGGGCAGCATCACATCGAGCACGATCAAATCAACGGCGGAGGAGGTTGCGGCGAGCACTTCCAGTGCCGCTTCGCCGCTATCGGTCAGGGTCACGTCGTGGCCGTCGGATTCGAGGTTATAGCGCAGGCCCGACGCGATGTGCGCCTCGTCCTCCACGATGAGCAGTCTCGACATCGGGTTACACGGACAGGGGCCGGCCAGGCGGCGCCGAGGGAAGCTCGAGTGTGAATGTGGCGCCGCGTCCGACGCCGTCGCTCGACGCGAACGCGCGGCCACCGTGTCGCTTGGCCGTCTGGGCGACGATGAAGAGGCCGAGTCCGGTGCCTTTGACGCGCTGCGTCAACGCCCACGGAGTGCGGTAAAAGCGGCCAAAGATGCGCTTCGTTTCGTTCGGCGGAATGCCGATACCTCGATCGCGTACGCGGATCACGGCAAGATCCTGCTCCTGCTTGCCAACCTCCACCTCGACCTGGATATTCTCGCGCGAGTACTTCACGGCGTTGTCCAGAAGGTTGAGGATCGCCCCGCGAAGATGATCGGGATCTCCCATGACCTCGACGGGCTCGCCCGCGCTGGCGATGAGCCGCAACGCGTCCGGCGCGAGATGTCGCTGCGTTCTCGTGAGCGTGATGCAGTCGGTCGCCAGCGCGCGCAGGTCGATCCGCTCTTGCTGCAGTGGCACCCGTCCTTTCTGGCCGACGCTCAAGACCTGTTCGATCAGATGCAGCAGCCGATCGCTGTCGTGCAGCATGACGTCGTAAAACTCGAACCGCTTGGCGTCATCGACGCCGGCGCCGCGCGCCTTGAGCGTCTCGAGATGCAGGCGAATCGATGTCACCGGCGTCTTCAGCTCGTGCGTCACGGAGTTCACGAACGCATCGTGCTGCTCGTTGCGGCGAATTTCGCGCACGAGGAAGATCGTGTTCAGGATAAGGCCGGTGATGATTGCCGCGAAGATGAGGCTGCCGAGCAGGAGGGGGACGAGCTCGCGGAGGGTGAGGACCACCCACCCGACGTTCAACGCCACTGCGAGCGCCACCAGGCACACGCAGAACGTCACGAAAAACGCGATGGCGCCCTGGCGGCCGGGGGCTACGGACACGGGATAACTATAGATCTAGAGATCTAAGATCTATAGATCCCTAGATCCAATAGTTAAGCGGCTGCTTCTTCGAGGCGTTCGTCCACCGAAGCCCGGCGGACGTGCGTCGCGAGCCCGAGCATCTCGAGCGCGCGGATGTGCATGTAGGTGATGTCGATCTCGTACCACGCCAGGCCGTGAGCGGCCGAGGTCGGGTGCGCGTGGTGATTGTTGTGCCATCCCTCGCCGAAGCTCAACGCGGCTACCCACCAGCTGTTCCGCGAATCATCCCGCGTGTTGAAACGGCGCGAGCCCCACATGTGCGTGGCGGAGTTGACGAGCCACGTGGCATGCAGACCTACGGTCGTGCGGAGGAATATGCCCCAGAGCACCCAGTTCCACCCACCGAACGCAAGCAGCGCAATGCCAAGCGTGGTGAGCGGCACCCAGTGGTACTTGCTGATCCAGACGTGGAACCGATCCTTACCTAAATCAGGCGCGTACTTCGCGGTGATCACGTTGTCGTTGTGCATCGCGTCGCCGAACAGGATCCATCCCATGTGGGCCCAGAAACCGCCATGCTGCGGCGTGTGCGGATCGTGCTCAGTGTCGGAATGCTGATGATGCTTACGATGGGTGGCGACCCAGAAGAGTGGTCCGCCTTCGAGAGCGAGCGTGGCGCAGGTGGTCAGGAAATACTCGACGATTTTCGGGGTCTTATAGGACCGGTGCGTCAGCAGGCGGTGATACGCCATCCCGATGCCGAGCGAGAGCGATACGTAGTAGGTAATGAAGAAGACCGCCAGCCCGGACCATGTGAATTGAAACAGCGCCCACACCGCGCCGATGTGGAAGAGGGTCATGAAGAACGCGGTCGACCACGACAGTTTGCTGTAGCGCCCAGCGGGGGCTGCGATTGAGGACAAGTTGTTTGCTCCTGAAATGGGGGAAAAAGGTGCGCTATGACAATAGCAAGGCGCGCCGGAGGCGTTTGTAAGACTTCTGTAAGTGGAGATAACTCTATTGATACCAGCTATTTAGCGGGTAGCATCTGCAGGTAGCCCCTGGCCTGCAGTTCGAACAACTTCGCATAAACGCCACGCTGCGCCACCAACTCTTCATGTGAGCCTGACTCGACCACGCTGCCTTCGTGCAGCACGACGATATGTTCGGCCAGACGAACGGTGGAAAAACGATGAGAAATGAGCAGGGTGAGGCGATCGCGGCCATGCTCCCGCAGCCGGTCGATCATGGCCGCCTCGGCGATCGCGTCCAGCGCGGCGGTCGGCTCGTCGAAGATCTGCACCGACGCGGGACGGAAGTAGAGACGGCCCAACGCGAGGCGCTGCCATTGCCCACCGGACAACTGCCGGCCGCCCGGGAATAGTCGTCCCAGCATGGTCTCGTAGCCGTCGGGCAGGTCGTTCACAACCTCGACGGCTCCCGATTGTTGGCCGGCGCGCTGCACGGACGCGTCATCGGCCATCAGGTCGGTGCGGCTGATCGCGATGTTCTCGCGCGCAGTCATCTGATACTGGCCGTAGTCCTGAAAGATGATGCTCATCTCGCGCTGTACGCTGCGCTGGCTGAAGCGCGAAGCGTCCATGCCGTTCAGCAGGATGCGACCGGAGGTCGGCTCGAACAGTCGCGTCACGAGTTTGACGATGGTTGTCTTGCCGGCGCCGTTCTCGCCGACCAGCGCGAGCGCCTGTCCCTTGCGTACGGAAAAGGAGACATCAGCCAGCACGTCACGATCGGTCAGCGGATAACGGAAGCTGACGTGCTCGAACGCGATCGAGTCGATCGGTCCGCGCCATTCTTCGCCTTCGTCCAGGTTCCGCGACGGCAGTTCGAGGAACTCAAACAGGTTGCGCATGTAGAGCAGGCTCTCGTAGATCCCCGTCATGCTGTTCAGCAGTCCCGTGAACTGACTCTGGATCTGAATGATGCCGCCGACGAACAACGAGAAATCACCGACGGTGATGGTGCCTTGAGCGGCGCGTCGAAGAACGGACAGCGTCGCGAATGCAATGAGCAGCGACGATCCGAGCGTGGCCACGAGTCCCCATGCGCTCCGTCGTCGGAGGAGGTTGACAAACTGCGCGCGGAACTTCCTGTAGTACTCCTGCCACCTCTGCAGCAGATAGCCCTCGAAGCCGAACAGCCGCACTTCCTTCACGAGCGTGTCTGAGGTCAACAGCGACCCCAGGTAGTTCTGGTGGCGCGCGTCTGTCGCGCGGCGCCGCATGACGCGGTAGCCTTCGGCGCCGAAGCGGCTGGAGACGATGACGCCCGGGATGCTGGCCAGCAGCACCAGCGGCAGCACCTGTGTACCGAGCCTCGCCATGAGGCTGCCTATCGATGCCAATGCGATCAACGCCTGCGCGATGCCGATCACCTGAAACATCACGCCAAGGGGACGCGATCCGACTTCGTTGTACGCGTTTCGTAGCGCGTCGTAGGTTTCGGCGTTCTCGAAGCTCTCGACGTCGAGTCCGGCGGCCTTGTGCAGAATCCGCAGGCTGATCCGGTTCTGCAGCGTGTCGCCGAGCAGCTCGCGCGACGCTCCGTACATGGTCTGCACGAGCGATGCGAAGATGGCGATGCCGACTTGTACCGCCAGCAGCATGGCGAGCCGCTGATACGCGGCGTCCGCATTCTGGAATCCACCTGTGACTGCGCGCGCCACTTCGTCGAGCAGCAGTTTGCCGACCCACAAGCTCGTGGCGGGAACGAGTGCGAGAAGCATGCTGAGAAAGAGAATCAGGGACAGCAGGCCAGGACTGGCGGCCCAGACAAGACGAACAGTGGCGGCGAGATCCGCCGCCAGCTGCAGCTTTCGTGCACGCAGGGGAATCGCAGGTTCCGGGGCCGACGGCTTCGCGTTCCAATGGTCTCTCGATGGCACGACGGAATCGTACGACACGTCCTATCGTGAGAACAGGGACGCGAGCAGGATCTACCAATTTGCTAAGGATTTCACGTTATCCGCGCGGCACGGCGGTTGCTTTGGCGAACACCATGCTCGTCCGCGGCGGATCGGCTTTGGCACTCTGTCTGTCGGTCATGTCGTTTCTGTTCGTGCCGGCCATTGCGAAACGTCAGGAAATGTCGGCGACGCCTGTCGCTCTCACGTGCGATCGCGACGCAATCGATCAGGAGAGCTACGCGTTGGCGACGATAGGGCAGGCCCACACGCTGCTCGAAGATCGCACCGACTTCTGGGACAGGTTTCGCATCAACAGCCAGATCGGCACGCTGCATCACCTGAACCTCGACGCGCAGGAGCTGGCCGAGCGCGCGCTACGCGCCGATCCGCGGAACATGCTGGCGCACAGCATCCTCGCCCGGCAGTACACGATTCTTGGCTGGCAGCGCCCCGCGATTGAGGCATGGACCCGCGTCATCGAGAACAACGGTGTCGTCGTCTGGACGGCAACGCTCTACGACGTCGATTACAAGAGCTATTTTGTCATGTCGTTCGGGCGCGACGCCGTGCGTATCTATCGGATGGGGCAGTTTACCGGGCCTATCGATCGATCGCTGGGATATGCGAAGTTCCCCAAGGCCACCGACATCGCGTTCTACGAAGCGACCGCCGGGTGTCCCGATCGTTCGGCCGTTCCCGTCGCCACGATCCCGTGGAGCAACGTGAAGGAGTTGAGGTCAGGCAACTGGGTTCTCTGGTTCAAGCTTGCGAAACCCGTGACCATCGTGTCGGATCGCGACAAGAAAAAGACGCTGCACGAGATCAAGGTGAACCTGCACGGTGCCACCGGCGAGGTGAAGATTCTGGCCGAGCCGAATCCCGATTTCGATCCAGGCTGGGATGACGACAGCGAGGCGTGGAAGAACGTCCGTGGAATTGGGCTAGGGCCCTGGGACTACAACCGCCGCGTGCGTGACATGATTCTGCGGTTTGCCGATCCGCAGGATCATATCAAGCGCACGTCTGCTGGCCGCGGTGCGGGTTGGTGAGTTTGGCCAGAGTCCAGAGTCCAAAAGTCCAAAGTCCAGAGTCTAGTTAGTCCTGCGGTGGGATTTCTCGCCCGTGCACTTCTGGCTCCGGACCGGAATCGGTCTTGCCCTCGAGACCCGTCGTGCGCTGATGCTCATGGGCGTCGCTGTTTGCGCCGGCCTTGATCCCCTTCCTGGACTCTACGGGCCGCTTATTCACCGGGTTTGGTTTCTGTTTATCCATGATGGCCTCCGTCTACCTTCAAGCAACACCGGTACCGCCAATGGTCCGCCCTGAGAGCGGACACTACGTACTGATGTGATACGCAGTGTCCGGCTCTAGCCGCACACGCGGGCGAATAGAATGTAGCCAGAGATGAACGATCCGGTGCTCGAGTTGATCGATGCCAGCGTCAGAAAGGGCGAGGCGACGGTTCTCCACGGGCTGACCCTGAAAATTTGTTCTGGTGACCACACAGCGATTCTCGGGCCCAATGGCGCCGGGAAATCGATGCTGCTGCGCCTGCTCACTCACGAAGAGCGGGCGCTGCCCTTGGCGGATGACGCGTCGCCTGTCCGCGTGTTTGGAGACGATCGCTGGAACGTGTTCGAGTTGCGGCCCCAGCTGGGCATCGTGTCGGCCGACGTGCATCAGCGGTTTGTCAGCGGCAACAGCGAAGGGCGCATTACAGGGCTGACGGCCGTTGTCTCTGGTTTTGTTGCATCGCAAGGCATTCTTCGATACAGCTCGATTACCGGGGAGATGCGGCAGCGCGCGCATGAGGCGCTGGCGAAGATGGGGGCATCGCACTTGGCTCAGCGGTTGATGAACGAGATGTCGAGCGGCGAAGCGCGGCGCGTGCTCCTCGCCCGCGCACTGGTGACGAACCCGCGCGCGCTCGTACTCGACGAGCCGACGACGGGGCTGGATGTCGTCGGGCGCCACGAGTTCATGGAGCACGTCAGAAGGATCGCGAGGGATGGCACGACGCTGATCCTCATCACGCACCACGTCGAGGAAATCATTCCCGAGATCGATCGCGTGATCCTGCTGCGACAGGGACGAATCGCAGGGGATGGGGTCAAGGGCGACATGCTCACCGCCGTGCGGCTCAGCGAGGTCTTTGGCGGTAGCATGGTGGTAGAGCAGAGGAATGGGTATTACAGTGCGAGCAGTCGAGGGTAAAATATTGAGTACGGAGGAGTGATGACGAAACGTTCATTCTTGCCGCTGCTGGCGGCCGCGCTTCTTGCGTCGGCTGCGCCGGCGGCCGCGCAGGCGTTCCCGGACGGGCCGGGAAAAGAAATTCTCGAGAAGAAGTGCAGTACGTGTCATGCACCGGAGCAGGCGACGACAATCGGACGCAGCGCTGACGAATGGCACGAAGTGGTCGTGAGCATGATCGAACTGGGTGCGGAGCTCAACGAACAGGAGACTGCCGTTCTCGTCGAGTACCTTGCGAAGAACTGGCCGCTCAAGGGCAAGTCCGACAAGCCCGCTGATAAGCCGGAAGGAAAGCCAGCGGACAAACCGGCAGAGAAGCCTGCGCCACAGGCTGTTCCGTCAGCTGTTGCGCCGGTTGCATCGCACGGCCCGACCGTGACAATACGCGAGTGGGACGTTCCGACGGCCAAGTCTCGACCGCACGATCCGCACGCCGCATCCGACGGCTCGATCTGGTATACGGGCCAGATGGCAAACGTCCTCGGACGTGTCGATCCGAAGACGGGGCACATCAAGGAATTCGCGCTCAAGACGCCGGCTTCCGGTCCGCACGGCCTTACCGAGGACAAGGCCGGCAACATCTGGTACACGGGAAATTCGAAAGGCCTCATCGGCAAGCTCGATCCGACGACAGGGCAGGTGACGGAATATCCAATGCCCGATCCGGCCGCCAAGGACCCGCACTCGCTCGCGTTCGATCAAAAAGGCACGCTGTGGTTTACGGTGCAGAGCGCGAACATGGTGGGACGGATGAATCCCGCCACCGGCGAGCTCGCGCTCACCGATTCTCCCACTCCCAAATCTCTGCCCTACGGCATCGCCGTCAACTCGAAGGGGGTGCCGTTCTTCGTCGAGTTTGGCGCAAACAAAGTCGCGAGTATCGACCCGGCCACGATGGTGATTCGTGAGTGGACGCTGCCGGATGCAGCGTCGCGCCCGCGCCGTCTCGCGGTCGATAGCCAGGACCATGTGTGGTATTCCGACTACTCGCGCGGCTATCTCGGCCGACTCGATCCGGTGACCTCGCAGGTCAAGGAATGGGCGTCGCCAAGCGGCCCCAAGTCGCAGCCGTACGGCATCGCGGTCATTGACGGCAGGGTCTGGTACAGCGAATCCGGTGTGCAGCCCAACACGGTCGTCATGTTCGATCCCACAACGGAGAAGTTTCAGACATGGCCGATTCCCTCGGGCGGTGGCGTCGTGCGCAATGTGAGCGTCACCAGGGACGGCAATCTGGCCTTAGCGCTCAGTGGCGTCAACAAGGTCGGGCTGGTCGAGATAAGTAAGAAATAAGTAAGAAGTAGGAAGTAAGAAGTAGGAAGTAAGAAGTAAGAAGTGGGTAAGGAGTCGGACCCTGCTATACTCGAAGGGTTCGAATTTAGCCGCCAGGTTTTGCCCCGCAGTTGAGCCGACCGAGCCACCTCTCGACTCGATCCCCTCACACTTCGCTGCAAGCAGAGTGGATGGTCCATTCAGGCTAGGTTCCATTCGGTAGGAGAGAGCACATGAGTCGGAAGTTGTTCGTAGGGAATCTCCCATTCACCACTGGGGAGAACGAGCTCCAGGATCTGTTCGGTCAGGCGGGCGCCATTGAATCGGTGCGCGTCATGCGGGACAACGCCACGGGCCGCGCGCGCGGCTTCGCGTTCGTTGAGATGCAGACCGAAGAGGATGCCCAGGCGGCCATTCAGAAGTTCAATGGGGCAGACATGGGCGGGCGGGCCCTCGTCGTCAACGAAGCACGTCCGAAGCCGGAGTTCGGCGGCGGTGGCGGCGGTGGCGGACGCGATCGCGGCGGCGATCGCGGTGGTCGAGGCGGCGGTGGCAGCCGGCGCTCAGAGCCGCGCTGGTAGGATCGTCCTTCATACAAAAAGGACTAAGGGCCGACGGATGAGGGCGGAATAGAGGGTGATGAGCCCTTTGCCCTTAGCCGTCGGCCCTATTTTTTGATAAAGTTACCCGCATGCCCGCTCCCGTCAAAAAAAGCCCCTCTGAGCTTCAAAACCAGGAAAACGAAGTCTACAAAGCCCTCCGAGCCTGGTACATGATTCCTGGCATTCAACGGGAACTCCGCCATAAGGAGAACGAAGCGGTCCAGACCGTTCTCGAGGTCTTCGAAAGCCGGAAGCGCAATCGGAAGGCGAGCGAAACCTAGCGGCTAAACCTCGGGTTTTTCCTCTTCAGGCTCCTCGACGACATCAGCGAAGAGGAGCTGGTCTTCCCGTGGTGGCTGCGGTCCGGGGATAATTCCTGCGATATCCGGGTCTTCGCCAGGCATCGCTTGCGCCCGAGGCCGATCCTTGGCCTCGAGACGGCGCTCTGCCTTCATCTTCTGCTTTTCCTGTCTCGCGCGTTCCTTGTGTCGTTTCTGCTGGGATGGTCGTGATCTATTCGCCATTGAGTTGCCCTTAAAGTCTCATATTTTAGTTCTAGTTGACAGCCTTGTTTTACTCTGCTACCTTTCAATTACAAGGTAGCTTGATGACCGCATCACCCCTCACTGAGAAATTCGCATCGATCCGGAAGGGTCTGCTTGAGTTCCTTATCCTGAAAATCGTCTCACGCGACAAAGTGTACGTCGCCGATATTCTTCAGCGGCTCAGCACCACTGAGTTTGCGACGCAGGAAGGCACCCTCTATCCGCTACTCAGCAAGATGCGACGCGAAGGCACCGTCGATTACGAGTGGCAAGAATCGGACGCAGGTCCGCCTCGCAAGTATTACACGCTCACCACCAAAGGACAGACGCAACTCGAGGAGCTCAACGAGTACTGGGCTTACGTCAACCAGACGCTCGACAATTTAGGACGCTCATGATCATGCAGAAAGTCATCACGATCAACCTCAACGGCAACGCCTACCAGCTCGACGAAAGCGGCTACGACGCGTTGCATGCCTATCTCGAGCACGCCGAAGCGCAGCTCGGAAGCAACCCTGACAGGGCAGAGATCGTTCGCGATCTCGAGCGGTCGGTCGCCGAGAAGTGTATGCGCGTTCTCGGTCCTGGAAAGACGGTCGTCTCGGCCAGTGAGGTTGAACAGATGCTTCGCGAGATTGGCCCCGTTGAGAGCGGATCCGCGCCGCACGTCAAGAGCGATACGGACAGCACGACACCGCCGCCGAAACGTCTCTATCAGATTCGAGAGGGCGCGATCGTCAGTGGTGTCTGCAACGGCATCGCGGCCTACTTCAATCTCGACCCGACGATCGTTCGCGTGACATTCGTGGTGAGTGCCTTCATCGAGATGTCCACGACCGATGCTCCCCCATGGATGACGGCGGGAATGTACGTGCTGCTGGTGTTTGTTGTGCCGTACGCAAAGACCTCGGCACAGTTAGCAGCCGCACAAGGCTCATCGGAAGGCATTCCTTACAGGATCCAGGAGTTTGTGGAGACGCTCAAGAGAAGGTTGGGTGCGAAAGGTGCGTAAGGTGCGATAGCTGCACCCTACGCACTCTGGCACAGGCCTAGTGGGCCAGCTGCTTGTCCGCGGCCGGAATCTTGAGCACCTGGCCGGGTTTGATCTTGTCAGGATCGGTGAGCTGATCTTTGTTCGCTTCGAAAATGCGCATGTAGGCATTTGCGTCGCCGAGATACTCGCGAGAGATCTTGCTCAGCGTATCGCCGGCCTTCACCGTGTAGGTCGTCATTGCGGATGCAGGAGCGGCAGCCCCCGGTCTGGGTTTGACGGTGATATCGGCGATGACCTCGTCCTTCCAGTCGGGTACCGTTTTCAACGCATCCCAGATAGTGTTCTTTTCTGCCTCTGACGATACCGACCCCTTGAAATGTAGCTTGCCATCCCGCTCTTCCGCGGCACCGTCCATCCTGAAATTCTTGGCCGTTTGAATCGCGTGGTTGTACTTCTCACGAAGAGCCATTTGCACCTCCCTTAAACCTGCTCAGGGTGCAAACGCATGGCCACCGTCTTCGCGCGACTGGAGTGCTAGGTCACTCTCGACTGACGTGTTTTGAGTCACCCCTCCGCCAGACCATTCTGGCCTTGAAGCCTGCGCACGACTCTGAAAAGATGTAACTGATTCGTGGGTGAACATTGGCTCGACACAGCGGTTCTGCTCTCTGCCATCGTCGAATCCTCAGACGATGCGATTGTCAGTAAAGATCTGAACGGGATCGTACGCTCCTGGAACCGCGGCGCCGAGCGCTTATTCGGCTACACGGCCGACGAGATCATCGGACAGTCCATCCTGAAAATCATTCCAGAAGATCGCCTGCAGGAAGAAGATCGCGTGCTGAGGTCCATTCGCGCAGGCGAGCGCGTCGATCATTTCGAAACCGTGCGCCGAACCCGCAACGGATCGCTGATTCCAATCTCTCTGACCGTGTCGCCGATACGCGATGCGTCTGGACGCGTCGTCGGCGCGTCCAAGATCGCGCGGGACATCTCGGACCGGAAGCGGGCAGAGGCGCTGGCGGAAAAGACTTCGCGACGCGATGCGTTTCTGGCGCAGGTCACACTGACACTGAGCCGCTCCCTCGATTATAAAGAGACGTTGTATCGCCTGGCGAATACAGCCGTTCCGTACATCGCCGACTATTGCGCCGTGGACATCGTGAACGAAGATAGGGTGCTGACTTCAGTGGTGGTCGCCCATGCCGACCCCGCGAAAGCGGCGTACGCGAGTGAGGTTCAGAAACGCTACGACGATCCCTTGTCGTCTTCGAGCCCGCAGCAGGTCATGAGGACGGGCGTGCCCGCATTCATCCCGCGAATCACCGACGAGATGGTCGTGGCCAGCGCACGCGGTGATGAGGCGCGCCTGGTCACGCTGCGATCACTCAACCTTGTGTCGTACATGTGCGTGCCGATGATCGCCCACGCGCAAACGCTGGGCGTCCTGACGTTGGCCAACGCGGAATCGCGAACGCTGTTTGGCGAGGACGACCTTCATCTGGCAGAGGACATCGCGGGACGCGCGGCGCTCGCCATAGAAAATGCGCGGTCGTACGACGAGGCGCGGACGGCAAACCGTCTGAAGGACGAGTTTCTGGCCACGCTGTCGCACGAGCTGCGAACACCACTGAATGCTGTGCTCGGCTATGCGCGGATGCTCCGATCTGGCGAGGTGTCTGTCGATCGTACGGCCAACGCCATCGAGGTGTTGGAGCGGAACGCCTCTGCGCTGGCACAGATGGTCGAGGACGTGCTTGATGTGTCGCGCATTATCTCTGGAAAAGGGCGTCTGGAGGTGCAGACGATCGATATCGGCCGGCTTGTCGAGGACGCCATCGCGACGGTCATGCCCTCGGCCGAGGCGAAGGAGATCTCTATCGCACGCGCCGTTGATGCTCAGATTGGGTCGATCAGCGCCGATCCGAACCGGCTGCGGCAGGTGATCTGGAATCTGTTGTCGAACGCCGTCAAGTTCACGCCGATCGGCGGCCGGGTTGAGGTTCGCCTGCGTCGAGTGGACGGGCAGATGGCGATCGTCGTCGCCGACTCGGGCGCAGGGTTTTCTTCGGAGTTCCGCCCTCATCTCTTCGAGCGGTTCCGCCAGGCTGAGGGTGGAACGGCGCGTCGCCATGGCGGGTTGGGCCTCGGGTTGGCCATCGCCCGCCATATCGTTGAAATGCACGGAGGTACGATCGAGGCGGTGAGCGAAGGGGAAGGGAAAGGCTCTACGTTCGAGGTGCGGCTGCCGCTGAGGGCTCCGCAGCTATCGCCGTCGTCAGTGACTGCTTCTGCGCCCGTGTCAGGCCCTTCAACTGATATTCCCGCTTGAGTGCGGCGCCGCGCGACCGGCATTTCTCCACATAGACAAGTGTGACGGGCCGGCGCTGTGCGGTGTATTTCGCGCCGTGGCCGGCATTGTGCGTGGCGGCACGCTTGTCCGGGTCGCGCGCGTAGCCGGTGTACAGCGTTCCGTCGGCGCACTGGACCATGTACACGAAATGCATGGAAGTCATTCTAGTACATGCGATAATTGGAGACTAGCTTGCGGCTGGTAGCCGGTAGATCACCAGATCGCGAGATCGCCAGTTCACTCGTTTGTATTGGGGGCGCTCCGGTTTCGACGGAGGTATGGACTCGCGGGATGCATGCCGAGCACCATTAACTCGTAAATCTGATGGAACATCCGTTAACTGCGGACAATCAGTACGCTCTCGCTGCTTAATTAACTAAGCAGTGACGTTCGCCTCGACCTCGCCTGGTGGCTGGGGGCCGAACGACATTAAACAGGCTGGCTTCCGAATGGCGGCTCGGCGTTCGGAGGTGAGACATACCGGGTCTGGTATCTGGCGGTTTTTCGCCGCTTCCTCACGCTGGATACGAGAAATCAGAAGCGGATACGCATGTAGATTCCTTCGACGACGTGCTTTCGGACGCGGGTTCAACTCCCGCCGCCTCCACCATTCTCTAATCTATTCAAACAGAAAGACTTGCAGCTCTGAAAGGCAGAGCTGTACCTGAATTGCGTGCTTCGGTAGCGGAGGTGGCGGGAGTCGCGTTGGACGCCACCAACGTTGCGGAACGCCGAGGCCGCAAGCGCTGTCATGTCGCATTGCTCAAATATACAAAAACTGGCATATTGAGTTGTGTCGGAGAAGCGGCTGGTCTGGCTCGGAAGCGCGCGGCGCGACATTCGCGCGTTTCCTGCGGATGCGCGACGCCGCAGTGGGTTCCAGCTTCGGAAGGTGCAGCAGGCACTGGATCCCGACGACTGGAAGCCGATGACGAGCGTGGGACCCAGTGTACGAGAGATTCGCATTCAGACAGAGCTGGCGCATCGCGTGTTCTACGTCGCGTCGTTCGAAGAAGCCGTCTACGTGCTACATGCATTCGAGAAACGAACGCAGAAGACGCCGATGAAAGAAATAGCGCTGGCGCGGGACCGCTATCGCACCCTGCTCAAGAAGCGAGCCGAAGATGCCAAGAAAAAATAGTCTGAGGGTCACGCCGTCGACCGGCAACGTGTTTCGCGATCTCGGGTTCTCGACAGAAGAGGCCGAGCATCTGGTTGTCCGCGCCGACCTTCTGATTCAGTTGCAGAAGGCGCTCACCGCGCGCGGGTTGACCCAGGCGAAGGCCGCCACAATCCTGCGCGTGACGCAGCCACGTGTGAGTGATCTGCTGCGCGGGCGCATCGATCTGTTCAGCACGGACAGCCTGATTGATATGTTGGCGCGCCTCGGCGTGCACGTCCGCTTCGTCGTGAAACCTTCGCGCCGTCGAGTCGCCTGACGCGAACCGCCGCCTTTCTGCGGCCATTCTTTGACGCGGGCTTCCAGAGGAGCCAACGGCGTGCAGGCACACATTGCGGCCAGACGGCTCCGCGGCTAGCAGAGGCCCTTTGGTCCGGCGGCAATCCGTTTGAGAAAATTCGCGGCCACTCGCACCTTCGGATCTCGCCGGAACTCCGGATGGGTGATCAACCACACATCATGGTCCGCGACGGTTTCCGAGACGGAGACGAGCGCGGGCTCGTCCTGGGCGACGAAGTGGGGCAGTACGGCCACACCAGCGGCCGCTCGAACGGCGGCCAGCAAGGTATGCGTGCTGTTGGTTTCAATACTGATATTGGCGGACGCGAGCACCGGCTGGAACCACTTGGCTTCCTGGAGCATCTGATAGGCCGGCGTGTAGACGAGCAGTGGAAGGCCTCGCAGATCCTCAACCCTCTCGATCCAGAGCTTCCTTCCGCCGAGGGCGGCACGGTCATCGCCACAGACATCGGCCGGCGCTTTGCGCCGGCCACGTCATTCCCGAGCAATTTCACGCAAAAGAAGAAGACCACGTTACCGCGATCGCGCGGTTCCAGAAGTTCGTCAGGGATGCTTGGCCCGTGAGCGACAAAGCGCATATCGATCTCTATGGATTTCTACAAACGCCCTGGGCGAACTGACCGTCGCGCGCCAAGCATCACCGGCGTCGTCGCGTAGCGCGCCGCCCAGGAGGTGTGGCCGTTGGCAATTCGTCGCCGGGAACCGGAGCTAACTGCATCCGCAGGCGCTAGGATCTCCAGTCCGAAACGTGCTGCTGCCGGCTCGAAGTGGCGACGATTGAACGTGATCACGATGTCTGCGCGTCCATTCACCGCCGTTTCGAGCACGAGATCGTCGCCCGCGTCAGGCAGCGCCGGACGCCACAGGTATGAGATACGAATCGGCTCGACGACGACCGCAAGCGTATCCAGCAGAATCCCAACGTCCACCGCTGAAGTGCCCGCGGCCTCAAGGTGCTCGGGACGAGTCAGGACAGACTCGTATTGGAGCATCAGAGGCACCGACGCCAGAATCTTACACGTGAGTAATTTCGCCAGGCTAACCCTCGGACGTGCGTGCAGGAGTCATGCGATCTTCAGCATTCGACTCGTCTATCGTACGCCCGCGGCGCGCTGCATGCCTTCCGTGATGATGCCCACTCGCTGAACGCCGGCGCCCTTCGCGGCATCGATCACCTCGACGATGTCGCCGTACTTCAGCGTGCCGTCGGCGGTGAGAAACACCGTCTTGTCCTGACGCTGTTCGTACACGCTGCGCAGTCTGTCGTCGAGCTCGGCCATCAGCACTGGTTGGTGATTGATCGAGAGCCGACGCTCAGCCGTGTATTCGATGACGATCGTGTCTGGCGGCGGGGGAGCGCCTTCCGGAGCGGTATGCGCCGGCAGGTTGGTGTCGAGGCTCTTCTGGGTCAACGGAAGCGCCGCCAGGAAAATCACCAGTAGGACGAGCAACACGTCGATGAGCGGAGTGATGTTCATCTCCGCGCTGGGGCGGAGTGCGTGTGGCCGCATGTGGCCTCCTTGCGAGATTAGACACCGCGGTCGTTTTAATGATCCCTCAAAGTCTGGCAGGCGAGTTGCTATGACGAGTGTCGGCAGGAAGGATGAGGGACATGACTCGCTATTTCGGATTGATACTTGCGGCAGGTTTTCTCATGGGATCGATGCAGCTGAACGCTGACGAAGCGATCTCCATCACGGTGAGACCAACGGTCGCGTTGGTGAGCGGATCCGCCCGGATCAGGGTGCTTGTCGCACGCAACGAGCGGAACCGCTCGCTGGTATGGGAAGTCGACGGACCGAGCTACTACCGAAGCAGCGCCATGACGCTCGAGGGTGCCTCATCACCGCGCAGCTACTTCTTCATGATGCAAGATCTTCCCGCAGGCTCCTTCGAGGTTCGCGCGAGCGTACGCCGCAACGACGACAGCGTCGCGACGGATCGCAGCATCCTGCGCGTCGTTGGGATACCGGACGTCGATTAAACGCTGACGGGCCTTGACTTACGGTGATCTGGTCCCGATAATCGAAGAAAGTGCTGCTGTCAATTGTCCGAGAGACGCTGATCGTTGCGGGGGTCGCAGGCACGCTGGTTCTGACCGATCCCGCCACGCCCCGCGCCGATCGCGCGGCGGATATCGTCGTTGCCTCGCCATCCCCAACCATTCATCCCCCGGTCGCTCGTGAAGCGGCACACCTGTGGATGGCCCCGTCCGCGTCGGATCGGACCGTAGCGACGGCCAATCCTGCTTTGGTGCACCTGCAAGCGGCATTGCGGCTCTACGCCGATGCGAAGTACGAGCAGTCGCTCGTCCGTTTTTCCGCGGCAGCGACGCCGAAATCCCCCTTGCGTAGTCATTCCGACTACTACGCTGGCGTCTCAGAGCTCAGGCTCGGGCGATTCGAAGCTGCACGGCGGCGGTTTGCCCGCCTGAAGGACACCGAAGGGTTTGTCGGACAAGCCGCAGCACTTGGAGAAGCCGAAGCAGCTCAGGCGCTGGGCGATCACGGCGCTGCTGTGGATACCTATGAGGATCTTCTCAAAGACAAAAGCAGACCGCCCGGCAGCGATGCGCCCGCCGTTTGGCTGAGCCTTGCGAATGCCTCGCTCGCCGACGGGGATCGCAGGCGAGCTGCGGAGGCGTTTCTCCACGTCTACTACGAGTTTCCTTCGAGCGAGCATGCGGCCCAAGCGGAAGGCCCGCTTCAAACTCTGGCAGAAGTGCAGCCGATCGCGATGAACAATATGCGCTACAAGCTCGAGTTGGGTCGTGGCGAGCGGCTGTTTGCCTCCAAACGTTACCCTGACGCGCGAACTAGCTTCCTGCGGTTGAAGCCGTATGCGTCTGGAGAAGATGCGGACCTTGTGGCGCTGCGACTCGCGGAAATCGACTACTTTCAGGGCCGGCACAGCCAGGCGCGCGAAGCACTCC
>DATEEI010000020.1:0-6630 GCA_035281225.1 Vicinamibacterales bacterium
TCACAGCACAGGAGATTGGCGTGACAACCATCGTGACCTTCCTTCTAGACCGTTCCGGCTCCATGGCCAGCGTCAAGGACGCAACCATCGAAGCCTTCAACGCCTACGTGGACGAACTGCGGAAAGGCGACGACATCCTGCTGTCGCTCATCCAGTTCGACACCGTCGGAATCGAGACGACATTCAAGAACATCCCGCCTAAGGACGCGCCGCCGCTCTCCAACGAGAACTTCGTGCCCCGCGGCGGAACGCCGCTGATCGACGCCTCGGTGAAAACGATCAAGGCTGTCGAGGCGAAGGTCGCCGAGACGACCGATGCCAAGGTCGTCATCTGCTTCCAGACCGACGGGCAGGAGAATTCGTCCCGCGAACATACGTGGGCCGAATTGCAGGACCTCATCAAGGCGAAGACCGCGCTCGGCTGGGAGTTCAACTTCCTCGGCGCCGGCATCGACGCGTACCACCAGGCCTCGTACATGGGCCTCGGCGCTTCGCACACCATGAGCTACGATTCCACGAGCCGTGTCGCCACGCGTGCGGCCTTCGCTTCACGCGGCGAAGCGACCCGAGGTTTCGCGGCTGGTCTGCGCAACGACATGGTGTTCGGCGCCGCCGAGAAGATGGCGGCCGGCGACAAGTACGCGCCGGAACTGAAACGTGCTACGTCTCCGGCTGCCGCGCAGACTGCCAAGCCGAGCATCGTGGATGCCCCCGACCTCTAAGACCCGCACCGGCGAATTGCTCAAGCAGCACTTCGCCGAGACGTCCATCTCCCAGAGCACGGTCTCGAAGGAGATGGGCGTCGCCCGTCCATACCTGAACCGGGTGATCGGCGGCTCCGAACTACCCAGCGCCAAGTGGCTCGATACAGTGGCGCTAGGCCTCGGTTTGACCGATGCCCAGCGCATCGCGTTACATCGCGCCGCGGCGCGGGATCATGGGTTCGAAATCGACCTGAACTAGACGCCCTCGGCGAGTTCGAAGTTCAGATACCACTCCTGCCCCGGCGCGAATTGCTCCGACGCGTAGGGGTTGTCTACGGTCATCTTGAGCTGGCCGTTGGGCGTAGCCTTCGTGAACCGCTTGTTCTCCTCGTTCTCACCGAGGGAACCTTCGTACACGGCGCCCATCGTGATCTCTTTGGAGATGCCGAAGTCGAGGATGGAATGCACACGGAATTTGGCACGCACGGCCATAGGATCATTCTCCGATGATATGAGGGAACGCCCCTTCAGTCTCAACCGGCCATTGCGGCGGGGAAGGGCTGAAGGTCAGCCTACGCATTCTGATAATTCAGCGAAGAATTGTCAATGGATGACCGGCCGCTCGATGAGCGCGTCCGCATCGGCCGCGTCGTAGACCCACAGGTTCTTCACGCAGGTCGACCTGGCGGTCTGCGTGGCGCGGATCATGTGCAGGTCGCCGAAAATCTCGACGTTGGCGACGAAGCAGTCCTCGCCGAGCAAGGCCAGGATGAGCCGGTCACGGGCGCGGCGCCAGATGGTCATCTCACACTCCGTAGGGATTGCGCCGCGGTCGGCGCGGCTGGTAGGCGACCTCGGCGTCGGCGATGGGATCGCGGCGCTCGTCGCGTGGCTTGATGGCTTTCAGCAGGCCTTTGTTCTTGCACAGGCGGATGGCCTGGGTCGCCGCGTCGAGATGGTCGTCGTGCCGGATGCTGCCCGGTCCCCGGTAGGAGCAGAGCTGCACGACGACCGGGTCGCACCAGGTCTTCGGCTTGCCCTTGCGGGCCGGGTTCTCGCTCTCCGGCAGCCACACCTGACGGCGCGCGAAGACGTCGCTGACAACGTGCAAACGGGTCAGCTTGTCCTCGCCGCCGGGGTTGTACGCGTAGGTGAATATCCCGTCGGCCTCGAGGTTCTGCCGGAGCGAGATGCCGCTGCCCTTCTCCTCGATGAGGATGATGTCCGGCTTGTGGCCGGAGGTAGCGAGGCGGGCCGGGCCGACCAGGGGGCGCAGCTTCGGCCGGTCGGCGTCGTCGCCGTAGGCGACCTGCATCTCGCGCTTCACCCTGCGCGTCAGCTCCGGCAAGCCGAGGTGATCCTGCCACGCATCCAGCAGCATGACGTTGGTCGTCGCCTGCAGAGTGGCGGGGTCCGTGTGCCAGAACACGCCCCACACCTGGCAGGCCGTCGGGTCGGCGTTGTGCGTCTTGCGGTCTACCGTCTTCTCGGTGAAGGCCGTGTCGAGGCTCATGATGACGTACTCGAACGCCGGCAGAGGCCTGTCATGCGGCCACAGGCGCAGCCACGAGCGTTGGATGACGCCGCCCTCCTCGGCGTCGATCAGCTCGCCCTCGATCTCCTGGCGGCCGAGCTGCGTGCCCTCGTAGGTCTTCAACTGGTCGAAGAACGTCCCGGCGAGGTTGGCGCGGTTCTCGTAGCTGGAGCCGGTCGTGATATGCCGGTGGGTCTTCTTCTCGATCAGCCCGCGAATCATCTCCTTCGGCTTCGGTGTCGTCGTCCACACGACGCGGGGATTGGTCCCGAGGCGCAGGCCGAACATCATCATGTCCCAGGTGTCCTGGTCGCTGACCCACGCCGCCAGTTCGTCGCCCCAGACCCGCGCGAACTGCGGACCGCGCAGGCGCTCAGGCTCCTCGGCCGAGAACCCCCGGATCACCGCGTCGTTGTCGAGCGTGATGATCAGGTTGGTCTTGTTGTAGTCCTTGACGATGTCCGGCGGCACGAGGCTCAGGATGCCGGTCGGCCCCTCGAAGCACGTATAGCGCACGTCGTTGAGGGTCGGCGCGATCACCGCGCTGGGCAGGTGATCCGGATCGGTCAGCGCCGCATGCACGAGCCAGTTGGCCCCGGTCAGGGTGTTGTGCGTCGGGATCATCCCTTCGCCCCATAGGAACATGTGGTTCGGGCTGTCCACAGTCAGGCAGCGCATCGGCTTCGACGGAATCCGCTCGGCGCTCACGATCATCCGATGCCTGTTGCGCAGCGCCTGTTTCTCAGGCTTGCGCCACGCCGCCGCCTTGCGGGGCAACACGAACGGATTGTACGTCGAGCGCCAAGTCACCCGGTATTTCTCGCCGTAGTCGACGCCGTTCAGCGTCGCGCGGCCCGTCGCCAGTACCGGCTTCTGCCCAAGACTGCGCGCCAGTTCGACAACGTCTTCCGCCAGGCGCCGGTCCATCGAGCAGAACTCGATGTGACCGCTTGTCTTGTCGCAGTGCCCATCGCTGTCGAGCAACCCTGCGAGGATCACTCGGCGCTGCACCGGCGAGGCTTCCTTGTAGACGGTCGGAACGTGTTTGTTGTCGAGCACCCCTACGCGACGTAGTTCAGGGATCAACTCCAGCACGTAGAATTCACGCGCCAACGTCCTGTCGGTCGTCGCGAAACCTCGCATCTCGACCTTCCTGCGCACCAGCGCCGCGTCGTCATGGTGGCAACTGAACAGCGCGCCCTTCGCGGTCCCGTTGCCTAGCCAATAGCCCAGGAGCCAAGGGTCAAGCGGAAGCGTCCGTACCGAATATTGCAGCTCTCCGCAGACCGGAATGCAGTGGTTCAAATCCCGGCGCGCAGTGTCCTGCCGAAGGGTGTCGACGATCTCCTGCGTCGTTCGGGTTCGCGGACCGACCGTGTCGCCGGTGCGCGGCTGAACCTGCATGTACGTCGGCCAGTTCAACGGGAAATCTGTGGCGTTCGTATAGCGCAGATACTCCTTCCGATCCCTGTGCGTCCACGTCACCCACTGATGATCTCCACAGCAGTCGATGTGCGTCCCGTCACTGAACGTCAGACGATAGGCGATCTCTGGCGTATCATCGAACGTCTTCAGGATTTCGCAGGGCGTCCCTGTCTCATCGAAGACCCTGTCGCCAACATTCAGATCACCGAGACGACGCCATCCGACAGGCGTCGGAACGCGCGTCTCGACACATCCGAGCTTCCCAAACCCGCGCCCGCTGAGCAAGCCCCACTCCGTCCAGTCCGGGTCCAACCCGTTGCCATGGTCGGTGAGATCGGGAGGCAGCTGCTTCGGCCGCGCGGTGTTGAGCCACTTCTGGCGCCAGATCAAGACCTTCAGGTCGCGCTGGGACAGCTTGCTCAGCGTGGCCTTGTTCAGCGCGACGGTCATGCCGGCCTTGGCCGCTTCCACAGCAGGCTCAGCGACACCCGATAGGGGCCGGGGCCTGCCGGGATCACCGCGACCAGTTCCCAGCCGTCCTCGCCGAGCCGGTCCATGTCCTGCTGCGACATGTCGGATGTGCGCTTGTACGCCCAGCTGGTCATTCGTCGTCGATCTCCGCCCGTACGACCGTGATGCGGCGCACCACCTCCTCGACATACGCCGGCCAGAGCGTCGTCGGGACCGGGCAGCGCTTCGGATCGATGCGCGAGGCCGAGTTGTACGCGCCGTTCTCGAACACCGCGACGATGACGTAGCCGACGATCGGGTCGTCCTCCGCGATGGCGCGGGCGTTCTCGACGATCTTGCCGTTCCAGTTCTCGGGACTGCCGTGGATGCCGGGGTTCAGGCGCTCGCTGTGCAGCACGCGCAGCGGCGCCCTGCCGTCCTTGTAGCGTACCGACCGAATGCGTGCGTGCCCCAACTTGCGCTCCCGATGGGCGTCGCAGGCGCTTCCTTGCCGGGAGAGGCTTGGGGGCTCGTTGTGGAGAGCGGAAGCCCCTGCGACCTAGGCACTGTGCGATTAGCGTAACGTGGTGTCAAGTGGCTGGATTCTGAAATTGCAAAAACTTGCGGGGCGCGCATGCTCGCTTTCGCTCCGCTCCACGTACACGGTCATAGGGGGTGGCTCGCCGGCCTGCAGCGATCCGCTCGAGGTCCACACGCCAGCCTCGAGATACTTGCTTGACAACGTGTGCCAAGCGACTAGACTACTCCAATCAGCGGAAGGGCAAGAGGAGCTCGCCATGCGTCATACGGATATGGTCAACACGCTCGAGCAGATGGTGGATGACACCTGCGCCGACTCGGTCATCAACGCGCTGGCCGCGGTATGCGCCAAGAAGACGCAACTGATCACTGTCGACGAGGAAGACGCCGCGCTTTGGGCTGTTCTAGCCGAGCACCTGGCCGCCGTCCCGAACCTTGGAGTGTAGCATGACCGTCGATTGGTCAACGCTCACGCCAGCGGAGGCGCGCCACAAGATCGGCGCCGCCCTCCGCGCCTCGCACAAGGCCGATGACGCCGCTAGCCTCGCCGATACCGACGCGGCGTGCGCCGCGGCGCTCGAGGCCTACACGCTTTGGGAGAACCTGCAGGTATTCATCCTGACGGGCGAGCGTCCAACGGAAGGGAACTGAGAAGATGAACCTCAGTACACTTGCTAGCGCGTCGTTTCTCTCACGAGAGGATCGCCGCGCCTACCTGATCGCCGCGCAACGCGACGAGCAAATCGCCAATCTCGAGGCGGAGTTGCGCCTTGACCTGACGCCAGCGCGGCGCCGCGACGTTCGCGCCATGCTCGACAACGCCAAGGCGCTTCGGCGGCAAGGCCGCTAGACCAGGTCGTCTACGTCATCGCGCGCCACGCGCGGCCGGTACGCTACCGGCCGCGCGCTTGGCGTTGCGCGTTCGTCGTATGCCGACTCGCGGACTAGCCGCACGGCCGGCGCCTTGGGCTCGGCCGGCGGCGCCGGTTGCGTTCCGCCTGGCAGTAGTGCCAAGAGCTCGGTCACGAGCGGCGCAGTATCCAGCTTGTTGCCATCGGCATCTGCGTGACGCAGCTGGGTTGAGTCGCCATAGACCTTTGGATACCATTTGCCGAGCAGCTTGAGGCGCGTTTCGATCCTCAGTTTATCGCGTGATGCGTCCTGCGGACCATCTCCGATCGGCAAGCGTCCATCTGCAATATCAAGGGCTTCGTCGGCTATCGTATCGCAGCCGATTTCGCGTGCACGGCGAATTTTAGCAGCCACTTCCTCGTCGGCTGCGATCCAGCCACGCAACGCATTGTCGCTCGGCATACTCGGCATGCGCAACACGCGACTGACTGGCATACCGCTTGCAACATGCAAGCAGATTTCGTCAACGATTTCGTCGCGGTTCGTGTACGGGTTCCACTGATTACGATGCTCGCGCTTCCCGAACCAATCCGCGACAACCCCGGACGCGTTGACACTCTCTGACAAGTTGTCGCTTGACTCGCTCATTGCGGCTGCTAAGCTAGCCTCAGTCAAACGGAAGGGCAAGGGAGCTCGCCATGTCGACAATCTGGTCATTCAAGAGCGGCGCCTTCAGCGTCGAACTGTCCTGGGACTACGAGACGGATTACGACCATTCGTGGGCGGACGCCGAAACGCTCGAGAAGCTCGCCAGCGGCGAATGGACAAGCTACCAATTCAAGGTGGCCGTGATCTACCGCGGCGAGGAAATCGCAGCCGACTACCTCGGCGACTCGATCCACGCTGATCCTCGCAAATTCATCGATCATCGCGAATGCGGACGCTACAATCGCGAGCTCGCCGCGAAGGGTGTCACCGGGCGTTACGGCTCGTATTTCCACGACATGGTGCGAGAAGCGATCCGCGAAGCGCGCAAGGTGTGGAACGAGCCACGGCCGCGCCTGCGCGCCGTCTAGCCGCTGCACCGTTGGCGCCGTGCGCGGCGCCAACCCTCTAGCGACTGGG
>DATEEI010000021.1:0-11639 GCA_035281225.1 Vicinamibacterales bacterium
CGATCGTCCGGGGGCGCAAGGGAGAGTTCAAGAAAGAGCTCGCGGAGCTGAAGAAAAAAGGCTTCAGCAAAGCCCGCATCGACGGCGCGTTCCGCTCGCTCGACGAGGACATCAAGCTCGATCGGCGCCGCAACCACAACATCGACATCGTCGTCGACCGGCTGATCGTGAAGTCCGGAATCGAGCGCCGCCTGGCTGAATCGATCGACATGGCCCTGAACCTGGCCAACGACATCGTCATCATCAACACGCTCGACGGCGGCGATCGGCTGTTCTCGCGGCGGCTGGCCTGCATCGACTGCGGCATCAGCATGCCCGAAATGACACCGCGTGCGTTCTCGTTCAACTCGCCTCACGGCGCGTGCACGGAATGCCAGGGGCTTGGCGCGATGCACGATTTCGATCCCAACCGCATCGTGCCCGATCAGACGAAATCGTTGCTCGACGGCGCAATCGTCCCGTGGGCCAAAGGCGACAGAAAGCTCGTCAAGGAAGCGATCGCCGGCCTTGGGAAGAGTCTGGGCTTCGATCCGGTCACACCGTTCAAAGATCTCTCGAAGAAAGTTCGCGATCAGATCCTGTATGGCGGCAATGGCAAAGGGTTCGAGGGCATCATCCCCAACTTGCGACGCCGCTTCGAGGAAGCCTCGTGGGGCGAGCAAGAAGAGCTCGAGACGTATCGCTCGCTGCGGCCCTGTGGCGTTTGCCACGGCGAGCGCTTGAAGGCGCAGAGCCTCGCTGTCAGGGTCAAGGGTCGGACGATGTCGGAGTACGTGAACCTGCCGATCAGCGAGGCGTACGACGTGTTCAACAGGCTCGAGCTGACGGAGCGCGAGAACCTGATCGGCGGCCGCGTGCTAAAGGAAATCCAGGACCGTCTCACGTTTTTATACGAAGTCGGCGTGGGATATCTAACCCTCGGCCGCAGCGCGACGACCTTGTCCGGAGGCGAAGGTCAGCGGATCCGACTGGCGACCCAGATTGGCGCGAACCTGACCGGTGTGCTCTACGTGCTCGACGAGCCCTCGATCGGTCTCCATCAGCGAGACAACCGGGCCCTGCTCGCCACGCTGCATCATCTCCGCGATCTGGGCAATACCATCATCGTCGTCGAGCACGACGAAGAGACGATTCGCGTCGCCGACTATCTGGTCGATCTCGGGCCTGGCGCAGGGGAGCATGGCGGCGAGGTCATTTTTCAGGGGACGCCGGGGGAGCTGCTGGAAGGGGAGAGGGGAGAGGGGAGAGGGCAGAGGGCGGAGGGAAGAGGGGAGAGGGAATCTCTCACCGGCCAGTACTTGCGGGGCGAGAAGGTTATCGTCACGCCGCGCGGCAGGCGTCCTCCGATGAAGGGGGATCTGATCATCCGCGGGGCGCGCGAAAACAATCTCAAAGGCATCGACGTTCGCATTCCGCTCGGCTCGCTGGTGGCCATTACTGGTGTGAGCGGATCGGGAAAGTCAACGCTCGTCAACGACATCCTGTACCGGTCGCTCGCGCGCGCGCTGTACCGCGCCGGGGACGAACCGGGCGCGCATGACGGCATCGAGGGCATCCAGCACATCGACAAAGTGATCGAGATCGATCAATCGCCCATCGGACGGACCCCGCGGTCGAATCCGGCCACCTACACCGGGTTGTTCACGTTCATCCGCGAGCTGTTCGCGATGGTCCCCGAAGCCAAGGCGCGGGGCTTCCGTCCGGGCCGCTTCTCCTTCAACGTCAAGGGTGGGCGCTGCGAAGGGTGCCAGGGCGACGGCGTGATCGCGATCGAGATGCACTTTCTCCCGGATGTCTACGTGACGTGCGAGCAGTGCAAAGGCCGCCGCTACAATCGAGAAACGCTCGAGATCCAATATCGAGGCAAGTCCATCGCGGACGTGCTCGATCTCACCGTCGACCAGGCACTGCCGCTGCTCGAGAATTTTCCGTCCATTGCGAACAAGCTGCGGACGCTGGAGAGCGTGGGTCTCGGGTACATCGAGCTCGGCCAGTCTGCGACAACGTTGAGCGGAGGAGAAGCGCAGCGTGTGAAATTGTCCAAGGAGCTGTCGCGCCGAGGAACCGGCCGGACGCTTTATATATTGGATGAACCGACCACCGGTCTGCATTTCGACGACACACACAAGCTGCTCGACGTGCTCAACAAGCTTGTCGATCAAGGGAACACCGTGGTGGTGATCGAGCACAACCTCGACGTCATCAAATCTGCCGACTACGTCATCGATCTCGGTCCCGAAGGTGGCGCCGGGGGTGGGCACATCGTGGCGGAAGGCACCCCTGAGCAGGTGGCGTTGGCGGTGAGCTCAGCGACGGGGCAGTTTCTGGGGCCCTTACTGGCGTCGGTTTCATGACGCGGTGTGGTAGGATTACTACAGCCTCTCCCCCGGTTTGTGTGGCTGTCGTACCACAAGGGACCGATAAACTCTGCTGAGAATTATCTTGGGCTTTACCAGTAAATGTATCTACCGTAATAGTTTAGAGCCGTGAATAAATCCCCGTCCGTGCCGGGCACCGGAATTGCTGTTACACGCGCGGCTGAAGCGGTGCTAACAGCCTGACCCACAACGATTAATGGACTCACAACGCACACTCAGACGGGCCGTCTCTTGCGCCGGAATCGGGCTTCACTCCGGTAAGAAGGTGACGCTGTCGCTCAAGCCGGCTCCGGCCGATCACGGTATTCGGTTTCGACGGTCGGACCTTGGTGGTGTTGAGATTCCAGCCGTCGTGACCCATCTCGGGGGCATTCAATACGCGACCGGCCTGTCGCTTAGAGACGGCAATGTCGAGACGGTCGAACATCTGCTTGCGGCGCTGGTCAGCCTAGGCGTAGACAACGTGATCGTGGAGTTGAACCATCCCGAAGTCCCCATCATGGATGGCAGCGCGGCTCCGTTCATCTATCTGATTCAGGAAGCCGGACTCAAACAGCTTGCGGCGCCCAAGCGTTTCCTCAAAGTCGTGCGGCCGATCGCGCTGTCGCGCGGCGATAAACGGATCGCGCTGTATCCGTCCGATCATTTCAAGGTGACGTACAGCATCAGCTTCGACCACCCGATGCTGCGGCACCAGAGCCGGACGATGCAGATTTCGGAAGAGTCATTCATTGAGGAGATCGCCCCCGCGCGGACGTTCGGCTTTCTGAAGGAAGTTGAGATGCTTCGGCAGAACGGGCTCGCGCTCGGCGGCTCGCTCGACAACGCGATCGTGCTCGGCGAAACCGGCGCGCTGAACGCGCTGCGCTTCGAGGACGAGTTCGTGCGCCACAAGATTCTCGACGTGATTGGCGACCTCGCGCTCGTGGGGTATCCGATCATCGGCCATCTGGTCGCGCATCGCGGCGGACACGCCCTCCACACCGCCTTCGCCAGCAAGATTCTCCAGGAATCGGATGCCTGGCGGCTGGTCGAGGGGCAGTTCGATCCGACGCATGTCGGCGCGCCCGTGCAGATTCCCGTCAAGAGCGCCCCGCGCCTGGCGAACTGACGGGCTTTCCCTTCACACAAGCGACAGGGTAATTCCGGACGGCCGATACACGCGAAAGTGGCGTCGATCGAGGGTGAAGATCTGTCCGATCTTGTCGCGCTCGGCCACCCGGATGAGGGCGGCGTCGGCGAGATCCATCGGGAGATCGCGATACTTGCGCATGAGCGCTTTCATGCGAGGCGCGTCGTTCTCGTCGAGCGGCGCGATGCCCAGCGCATCGATCTCGACCATTTCCCACAGCGCAGTTTGAGCATCCTGCGAGAAATTGAGCAGGTACATCGCCTCGGTGAAAGCCGGCCACACCGTGAGCAGCGGGCCGCGCATCCCATTCAGCGCGTCGACGCACTCATCGTGATGCGCATCGCCGCGATCCAGCAGCGCGATGAGCGGCCCCGCGTCAACGAGAACGGCGGACACGCGTCTTTCGCTGACCAGGACCGCTCGGCCCTCCGGCGCGTTTCAGCAGAGCGAGAAACCCCTCCCCAGTGTTCTCCGAACGACGGGAGCCGCGGCTGTCGGCGACTCCGATGAACGGCGCGAGGGCCACAGCGGGGCCCTGGGCGCCAGAGGCCGCGCCGGCCCCCGCTTCGTAGGCGGCGAGGGCCTCGCGCACGATGGCCGCCTTCGTCTGGCGCCGCAGGTGGGCGAGTCTTGTAATGGCCCGTTCGGTGCCTTCGTCCAATCGAATGCTGAATGCCATATGTATTACATGAATGTAATACATTGAGATCCAAATTGCAAGCCCTGCATCCGGGGTACGGCTCCGCCGTGACCGGACCGATTAAACGCCTGGAACACAACTCAAAACATACCGCCGTTTACGGGGCAGACCATATTTGCTAACCCACGAGCATGCTGCGACACTGTTGACAGGCTTGTCCGTCGAACTGATCAATACCACAATTCGCCAGGCCGCCCCATATATGCTCCATTAAGCGGTCCCAACAGCAATACTTGGTTGCGGGACACATTTGGTTCAGAAGGTATTGCCTTGGATATTGGCACGGGGGGCTCAGGTCGACGACCCACGTGGCCAATGGGTTACTGAGACTGGACGCTCTTGAGCCACCCTTACCCAAGACATGTCCGTGCGCAGGCATCGGTGCAGTCCAGGCGCCCGCCTCAGTTTTGGCGGGCAATATGGATGTCTTTTGCAATGCTAGCGGTCACCCTAGTCGCCGGGTGCAATAAACCTGCGCCGCCGGCCGAATTGTTGCGCGAACTCGTGCGGAAACAACGACAGGACCGCATAGCGATCGGTCGATTGGATGATGTACAACTCGAGTTCATCGTATTTGGGGATCAGCCTGAGATGCGAGCCGTCGATCTCACTAAGGAGCAGGCGGGGATGCTCCAGGAGGTACAGCAATCCCGACCGGTAGCGAATGCAGGCGTTTCCGACGCGCAGCGATCCCCCGATGGCAAATGGCTGACCTTTCGAACGCGGGAGAACATGTTCGTCCTCGTAGATGCTGCTGGCAGCGTCCAACGGACGCTGTTCGCTGGAGACACGACGCTTTCGCCACCAAGATGGTCACCCGATTCGGAATACTTAATGTACATCGAGAAGAGTTGGAAGTGGGAGACCACCGGTTGTCGCGTTGCGGATGGCAAGGACGTGATGGTCTACCGCGTGCGCGACGGTCAGTTCGGGCGAGTGTTTCAAGTCTGTAAAGGGTACCCTTATACAAATTTGTTTTGGCTACATCTACCCCCGAGCATCTGATGCTGTTCTCTCCGATGCGAATGGCAATAAGCAACGAAGCCTTGGCGGGGACTACAGTGTCCTTACAAACACATTGATCCCTTTGGACGAGTTAGGGGAGTTCTGGGGCCGCACGACTCCGGTGCCGCCGGACTGATATCCGTGCTCGACGACCAGATTGACTTCGACCGTCATCTCTTTTCCCGTTGGATCGAGACTGCGAATCTCTTCCACCGTAATCGCCTGTTTGTTGATGTCCGCGACAATCCTGGTGATGAGCTTCGAGCTGTCCCACCGGAAGGCTCCGATCAATTCTCCGGCACTCACCACATTCGCTTCGGCAGGGAGATATCTGACCACTTCGGTGCGCCCGTTGCGCGTGGTTTCAATCCGCACCTCGCCGGGTGTCTGTCTTATGGTGAGCACCACTGGACCGATCGGCGTTCCCTGAGCGGCGGCTTCGCTGCGTGCGGGATCCATGTGCCAGGTTCCAGAAAAATCGGGACGGTCCTGGGCGAGAAGGCCGACCGGGCTCAGCCCAACGACGCAGAGGATCCACAGCGCAAGTCTCATGACTGGCCTCCTTGCAACGGTCCGGCTAAAGCCGGACACTACGTACTGTCGGACGTAGCCCCTTCTGAGGCTTATCCTACATCCGTAAAAATACTCGAATAAGCGAGAACTTTTCATAGGTCGAAGGCGTCTAACGCACAGGCACGTTAACCTCGTCAGCTGAGGTGCGTTTTACTCATCAGCATCTGGAGGCACATGATCAGGCGAAGCGGGTTCGGCACGGCTGTCATCCTTTGTCTGATAGTGCTCATTGGGATTCTTGCTGGCGCGGCGACAGAAGCACGGCGTGCACAGGCAGCAGCGCAGGCTCCGGGCACGAGCGGTGAGGCCGCGGCCATTCTCGCTGCGGCACGCGAGGCCCTTGGCGGCGACAAGCGCATGTCCGCTATCAAGACCATCTCCAGCACCGGGCGGACGCGCCAGGTGCAGGGGGACAATCTCGTCCCCATCGAGTTTGAAATCACCATCGAGCTTCCGGACAAATACGTGCGGACGGACGAGATTCCCGCGCGCGAGAGCGGTCCGAACAGCCGTGGGTTCAACGGCAACGGGCTGATTCAGATTGGCGACGCCCCTGGCCCGGGTGGCCGTCGTGGCGGCCCGCCGCCACCAGGAGCGGGCGTGCCTCCGCCTTCTGGAGCACCCGCGCGCGAAGGCGGCGGCGATCGCGGACGCGGTCCTGGCGGTCCGCCACCGAACCCCACATTGCCAGTGAAGCAGGACTTCGCAAGGCTGACGCTCGGGATGTTCGCCATGTCGTTTAGCTCATATCCCTTGACGTTCGGTTACGCGGGTCAGGCCGAAGCGCCGGAAGGCAAGGCTGATGTGATTGACGTCAAGGGCGAGGGGAATTTTGCTGCGCGTCTCTTCATCGACAGCAAGACTCACCTGCCTTTGATGTTGAGCTGGACGACGCCGCCCAACCTCGTGCCCGTCGTGCGCGGACAGGCGCCGCCGGCGAACCTGGCTCCAGGCGCGGTGACCTTCGAGACCCCGATACCGCCGTCTGCGTCTGCGACCGCAGAGCAAAAGAAGCAGTTCGAGGAAGAAGCCCTAGCGGCGAGAGCCGCGGCGATGAAATCGGCAAGACCCACCGAGCATCGCCTCTACTACGCCGACTACCGCGAGGTGGACGGCTTGAAGTTCCCCTTCCGCCTCAGGCGCGCCGTCGGCGCGACGACGACGGAGGAGACGCTGTTCGATCGATTCCGTATCAACGGCAGGGTTGATCCGAGGAAATTCGAGGTACGCAAATGACACGGCTTTGGCGCGGCGTGCTCGCCGCCACGCTGTCTGTGATGGTCACGGCTTCCGCCGATGCACAGCAGCGCGACACCCGCATGCTCATTACGGTGATCGATCAAACGAATGCTGTGATTCCCGGCGCCACGGTCGCCGTCATCGGGGCGGAGCCGGCCACGCAAAAGGGCGACGTGCCGCCCGCCAAGACGACGGCGAACGGATTGGCGACGATTGGCGGCCTGATTCCGGGGCGCTACACGGCGCGTGCAGAGTTCCCCGGCTTCTATCCGGGGGTGCTCAAAGAGGTCCGGGTTCGCCAGGGCGACAATCGCCACATCATTGTTCTCCTCATCGAAAACTTCCAGGATTCGGTGAACGTCTCGCAGGATGCGCAGGCCGGCGCGGCCGACCGGCGCAGCGACGCGTTCGGCAGCGTGCTTACGCGCGAGCAGATGGACCTGCTCTCGGACGATCCGGACGAGATGCAGCGGCAGTTGATGGAGATGGCCGGACCGGGCGCCGTGCTCCGCATCGACAGCTTCGAAGGCGGGCGGCTGCCGCCGAAATCGCAAATCAAGTCGATCCGCGTGACGCGCGATCAGTTCGCCGCGGAGAATCACAGCGCCGATTCCTTTTTCGTCGAAGTCATCACGCAGCCCGGCATCGGGCCGATTCGCACGGGCTTCAACTACGGCATGCGCAGCAGCGCCATGAGCGCTCGCAACGCGTTCACGCCGACGAAAGGGGAGGAGCAGGAACAGAATTTCGGGTTGAACATCGGTGGCGGGCTCATCCAGAACAAGGCGTCCTTCTTTCTGAGGGTGTTCGGCAACTCCGCGTATGACACGCCGAATTCGAGCATCGCATCATCGACGGGCACGCGCATCGAAACACTCAAGCAGCGCGTGCCGCGCAAGTTCATGTCAGCCAACGGTAATTTCGACTGGGCGGCTACGCGCGATCAAACGCTGCGGTTCAGCTTCAACCGCAACGTGAACATCAACAAGAACCAGGGTATCGGCGGATACGACGAGCCTGAGCGCGCGTTCACGTCTGAGAATCACACCAACACCTTCCGCGCGCAGGAAGTCGGGCCGCTGGGCCGCCGGTTCTTCTTCAACACGCGCCTCAACGTCGGGTGGACCGATTTCGAACGCCGATCGGCATTCGAGGCGCGGACGGTGCGTATCATCGATGCGCAGACGTTCGGCGGCGCCCAGAAGGCGGGTGGACGCCATTCGCGCGACGTGAATTTCGCAAGCGACCTCGATTACGTGCGCGGCATGCATTCCATCCGCGTCGGAACAGCGATCGACGGCAACTGGTTCCGATCGAACGAGTCCGACAACTATCTCGGCACGTACACGTTCGAGAATCTCGACACCTTCGCAGCCGGCCTCCCGCGCAGCTACACGCGACGTGTCGGAACGCCAGACGTCAGCTATTTCAATCTGCAAGCTGCCGTCTACGTGCAGGACGATATCCGGATCCGCCGCAACCTGTCCGTGACGCCGGGTCTGCGCGTCGAAACGCAGAACCACATCAACGGAGTGGTGGCCGCGCCCAGGATCGGCGCGACCTGGGCCCCGTTCAAGGATGGCAAGACGACGCTGCGGGTGAGTTGGGGAATCTTCTACGACTGGCTGCAGACGAACACATACGAGCAGACGGTGCGTATCGATGGATTCCAGCAGCGCGAGATCAATATCGCGAATCCGTCATATCCCGAGCCGCCATCGACGACCGCTGGTCCGGCGCCGCCCGCGGACCGCTATCTGCTCGACCCTGCGCTGAAGCATCCCAAGAACTCGCGCGTGAGCGGTGGTATCGATTACGCGTTTTCGCCTCGCCTTCGGGTGAACGCCATATATCGCTACATTACGGCCGAGGGCATCCTTCGCGGGCTGAATCTGAACGCGCCCGTCAACGGCATTCGGCCGTTGCCCGACTTCGCCAATGTGATTCAGGTGGTAGGGGACGGGCGCATGCGGCAGCACCTCTGGACGTTCGGCGGGCACACCAACCCGCCGCAGGAACAGGGACGAACCGCGCCACGGTGGAATTTCAAGCGCTTCAATTTCTTTGGCAACTACACGCTGGCTTGGCACGAGAACAACACCGACGGCCCCTTCAGCGTGCCTTCGACCGGAGATCTGGCTACTGAGTGGGGCCAGGCGGCCTCGCACGCGAGGCACCGGTTCTTCGGCGGATTTCTGTCGCAGGCATTCAGGGGTCTCAGCGTGCAGTTCAACGTGAATGGCAACTTAGGCACGACATACGGCAAACTGTCCCCGTACGATGAGAATGGCGATCTGATTTTCAACGATCGTCCTGCCAATGAGGCGCGCAATACGCTCCTCACGGATCCCACCTGGACGCTCAACATGTTCACCGGCTATTCCTTTACGTTCGGTCCGTCCATTCAGCTGCCTCCTGGCATCCAGTTCGGTCCGGGGGCGGGGGGCACGCTCACGGTGACGACGGTGACACGCCCCGATCAGGGGCGCTACCGGATGTCGCTCAACGTGTTCATCAACAACCTGACGAACCGCACGAATCCGATGGGGTACAGCGGCGTGCTGGGGTCGCGGTTCTACGCCCAGCCGACGTCGGCGCAAGGCGCGCGCCGTATCCAGGTGAGCACGAACCTGCAGTTCTAGCGAACGACCAACGGTTTGAGGGTCGTGGGCGAGCCGTTGTTTTCGAACCAGTCGATGCCTTCGCTGACGAGATCGAACTTCAACATGTAGTTGCCGGGTGTCGTCGGCGCGACGATCTCGATAGGGACATCGACGCTCGCGCCCGGCCGCAGCGTTCCCGGGAGCCAGGCGCGCGCGTAGTCGCGCTCGAGCAGCACGCCGTTTGCGTCGCAGAGCTGCGCACCAAGCCTGACCAGCCGGCGCCCGTAGGTGGCCGTCGCGGGAAAGGGACGCCCGCACATATTTTCGACTCGCGTCCGGATCGTCATCTTCTTTGCCGTGCGGGTCTTCAACGGTCCGTTCGAGAAGAACCTTTTGCGAACATCAATCTTCGCTTTCGGTGTCGCGCCAGGTATGGCGTTACCAAGGCCGGTCATGTCCCAGATTTCGTGTTTGATGGCCTCGAACTCGGCCGCTCCCGGTGCGAAGCGCCGCGAGAACGCGTTCTCGGGATGGTCGGTGATTTCCCAGGAGAGTCGATCGACGCCAATATCCGCCGCGAGCTTGCGCGCGAGGTCCATCTCGGCGTCGCTGTCGTTCCACTTGAACAGAATGTAGCGCCAGTTCAGGAATGGAACGTCACGGCGGGCGCGGCGCTTTTCCTCCGCCATCACGCGCAGATTTCGAATAGCGATATCGAACGTTCCCCGCTGGCGGTACTGCACGTAGCTGTCCTGCGTGGCGCCGTCGATCGAGAAGGTCACCTCGTCGATACCGGAGTGCACCAGCCGCTTTGCCGATTCCTCGGTAAACATGAGCCCATTCGTGCTCGTGTAGAGGTAAACGTGGGGGAAGCGGCTCTTGATGTACTCGCACATCTCGATGGCGCGCTTGTGCAGAAACGCCTCGCCGTAGTTGAAAAAGTCGATCCGGACGAGTCCGGGGCCCGCTTCGTCGACGACGCGTCTGAACAGGTCGAAGTCGAGCATGCCCGCGTTTCGTGTCTTGGTGATTCCGGTCTCCGGCGCGCAGCACGCCTCCGTGCACGAAATATTGCAGGCCGCCGTACACTCGACATACAACCGGGTCGGCAAACGTCCGACCTCGAGCGAGCGGACCGGTGGAGCGTCTCCTCGAAGCGGAAGCTTGAGCGGACAATCACCGCAGAACGTCGATCCGCCCGCGTTGAGATCGGCGCGGAGCGTGCCGATCGTCGTGTCTTTCCAGATTTCGGAAATGCTGGCCGTCTTCGCGTCGCCGAGCACGCGCTTTCCATACGGGTCCGCGCACCCGCAGACGATGCGGCCGTCGCAGAGCATGACAAGGGTGCTCCACGGCCAGGTGCAGGTGAAACGCGTGGCGAGGTAGTTTAGAGACACGGCACGTCTATTTCTTACTGGTCAATTTTCGCATGAGTGCTGAATGGTTGCTTCAATGAACGCCGGCGACATGATGATAGCGCAGGGATTGGGGGGAAGGATCGGAGATTGAAGAGATTGGAGATTATAGATTGCAGATTGGGGCCTAGGCACTACGTAGTGTCCGGCTTTAGCCGGACCGTGTAAGATCTTCGCCGTGTCTGGCTTTTATCGCGACGAAACTGCGCTGACGTGCGACGGCGTGCCGCTCGAGCGCATCGCGCACGACCATGGGACGCCGTTGTACGTCTACAGCGCCGAGTCTATTCGACAGTCCTATCGCGAGCTGGACCGAGCCTTTGTCGATCATCCCCACCGCATTCACTACGCGCTGAAAGCGAACTCGTCGTTCGCGATCGTCTGCCTGCTCCAGCAGCTGGGCAGCGGTGTCGACGCCAACTCGATCGGTGAAGTCGAACTGGCAATACGGGCGGGATTCGATCCGGCCGACATCGTGTTCAGCGGCGTCGGCAAATCCCCCGATGAGATCGAGCGGGCGGTTCAGCTCGGGCTCAAAGCCATCAACGCCGAGTCGGCTGGGGAGCTCGAACGCATCGATCGAGCGGCGCAGGC
>DATEEI010000022.1:0-16730 GCA_035281225.1 Vicinamibacterales bacterium
CGATGAAGACTTCGAAGTGGGAGAAGTCCAAGTTTGCCGGTACTGAAATTCGGTCAAAGACCCTGGGGCTCGTCGGCCTGGGCCGAATCGGGCAGGAAGTCGCGGCGCGTGCGCAATCGTTCGAAATGAAAGTCATGGCACACGACCCGTTCATTTCCGCCGATCGGGCCACCGCACTCGACGTAGAGCTGGTGTCACTGGACGATCTCTGCGCCAGGGCCGACTACATCTCCCTTCACCTACCGGCTCTGCCGTCCACGAAGCACCTGTTCAATGCGGACCGGTTTGCGAAGTGTAAGAAGGGCGTCCGCATCGTCAACACCGCCCGGGGCGAGCTGATCGATGAAGGAGCGCTGGTCGCTGCAATCGAACAGGGACACGTGGCCGGCGCTGGCCTCGACGTCTTCGACGTCGAGCCGCCAAATGATTGGCGCCTTGCAACACTGCCTCAGGTCGTTGCAACGCCTCACATCGCGGCGTCGACGAAAGAAGCCCAAGAGCAGGTGGGAACCGAAACCGCCGCGGCGCTGCGCGATTTCCTCAAGGAAGGCATCATCCGGAACGCCGTAAACTTCCCATCCGTGTCGAAGGAGGAATACAAGCGTCTTCGGCCGTACCTGACGCTTGCCAGGCATCTCGGACTGGTAGCGGCACAAATGGGAGAGGCGCGGATCAACGCCGTCGGCGTGCGGTACTACGGCGAACTGGCGGAGGAAAGCACCCAGCTCCTTGGGAGCGCAGCGCTCGAGGGCGTGTTCAGTGCCATCCTTTCTTCCGGTGGCGTGACGCCGGTCAACGCCCGCACCATTGCCGCCGACCGCGGCATCGAGCTCATCGAATCGCGGAGCAGCCGGCCCCGGAACTACACGAGTCTTATTTCTGTGAAGCTACACACGGACGAGGGCGACCGCTGGGTCGAAGGCACCGTTTTTGCCAGCGGCAGTCCCCGCTTGGTGCTGATTGACGGTGTCGAGGTCGAGGCTCCCCTGGATGGCACCCTGCTGGTCATCAAGAACAGCGATCAACCGGGCGTCATCGGCAACGTCGGTACCGTGCTCGGTCAGCACCGTGTGAACATCGCGAGCTTCGCGCTCGGTCGCGACCAGACGTGCGCCGACTGCGCCATCGGAGTCGTACACATCGACGAGCATCCCGGCAAGGGCGCCGCTGGAACGGTCACGGACGAGGTGCTTGCCGAAATTCGCGCAATTCAGAACATTCGATCGGTCTGGCGGGTGCGGCTGGAATAGCCTGCTTACCTTCGTGCCTTCGTGCCTTCGTGTCTTCGTGGTTGGTGCCTTCGTGGTTCTCAGCGCAGGAAGAGTCTGACTTCGGCACCCATCGGCTCGTCGTTGAGGACGACGGCTTCGGGGTCGATCGCGACGACGGCATAGCGTCCAGCAACCGTGTCGCCCACGCCGGCAAGATAGAGCTGGCCGTCGCTTAAGATCACGGCTGTCCGGCGGGCGCCTTCAGGCGTTTTCTTCTCAGTAATACCAACTAATTTGAGAAGCGAGGATACTGGCATGGCCGGTGTCAGCTGAGCTACGACGCCAGGTACGAGCGCGCGCGATGCACCCGCGGACGCAACGGAGCGCGTCGCACTGAAGCGGAAGGGATTTCGCGTCGACGGACGCAGCGCGACGGCCTTGGTGCGGGAGCGTAGGCGCTCGGCTTGCGCGTTCAAGTCCTCCGCCGTGGCCCCACGTGTGACGGCGGGTGGAGCGGCGCCGGTCGCAGATGCGGGTACGCCTTGGCCAGGCGTTACCGCAAGCCACGTCGCTAGGAGGCCCCCGCCGCCCAGCCACAGCGCCTTCAATGTCGATCTCGTCATCACCACACTTTTTATCCTAGCATGCACGATCCGCCGCGGCGTCCCGACGCCGCGCTCTCTCGTCGTACGGCCGTAAAACCTGTGTTACTATTCGTCGTGCGTCCCGCAGGTTGCTCAGAAAGCATCCGCGATCGTTCCCAATCACATAAACATACTGTCGCTGTCATCCCTGCCCGCTACGCGTCCACCCGTTTTCCGGGAAAAGCGCTGGAGGACATCGCAGGACGGCCGATGATTGAGCACGTCTATCGCCGCGCCGCATCGGCGCGACACGTCGATGCGGTCATCGTCGCCACCGACGATGGGCGCATCGTCGACGCGGTGAAGAGATTCGGCGGCGACGTGCGCTTGACGCGATCGTCCCATGCGACCGGCACCGACCGTATCGCCGAGGTCGCCGCCACTCTCGACTGCGACCTCATCGTGAACCTTCAAGGCGATGAGCCGCTCATCGAGCCGGACGCCATTGACGAGGCGATCGCACCGTTCAAAGACGACGCGGGCCTCAACATGGCCTCCCTTTGCCAGCGCTTCCGCAACCCCGAAGACGCGCTGGATCCGCACGTCGTCAAAGTGGTGACCGACCGCTGCGGCTTCGCTCTCTACTTCTCGCGGGCCGCGATTCCCTTCTTCCGCGATGCCGATCGATCCGATGCCTCCGCAGGCCCATATAAACATATCGGGCTCTACGTCCACCGACGTGAGTTCCTGCTGAAGATCGCCGGTCTGGAGCCGACTCCGCTGGAGCGTACGGAGGCGCTCGAACAGCTGCGCGTGCTCGAACACGGTTTTTCGATCAGGATGGTTCAAACCCAGTACGATTCGATCGGCGTGGATACGCCTGCGGATCTTGAGCGAGTGCGCCGTTTGCTGACGGCGGATGCCCGCGCGTAGGAGCCCCTAAAACGATGTCGAACACTCAAACGCGGCCGGTGAAATACATTTTCGTAACAGGCGGTGTCGTCTCCTCGCTCGGAAAAGGGCTGGCGGCGGCGTCGATTGGCGCTTTGCTCGAGGGACACGGCTACCGGGTCACGCTGCAGAAATTCGACCCCTATATCAACGTCGACCCTGGGACGATGAGCCCCTATCAGCATGGCGAGGTCTACGTCACCGATGACGGCGCCGAGACAGACCTCGATCTTGGCCACTACGAGCGATTCACCAATACGAAGACGACGCGGAACCACAACTGGACTACCGGCAAGATCTACCAGTCAGTCATTCAGAAGGAGCGCCGAGGCGATTACCTGGGGCGCACCGTTCAGGTGATCCCGCACATCACAAACGAGATCAAGGAAGGCATTCGCGCCGTCTCCTCCGATGTCGACATCGTCCTGGTCGAGATCGGCGGCACGGTCGGTGACATCGAGAGCCTGCCCTTTTTGGAAGCGATCCGCCAGTTCCGCCAGGACGTCGGCCGCGAGCATACGCTCTATATCCACCTCACGCTCGTGCCGTTCATCGGGGCGGCCGGCGAGTTGAAGACGAAACCGACACAGCACAGCGTCCGCGATCTTCGGTCCATCGGCATTCAACCCGATATCCTGCTCTGCCGAACCGACCGCTTCCTCGATGCGGATCTGAAGAAGAAAATCGCGTTGTTCTGTGACGTCGATCCCGAGGCGGTTATCACGGCCAAGGACGTATCGACCATCTACGAAGTCCCGCTCGTCCTCGGAGCCGAAGGACTCGACACGATCGTGCTCAAACACCTCGGCCTCCCGATGACCGAGAAACACATGGAGTCATGGGAAGCACTGGTGCAACGGATCAAGAACCCTAGGGACAAAGTCACCATTCACGTCGTCGGCAAATACGTGGGCTATGAAGATTCGTACAAAAGCCTTAACGAGGCGTTGTACCACGGCGGCTTTCACCATCGGCTCAAGGTCGACATCAAATGGGTTGAGGCGGAGGCGCTCGAGCAAGCGGACGGCGCGCAGCTCCTCGAAGGGGCGGATGGCATCTTGGTACCCGGCGGATTCGGCACGCGTGGCACGCGCGGCATGATGAAAGCCGCTCAGATCGCGCGCGAGAACGGCATCCCCTACTTCGGCATTTGCTACGGTTTTCAGTGGGCGGCGGTTGAGTACGCGCGTGGGGTCTGCGGGCTCACTGAGGCAGATTCGACCGAGTGCTCGCCAGATACCGAGCACAAGCTCATCTACAAGCTTCGCGATCTGCTTGGAGTCGACGAGCTCGGCGGCACCATGCGCCTTGGGCAGTACGACTGCGTGCTGGCGCCGGGTTCTCTGGGCGAGAAAATCTACGGCTCGACGAAAATTGTGGAGCGGCACCGCCACCGCTACGAGTTCAACTGCCTCTACGAATCGGCCCTTACCGACAAGGGTCTGCGCATCTCCGGTAAGTCTCCCGACGGAAAATTCGTCGAGATGATCGAGCTGCCAGGTCACCCGTGGTACGTGGCTGTGCAGTTCCATCCGGAGTTCAAGTCCAAGCCCCTTCGGCCGCATCCCTTGTTTGCCAGCTTCATCGAGGCAAGCCACCACCACAAGACGTCGGCCACCACGCGGCCGGCAGAGGCCGGCATCGCCTGATGCCCGAGACAGCACGCGTTACAGCCGGATCGGTCGCGCTCGGTGGTGGGGCTCCTCTCGTGCTAATCGCGGGGCCGTGTGTGATTGAAAGCAGCGAGCACGCGGCGATGATCGCCGACTCGCTGGCGACGATCGCGTCACGCTGCGGGATACCGCTCATCTTCAAGGCCTCGTACGACAAAGCAAACCGGACGTCTTTGCAGTCCTTCCGGGGACCGGGAATCGAAGAAGGGTTGCGGGTGCTTGGGGCCATCAAGAAACGGCTTGGGGTGGCAGTCCTCACCGACATCCACGAGGCGAATCAGGCCGCGCCAGTTGCCGAGGTCGCCGATATTCTCCAGATCCCGGCCTTTTTATCGCGGCAGACCGATCTGCTCGTCGCGGCGGCGAAGACGGGCCGGACGATCAATATCAAGAAGGGCCAATTCCTTGCACCCTTAGACATGAAGCACGCGATTGCGAAAGTGACGGAGTCCGGTAATTCGCAGGTCTTCGTTACCGAGCGCGGTTTCAGCTTCGGCTACAACAACCTTGTGGTCGACATGCGCGCTTTTCCGATACTCCGGTCGCTCGGGTATCCGGTGGTCTATGATGCGACCCACAGCCTGCAGTTGCCCGGCGGTGGCGAGGGCGTGACCACGGGACAAGCCGAATACATCGAGCCGCTGGCAGCAGCTGCAGTCGCCGCGGGAATCGACGGACTGTTCGTGGAAGTGCACGACCATCCTGAGCGCGCAAAAAGCGACGGGCAGAACGCGCTGCCCCTCGGGCGCCTGGAGCCGCTGCTCCGTCGGCTGATACGGATCGACGCCGTCACCCGCGACGCAGAAACAGGAGCAACATACAAATAAAGGGGTCAGACCCCTTTTTGGCGCTTATGGCCCGCATACCGACGACGACTGACCGGACATTGGCGCGACGCGTGCTGCAGATGGAAGCTGCGGCAATCACCGCACTCATCGATCGCCTCGACGAAACCTTCGACCGGGCGGTGCGGATGCTTTTCGAGTGCCAGGGCCGGGTCATCGTCACCGGCATGGGCAAATCAGGCATCATCTGCCGGAAGATGGCGGCCACGCTGGCCAGCACCGGCACTTCAGCATTCTTTCTCCACCCTGCGGAAGCAACACACGGCGACCTCGGCGTCATTCAGCCCGACGACGTGCTGCTCGCCATCTCCCACAGCGGCGAAACGCAGGAAGTACTGCGGCTGCTCGAGGCCATCCGCCGCATCGGCGCGCGCATCATCGCCATCACCGGAAACCCTGCATCGACGCTAGCCCAGGCGGCCGACGTCGCGCTGGACTGCCAGGTTTCCGAAGAAGCATGCCCGTTGAACCTAGTACCGACTGCAAGCACGACCGCCGCGCTCGCGATGGGCGACGCCCTCTGCATGACGCTACTGGTCGAGAAGGGCTTCCGCGAGGAAGACTTCGCCAAGATTCATCCGGGTGGCAAACTGGGCAAGAAACTGATGCGGGTCGATCAGTTGATGTCTGGAGGAAGCGCCGCTCCGGTGGTCAGAATCGATACGCCCATGCGCGACGTTCTCTACGAAATCTCGAGCAAGGCGCTGGGTATGACGTGCGTCGTCGACGAGAAGGCGCAGCTGGCGGGGATCATCACGGATGGAGATCTCCGTCGATACATGGTCGACAACAACCGGCTGCTCGAGATGACCGCAGGCGATGTCATGACCCGCCGCCCTATCGTCATCGATCCATCAACCCTCGCGGCCCAGGCGCTGCTCATCATGGAGCAGCGCAAGATCACATCGCTCGTCGTCGGCGGCAATGACCAGACGGTCGCGGGTGTTCTCCACCTGCACGACCTCTGGCGAACCGAGCTGTTTTGAACGCCTACTATCCATTCCTCGCCGCGCTGCTCGCGTTTCTCCTCGGGCTAACCGTCGGAAAAGCGTGGGAGCGTTACAAATTGCGTTCGGGCCGACTCATCGACCGGCGACGAGTGCCAGAGTCGCTCCACTACATCGTCGGCCTCAATTTTCTCATCACCAACCAGATCGACCTCGCCATCGAGGAGCTGAACAAGGCCGCCGAAAGCCTCGGCGACGCGCTCGAAATCCATCTCCTACTCGGCAGCCTGTATCGCGAGAAGGGACAAGTCGCACGGGCCATCACCATTCATCAGAGCCTGCTGCAGCGGCCGCGATTGACCCGCCTCGAACAGGCGCACATCCTGCTGTTGCTCGGCCTCGATTTCAGGCGCGGCGGGTTCGTCGATCGCGCGCTCGAAGCGTTCAACGAGGTCGTCAAACTCGATCCCGGCAATCAGTACGCCCTGATGAATATCGAAAAGCTGCACGAGGATCAGCACCAGTGGCAGGAGGCGTACGAGGTACGCCGCACCCTTGGTATCCAGGCAGGGGCCGAGGACGGCCGCAGCCAAGCGATCCTCGCCTTTCTCGAGAACGAAATGGGGCTGCAGGCCGTTGCACGCGGTGACTACCCGAGTGCGGCCGCACGCTTTCAATCCGCCATCGATCTGGACGCCGGTGTCGTGCCCGCCTATCTCAATCTCGGCGATATCCACGCCCGGGAGGACAGATTAGCGCAGGCCGCTGGCGTATGGGAGCAGGTCATCGAACACGCGCCAGAGCGGGCGTACCTGACGTTCGATCGCCTCTCGATGGCATATGAAAAACTCGGCGCGCCTGAGCGCTTTCTGCACCTCTGTCGCCAGTTGATCGCCAGCAATCCGCAGGACTGGCGCGCGCGGCTTGCGCTGGCGCGGCATATCGAGAACCGGGACGATCCGAAAGGATCTCTCGAGCTGCTGTTCGAAGCGCTCGTCCATAACCCTCATGCTCTGAACGTCCATCAAGCCATTTGGCAAGTGCTCGCCCGGCTCGAATTCGAACAGATCCTCGTGCAGCGCTATGTAGAACTGACGCGCCATGCCGTCTTCTACATGGACCCTCACATCTGCATGCGCTGCCGCTATCGCAGCACCGAGCTTCTGTGGCAATGCCCGCACTGCCACGAATGGAATACGTTCGTAGAAGACCGGATCGCGCCAGCTCAGGAGCCTGAAGAGTTAGGGGTGTAGTGCCGGTCGTCAGGCCGTTCGCCGGCCGAGCTCGATGAGTAGCTCATCGACCTGGCGGTTGGTTGCGAGCATCGAACCGCCCGTGAGAATGACGAAATCGCCGCGCTGCGCCTTCTCCTCGGCCGGCATCTGTGCGGCAATACGCAACCGTGCCTCTTCTTCGGAAATCCTGTCCCGCTCGAGAATCCTGCGCAACTGTTGTTCCGGCGAACACACGGTGACGGCGACGAAATCGAAGTCCTTCTCGCGACGTGTCTCGTATAGCAGCGGCACCGACGCGATACCCATCGGGCCGTCGAGCGTCTCGTACCATGCGCGGATCGCCTCGTAGACGACCGGGTGGATGATCCCTTCGAGCTGCCCACGGCTCTCGGCATCCCCGAACACCTTGCGCGCAAGAAGCGAACGATCGATGCCGCCATCCGGCTTCTGGAAGACGCTGCCGAATTGCGAGGCGATGGCCTTAGTCGTGAGGGTTCCGGGCCCGAGCGCCGCGTGCACGACGTCATCGGCGTCGATCGTGGGGACTCCACGGTCGCGCAGCTTCGCGAGCACGTAACTCTTTCCTGTCGCAATCCCCCCCGTCAGCGCCACTCTCAACATGCGATCCGGTCCGGCTAAAGCCGGACACTACTTTCGCGCAGCTCCGCCGCTTTCAACGTGTTCGCCATCAGCATCGCAATCGTTAGCGGACCAATACCACCCGGAACGGGCGTCAGCGCGCCAGCGACTTCTGTCACTTCCGGGTGCACGTCGCCCGCGAGCACCGAGCCTTTTCGTTCGAACAGGCCACGCCGCGGGTGTCCCTCGTGAAACAACTCCTCCGCCACGCTGGCATCCGTAATCAGATTGATGCCGACGTCGATGACGGTCGCACCATGCTTGACGAACGACCGGCGCACAAAACCGGGACGCCCAAGCGCGGCAACCAGAATGTCGGCACCCGCGGCAATGCGGGGGAGATCGTGCGTGCGCGAATGACAGATCGTAACCGTCGCGTGAAGGTGCAATAGGAGCAGTGAGATGGGCTTGCCCACGATGTCGCTGCGACCGATGACAACAGCGTGCTTGCCGGCGATGCCGATACCACTACGCTTCATCACCTCAACAATTCCATTCGGCGTGCACGCGATCAAGTCGGCGCGATTCTGCACGAGCCGGCCCACATTGACCGGTGTCACGCCGTCAACGTCCTTGGCTGGGTCGATGACATCGAACACTCGCTGCAATGCGGCTGAGCCCAGATGTTCAGGGAGCGGCGCCTGTACGAGGATGCCGTCGATCTCGGGATCGGCATTCAGCCTTTGCACAAGCGACAGAATGTCGTCGATCGACGTCGAAGCCGGCAGATGTGACAAGACGGCACGTATGCCCTCGTCCGCCGCTGACTTGAGCTTCGTATTGACATAGATCTGCGAATCGGCCTTGTCTCCGACGAGGACGATGCTCAGTCCGGGCTGCCGCCCGGAATGTCGGGCGAATGCGGCGGCACGCTCCGATAGTTCGTTTCTGATCTGACGGGCGATAGCGGCGCCGTCCAGGATTCGCGCAGACATCGGTCTACTTAGAGGTCCTCTCGAGCTCCTTCAGCATCGCCGAGCTGCCGAGCACAATTACATGATCGCCGGGGTTGAGAAGCGTATCCGGCGGTGGATTAAATTCCATGCGACCTTGGGCGTGTTGAATCCCCACGACGACCACGTTCAGTCTATCGCGCGGGATCGCCGCCGATAGCGGTTTTCCGGCGAGGGGCGAACGGTCATCCACGCGGATTTCTTCGATCGACAACTCGAGATTATCGGAACTGGTCGCAATCTCGACGAAATCCACAACCGCCGGGCGCAGCGCCGTCTGCGCGATCTGGACAGCGCCGATACGGTACGGCGAGATAACCCGATCGGCGCCGGCCTTCTTGAGCTTCTGGAGCGAATCCTCCCCTTCTGCGCGGGCGATGATGAAGAGGTCGGCTTTCATGACGCGGGCCGTGAGCACGGCGTAGACGTTCTCCGCGTCGGTGCCCACAGCCGCGACGAGGCCGCGCGCGCGTGCGATGCCCAGGCGCTGGAGCGTCTCTTCACGGCTGGCGTCGCCCTCGAGGGCGAGATGCCCGTGGCCCGTTGCGTCTCGCACGCGTTCGGGACTGCGATCGACGATCACAAACGGCGTCTTTTGGCGTTTGAACTCGGTGGCGACAATCGATCCGATTCGGCCATAACCGCAAATCACGTAGTGATCGGACAAGCTGTTGATCATGCGCGTGTACCGCCATCGTTCGTAGTAACCAGACCAGCCGCCCTCGACGACGACCGTCGCAAATGCAGAGAACGTGTAGAGTGCGGTGCTCACGCCCACGAGCACGAGCGCCAGCGTAAACGCCTGACCGGCGACCGACAGCGGGTGCACCTCGCGATACCCCACCGTCGCCACCGTCGTCACGGTCATGTAGAAGGCGTCCCACGCATGCCACCCTTCGATGAGGACGTACCCCAGGGTGCCAATCGCGAGCACGATCCCCAGCATGATGACCGGCGTCTGCAGTCGCGGTCTCATTTTAGTCGCAGCACACTGAGATACTCTCGCACCCGGGCCTCAGGATCACCAGTCGACAGTAAATCAGAAATGACCGCCACCGATGCGGCGCCTGCGTCCATTACTTCTCGTGCGCGCTCCAGCGTAATACCACCGATCGCAACGATTGGCCTATGGTCGCCAGCCGCGCCAATGATGGCGACGGCTTCCGTGACGAAGCGCGTTCCCACGTCGCGATGTCCGACGTCCTTGGTCGATGTTCCAAACACGGGACCGACTGCAATGTAGTCGACGGGCAGGCTGGCAGCCGCCCGCACCTGATCGGCCGAATGAGTCGAGATGCCGATGATGGCCGACCCGCCCAGAATCTGACGCGCCGCCGCGGGCTCGAGATCTTCCTGCCCGACGTGCACCCCGTCGGCTGCGGAGAGGCGCGCAAGATCGGCCCTGTCGTTGACAATGACTGTCGCTCCCACTGCGTGGGCACGAGCAACGACGTCCTCGCAAATGGCGAGAAAGGCGCGGCCCGGTGTCTGTTTGCAGCGAATCTGGATGAATCGGGCGCCACCCGCGAGGTAAGCGTCAGCTAGCGCCGACACGGTCCACCCCGACCGACGGGCAACTTCGTCGTCGATGATGGCGTTGAGAGGCGAAACGATCAGACCGCCTCGGCGAGGTTCTTCTTTTCCGGCCCGCTCGCCGGTGCGAAGCGCTCCATGAATTTCGTGCTCAGCCGTCCCGCCAGAAAGTCGGGATCGTTGAGGATGCGGAGATGCATCGGAATCGTCGTTTTAACCCCTTCTACGACTGACATTTCCAACGCGCGCCTCATCCGGACGACCGCTTCCTGACGGTCCCGCCCGTAGGAGATCACCTTGGCAATCAGCGAATCGTAGTACGGGGAAATGGTGCAATCCGAGTGGGCGGCCGTGTCAACCCGAATCCCGGGCCCGCCGCCGACGCTGAACACGCTGATGTGTCCGGGCGACGGCACGAACGTTTCCGGATCTTCCGCATTGACGCGGCACTCGATGGCGTGACCGTTGAAGGTGATCTCGCCTTGCCGGACCGACAATCGCTCGCCGGCAGCAATCCGGATCTGCTCCTTCACGATGTCGATGCCCGTCACAAACTCGGTGACAGGGTGCTCCACCTGGAGGCGCGTGTTCGCTTCCATGAAATAGAACTTGGCCTGATCGTCCATCAGGAACTCGAACGTCCCGGCGTTGGTGTACTGCACGGCCTTCGCCGCGTCGACGACGAGGTTTCCCAGCTTACGCCGCTGCTTCTCTGTGAGTGCCGACGACGGCGATTCTTCGAGCAGCTTCTGGTGACGCCGCTGGATTGAACACTCCCGCTCGCCGAGATGCACCATGCCGCCATGATGATCTCCCATCACCTGCACTTCGATATGCCGCGGATTTTCGAGGTACTTCTCGATATAGACGTCAGGCACGCCAAACGCGGCCTCTGCCTCGCGCTGCGCCGTCTTGATGGCGTGGCCGAGCTCTTGTGGGTTGCGAACGACGCGCATGCCTCGACCGCCGCCACCGGCGGTCGCCTTGACGATCACCGGAAAGCCGCACGTGTTGGCGAACTTGAGCGCGTCCTCTTCACTCTCAACAGGACCATCCGTACCGGGAAGCAGCGGCAACCCCGCCTTCTTCATGGCACGCCTGGCCCGAGCCTTGTCACCCATCAGCCGAATGACTTTGGGATCAGGTCCGATGAACCTGATGTGGCAGGCCTCGCAGACCTCGGCGAGATACGCCGATTCCGAGAGAAAGCCATACCCGGGGTGGATGGCATCGGCGCCGGTAATTTCGGCAGCGCTGATGATGGCCGGCACGTTCAGATAGCTGTCAGCGCTTCGCGCCGGCCCTATCCGTACGTCCTCGTCCGCAAACCGGACGTGCAGGGCGTGCTCGTCGGCCTCGGAATAGACAGCCACGGTCTTGATACCCAGCTCGTGGCACGCCACGATAATGCGCATGGCAATCTCGCCACGGTTTGCGATGAGGATTTTTCTAAACATCGTGTGCCTTGATGGCGAACAGCCGCTCACCGTACTGCACGGGTTGGCCGTTCTCGACGTAGACCTTCACCACTACTCCGTCGTACTCCGAGTCGATCTCGTTCATCAGCTTCATCGCCTCGATGATGCAGAGAACGTCGCCCTTCTTCACCGCTGATCCGACGTCGACGAAGGGCGGGGCCTCGGGCTCGGCCGCCCGGAAAAAAGTACCGACAATCGGCGATTTCACGATAGCAAAATCGGTCTCGTCCGAAGGAGCCGTCACCGCATCCGGCACCGCTTCGGGCGCAGATGCTGGCGCCGCCTGGGCGGGACTCGCCTGCGCTACAGCGTGGGACACTGCCGGCGGCGCGACTGGGCCCGTGGCCACCTCCAGCCCCCCCTTCTTGATTCGGATCTTGAAGCCCTCACGCTCGAGCTCAAATTCGCTCAGCTCGTGCTGGCGGACCATATCGAGGATGCGATTAATCTCGTCGAAGTCCATGCGTATCTAATTGTGTCGGAACGTTGGTAAGCACGTCGACCCCGTCTGACGTCACCAGGACGTCATCTTCAATCCGGACGCCGCCCCAACCCGGAAGGTAGGCGCCTGGCTCGATGGTAAAGACCATTCCAGGTTCGATCGCTTCATCTGGCGGCGCCGGCGCGTCGGCGGTCGCCTCTCGTCGAGGTCCTATCCGCGGCGTCTCATGAATTTCCACGCCCAGCCCGTGACCGGTGCCATGGCCGAACGCACCGGCCAGATCGTGGCGGCCGAGCGCATCACGTGCCGCCGCGTCTATATCGCCAGCCCTGACGCCTGGCCTCACCGCCGCGATCGCGGCCGTCTGGGCCTCTAAGACTGCGTCATACACCCGCTGCATCTCGGCGTCTGGACGGCCCAGCGCTACGGTCCGGGTTAGGTCGACGCAGTATCCGCCGTAGACCCCGCCAAAGTCCAGCACTACCAGGTCGCCCTCCCTCATCGCCCGGTTGCCCGGGTGGGCGTGAGGTAACGCCGAGTGAGGCCCACTGGCAACGATGGTCTCGAACGAACAGCGCTCGAAGCCTGCCGATTTTATCCGCCAATCGATCTCCGCGGCGAAGTCCTGCTCGCTCAGACCCGCCTTGACATCGTCTAGGACGTCCACGGCAACAGCCGATAACAGCATCGCACCCCGACGGAGCATTTCGATCTCGTGCGCATCCTTGACGAGACGCAACCGCTCCACGATACCGTCAGTGACCACGAGGGAAAGGGCGTGCGGTGCGCCAGATCCCGTTTCCAGGCTCGCGCCAACGCTGCGTGCGATCTGATAGGCGCGTTGAATCGGAAGGCTCGCGCCTTCAATGCCCAGGCGTTGGGGACGGAGCTTCTTGATCAGCGCGGCAAGTGATTCGTCGTACGTGCGTTCCACCGCGATAATCTCTGCGTTTGGACATCCCGAGGGCGACTCCCAAAGGTCCCGGGCGGCCGCACTGTAGCGGAAATCCAGAATCAGATACAGGCGATCGTGCATGAAGACGGCAATGCCTGCTGTCGCGAGAAGGTTCGTCAAGTAGAAGACGTTGGGCAGGTGCGTGACAATGAAACCGTCGAGTTGAGCGGCTCGAAGAGCCTCCCGAAGCTTGACATGACGAGCCGCGAGGGTATCGCGAAGAGCCAAACGCACGGGAGGATTCTAAACCGCCTGCCGTTGGCGGTAGGTGTGAATAGCGCCGAGGAACTTCTCCAGCCCGGGCAACGCTGGAGGCTCCACGGGTGCGACAGGTCCGGCAGGCGCGGCTTCGAACACGTCCAGCGCCGACAGAAACTCGGCAGTGGCCTGCTCGAATGACGGTCCGGCCGCCGTCGGTTCACGATCCGATGTAATGGCCCGCGCGATCTCGTCAACCGTCTGCTCCAGATCCGGATCGTGCCTGGCGAGGTTGAGCGCGGTCTGATAGAACGCGAGCGCTTCTCCAAGTCTCCCACGGCAGTAGTGAACTTCACCCAGGCCACGAATAGCGGCCAGGTTTTCCGGAGCACTTTGCAGCACGTGCTCGAGCTCTTCCTCCGCCGCTTCCAGGTCGTTGACTTCGATGAGCGCGCGTCCGAGCGTTATCCGAGCAGAGAGAAAGTCGGGATGGATGGCGAGGCCGGCGCGGCACGTCGCAATCGCTTCCTCGTAGTTACCGCCTCGACGGTGTTCCTCTGCGAGCTGCGCAAATGCAATCGACGCCGGATCCAATTGAATCCGGCGTCGAAGATCCTCAATCCGAGGGTTGTGTGCCACGGTTGGATGCCTAGGCTATTCTTCTTCGCATCCGCCCACGGGGCAGATCGTCACCGAATTGGCCACGGTTCCCACTTGGCCGGCGTCGTCAGTCACCGTGAGAACAACCACATACGTGCCGTCGGCGGTGTACTTCTTCGTCCTGGTGACCCCGGTTGCTGTCGTACCGTCACCGAAATTCCATCGATAGCTGACGATTCGGCGGCCGGGGGCCGCGGTAGACTGGCCGGCATTGAAGAAGACGTTCTGATCCTCTTCGGGCTCCGTCGGCGAGAACACGAAGAGCGCTGTGGGGATCGTGCCGGGCGCCACCGTCACCAGCTGCGACGTCGATGCTGTCGAGCCATCTGAAGCGGTGGTCGTAAGTGTCACGGTGTGGCTGCCTGCCGCGAATCTGTGATTGACCGTGGCCCCCGATCCGGTGGAGCCGTCCCCAAAGTTCCAGCTGTAACTCGTAATCGCGCCGCCCAGGGGTGCCGTTGACTGGGACGCATTGAACAACACGTCGACGAACGCCTGCGGCGAGCTCGGCGAAAATGTGAACGACGCCGCGTGCCCTCCAGGCAGTATGACCCCGGGGGGAACGAGACGGATCGAGACCAACCGAGGAAGATGCGCCGACGCATCCGTTCCGGTTGGCGTGACCCTGAGGCTCAGCGATGGAATGTCAGGGCCGACGGATTGTGGCGCGGTATAGGTGAACGTGGCGCGCCCGGTCGTGCCGGTCACCAGGGTTCTGGCAGATACCGTGCCGAAGTCAACCGACTGCCCATCGGCCAGGATCTCCACGCGAAGCGGAATGTTCGCAGACGGCTGACCATTCAAGTCGCGCGCCTCAATCACAATTTGCGACTGCGAGGCACCGTCCAGCGAGAGCACATCGGGATTGGCGGTAATCGCCAGCGACAGGCTCATTTCTGACGGACCGGCGAGCGGAGGTGGCTGCGTATCGGTCACGGTGCATGCAGATACCATGGCGGCGAGCGCGAGGACGAGGAGCTGTGTGAATCGATTGGTGATCATAATTGGTCGTTCCATTTCCGGGTTCGCTGCCCTATCTCACTCCGGGTCCGCGTAGTCGCCGAAGCTCACGTTCATCGTCCCGGTTGCCTGTACGGCGTTCCCCGCCAGATCTGAACCATAGAACGTGACTTCCGCGATTGTGGTGATGAAGAGCCGGCCGCCAAAATTTGCCAGCGACCGCAGCGGCTGCTCGAGTTTCGCCTGATGGCGCACAATCTCGAAGGACACTGCGACGACATCGTTGCCGGCAATCGTTCTGGTAACACCGCCGTCCACTGGGAAAGGCACGTCGACGCCGGGCGTGTTCCGGCCATCTGCCCGTCGGAACACGACGTGATAGCGATTCAGATTCACCGCATTCAGGGTGCTGGGCGACGCACTGCCAGCGCCCTGATCCTTCAGTACCAGCCTGAGAGAGGCCTGACCCACATCGTTGAAAAAGGTCGGCTGACTCTCCACGATGGTCTGCACATCCGACAGGAGAAATGTCGAGAACGTGCCGGGCGCCGCGCCGGAAGCCCCTTGCAGGGAATCGACGATCAACATCGCCGGCGACCGGCCCTGCCGGGCAACGTCGCCGCACGAGATCGATCCCGCGAGAAGCGCGACCGCCGCAGCTCCTGTCGTCATCGAAGAAAAAATCGCGCGCATATCCAGCCTGTCTCCCTTGCCAGCGCTCATCACAGCTTGATGATTCGCGGCGTGATGAAAATCAGCAACTCACGGCTCTCATCGGTGAATTCCTGTCGCTTGAAGAGCCAGCCAAGCAGCGGTATCTTGTGCAACCCGGGTGTTCGATCGTTCGACGATTGCTGACTGGTGACGTAGATCCCGCCAATCACCGAGGTCTGACCGTCGCTGACGAGAATCGTTGTCAGCGCTCGCTGGGTATTGATCGGGGGAATCCCGTTGACCGCACGGCTGAAGTCCGGCGACGAATTCTCGAGCTGCACCTGCATGATCACCGTGTTGGCCGCCGTGATCTGGGGCGTCACGTTCAGCCTCAGCGCCGCATCCTGAAACGTCACGGTGATCGTGTTGTTGGCCACGGTCTGAATCGGAATCTGTACGCCCTGGGTGATTTCCGCCGCCACGTTGTTCTGCGTCGCCACGCGTGGCGTCGACAGGATGCGGCCATTACCAGACTCCTCGAGCGCCGTGAGCGCCAGGTCGAGATTGAACGCCCCGTTCACCGAACCGAGAGCCAGACCGATCGCGCTCGTCCCGCCGACGCCGAGGTTGACAGCCTGCCCGACGGAGTCAGGCCCCTGCACACCCGTTCGCCCGCCCAGACTGCCCTGGTTCGGGAAGGCCAAACCGGTCGTATTGCCAAGCTCCGGCGCCACGCGGCCGTTGAAACCCCACTGCACGCCCAGCCGCCGCGCAAAATCGCGCGACGTTGTGACGATCCGCGCTTCGATCTC
>DATEEI010000023.1:0-44146 GCA_035281225.1 Vicinamibacterales bacterium
GAGATCGAAATCGTGCCCCCTCCGGATCGCGCGATCGAACAGGCCGACGTCTAGAATGATCTGCCGGCGCGCGACGACACCCGAGGTGATGAGATTGCACTCAGCTCTGAGCAAGCTCTCGAACGTCACCTCGCCTTCCGACCGGGCGAATTCCATATACCGCCGCCCCTCGAAGGCAGGGTCGCCGAACATCTCCGCATCCGCGTATACCAGATCGTAGGAAGGATTGTCTCGGAGGAAGGCAACCTGTTCGGCGAGGTAGTGTGGCAGCCACAGATCGTCGGCGTCGAGAAAGGCGACAAGCTCACCACGCGCCGCGCGCAACGCGACATTGCGAGCCTCGGCTGCGCCCTGATTCTCCTGGCGAAAGTAAACGATTCGGCTTCGATACGGTTCAAGCGCTGCTTCGAGCTGCGCTGTGTCCGGGGACCCGTCATTGACGATGACCACCTCGTAGTCGCTGAACGTCTGCGCAAAGATCGCGTCCAATGTCTCGTGGATATAGGCCGCGACTTTGTAGGCCGGGATAATCACGCTCACGAGGGGCGCTTCGACGGACCGCGGGTGCTGAGCGAGATCGGAAGGTGGCCGGGTCATGTCCAATCGATCATGGGTAGCATATACTGCATGCACTCTTGCGATGGAGGCTGAGATTCGGTGACTGAGCACACTCAAGTGGTTGCTGTGTTTGGATTGGGTTACGTCGGTTGCGTCACGGCGGCGTGTCTCTCTGGCCTCGGTCACCGCGTTGTGGGCGTTGACAAAGACGAGCACAAAGTTCGCAGTGTCATGGCCGGCCGTTCCCCGTTCTTTGAGCCAGGGCTCGACGCCATAGTTTCCAAAGCCGTGTCGGCAGGCCGACTGGGCGCCACGACTTCTGCCACCGAAGCGCTTCGCGGTGCGGACATCGCGCTGATTTGCGTCGGCACGCCGTCACGACGTGACGGAAATCTCACCACCGATTACCTCAAGAGCGTCTGCGGCGAAATTCAGGAAGCGCTCGCGAAGTCTCCTTCCCGGTCGGTGCCCCTCATCGTCGCGATCAGAAGCACGGTGTTTCCAGGCACGTGTGACGAGGTTGTGATTCCCGGATTGGGAGCTTCTGAAGCCGTCGTCATCGTGCATCCGGAGTTCATGCGCGAAGGCAGCGCGATCGCAGATTTCCAGCAGCCGCCGCTGCTGGTCTTCGGAGGCCCGGATCGGGCGGTGCTCGAACGCGCGGCGGCCCTCTATGCGCCGCTCAAGATTGCGCCGTCTTTTGTCTCGATGCGTACGGCCGAGATGATCAAGTACGCATGCAATGCGTTTCACGCGATCAAGATTGGATTCGCCAACGAGATCGGCGCGTTGTCGGCTCAGCTGGGTATCGACGGCGAGGAGGTCATGGCGACGCTGTGCGAGGACACGACGCTGAACATCTCGAAGGCGTACCTGAAGCCGGGCCTTGCCTTTGGCGGGTCGTGCCTGCCGAAGGATCTGAGAGCCCTCGTCTATCGTGCCAAGCATCACGACTTGAAGCTGACGCTTCTTGAATCGATCCTTCCGAGCAACGACGAACACTTGAGACGCGGCATCCAGACAGTGCTCGATTTACCCAAGGGACGAATCGGGGTGTTCGGGCTCGCCTTCAAGGAAAACACCGACGATCTTCGTGAGAGCCCGGTCGTCACGCTCCTCGAGCAGCTCATCGGTAAAGGCCGCGACGTGCGCGTGTTCGATCCGCATATCCGGCTGGATGAGATTTACGGCTCGAACCGGAATTTCATTCTGTCGGCCATTCCTCACATCGCCCGGCTGCTCGAAGCCGATTTCGATCAGATGGCGAGCTGGGCCGACTACATTGTTGTGGCGCAGAAGCCGGCGCCGGAATTCGCCGAGCGCATCAATCGGAGCGGTCGAACGCTCGTGAATCTCGTGCGTGTTCTCGCTCCTTCAGCTTCCTAATCTCCGAAGGCATTCCCGCCGATAATCAGCCGCGTGGTTTGACGCTTACGACGTGGAGGAGGCGTCCAAATCCTATGTAGTATTCTGAGATCTCTTTGATATGTGCGGCATTGCCGGCTTTCTGCTCCGTGACGGTCAGGCCCAGCGTTCCACGCTGGCGACGATGTGTGGGCGGATCCGTCACCGCGGCCCCGATGATGAAGGCGTTCATCTGGACGGCCCCTGCGGTATCGGGATGCGGCGCCTTAGCATCATCGATCTTCACACGGGCCATCAGCCCATTTCGAATGAAGACGGCACGGTGTGGGTGGTGTTCAACGGCGAGATCTATAACTTTCAGACGCTGCGAACCCGCCTCATCGCGCAGGGCCACACTTTTCGGACGGCCAGCGACACGGAAGTTCTGATACATCTCTACGAGCAGGAGGGGACCGACGGTCTGGCGAGCCTCCGTGGCATGTTTGCGTTCGCGATTTGGGACTCGAGAAAACGCCGGCTCTTTCTGGCGCGCGATCGATTCGGCAAGAAGCCGCTCTACTACGCCCATTTGCCGCAAGGTTTCTACTTTGGCAGCGAGCTGAAGTGCCTGCGCCTTCCAGGTATTCCGCTCGACCTGGATCGGGAGGCGCTGCAACTCTACTTTCAGTTCCGCTACATCCCGGATCCGTACACGCCACACACCGCGATCCGCCGGCTGCCTGCTGGTTCATGGCTGACCTACGACGTGGAAGGCCGCGTCGCGAGTGCGCGGTACTGGCGCCTTCCTCCACCAGCGGTCGGTCCGTCCGTGAGCTCAGAGGAAGAGGCTGCCTCGTGTTTGCGCTCGACCCTCGATGAGGCGGTCAAGCTGCGGATGATTGCCGACGTGCCGCTCGGTGCGTTTTTGAGTGGCGGCATCGACTCGAGCTCGGTCGTGGCCTCCATGGCGCTGCAATCGAGCGCGCCGGTCAAAACCTTTTCCATTGGGTTTGAAGAGAGCGAATTCAACGAGCTGAAATATGCCGCTCTCGTGGCACAACGATACGGCACGGATCATCATGAGATCGTTGTCAGGCCCGATTCAGTCGACCTTGTTCAGCGACTCGTGCGGCACTTCGACGAGCCTTTTGGCGACTCGTCGGCGATCCCGACATTCATCGTCTCCGAATTTGCCGCGAGCCATGTAAAGGTCGTGCTGACGGGCGACGGCGGCGACGAGCTGTTCGGTGGCTACGACAGCTTTCTGGAAGTGGAACGGCGCCGGATGTTCGATCGTGTTCCGCCCGCGGCACGGCGAGCGATCTCGCATGTGGCCGACTGGCTGCCTTACTCGGCCTACGGAAAGAACTACTTGCGGATGCTCAGCCGACCGACGGCGCTGGAGCGGTACTTCGAATCCAACTACACGCCTTACTTTCTTCGCCAAGCGCTGCTGCAGCCCGCATGGATGCTGCCTGCAGATGCGGCATTTCTGCCGCGCACGCTCAGCGACAGCATGCTGCCGAACGGCGCCGATCCTCTCAGCCGAGCAATGTATTTCGAGGCAACTGCCAACCTCACCGGAGACATGCTGGTGAAGGTCGATCGAATGTCGATGGCCAACTCGCTGGAAGTACGTTGTCCCTTGCTGGACCAGGAGGTGGCCAGGCTGGCCTCATCGATGCCCGCCTCACTGAAGATCCGCGATGGCCGCGGCAAGCACATTCTGATCCGCGCACTCGGCGATCGGTTGCCGCCCGAGCTCTTACAGCGCCCCAAGATGGGGTTCGGCATGCCGTTGGCAGCCTGGTTTCGCGGGCCGCTGCGGGAAATGCTGCGGGATCACGTGACTGGCCCCCGCTTCCTTGCGCGCGGCATCGTGTCGCCTCCCTTCGTGCACGGGCTCCTGGACGAGCATCAGAGCGGGCGGCGAGATAACAATGGATTGCTGTGGTCGCTGCTGATGCTCGAGCTCTGGTTCGTGAATATGGAGGCACATTCGTGAGCGTGACCTCTCGCACGCATCACCAGGCGTTGACCGCCCCGCGCGTGCAAGAAGGCGGAGGAATTCAGTCCATAGGATTCTTCTTCCTCTGTGTCTTCCTGTTTCTCGGTTACAGCCGGCTCGCCGACTCTCTGCTCAGCAACCTTTACCTCCCGCTCATGACCTCCACTCTCGCTCTGGTCGTGACGATATTCGGAGGCGGAGTCCCGCGCGCGCTATTCTCTCGGACTGGTATCTGGCTGTCTCTTTTCAGCCTCTGGTTGCTGCTTGCGGTGCCCTTCAGTTACTGGCAGGGCGGAAGTCTCCAGTTTCTATGGGACCAGTGGCTCAAGTCGTTCCTCGTCTTTGTCATCGTCGCCGGCCTGATACGAACGGTCAGACAGAGCCAGGTAGCGATGTACAGCATCGCAGCGGCGACAATCACCGTCCTGCTGATGTGTCTCTTTATCGGTGGCTCCTCCACGGAAGGACGTCTCGTACTAGAACAGGGTGTGTTGGCGAATCCCAACGATCTCGCGGGCCTGCTGATCATCGGCACACCATTTCTCCTGCTGATGGCGATGAGGAAAGGGCCCGTGCCGCTCACCCGCCCGATCGCGGCCATCAGCATCGTAGGCGCCCTGGTGGCGACGGGCGCGACAGGATCGCGCGGCGCGTTGATCGCGTTCGCGTGCCTCACGTTCGTGATGTTCCTGAATCTCTCCTGGTCGGGGAAGGTCAAGCTCCTCGGCGCCGTTGCTCTGGTTCTGCCCCTGGTGGTGTTTTACCTGTCAGCGGAACAGCGGGACCGCTATCTGACGATTTTTGGCGGACAGTCTGAACAGGTGGACGCGAACGATGCTGCGGCGCTGGGATCGACCTCGCAGCGGATCTATCTTCTCAGGCAGAGCATCGACCTCAGCTTCACGCACCCGCTCTTTGGAGTGGGGCCCGGCGTGTTTGCTGTCGCGTCCGCCGCCGATACGGAGCGGGAAGGTCAGACCGCAGCCTGGCGGGAGACTCACAACGCGTACACGCAGGTATCCAGCGAGGCGGGACTGCCAGCCCTCGTTTTCTATCTTGCTGCGCTCATGTCGTGTTTCACGGTCACCCGTTCCACCTACAAGACCGCCTTGGCCCGCGGGCTTGTGGATACCGCCAATACGTCTTACTGTCTGTGGTTGTCGCTCATCGCGTTTGCCGTGACCGCCTGCTTCAGCAGCGTTGCCTATCACTTGTACTTCCCGACGCTCGCCGGGCTGAGCGTCGCTTTGAGTCACAGTACGCGGGCTGAGCTCACGGCAGCCCCGGCGAGGGCGAAGTAGTCATGTGCGGGATCGCAGGCGTGGTCACATCCGCCTCGTCGGCGACGCCTGATGGCGTACTGCGACGGATGACGGACGCCATCCGTCATCGCGGCCCGGATGATTCCGGCTATTACCAGGACGCCTTCGCATCCCTTGGCCATCGCCGCCTCAGCATCATCGATCTCTCGACCGGCGATCAGCCGATGTTCAACGAGAGCGGTTCGATGTGCGTCATTTACAACGGTGAAATCTTCAATCACGCCGAGCTTCGGCCGGTGCTCGAGCGGGCTGGCCATCAGTACAAGACCAAGTCGGACACCGAGACCATCCTTCATGCCTACGAAGAGTACGGGCCGGACTGTGTCACGAAGTTCCGTGGGATGTTTGCCTTCGCTCTCTGGGATGTTCACGCCCGGACCTTGTTCTGTGCGCGAGACCGCCTGGGCATCAAGCCTTTCTACTACTACTGGGACGGCAACGTGTTCGCCTTCGCGTCCGAGATCAAAGCCCTGCTGCAGCATCCTGCTGTTTCGCCCGCCCTGGACGACTCGCAGCTTTCGGAGTATCTGGCTTTTGGCTACACGAGCGACGAGCGGACGTTGTTCAGAGGCATTCGGAAGCTTCTGCCGGGACATCTGCTTCGACTGACACCAACCGGCCTCACGATCGATCGCTACTGGAAGACACCCTGCCTTCAGGGTGAGGAGTCGCGAGACGACGAGTCGTGGATCGCGGAGTGCCGCGCGCGCCTCGAAGAGACCGTTCGAATGCGCTTGATGAGCGACGTTCCGCTCGGAATGTTTTTGAGCGGTGGCATCGACTCGAGTGCCATCGCCGCCCTGATGGCCCGCATGGTGCCGGGCCCGGTCAAGACGTTCTCGGTCGGCTACAAGGAAACTGAGTTCAGCGAGCTCACGTATGCGGCGAGTGTGGCCAAGGTCATCAAGACCGATCATCACGAAGTGGTGATCGGAAGAGAAGACTTCTTTGGCGCGCTCCCCAAACTGATCTGGCATGAGGATGAGCCGATCGTGTGGCCGTCCAGCGTGTCGCTCTATTTCGTGTCGAAGCTGGCCGCAGAACAGGTGAAGGTCGTGCTGACCGGCGAAGGCGCCGACGAGATGTTCGGCGGCTACGGCCGCTACCACTCCTATCTGGCTAATCAACAGTGGATGGCTGGATACGCGCACGTTCCAGAGGGGCTCCGCAACTGGATCCGGTCCACCGTGGAGACCTCGGACATGCTCAGCGCTTCCATACGGCGCAAGCTGGGGCACACGCTGATAGGGCGCGAGCCTTCGTTGGAATCCCTTTACCTCGACAATTTCTATGCGGCGTTTTCTGCGGACGAGCAACGGCAGCTCCTGGCTTCGTCGAGCGAATCGCCGGGAAGCCAATACGACACGTTCCTTCGCCACTGGAACGCGCACGAAGACGCCAGCGTTCTGAAGCGTCTGTTGTATGCCGATCAGAAGACCTATCTGGTCGAGCTCTTGATGAAGCAGGATCAGATGAGCATGGCCTGCTCCATCGAAAGCCGAGTGCCCTTTCTGGATCATCCGTTCGTCGAGTTTGCCGCCGCGGTACCGGACAGACTCAAGATTCGCGATGGGATCGGGAAGTACATTCTGAAGCAGGCGGTCAAGGATCTGCTTCCTCACGACATCATCTTTCGCAAGAAGATGGGTTTTCCGACCCCCATCCGCTCGTGGTTGCACGGCGCGCACGCGGCGCCGCTGCTCGATGCTCTGCGCGATCGCAATGGGCTGCTCGCGCAATACCTGCACCTTCCGGCCCTGAACGCGATGCTCGAGCGGCACCAGTCAGGCCGCATCGACGCCACCGATCGGATCTGGCGCCTGATCAATCTTCAATTGTGGGGGCGGATCTTCCTCTCCGGCCGGCCGGAGGCGGCGCTGACGTACGATGAAAATCCTGTGGGTCAAGTCTGATTTTCTCCATCCGACGACCAAGGGAGGGCAAATACGAACGCTCGAGATGCTGCGGCGTCTGCACGCGCGACACGACGTGCACTACGTCGGCTTCGAGGACCGGAGTCAACCCGAGGGTCTCGCGCGGAGCCGCGAGTATTGCTCGCACGCCTATCCGATCAGACATGACGTACCTTCACGGCGTTCCCTGAAGTTCCTCGGCCAGCTCGTCGCTGGGCTTTGGTCGGACCTGCCGGTCTCGATCCAGCGCTATCGATCGACCGAGATGAGCGAGTTGATTACGCGCCTACGCCGAACGGAAGCGTTCGATGCCGTCGTCTGCGATTTTCTGACGCCCGCCGTCAACATGGCCGATCTTCGTCGCGCAGTTCTGTTTCAGCACAACGTCGAAAGCGTCATCTGGGAACGATCGGCGGATCAGGCCTCTGGTCCCGCCGCCAGGTGGTATCTCAGCCTGCAGGCCAGACGGATGCGGGCGTTTGAGGCTCATATTTGTCGTGCAGTGGGGCATATCGTGGCTGTTTCCACATCGGATGCCACTCAGATGCGCGAGCGGTTTGGAGTGGCCGATGTGTCGGAGATCTCGACGGGTGTCGATGTCGAGTACTTCGCGCCGAGGGAACCTGCGAAGCCGGTGGCGGATCTCATCTTCGTCGGTTCCATGGATTGGTTACCGAATATAGACGCGATGCGCTTCTTTACCAGGCAGGTACTGCCTCTGATCCGGCAGTTGCGTCCCGAATGCTCGCTCGCGATTGTCGGCCGCAGGCCCGACGCGGAGACTCTCGAGCTCGCGCACCACGATCCAAAGATTCTGGTGACCGGCACGGTTCCCGACGTCCGGCCCTTTCTCTGGGGTTCCAAGGTGTCGATTGTGCCGCTTCGTATCGGCGGCGGTACACGCCTGAAGATTTACGAGGCGATGGCGGCCAGAACGCCAGTGGTGTCCACGTCGATTGGCGCCGAAGGGCTGGCGCTCTCTTCGCCCGAACATTTTCATGTGGCGGATACGGCCGAGGCGTTCGCCGAACGGTGCGTGGCGTTACTCGATGATGAGACAGAGCGCCGGCGCACGGCCGTTGCGGCCTGGAACTTCGTATCTTCGCGGTATTCTTGGGAAATTGTGGCGCGTTCCTTTGAGTCCATCCTGGAACAGGCCATCCCGCAGGGCAGTGGGTCGAAGTAGAATAAAGGTCGCTGTTCTGAGGACTTCTGGGGATATCTAGCGGAATGTTCAATGAAGCAGCTGCCTGATGTGGCAGGCGTTTAGCATGTCAACAGCCGGATAGCTCTCACTGCGCAGACCACAACAGAACGACCGATAAGGACACAGGGACACATGAACGGCTTAACCGACTGGGCATACAAACGGGTCTACGAGGGCTTGAATTACCGGCTGCGAACCCTTAACGGCGGCCGCTGGGCGTCACGATGCCGGCCCACCTCGATTATTCTCCTGCTGACGGAGCTCTGCAACGCGCGGTGCGTGCACTGCGACATCTGGAAGAATCGCGGCAAGGAAGATTCTCCAACGCTCGATCAGTGGAAGACGGTGCTTTCCGATCTCCGCAACTGGCTGGGTCCGGTGCAGGTCAGCCTCAGCGGCGGGGAAGCCTTGCTCAGGCCGCTCACGCCGGAGCTCGTGGCCCATGGCAGCTCTATTGGCCTGTTTCTGGAAATTCTCACTCATGGATACTGGGACGACCAGGCGCGGATTGAGAAGCTGGCGATGGCGAATCCCTGGCGCATCACGATTTCACTCGACGGCCTCGGAGAGACGCACAACAAGATTCGCGGCCGCGAGCACTTCTTCGAAAAGACCGAGACCACCATCCGGAATCTGCAGAAGCTTCGCCGTGAACGGAATCTGGGCTACACGATCCGCCTGAAGAACGTCGTCATGTCGCACAATCTCGATGACGTTCCTCAGCTTGCGCATTACGCTCGCGAAGGCGGGATGGAAGTTTTCTATCAGGCGATCGAGCAGAACTACAACACCGAGGAGGATCCTCGCTGGTGGGAAAGCAGCGCGAACTGGCCGACGGATACGGAAAAGGCAGTCGCGGTCGTCGAGAAATTGATTCGTCTGAAGCGGGAAGGGTTGCCCATCGCCAACAGCTCCGGTCAACTCGAAGCGATGATCCCCTATTTTCGGAATCCCGCCGGGTGGCGTCTCGCCGTGCAGTCGCATAGCGCGCACGAAGGCACCAAGGTCTGCGATGCCATCACGATGCTTCAGCTGCAAGCCAACGGCGACGTGACGATTTGCCCGAGCATCAAGCCGATTGCCAACGTCAAGTCAGCTCCGATACGTGAGATCTGGGAGAACCGGCCACGCGTCTGGGAAGACGGATGCTGTCTCGAGCGCCGTTGCACGGACGTGGAACAACGCACGCACGACCTCGTCCTCCATACTTAGTGGCCCGGCCTGCTGTCCTCTCCGTGTTCGGAGTGAAGCCGTTCCGAATCGGAAGTAACGAATCATTCGCGCGGGAGCTGTCCCGCCAGCTTGGCGATCGCGGCTGGAACAGCATCCAATGCTTTCAGGACGCACCGCCTGACGCGGTTCGCCAATTTCTGCAGCTGCCCAACGTCACCGTGCAGGTGTTCGAGGACGCGCCCAGCTCCGGTCTGCGCCCGGCAGCGCATCTGGCAAAGCTCCTCAGGCAGCACCGTCCCCAGATCCTCCACCTGCACTTTACCGGCTTCCTAGGGGCGTTCCCGTGGGTCGCACGCGCCTGTTCGGTGGGCCGAGTGTTCATCACCGACCAGACGTCACGTCCCGAAGGGTACACGCTGCGTCGCGCCCCGTTCTGGAAGCGTTCGTTGACGCGGGTGATCAACCAGCCGGTGACCCGCGTGATGTCGGTCAGCCAATATGGCTATGACTGTATGACGGCCCTGGACGTGCTTCCGAGAGATCGCTTTCGCATGATCTACAACAGCATCGAGCTGTCGAGAGTTCGAGAGAGTGAAGATCTTGGAGCGCGCTTCCGGGCGAAGCACGGCATCCCCGCGGATCGTCCCCTTGTCGTGCAGGTGAGCTGGATCATCCCCGAGAAGGGCATCCTCGATCTCCTCGAGGCTGCGCGCTTGATCGCTTCGCGAGGCATGAAGGTGCACTTTGCCTTCGTTGGCGACGGCAGCTATAGACAGCAGTACGCCGCGCGCGCGGCTGAGATGGGGTTGACCGACTTTATTACCTGGACAGGTGTGGCGCAGGACCCCTTTGCGGAGGGGGTCTACGCAGCGGCCGACGTCGTCTGCCAGGTCTCGCGCTGGGAGGAAGTGTTCGGGTGGACCATCGCCGAAGCGATGGCGCATCGGAAACCCTTGATTGGAACGCGGGTCGGAGGGATTCCGGAGCTTGTCACCGACGGGGTGACGGGATTTCTCGTCGAGCGCGGTGATGCCGCCGCCATGGCTGAGAAGATCGCGCTCCTGGTGGAATCTCCCGCGCTTCGGACACAGATGGGATTGGCCGGCCGGCAGCAGGTCGAGCTGAAATTCGATCTCACGAAAAATGTGTCGAGGCTGCTGGACATCTACGGCATTGGCAGCAGCGCCGAATAGATTTCGGCCATCCGCCCAGCCGACCTTTGAAGCGAGAACGCTTCGCGCATTTCTCGAGCCGCCGCGTCCCCAAGCTGACTCCGCAGATCTTGATTTTCTATGAGCCGCCGAAGCGCAAGGCTGAGCTCGTCCGCATTGCCGCTCTCGAATAGCAGGCCCGTCCGTCCGTCCTGAACCAGCTCGACGTTGCCGCCGACACGCGACGCCACGACCGCGCAGCCGCAGGCCATTGCCTCCATAAGAGAATTCGACAAGGCCTCGGAACGTGACGGCAGGACGAAGACGTCAATCGATCTGAGCCAATCCGCGACACGCGTCGTCGCGGGCTCGAATAGACAGCGGTCCGAGATGCCTAGCCGGTCGGCCGTCGCGAGAAGCTCATTGAGAGATGGCCCACTCCCAACGATGGCGAGCTTCAAACGTGAATCGATGCCGCGGACGTGTGCGAATGCCTGCAGCAGAGTGTGCAGATCTTTCTCTGGTCGCAGCGCGCACACGATGCCGATCACGCTGGAGGCGTCGCGCAACGCCTCCGGGCGCGTTGCCTGGCCCGGAGAAAATTCATCGGTATCGATGCCGTTGTAACAGAGGTGAATCAGGCTCGGCTGGACGCGATCCTCGTCGATCAATTGCCGGCGCACCGCATCGCAGTTGACCACGATGCCGTCAACCATCCGGTCGGTCAATCGCAACAATCCCCGTGTCAGGCCGGGCGTCAGATCGCGATGGGCTCGCTGACTGGAAATGACAATCGCCTTACTCAGCGCCCTCGCTGCCGGCACGCCAAACAGGTTGGCCGGGACATCGAATGTGTGCACGAGCCGTATTCCATGCTGCCTGATGTATGCACCAAGCTGTCGCGCCGCGGAAATAACGGACACCTGCCGGAACGAGCGCACCGGAAATTCCACCACCGGCACGCCCGCACCTTTCAGGTCATCAGCGCGAATCCCGTTCGGGCGGAAGCACCCGACGTGCGGCTCGAAGCGGTCGCGGTCGAGAGCCTGTGCTATTTCTGCAAGCTGGCGCTCGCTGCCTCCCAGATTGAGCTCCCGGACCATGAGGAGCACGGGGACGCGCAGCGGCGACGTGAAGCGGCTCACCGATGCTGCACTCGCGGCGGCACGACCGCGGGCCGGACTTCCGTGGTGCCCCAGCCTGGAGCGCGACGGCGGTTCGACGCGAGAAACATCGGCGCACAGAGTGCCGCGCCCATGAGAACCGCGAACGTCCGCGCGAGCGACGAGAGGCGATCAACGGGCCGCGGCAGCCGCCCATCCAGCGCTGCCAGGCCGTAGAAACACACCTGCGCGACAAGAACCGCCAGATTCCAGGGCTGTGGCAGGCCGAAACTCGAGATGGCGATCAACAGCAATGCATACGGCAGCAACAGCCGTCCCATCTTGTGAGAGACAAAGTGCAGCCACATGCGGGTGGTTGGCAGGAGCAGACGAGGATACGAACCCGCGATTTGATAGACGCCGGCTTGGGTTCTCACCTTCCGCCGAAACTCAGATTTCAGGTTTGTCGGATAGTCGAACGCTCTCGCGCGCTCATCGAAAATGACCCGATAGCCCTTGAAGAACGCCGCCAGGGGCAAGTACACATCGTCGAGGAGCGTTGTCGGCGGGAGGGTGACGGCCAGCTCCCGTCGCATCGCGTAGAGACATCCGGTTGCGCCCAGCACCGAATCGAGCCGGCTCAGCCTCTTGCGAATCCATTTTTCGTAGTTCCAATACAGGCCGATGTTCGCTTCGGCCTGCGTTTCACCAGACAGGATGATCAGCTCTCCGCTGACGACCCCGACCGACGGATCGGCGAAGCACTCCACGAGGTTCCGCAGGCTGCAGGGATCAAGGCGCTGCCGGATATCGGTGAACAGGAGTATCTCGCCGCTGGCGCGGCCGATGCCTACGTTCAACGCGACAGCCTTGCCGCTGCGCGGTATCGACAGCAGTTCCACCCGTGAGTCGCCGATTTGCTTCACAAGTTCGGCGGTTCGATCGGTGGATCCGTCGTCTATAAAGATCACGTGAATGAGAGAGGCTGGATAGTTCAGGGCCGTGAGTGACTCCAGCTTGCTTTGAATCCATGCTTCGCCGTTATGGACCGGAACGACGATCGATACCGTTCGAGCGGTCCACGCTCGTTGAATCTCACCTTTATTGCGGAACGAGAGCAGGGCGAGCAGAAGGGGATACCCGAACAAGACGTACAAGACAAAGAGCACGCTCGAGCCGAACACGTACACGGCCAGCTGTTGCATCCCTATCACCCGGCCACGGACGTACTCGAGGATAAGCTCTTCTCCGGCTCTCCGCAGAGCTCGGCGTAGAGCTCGAGAACGGCTTCGAGATTTCGCTCGTCGCACTGCACGGCTTCTGGCCGATCGGGACGCTGCAGGCACTCTTTCACGGCCACGGCCAGCGAATCGGGGCGGGCGCCGGCGATCAAGTGAACACCAGCAGGGCGCATCCCGTTGTCTGTCGCGAGAACGGGCGTTCCAAGAAGCAACGCCTCGCGGACGGCGATGGAGTCCCCGTCATAGAGGGTCGTCCGCAGCAACAGGTCGCACTTGGCAATGAGCTGCAACGTCTCGGCGTGCGGCACGTCTCCACACAAGAGAACGTGATCGCGATACGGGGTCGCGTCGATGCGATCGCGAATCTCCTGCGCCAGGCTGCCGCTGCCGACGATGATCAAGCCGGCATCGGGAATCGTCTGGCGCAGCAATCCGAGCATCTCGATTTGAAGTGGAAGATCGTATTCGGGTTCCAGCCCACCGACAGTTAGAAGAACAGGGCCGTGAGACGCGAAGAACCGCGATTCCGGAACCGCTGCCTCAAGGACCGGTCGATCGTTGGAGCCGTGTGGGGCAATGAAGCGGGCGCGCATGGGAACCACGCCGAAGCGGCGGTACATGTCCACGAGCTCTGCGTTGACGCCAATGAGGCGATCGAGCCGTCGCAGCACGAAGCCGCGGAGCGTCCACGGGCGCGCGCGTTTTCCTGCCGCTGAGCCCGGATAGCCGCCGGAGTGAAAGGTCAAGACCGTTCGGACGCGCGGAACGAGGCAGCAGACGAGGGTCAAGGCTAGCAACCTCAGCGTCAGGTTGCCGCCGAAGTGCAGGTGAATGATGTCGTATTTGAGCTGCAGGAGCAGTCGAATCAGCCCGATCGCATGCTTCGGGTAATACACGTCGTCAGTCTCGGTTTTGCGGTGACCCGTGATGTTGATGACCGGGCACGACACGCCGCTCTTCCGAAGAAACTGCCGAAGGGTCACCAGATGCGTCTGCACTCCGCCGTGCGGCGGTGGGAACGGCCCCAGGAGAAGCACTCTCGACGGACGCAAGCTATCCCTTGAGTCCTGCCAGCACGCGTTGAGCGTCGGCAGCGCCGTCGAATTTAGGATTGATCAGCAGCGCCTGCTCGAGAGATTTTCTTGCTTCCGCCTTGTTGCCGCTCATGGCATACGCCAGGCCGAGGTGGTAGTGATATGACGCAACCTTCGGGGATTTGTCGACACTCTCCCGCAGCGGCGGAATCGCCAGCGTGGCCAACCCCTTCTTGTAATACACCCAGCCGAGTGTGTCACTCACCTCAGAATTATTGGGAAGCTGCGACTTTGCGGTTTGTGCGAGCTGAAGCGCCACGTCGAGGTTGCCGCCGCCTTCCGCGTACATCCAAGCAAGATTGTTGGCGGCGACCGCGGCTCTGGGATCAAGGGCTAGGACCTTCTCGTAACGGGCCTTCGCCTCGGCCTGCTTGTTCTGCATCTGCAAAAGCATGGCGATCAGCGTTTGAGCGCCCACCGACGATTTTGGACGCAGTTGCGCGAGGCGTTCGAATTCTGCGCGCGCTTCATCCAGCCGATTTTGAGACGTATACAACTGCCCGAGCCGGCCATACGCTTCCATCTGAAGCGGGTCCAGCTCGATCACCTTACGCAAGGCAACTTCGCTGGCTTTCAGGTCGCCCGTATTCGCATGAAATCGTGCGGCGAGCAGCAGAAGGTTCGCGTTCTTGGGGTTTGCGGCGAGGCGTGCCTCAAGCCTTGTGCGCGCCGCCGATGGATTCTTGGCCCGAAGATCCAGCGCCGTGAGACCCGCGAGCGCCTCGACATAGTCCGGATCGGCCGCGAGCGCCTGCTCGAAGGCTCGGCGGGCGCCGGCGACGTCGCCTTTCATCGCCGCTAGCTGCCCGAGTTGTGTCTGCGCGCTGGCCGATTTTGGAAAAGCGGATGCCAACTGTCGCACCTGCGGTTCTACGACAGCGGGATCTCCTTTCATCATGAACGCGCGGGAAAGGAGCAGGCTGGCATCGGCGAGCCCCGGCTGTGCCTTCAGGGCTTCTTGCGCGTACTGAATGGCCTCGTCCGGGCTCCGTCGGATCAGCGCCAGGCGCGCCAGCTCTATCCGCGCTGCATTCGCCTGCGGATTGATCTTAAGGACTTCGCTGAATGCGGCACCGGCCTCATCCCAGTTTTGCCGGGCTGCATGCGCCTTGCCGAGCACGTACTGTGCGTTCGCGGCGCGGGCGTCTGCCTGGACGGCCGCCTGCGCGCTTGCAAGCGCCTCCTCGTATTTCTTGTCCTGGAGCAACAGATTCGCTTTGGTTACCAGCGCCTGAGCATCCTTGGGTTTCTTTTGCAATACGCGCTCGAGCAGCTTGTAGGCCTCTCCCCGGTTTCCTTCGACGACAGACAGCGACGCGAGCCTTACGTTCGCCGCTGAAAAACTCTCCGCGTCGCTCTTCGCGAGCTCTTCCAAAAGTCTCCGCGCTTCGGGTCGCCGGCCGGACGCCAGGTAGTAATCGGCCAGCACCAATCGCGCAGACCCCTGTCCGGTCACTTCGACAATGGTCTTCAGATACGGCTCAGCTTGTGGCGCGTGCTTGGTGGCGACGTAGAAAATCGCCAGCGCCCGGTTTGCCAGCAGGTTCTTCGGATCGATGGTCAGGGCCTGCTTGAGCTCCTGCTCGGCTTCGGTAGTCCGTGCAGCGTTCCAGTAGAAGTTGGCCAGTGCCAAACGCGCGTTGACAGACTTCGGATCAGTTTCGGTGGCTTTCTTGAAGGCCGCTTCGGCCTCCGCGCGGTTCCCGCGTGCCATCTGTATGGCTCCGAGATTCGCGTAGGAGGTGCTTCGCTCGGGTTCCAACCGGATGGCGGCCTCGATTTCCGATACCGCGGCATCCAGGTTCTTCAATCCCGCGAGGGCATTGCCTTTGGCTATCTGCGCCTCGACGCTCTTCGGGTCGAGCTTCAGCGCGTTATCGGCGCGGACTTGTGCATCTTCAAACTGCCTTGCCAGCACCAGTATTTGTGCGGCCTTTACCTGTGCTGTCACATTGTCCGGCAGGAGATCGGCGGCACGCACATATTCCCGGTAGGCGTTGGTGACGTCTCCGACCCGCTCATAGGTCTCCGCGAGTTTTAAGCGCGCCTCACCGAATCTTGCATCCTGCTGGACCGCGTTGCGGTACTCGATGATCGCTTCCGGATATTTCTTGTCGACAACATACTGATCGCCGCTTCGCAAATACTCCCGTTTCGCCACCTCAGGATCTTTGGAGCAGGCGCTGGCGGTCAGCGAGCCCATCAGCAGCGCAGCGGCAACGATTCTGGTTTTGGTCATCTCTCTCTCCCCCGGCTTACGACGGCAAGTATTTATCGAGCAGCGGAAACATGGATTTGACGAAGGCGACCGCGGTGGCGCGGGCAGAAGCCTCTGCCTCGGGGCCCGAACCGATGCGAGGGCTGACCACACGGACCAGCGCCGCGTCCGTGCGGTTCAAGCGCACAGCGTCGTACACCATGAACATCTTGCTGCGATACTCGTTGGCAACCACGCGCCCGTGGCTCTGATACCAATACAGTACAACCTGCTGATCGAGCCCCTTTTGAATGACGTACTGGTTCACGGTGATGGACCGCTCTCCGGCCCGATCGGTCGGTACGGATATCGTCAAATAGTCCTTGGAAACGGGCTCCCATCCTGAACCCGGCAAGCAGTTCAGCGGTGAGTGGATCGTGTCGCCTTGTCGCTGGCTTTCGTAGAAACCGATGTAGAGGTCGGCGTATCGACCATTCGACTGGTAGAGCCGTGTGAGGTACTCGTCCACGCCAAGCACCTCGAGGATGTCAGGCGCGAACGGCTGCTGGTTCCGCCCTCGCCACCGATCGATCTCGTAAGGAAAGCTCGACAATGATTGCCGCGGCGGCACGACCTCTGTTTTCGAAGCGGTCGCAATGTACGCGGCGCCCAGGATGAGGCAGGCACTCAGAATCAGGATTCGCGCAAACATGGGTTTCTCCAGTTCAAGCGGCGGACGCGGAGAGAGGTACGACGCGATCCGGCAGCAGCCATTGCAGCACGCGCACCACGCCGAACAGCAGCAGAAACGCCACGATGAACACCAGCCATCCCGAAAAAGTGTGGAAGAACCCCTCCGCCGTCTCTGGTCCGTAGTAATGCGCAGCGAGGCCAGTGCCGGCGACGCGAAAGCCGTTCGCGACGATGGCGACTGGAATAGCACTCAGCGCGATGGCGGTCCGGACAGACGCGCGCGTATCGACGAAGTAGCCGTACACAATGCCCAGCGTGAGCAGGGATACGAGCGAACGGATTCCGCTGCATGCTTCGGCGACTTCGAGCGTCGTATTGGACAAGATGATGAGGTTGCCTTCGCGCAGGACGGGAATACCCGCGGCTGACAGGCTCGTTTCGCCTACGCGCGAGGCCAGAAGCTGAAGGGGAAAGACGATCTGATTGAAGATGATGCTGGGAATCGGAATCATCAGCAGCAGTATCACCAGCGGAAATGCCAGGATTTTCAGGTGCTTCCAGCCCAGCACGAACAGAATGCCGCCGATGAGGGTTCCGATTATCGCAATCCGCGAGAGGAAGAGCTCGGCGCCCAGCAGCCCTGCCAACAGCACAACCATGCTGCCCACTAGAATCACGAACCCCCAGAGCGAGGGGCCTATCGGCGTCGCCCTCAGAGGCGCTTGGCGCTCCCAGACGAAATAGGCCGCCAGGGGAACAATCAGGAAGCCGTGCGAGTAATTCTCGTCGTGAGACCAGTCATAGATGAGCTTCTGGATGACGCGCCAATACAGCAGCACGAAGCTCGCGACCAACAATGCAATCGCACCGGTGAGCCTGACCTTTGGCATATTGATACCGCCCGAGCAAAGAGCTCGCCGCTTTCTGTCCTATCACTCAAGCGGAAAATGGGCCTGAATCACTCATCTTACCAGACGACATGCCGTGCGAACCAGACGGAAGTCTGCCTCGCAGGAGGTTTGTCTCGGCCCAAAAAAAAGGCCCGGTCGCCCCATTTGGGATGACCGGACCTTCCGGTAAAGAGGAGGGTGAAGCCTTCCGGCTTAAACCGTCTGCTTCCGCCGCCGCCGCGCGTAACGCGAAAGGCCGAGGAGCCCGGTGCCAAGCAGCGTCATCGAGGCTGGCTCCGGCACGGCCGTCTGCGAAATCGTCTGGTCGATGAACGAGATGCTCGCAAACCCTTCACGGCCACCGACAAGAAGAATGTCCTTCCGGACCAGCGCGGAGCTGACCGGTGTGCTCAGGAAGGCCACGTCCTCATTCTTCGGATCGAATGTATTGACGGACGCCTGCCCCAGTTGGGTGTCACCGTCTGCGGTCAACACAGTCTCCACGATGCCAGCAAAGCCGGTCCCACCGACGTCGGCGTTGAAGCCCAGATGGATGTCAGTGATCAACCGCGCGGGATCGAGCACCGTGACCAGGTAGGAAATGAGGAAATCCACAACCTCGCCCGAGCCAGCGAAGAAGCCACCCTGGAACAACAGACCATAGTTACCGCCCAGCGTGACGCCAAGCACAGTAATGTCGTCGATCGTCGGGGGAGCGTCCTCGGTCTGGAGGTCAAAGCTGCTGAACAGCTTGTCTCCTACTATGCAACCATCGCTAGCCTTGAGCTCAGCGAGTGTCACCTCGTCGGATACGCAATCGATCGTCGCGGCATGGGCCGACGGCACCGCGAAAGCCGCAAGAACTAAAAATACAAATAAAACCCTCTTTACCACTATCTCCTCCAAGTTCGGGCGACGTTCGACTGAGGAAGACCCTCCAGACGATGGCGCGTTGGCCGAACGAATTGCAAGAATGCCACCAAGGTCGAAAACATCAAATATGGGCGTAAATCTAATGATTTCCGTGGAATAAGTCCGCTGGAAGCCAACCTCTGAGGGGACTTTGGTCCCCCTATTGGCCAGTACTAGGTACTATCAGCAGGACCCTTCCTGGTCCCTACAATCCCGCCAGCATCTGCTGCGCGTCAGCGGCCCCGTCGAACTTCGGATTGAGCCGTAGCGCCTCCTGCAGGGCTTTGATCGCCTCTGCCTTATTGCCGCTCTTCGCGTAGGCCAGACCGAGGTGGTAGTGGTAGACGGGATTCTTGGGATCCTTCTCTACGCTCTCTCGAAACGGCGGAACCGCCAGCGACGCGAGACCTTTCTTATAGAGCACCCAGCCAAGAGTGTCGCTGACCTCGTGGCGATCGCTCAGATGAGATCTCGCGGTCTGGGCGAGCTGAAGTGCGACGTCCAAATTGCCGCCGCGTTCTGCGTACAGCCACGCAAGGTTGTTGGCGGCGACCGCCGCGTTCGGATCGAGCGCAATCGCTTTCTCGAACCGGGCCTGGGCCTCGGCCGGCTTGTTCTGCAGCTGCAGAAGCACTCCGGCAAAGGTATAGGCTCCAACTGCCGCTGAGGGACGAATCTCCGCGAGCCGGTCGAACTCGGCGCGCGCCTCGTCGAGCCGCTTCTGGCCAGCATAGAGCTGCCCGAGCAATGCGTATCCCTCCATCTGCCCAGGATTGATTTCGATCGCCTTCCGCAAGGTGCGCTCAGCTGCCGCGGTGTCTCCGACAGCCATGTAAACACGAGCCGCGAGCACCTGAAGGCGAGGGTTTTGAGGGTCTGCTGTAAGCCGCGCCTCCACTCGCGAGCGTGCCCGCGTCGGGTTCTTGGCCCTGAGGTCCAAGGATGTCAGCCCCATGAGCGCCTCAAGATGGCCCGGCTCAACAGCGAGCGCCTGCTCGAACGCACGCCGCGCGCCGTCCGTGTCGCCCTTCCGCGCCGACAGTTGCCCGAGCTGCACCTGGACGCTTGCCGATTTCGGGAACTCCAAGGCCAGCGCGCGCGTCTGCGATTCGGCGCCAGCCGTGTCGCCCTTCATCAACCTGGCTCGCGCCAGCACCAGGGTGGCCTCTGCATGTCCCGGTTGCTCTGTGAGAGCCTCTTGAGCAAATTGAATCGCATCTTCCGGTCTGCGATCGGCCAAAGCGAGGCGCGCGAGATCGACACGGGCTCTGTTGTTCCTCGGGTTGAGCTTCAAGACTTCACCGAACGCAGCAGTGGCTTCTCGAACGTCCTGCCGTGCCATGTGAACTCTTCCAAGCGCGTACTGCGCAGCCTCGGAACTGGCATTGCGGGCCACAGCCTGCCGCGCCAGCGGCAGAGCCTCGTCGTACTTCTTGTCTTCAAGCAGCAGGGTGGCTTTGATCGCCAGCCCATCCACATGATCGGGCTGCTTCGTGAGCACCTCCTCGACGAATGCCGCGGCGCTCTTCCTGTCACCCTCCTGAAGCGCCATGGCCGCGAGACGGATCTTGGCTCCCGCAAAGCTCTCGCCCTCGTTCTTTGTCAGCGCCTCCAACACGGTTCGCGCGTCACTCGATCGACGGTTCGCCACGTAGTAGTCGGCCAACGCGAACGTATCCGAGCTTTCTTTGGACACCTCTGCCAGGGTCTTGAGGTAAGGCTCGGCCTTCGCGACCTGCTTCGTGGCCATGAGATACACAGCCATCGCGCGATTGATCGCGGCGTCCTTTGGATCGATGCTCAGCGCCTCCTGAAGCGTTCGCTCGGCATCTTCTGGCCGCTTCGTGCTCCAGTAAAAATTTGCCAGCGCCAGCCTGGCAAGCGTGGATTTCGGATCGGCGTCGACGGCTTTCTTGAATGCCGCTTCGGCCTCCTGCTGGTTTCCGCGCGCCGATTCCAACGCGCCAAGGTTCGCGTACGTGCTGCCACGGGCGGGATCGAGCTTGATCGCTGCCTCGATTTGGCCGATTGCGCCGTCGAGATTCTCCAACCCGGCCAGCGCATTCCCTTTTGCGATCTGGGCGCTGATATTTTTCGGGTCTATCGCCAGGGCCTTGTCCGCACGTGCCTGAGCGTCTTCGAACTGCCTGGCCAGGAGCAGGATTCTGGCGGCCTCGACCTGGGCTTTCACGTCATTGGGCATCAAGTCAGCTGCTCGAATGTATTCACCGTACGCGTTCTTGGGATCGCCGAGCTTTGCGTACGCTTCGGCGAGCTTAAAGCGCGCTTCACCGAATTTAGGGTCCTGCTGAACGGCGTTTCGATATTCGATCACCGCTTCCGGATACTTCTTCTCCGCGACGTAGCGGTCTCCGCTCCGCACGTATTCGCGCTTGGCCGCTTCAGAATCCTGTCCGCAGGCCATTCCAGCCAAGCACGCAACCAGCGATGCGGCACCGAACAATCTAGTTCTGATCATGCTTCTCACTCCAAGACCAAGTTTACAGCGGGCAAAAAAAACACCACGGGCGGTTGGCCGCCCGTGGTGTCGGAGAGAGAGGGGAAAAGAAGGAAACTTTCCCGCTTAGAGCTTGGTTTCGGTGTTCTTGCGACGCTTGCTGGCTGCTCTGGTCAGGCCCAGCAATCCGGTTCCCAGCAGAAAGAGGCTCGCCGGCTCAGGAACAACGGGCGTCCCTTGCGAGAACAAGCTGGCATGCGACAGGCTCTGCTGACCGCTGATCGACCAGGTCCCCGTCAACGCACCGCCGGTGAGCTGGAAGACAGCCCAATCCGGGTTCAGTTGGCCGGCACCTGACTTGAATCCAAGCAGCAGCGAGGTCTGGCCTACCCAGGCAGCACTCGAAATCGTCCAGGTGCCTCCTGTAGTGCCAACGCCCGTGATCACCAGGCAGCTCTCGCAGACACCGGCGAAATCCGGATCTTGATCCTTATCAACGAGCGTCCACGTCGGCGCGAATTCGTCGTCGTTGAGGTTGCCTTCGTCCGAGGCGAAGCACGTGGCCACCGCGTCAGCGGGCGCCTGCTCCGTCAAGATATTCAGTGTGAACTCGCGATCGGCCGTAGTGGCCGTGCCGGGGCAGTTGACGGGTGCTGCGTTCGCAGTGCCCACCATCCCGACGAATACCCAAGCTCCAATAATGAGTGCAATACCAGTTAGTTTACGCATCGGCCTCTCTCCCCATAAATCGGTGATTTCACAAGTCTTCGCGCAGGAGAGATACAATTCATGTGCCGACCAGTTAAACACTCACATCTATGGGTTTTTCTGGGGAAAATCGAGTTTACCGGTCTGAAATGTCTGACCCCGCGGAGACTGAAAGCCGCGATTGAATGGAAAGGTGGAGTTGTTCTACTTGAGCCTGCTCCCCAGGTCTGCGATGGCTTGCCGCTTCGCCATGGCCGGATCGAGCGACAGCGCTTTGCTAAGCGCTGCCCGCGCCTCTTCTTTTCGGCCGCCGGCGGTATAGATCTCCGCCACATGAAGCTGGATCTCCGCGTTGTCCGGAGCGCCCTTCACCGCCTCTGCAAGAAATCTCTCGGCGTCGGCTTGGTGCCCCAGCAAATAGTGGATCCAGCCGAGCGTATCGGCGACGAGGGCACTGTTGCTCGCGAGCTTATAAGCTCGTTCGGCGAACGGCAGCCCGTCGGCGGGAGCGCCTTTGTGCACGGCGAGTGCATATGCCAGGTTATTGAGCGACCGCACGTCGTTCGGCGCAGTGATAAGAATCGCGCGGTACTGCTCGATGGTCCGGTCGTGCTCAGCAGCTCGTTCGTAGACGCCAGCCAGGAGATGGCGCGCGGTGTTCGCGCCAGGCTCCATCGAGGTCACCATTTCCAATGGATGGCGCGCGCCGGCGTCGTTGCCATGCGCCAGGCGGGCCTCAGCTTTCAGGAGGAGCTTAACGGTCGCTGGCGCAACGCCCGCCCGGCTCAGCGAGGCGATGCGCCGATCCGAGAAAAATTTCGGGAGCTCCGTCTCCTGATCGAGTGCGGGCGCGGCGTCCTCGCGCGAAAGCTTTTGACTTCGAAACGGCGCGCACAGTGGATCGCCGACCACGACTGTTTGCCAGCTCACGTACGGCATTGCGAGGTAGAAAGACTCGGCGAGGTTGAAACCGGCAACGTACGTCGGAAACAGAACCTGAGGTCTGATGGTCGCGTCCAGATACGGTTCGGCTACGTGCCCTGCAACGCCTGTCGCGCCTTCCCTGATGAGATCGCCGACGAGCCACTGAGGAGAGCCCGCGTAGTGCGTCTTGGGATCGGACCATGTTCCGATGCTCCACGAGTCGGGGGGCTCAGTAAACGTGCGGCCGTCGGTGCTGACGAACGCGGCGGCCAACGAGCCTGGAACGAACCCAAGGCCCAGCTTGCGCTTCCTGATGGCCGTGTCGTTGGAGCCCCATGAGTAATAGCCGAGCACCTGCTTCTTCCCGCTCAACACCTCGCTGCTTGAATCGAGCACTACCCGGTCGCCGAATCCCTGGGACGCCAGTTCTTTCGCTGCCGCGGCCAGCCAGAGATCGCCGGTGCGGTCTCCCAGTAAATTACCTTTTTGATCGAGCAGAAACTGACCTTCGCGAGCGGGTGCGGCCCCGCGATCGATCACTCGAAAGACATCTGCCACGGTAAAGCCATCCAGCCGAGTCACAAGATAGATGTCCGCAGTCCGATGAGAAAACTGCTGCGCGTCTTTGAGCGCGCGCTCGGCCAGGAAATAAGGGTTCGCGGCGCGTCCGGCCTGCGGCGTGCTCATCCCAAGCATTTTTCGATAGAGCAGCGTGAGCTCCGAATCGACGCTCGCCACGGTGCCGCCGAGTCCTTCAGTTCCACGAATTCGCAGCGGGATCCCTTTAGCGAGTACGAAGTAGAGGATCCGATCCTGGGCGGCGCGCCGCCCAAGCCATTCAGCAATCGGGCGTTCGATGTCGGCGACGTAGCTGGCGCGATCGACATCGTCGGTCGCCGCCACGGTGAGGCGCAGGATGTTGTCCGACGGCACGCTTCGCGCCGCGGCATAGCGCGCGGCGATCTGTTCGCCGGACGCGCTCGTAGCGTTGAAGACGATGAGTACGTTGTGGCCATCTTGTGCGAAGACGGGCACAGCCAGACCCAGCCAGACACCGAGCACGAGCGCAAGAAGCGAAAACGCCTGGCCGCAGGACGAAGTCAACTCGCGACGCTTAGGGCCCTTAGGTCGCGGAGTCCACTGCGGATGGCGAGGCCGAGGAAGGCGAGATGTTCGGGACGGCATGAAGCCTGCCGTGATTATTCAACGACCGTTTAACCGCATGGAGAAAATCGCCGTCTGCGAGCGGTCTGAGCAAGTAGCCAGCGTTCTGCCGCTGCGCTTCCGCTTCGAGCACGGAGTCGGGGAACGGGCTGATCACGATCGCGGCCATCGCCGGATGATCGGTCCGGCTGCGCAAGATCAGATGCAGGCCGTTGTAGGGGCCGAGTCGAAGACCTGTGATGAGCAGGTCTGGCGATTGGCTGGCAAGCAGCTGTTTTGCCTCGTCGAACGCCGTCGCCGCCGCGACCTGATACCCCGCGGTCTGGAGCAGAAGCACCGTGTTCGACAAGTCGGACGGGTTGGAGTCGACCACCAAAACCGAGCGCTGACCATGCATGTCGTGGTTCCTTGTAGGACGAAGTCTTACAGTAAATTTGCAGAAAAGAACTGCACGACTCAGGCCAATATTGTTATTTTCTCGAGAGACCCTTTAGTGTTCTAATGTAATACAGTGACGAATTCTAAATTTCCCTGATAATTTAACTAGTCTTCCTCTCAGAAGTCTCGTTGTGACGCACTCGACTATCAGCCTCGTCGTTCCGTTTCAGAACATAGTCGCCGCCTGCGTTGACAATTGGTTGGAAAAAGGTTGATCAGTGTCTCCAGAAAGCTGTCAAAATAACACTCTTCTGATGATCTCCTCTCCTCAGATCCTGGGAGCTAGCTCGATCGCTCGATCTCTCGAAGAAGAGATCAATTGTGCCGCACGATCGGACGCGAAGGTGTTGATCACCGGCGAAAGCGGCGTCGGAAAGGAAGTCGTCGCCCGGCTCATTCATCAACGGAGCGCGAGGCGGCTCGCAGCCCTCGTCACGATCAACTGCGCCGGCATACCAGACACGCTGCTCGCGTCCGAGCTGTTTGGGCACGTACGGGGCAGCTTCACGGACGCGTATCGCGACAAAAAGGGGTGGATCGAGCAGGCGCATCACGGCACGATCTTCATGGACGAGATCGGCGAGATGAGCGCGCAGATGCAATCGCTGCTTCTGCGTTTTCTGGAGAACGGCGAAATTCAACGGGTCGGTTCCGACCGCAAGGCGGCAAGGTTTGACGTGCGCGTCATCGCCGCCACCAATCGCCGCCTGCTTGAACGGGTCGCAGCGGGAGATTTCCGCGAAGATCTGTTTTACAGGCTCAACGTCATCCATATCGAGATTCCGCCGCTGCGCAAACGCCGGGAAGATATTCCGGTGATGCTCGAGCACTTCCTCAAACAGTTTGCCGAGAGCCATCGCCTTGAGGTGCCGCGCCTCAGCGAAGAGGCTGCTGCCCAGGTGGCGGCCGCAGACTGGCCTGGTAACGTCCGACAGCTTCGCAACGTTGCCGAACGGCTCGTCGTTCGCGCGCGATCCGGCGTGATCACGCCCTGGGACCTGCCGCGAGAGATTCTTTCGATAACGGCCGGCCCGCAGCAAGCAGGGGGAGCTTCGCCGTGCGCCCAGCTGTTGTTCAAGAAAATGGTGCAGGATGGTGAGAGCTTCTGGGATGTGGTCTACGAACCATTCATGGCCCGGGATATCACGCGAGACGATTTGCGCGCCGTTGTGCGTGAGTCCTTGGCACTGAGCCGCGGTAGTTATAAAGGTTTGGTACAGCTGCTAAACATGCCGCCGGGCGACTACAAACGGCTGCTGAATTTCCTCCGTAAGTTTGATTGCCACCTCCCGATTCACGAGTTCCGCGCGGCTTCGGCGCGGCTGCCCGAGATCGCGCCGGCTCTCTCGCGGCCAACAGCGATCAACGAATAAAACGTCGTCGGACAGAATCGTAAGAAGACCCACCAAAGCTGAGGGCGCCGGCGCGATTTTCCGTATGGCGCGCTGGCGCGTCCATTTAGATAACTCCACGCAAAATCAACAGCTTACCGATGATAATGTTTGCATAGATCTGCGCGGCAGGAGCCTTGCCCCTCTCATGGTCACACGAGAGGGAGTGAGGAATGATCAAGCAGGCGATACGCGCACTCGCGGTGCTGGCAATGGTTGCGGTTGGCTCGGCGGAAGCGGGCACCGTGACGTTGCGATGGGATCCGAATCCGGAACCGGATATTGCGGGATACATCGTGTCGATGGGGACTGCCTCCGGGCAGTACTCTTCGTCAGCCGATATCGGGAACCAGACCTCGTTTCAGACCGCAGATCTCGACCTGACGCGCACCTACTATTTTTCGGTTCAGGCGTACAACACGGCCGGTATTCGGAGCGCGCCTTCAGCCGAAGTCAGTACGACCGCGCTTGTGACCCCACTGAGCCTGACGAGCATCACGACCAGCGTGGCATCACCACAGATTCTTGGGGCGACCGTGACGTTCGCGGCGGCTGCCAATGGAGGCGTGGCGCCCTATCGGTACAAATGGCGGATTTTCAACGGGGCAACGTGGGCCCTTGGAAGTGATTGGACATCGAGTAACCAGTTTGCGTGGACGCCGACCGTGGCGAATGCGAGCTATCGGGTGGGCGTGTGGATCAGGAGCGCCACGAGTGTCGCAGATGCCCCCGACAATCCTTCGTCGTCGGGTGATATTCCGTACTCGATCCAGCCTGTTCCGGTTGTGCAGCCCGAAGTGCTGACGACGAGCATCGTGGCGAACAAGTCTGCTCCTCAACTCAGCGGTGCGAAGATCATGTTCACCGCCAGTGCGGTGGGTGCCAGCGCCGTTCAATACAAGTGGTGGGTGTTCGACGGCCTCACCTGGGTTGTTGCGCAGGAATGGTCCACGAGCAATCGGTTTTCGTGGACGCCGAAGACGGCGAATCCCCTCTATCAAGTACTTGTGCGTGCGCAGAGCGCAACGAATACGGCGCTCAGCGCCGGAGCCTCCATGCCGTTTCCGATAAACAACCCGGGAGGGAAGCCAGGAAAATCGGCGTCGCTGACCACATCGAAGAAGACGACAACGGTACTGGCATCGGCCAGCACGAAGACAACGACAACGAAGAAACCGGTGCTGTTGGCGTCAACCAGCACCAAGACGACCACGGCCAAGAAGCCGGCGGCATTGTTGGCGTCGAACAGTACCAAAACGCCGACGAGCAAAACGACGACGACCAAGAAGTCCGCATCAAGTACGGGAAATAAACGGGCGTGACGCAGCATCTCTGGCGGGTAAAATCGCATCGGTGAGCTCAGCTCCTTTCTTCGCCAAGGACCTCGTCGGCTCGTCGTCTCCGGCACGCGCTCTCATTAACCACCGCCACGGCCAGATCGTGGCGGCGAGACTCCTCACCGCCTTTGATTCAGCGAGCCGAAAGACCGGCCTGTTGAAGCACACCTCGATGCCGGAAGACACGGGACTGATCATCGCCCCGTGCAACGCCATTCATATGTTTTTCATGCGCTTCCCGATCGATGCCGCCTTCGTCGCGAAGGACGGCCGGGTTCTGAAAACCGTACACGCGCTCAAGCCTTGGCGCATCGCGGCGGCGTGGGGAGCGTTTGCGGTGATCGAGCTGGCCGCCGGCGCTCTGGCTCGCACCGACACGCGACCGGGTGATGTGGTGGCGCTACGTTAGTTGGCATTCCCAGGGATGCTGCCTGCCACGGTGAATTTATCTGGCTGGGGCGTGAACATCCCGTCGCGAGCTCCAACGCGAACGTGCACAATTCTGCTGATTTGCGCCTGATTTTCGACGAATCCGGACGAAATAGCCTCTTCGAGGGAATCGGCACTGCGATTGCTGTTGGTAAGTCCGGGGGTCTCATGTTCGGTCGACGAAGCCATCAAAGATTTACGATGCCGGGGCCGTGCGAGGGCACGCTGCGCATTCTTCGGGACGTCGAAGTTGAGCGGTTGCAGGGCGATCGGTTGGCCGTCATCTCACGACACGCCGGCTTCGTCGGCCAGCTACTTACGATAGAGCTGGTGGACGCGCCCGCTGACCCATTCGACGTCTGTGTGACCGAGAGCCGGCCAAGCGTTGTTGACGGCACCGTCCGCCACCGGCTCCACCTTCAGCTTGTTCACGGCGACAAGCCAGAGGCTCCAGGTGTATTCCTCAGTGAAGCGGGTCCTAGGTTGGGCGTGCTCGCTCAACACGTGCCGGTTCGGATTCTCAACTGCAGCTCAGCAGGATGCCTGCTCGAAGCCGATACGTCATTGGAAGTCGGCCTCGTAGGCTCTCTTCGACTGAGGATAGGGGACCAGGAGATGGCGGATGATCTCAAGATTGTCCGCTGCTTCAGCCTGCCCGGGAGCTCATCGTGCCGAATCGGTGCGGACTTTCTCTGGATCACACCCGTCGGCCGGCAGTCTCTTCGCCGTGCGGTTAGTCACCAGGCCACCTCCCAGTGGCATGGCCTGGGGTCTTAAACCCGCTCCAGACAGACCCTGCCGCTGAAGGTGTGAATTGTCCCGCAAGACTCTTATCCTCTAGAAGGCAGACTTAATTCCTCGAAAACAAGGCAAAACAGCCCGTCACAAACCTGCATCCACGTTATTTTCTAGTAAATCACATCAACGTGGCGTCCAGGCGTACTGGCCGGCCGTTTGCTCAATGACGGTCGAAAGCATCTCGTCATCACATGACATTGAGCAAACGAAGGGACGTCTCGTGGATGATACTGCGCCGGTTGTAGCGGATAGCAGGATGATGGAACTGCTGGCGACGGCCGTTCGGGCGGGCTCGACGGACGCTAAGGTTCTCATTACTGGCGAAAGTGGCGTCGGGAAAGATGTCATTGCTCGGCATATCCATAGGCATTCTGCCAGGTGCCAACAGGCTTTCATCCCCGTCAACTGCGCCGGCCTCACGGAGACGCTGCTCGAGTCGGAGCTGTTCGGTCATTTAAAAGGCAGCTTCACCGGGGCATACCGCAACAAACCCGGAAAGCTGCAGTTGGCCCATCGAGGCACGTTATTCCTCGACGAAATCGGCGAAATGAGCCTGCGGATGCAGGCCCTGATGCTCAGGTTTCTGGAAAATGGCGAAATCCAGGTGGTTGGGTCGGACGCGTCTGCCGCCTCCGTGGATGTTCGAGTGATTGCCGCCACGAACCGGAGACTTCCGGAGCTGATTGCGGCGGGGCAGTTTCGCGAAGACCTGCTCTATCGACTGCGCGTCATCCATATCGACGTGCCGCCCCTTCGCGAGCGTCCGGACGACATTCGGGTGCTTGTATCACACTTCATCCAGCGCGCCGGCCGCCGCATCACGCTGACTGCTGAGGCCATGCGCCTCTTCCAGCGGTACCGATGGCCGGGCAACGTTCGCGAACTGCAGAATGCCGTCGAGCAGACGGTGTGGACGTCGGCGGGCGACGTCATCGACGTGGAGCACTTGCCTGAGTCGATGCGAAACGGCGCCAAGGCGCTGTTGCCTGCGCAGGAACGGCGCACGCAGGTCGCCGATCAGTTGTACGCCGCGCTGGTGAGCTCGGGATATTCGTTCTGGGATCACGTTTACCCGCTCTTCTTGTCGCGCGACATCACTCGGCACGACATGCGCGAGCTGGTGCGGCGCGGGCTCACCGAGACCCGGGGTAACTATCGGGCGGTGCTGAAGCTGTTCGGCATTTCGAGCGAGGACTACAAGCGGTTCTTGAATTTTCTTGCGGCCCACGATTGCCGGGCCGATTTTCGCGAGTTTCGTAATGGGGTTCCGGACGTGAGACCGAGGCCAGCCGCACTACTACCGCTACGGCGCACGGAGCAGAAGGTGGCTGTAAGCACAGGCGCGGGAGTTTGAAAGTCTAAAAAATGGTCATTAAAAAAGTGCTTCGCCAATTTATTCGAGACGACGGCGGCCAGGACCTCGTCGAATACGCGCTGCTGACTGTATTTGTGGCGCTGGTCGGGGCCCTCGCATTTCCCTTTCTGCAGGACTCGATTCGTGATGGATATATTTCATGGGACGACGCCGAGCAGGATCTCTGGGAACCAAGGAATCCGTAAGGAATCATGAGCACTGTACACGTGATGATAGCGTTGGTGGCGGTGACGGGCGGTCTGTGGGACCTCCGCACTCGCCGCATTCCAAATTACCTGACATTCGGTTGCACGGTGCTCGCCTTCGCCTATGCCCTGGTAACGGGTGGTTGGCCGGGTCTGGGAACCAGCGCCGCAGGATGGGTCGTCGGATTTCTGCTGTTCCTGCCCTTCTTCTTATTGCGAGGCATGGGAGGTGGGGACGTGAAGCTCCTAGCCGCGCTCGGCGCTTGGTTCGGTCCGGCCGGGATGCTGGTATTGGCGTTTTACACTGCCATGGCCGGCGGAGTCATCGCGCTTGGTGTTGTGCTGGCCCGCGGCTACTTCTCAACCGCGTTCAAGAATTTGTGGCTACTGTTGTGCCACTGGAGCGTTATCGGGTTGAAGCCAGTGCCCGAGATTTCACTCGAGAATCCTCGTGCTCCCCGTCTGCCGTACGGGGTTGCAATTGCGGTGGGGGCGTTGACGACATTATGGCTGGAGTAATTCGACAAAAACGACTCGGCGGTGAGTCTGGAGCAGAGATGGTGGAGTTTGCGATCATCACTCCGTTACTCCTGCTCTTGATCGCCGGCATTGCAGATTTCGGATTTCTGTTTCAGAGCTTCGAAGTTACGACGAACGCGGCCCGCGAGGGGGCACGAGTCGCCATACTACCCGGCTACGACGTCAACACCTACGCTGCCCCCAGAGCGCGTGTGGCCGACTACATCACGAGCGCCAATTTAAAGGGCAGCTACACCACTAACATCGTACCGGAGACGTTCGATCTAGGAGGCGGTGTCACAGTTGAGGGCGTGCGGGTGACAGTTACCTACGTTCACCCGATGTGGATCATCGGACCGATTGTTGGGATGATCAATCAGACATTCCAGCCGACCATCACGTATACGACGGTGGCGCGCATGCGCACCGAAATGCAGGCGGGCGCAACGCCTTAACCAAGTGAAACAGAAGGCATAGAAATCATGAATCGTCGAACTCGCACGCTCATCGTGATGACCGTCGCCATCATTCTGGCCAGCGCGGCGGCTTTTATGGTGTATCGATCCGTTCAGCGCATTCCAGTGCGAGAGATCGAAGTCGCGCACGTGAATGCCGTGGTCGCCTCGAAGGCGATTCCGATTGGGACGATGCTCACGAAAGACATGGTCAAGGTCGTTCCCTGGCCTGGTCGGAATGCCGTACCAGGCTCGTTCAAGGCCGTGGAGGAGGTTGTCAACCGCGGTGTGATCTCCGCTCTCGCGGAGAACGAACCGGTCGTCGAGGGCAAGCTGGCGCCGATTGGAGCTGGTGCCGGCCTCGCGCCGACGATCCCATCAGGCATGCGAGCGGTCTCAGTTAAGGTGAACGAAGTGGTCGGGGTCGCAGGATTTGTAGTTCCAGGCTCCCGAGTCGACCTTGTTGTAACCGTCGAGGATCCGAACACGAAGAGCGTCGTTACTCGATCTGTGGTCAGCAACATCGAGGTGCTGACCGCCGGTACTAGGTTCGATCAGGAGCAATCGCGAGCCGATGGAAAGCCGATTCAGACGACTGTGGTGACGCTCCTGGCGACGCCCCAGGATGCAGAGAAGATTACGCTGGCGACGGCGGAAGGGCGAACGATGCTGACCCTCCGGAATCCGCTCGACACCACGCCGACGGAAACACAGGGCGTCAGAATGTCCGGCCTGCTTGGCGGCCCGGCACCTCCACCGGTCGAGAAGACGGTTCAGGGTCGGAGAGTGGTCGTCGCAGCTCCGCAGCCGCCGGCTCCCAAGATCTACACCGTTGAAGCGATACGCGCGGCTAAACGCACTGAGGAACCGATTCGATGAGGAGATACTTCGTATTTCGTGCTGCGATCGTCGCGGCCGTCATGTGCGCGTCGGTTCCGTCCATTGGCGTTTTCGCGCAGCAGGTGGCGGAGACGGCGACAACCGGAGCGACCGGTCGCATCGGTCTGACCGCGGGACGTTCCACGGTGCTGACGAGCGACTTTGATATCACCCGGATCGCGGTTACTAATCCTTCCGTTGCCGATGCGACGGTCGTTCAGCCGAGAGAGATCCTGATCGACGGCAAGGCCCCAGGAACAATTACGTTGATTGTCTGGGGCGCCGATCGTCGGCTCCAGTATGACGTCGTTGTCGAGGCAACGGTGCCAGGCTTGCAGCAGCAACTGCAGCAACTCTTCCCCGGAGAGGACATTCGAGTGAGCCTGAACGAGGAGTCCGTCATTCTTATGGGGCATGTATCGAGCAATGCCGTCATGCTGCGTGCCGCTGAAATCGCTGAGGCCACATCGGCAAAAACCACCGTAATCAACATGCTGCAGCTTCCAGGCGGTTCTGACAGCCAGCAGGTGATGCTGCAGGTGCGGTTCGCCGAGGTGAATCGGCGTGCACTTCACGAGGCGGGAATTTCGTTTATCACATCAGGCATCGGATTTCACAATGTCTGGGGACGCACGACAACACAGCAGTTTGCAGCTCCCGGATTCGAGGATCTTCAAAGCGAGAAAACCGGGGACGAGCTGACAAAGGTATCGGGGAAGTTGACGTTTAGTGATTTCCTCAACCTGTTTTTCCTGAGTCCCAAATACGACATCGGCGCGGTCATTCGCGCGCTTGAGAGTTCAGGTCACTTCCAAAGCCTTGCCGAGCCGAATCTGATTGCGTACAACAACCAGGAGGCCAGTTTCCTTGCCGGCGGAGAATTTCCCGTGCCGGTCGTGCAGGGGAACTCTGGTACGGTAACCATCCAATTTAGGGAGTTTGGCGTCCGACTGAACTTCAAGCCCACGATAGCCGGTGACATGATTCGGTTGAAGGTTCGCCCGGAGGTCAGCTCGCTCGATTTCGCAAACGGTTTGAGTCTCGGAGGGTTCAGAGTCCCTGCGCTGACGACGCGCCGCGCTGAAACCGATGTCGAGCTCCGCGATGGTCAGTCATTCGCCATTGCCGGGCTTCTCAACAACCTCTCTCAGGATGACGCTGCGGCCATCCCGATCCTGAGCAAGCTGCCGGTCATCGGAGCCCTTTTTAAATCGAAATCGAGGCGCGCCGAACGGACGGAGTTGATGGTGCTCATCACGCCGCGTCTGGTGCGAGCCTTGAACCCGGACGAGGTTCCGCCGTTGCCGACGAGGCCCGGCTCATTCCTCCCCGCCGAGGACCTTGGTGATCAACTCCAGGGCGGCGGCGGGACCGTTGACGCACCGGCTGAAACGCGTTAGTGGAGAAGGTTATGAAACGAGCTGTCAAGAATCATACTGGCGAGCGCGGAGCCGTACTTGTTCACGTGGCGCTCGGGATGATTGCCTTCATGGCACTGAGCGCGCTGTCGATCGACTACGGCGTGAAGTGGGTCGGGCGCGCTCAGGCGCAAAACGCGGCGGACGCTGGCGCGCTGGCCGGCGCAACAGCTCTGGCCTTCGATTCCCCCGATCGCACTGATTCGGGCATCGCCAAGCGAAGTGCTCGCGCATACGCGTTGTCCAACGGTGTGTGGGGTGCGTCGCCTGATGTGCAGTTCTCGGATATCACGTTCCCCGCTTGTCCTCCTCCGGACGGCGACGATCCGACATCTCCCGGTCCGTTCAACTGCATCAGGGTGGACGTGTATCGGAACGTGGAGCGGAGCAACCCATTACCGACTTTCTTCGCACAGCTAGTCGGGGTAACCGAGCAAGGTGTCAGAGCCACGGCAACCGCGAAATTAGGAGAAGGCAATTCGGTGAAATGCCTTCTCCCATTTGGTGTGGCTGATCGTTGGGCAGATTTCTATGACCCTACTCCCGTTACGACTTATTTCAGCAACGATGGAATGGGTGCGGGTCAGGGTCCGTCGCCACTTGGCCCGGGCATCGCAGGATGGTCGATGAACGACAGCTATCAGGAGGCTCAAGGTGATGTTTACCGTTCGCCGCTGACCTATCCCACCCCAGGCATGCACACCGGTTGGACTGTTGAGGCGGATTATGGAAGGCAGCTCATTCTTAAGTTTGGTGGCGTTGGTACTTTCTCGGCCGGGTGGGCCAACAAAGTCGATCTTCCTGGGAGCACCGGCGCGAACGATTACGAGTACGACATTTCGCATTGCAATCCAAACCCCATTTCGATTGCTAAGGCTGCTGAGGATTGCTCGGACATCCTTGCTCACAATACGACCGAGCCCGACGACGCCGCCAAAGGCTGCGTGAGCGCGTCGACCGGCGTCTCTCAGGGTCCGACTCGGCAGGGCGTAGGAGACCTTGTCGATCAGGACGACGTCGTTTGGGACTGGGATGCCAATGAGGGGCAGGGTGCTGTTGTTTCAGCTGACGACCCCGATGACGTTCGTATGGATAGTCCTCGCATACGGCCGCTTATTGTGTTTGATATTTCCCACTACATGTCGCAAGCATGTCACGGAGGGACTCCTTGCACGACGAAGGTAGGCAACATCATCGGCTTCTTCGTCGAGGGCATGTGCAATAACGTCACACTCGATCCCGGGATGGTCTGCGACGATCCTAATAAGGACGTCGTTGGTCGCATCGTGACACTTCCTGCAAGTTACTACGCGGGCGGCGGGAATATTGCGGATGATGCGGCTTTTATGAGATTTGTGACCCTCGTCAGGTAGGTGATTTAAGTGTCAATCAACGTTGCTCTTTACGGCGCGACTGACCGGGAACTCGAGGAAAGCCTCCGGACAATCGGCGTCGTCTCTCGGTCAATTGGTGATCGCGAATTGGGCCAGATGTCGGAATTCGGCAGCCGGGCTGCTGATGTTCTGATTCTCGATCTTCGCGATCAGAATGCGCTCCCTGTCGTGCTCCCAGACGTCAAGCGCCGCCACCCGGCGATGGGAGTGGTGATTGTAGCCTCGTGCCAGGATCCCGGACTCATGCTCGAAGCCATGCGCGCGGGCGTCACTGAATGGGTTACCGATCTAAAAAACAACGGCCTGCAGGCCGCTTTGGAGCGCGTTTGCGATCATCGGACGGTGGAAGGCCCCGCCGGAAAGATCTTCGCATTTCTCGGCGCGAAGGGAGGCGTGGGCACGACGACCCTGAGTGTCAATATCGCGGCGGCGCTCTCTAAGATGACAGCCGCCAAGGTGCTCGTCATCGATCTGCATCTCGCCCATGGCGATGCGTCTCTCTATCTCGGCGTGGAGCCCCGCTTTTCGATCGTCGACGCGATTCAGAACCCTCATCGTCTGGACCCTGCCTTCTTTCGAGGCCTCGTCGCGAAGACCAAAGCCGGCCCGGACTTGCTGGCCTCGTCAGATCGGCCCGTGGTAGGGCCGCTCGAAGGTCGGGGAGTGGGTGCCGTAATTGAGTTCGCCGCCAAACAATATCAGTACGTCGTGCTCGACGTGCCGCGTTCGGATTCGATGGTTCTCGATGCCCTCGACAGCGTGTCGCGGTTCTCGATTGTCGCCAACCAAGAACTCGCCACCGTTCGAAGCGCCGGCCGCATCTCGGCCGCGCTGCGCCAGCGCTACGGGCGCGAGCGTGTCGGCATCGTGCTGAGCCGGTACGACAAGGCTGCGGATATCGCGAGAGAAGATCTCGCCAAAGTCGTGGGCGGGCCGGTGAGCCACCTTTTTCCTAGCGACTACCGCCTGGCGGTGGAGGCGTTGAATGTTGGACGGCCACTGGTGCTAGAGAATCACAGCCGTCTTGCTGGCTCCTATGTAGAGTATGCGCGTGTGCTGAGTGGCATTCCTGCAAAGGCCCGCGAAGAGGAAAAGTCGGGCGGATTGTTCGAGCGTTTCGGCAGACGCCGTTAATAACAGGTGAACACATGACTAATTCCTTGCTCAATTTGCTGGCCCCCCCTTCAGCTTCGGGAGCGGTTGACACACGTCATCCCCAATATCAGGAATTGAAGAGCCGAGTCCATCAGGAGCTCCTCGGTAGGCTCAATCTCGAGCGGCTGAACAAGATCTCCCGTGAAGATGCGGATCCGGAAATCCGCGAGTTGATTATCTCGTTGCTCGATCGCGAGGCCCAAACAGTTCCACTGAGTCTCTTCGAGCGAGAGGCAATGATCACCGATGTTCTTCACGAGCTGTTTGGCCTCGGCCCGCTAGAGCCGTTGCTGGCTGACCGCGACGTCTCGGACATTCTGGTGAATCGCTACGACCGGATCTACATCGAGCGTAACGGCAAGCTGGAGGAGACATCGCTTGTCTTTAAGGACGACCGACATCTGCTGCGAATAATCGAGCGTATTGTGAGCTCGGTCGGGCGGCGTATTGACGAGTCAAGCCCGATGGTGGATGCACGTTTGGCCGACGGGTCGCGCGTGAATGCCATTATTCCACCTCTCGCACTGGACGGGCCCGCACTTTCGATTCGGCGGTTCAGAACCGATCGCCTTGGCGCCCAGGATCTCGTGGAACGGGATTCGCTCACTCAGCCGATGATCGATTTCCTACAGGCAGCCGTAAAGTGCCGGTTAAACGTCATCATTTCCGGAGGCACGGGCGCTGGAAAGACGACAATGCTGAACGTCCTCTCGAGTTTCATTGGGGCGCAAGAACGAGTCGTCACGATCGAAGATGCGGCCGAGCTAATGCTGCGGCAGCGGCACGTCGTGCGCCTGGAGACGCGCCCCCCCAACATCGAAGGTCAGGGTGCGATTCGCCAGCGTCAGCTCATGATCAATGCCCTTCGTATGAGGCCCGACCGCATCATCGTCGGTGAGGTGCGCGGAGAGGAGGCGCTCGACATGCTGCAGGCGATGAATACCGGTCATGACGGGAGCTTGACGACCATTCACGCAAACAGCGCCCGTGACGCTCTCTATCGCATGGATACGATGGTTGCGATGACAAACTTGAACATACCGGAAAAAGCGATCAGGCAGCAGGTCGCGTCCGCGGTCAACTTGATCCTTCAGGTTACGCGCTTGTCGGACGGCACCCGTAAGGTGACTTCGATCTCCGAACTGACGGGGATGGAGCAGGATGTCATTACGATGCACGACATCTTCGTGTTTGAACGGACGGGCCTCGGAGAGAACGGCAAGGTGTGCGGCCGCTTCCGGGCGACCGGAATTCGGCCCAAGTGCGCGCAGCAGCTGGCGTCGTCCGGCATGCCCTTGCCAATGGACATGTTCGACCACGTCAAAGCGGTGGCCTAGGATAAAACTATGGGTTTTGCGGCAGTTGCGTTCGCGGTGGTCCTCGGAGTGATTCTCTCCGTTTACTGGTTCTTCATCGTCCGAACCGAAGAGCAGGCACAGCAGAATCTGCGAGGCCGTCTGCGTCGCGGTTCCGTGCGTGATAAAGCTCGTCTCGAAGTGCTCAAGGCAACGGAACCGTCGAGCAACCTGGCGGGCTTCGATCGTCTGCTCAAGCGCTTAGAGGTTGTCAACGATCCGTTGCGCCGTTTCATTGAAGCTTCTGGGTCCGGGATGACTCCAGGTCTCTTTCTATTAATGACAGGTGTGTGTCTGCTCGGCACTTACCTTTTAGTAGATTTCTTTTCGCCCTGGCAGGCCGTCGCTGTGGTTCTAGCCTTTGTGGCAGCGTGCATTCCCTACTGGTACCTTCGCTACAGGCAGATGTCGCGTCTTAGGAAATTTGAAGAGCAGTTCCCGGACTCTATTGACCTCATTGCCCGCGCGCTAAGGGCAGGACATGCCTTCACGACTGGACTTGGGATGGTTGCCGAAGAGGTGCCCGACCCTGTTGGGTCGGAATTTCGCCTACTGTACGAGCATCAGAATTTCGGGTTGCCGCTTCCCGAGGCGATGAAGAAGTTTGCAGAACGATTACCGTTGCTCGACGCGCGATTTTTCGTGACGGCAGTGCTGACTCAGCGCGAATCGGGCGGCAATCTGTCCGAGGTTCTCGACAACCTCTCGGCAGTGATTCGGGAGCGGTTCAAGGTAAAGCGTCAGGTGCGCGTGCTGACTGCGCACGGTCGGATTACGGGATGGGTGCTGGTGGCGCTTCCACCAATCATGGCGGTGGTCTTCTTCATGCTCATTCCAGACACAATGATGCTGCTGGTTACGGATCCGATGGGTATCAACATGGTCATCGCGGCGGTCATTATGCAAATCGTCGGCACACTGGTTATCCGCAAGCTCGTCGACATCGAGTACTGAACTTTATGCCGCTTCAAATGATCCTAGCCATCGTTGTGGTGTTCGTTTCAGTTGCTATCGCTGCGGCGACTGGAGTGAACCTAGTGCTATCGCGTACGGCACCGGAGCGCAGGCGCTTGCGCGATATGGGGAAGGATGGTGCAGGGAGTCTGATCCTTTCGACACCGAGAGTGACCGACTCGCTCAGCCCGCTCGCCGAACGGATGGCAGTGCTCGTCCCCAAATCTCCGCGCGAGCTGTCGAACTTGAGACGCCACCTTACGACCGCCGGGCTTCGTGACCTCTCGGCGGCTATCTACTTCTCAACGGCCAAGATCGTTCTACCGATCGCGCTTGGATTGCTCGCCTTCATGGTTTTTGGCTTTGTCCGAGGCTGGTTGGCCGTACTTGCTGCCGCAATCGCCGGCTTCGTTTTGCCGGAACTATGGCTTTCTCGAGAGATCAAGTTGCGCCAGAAGGCGATTCGGAACGGCCTTCCCGACGCTTTGGATCTGCTCATCGTGTGCCTCGAGGCTGGATCGAGCCTGGATCAATCGATCCTGAAGGCCGGTGTCGAACTCGAGGTTGCCTACCCTGCCCTGGCCGACGAGCTCAAGCTAATCACAACTGAGATCAGAGCGGGCAAGCCTCGGCTCGACGCCCTGAAGAATTTTGCGGAGAGAACAAAGGTGGCGGACGTTCGCGCCCTGGTGTCCATGCTCGTGCAGACCGATCGCTTTGGCACCAGCGTGGCACAGGCCCTTCGCACGCATGCGGAGACGTCCCGCACGAAGCGCCGGCAGCGGGCGGAAGAGCGAGCGGCTAAAATCGGCGTCAAGCTTGTTTTCCCGCTCGTGTTCTTGCTTTTCCCTGCGTTGTATATCGTGATCCTTGGACCGGCGGTGATAAGGTTCGTGCGTGTCTTTATGGAGCAGGCGATGCAGGGCACTCTACAATGAGTGTGCTGACAGACGCGTGCAAGGAGCAGAATTGTGGATTTTACAAATGTCGTGTTGGGAGTCCTAGCAGTCGTCTTCTTGGGGTTGTACATTGCCAGGCGCAAGTCACGGATGAACAAGGACAACTTCGACTAGCCGTTGCTCTGTCGACCGCCAGCGTACTGCTGCTGTTCGCCACCGGCTGCGCTGTAAGGGAAACGACGGGACTCACGACGCAGCTCGTCAGGCCCGGAAAACCGTCGATCTCCTACGATTTGCCGGTGCCTGCGTCTCAACCGCCGCCGCCGGTGAAACCGCTCTCGGTGGAGCAACGACGGGAGGTTGAGATCAGGGGAGCGATACGTTCCACTGGCAATACGGTTGAGACCACAAATCAGGGCCTGACGAAGGCTCTGAACGAGGCGAAGCTGCGGCCGACTGCGGACAATTACAGGCTGGTGGCGGCTCTCTATCGCGGCCTGGGTATCAGGGATCGAGCTTACGACTATCTAACGCTCGCGATACAGCGTGCGCCAAAGTCCGCTCAGGCCTTCCAGGAGCGCGCAGAAATCTGGCGAGACTGGCATATGCCGCAGCGCGGTCTGGCAGACGCCCTCATGGCGATTTATCTGGCGCCTCGGTCGGCATCGGCTCACAGTTCGCTCGGGACGATTTGGAGGGCCATCGGCGACGCAAGCAGTGCTCGAGTTGAGTTTGAAAGGGCCGTGGCGCTGGATCCCGGCTCCGCGTACGCCTTGAACAACCTGTGCTACCTGTCTTTTCTCGAAGGCAATCAGGCACAGGCGCAGATTGAATGCGAGAGGGCGCTGGCGATCGCGCCAGATTTTGTCGCTGCCCGCAACAACCTCGCGTTGTCTTACGCCGCTCGCGGGGACATGGGACGCGCGCGGGCGGAATTCCTTCGTGCTAGTGATCCTGGGTCTACGGACTTCAACCTCGGCATCGTGTATATGAGTATCGGAGAGTACAGCAAAGCCGTGGAGGCGTTTCGAGCGGCAAGCCAGGCTGACCCTTCACTGGTTGGGCCAGCAAGCAGGCTGGCGCGTCAAGCGACCGTTATTGCTGAGTCATCAGGACAATCTCATGGAACAGACACTATTCGCTGAAGAGTCCGCTACGGTGTTGCCTCCCCCTGCTCCAAAGACGAGCGAGGATGCGGACCTCAGTACGGATCTCATCCTTCAACTCACGCTTAAGACGCTGCATTTTGCTGGTGAGCTGGCGGGAAACGAGCTGGCGGTGCGTCTCGGTCTCAGCTTTTCTGTCATCGAGCCGGCCCTCGAGATGCTGAAGCAGCATCATCACTGCCAGATTGTGGGCGGCTCGATGATGGGCGGATCGTCCTATCGATATCGGATCACGGACGGTGGCCGCACCAGGGCCATGCTCTTCCTCGAAAACAATCACTACGTCGGCATCGCGCCTGTCTCTCTGGCGCAATACCGTCGATATATGCACCAGTTCAACAGGGCTGTGCCTCGCACGGTGACGCGCGATCGCGTGCGAAAGGCGTTTTCGCATCTGGTGCTCAACGATAGAGTTCTGGATCAGCTCGGACCGGCGATCAACTCTGGTCATTCGATGTTCGTCTACGGACCTCCAGGAAATGGAAAGTCGGTCATCTCGCAGGCTATACGGAATCTTCTCGACGGTGAAATTGCTATTCCCCATGCGCTTGAAGTCGAAGGCAGCATCATCCGCTTTTACGACCCAGTGAACCACCAGTCGCTTCCGACGACGAGTGAGGAGAGGTCGCTCGACATGGGTTCCCAACCGGATGCCCGATGGATTCGTTGCCAGCGTCCTCTGGTGACTGTGGGAGGGGAGTTGACGCTCGAGGCGCTTTCGCTGCATTACGAAAGCTCGGCGGGCTTTTATCAGGCACCCGTGCAGGCGATTGCAAACGGCGGCATCCTGGTGATCGACGATTTCGGACGCCAGCAGTGCTCGCCCCGGGATCTGCTAAACCGGTGGATTGTCCCACTCGAAAATCGCGTCGATTTCCTGACGCTGCAGACCGGGCAAAAATTTGAGTTGCCATTCATGACCATGGTTGTCTTCGCCACGAACATCAAGCCTGCGGAGCTGGTGGATGAAGCCTTTCTTCGACGCATTCACCACAAGATTTTCGCAGAGAGCCCAACCGTCGAGGACTTCCTGGCGATCTTCAGAAACTGTTGCCAGGAGCGGTCCCTCGAGTTCGATCGTCGCCTCGCAGAGCGTCTGTTAGTTGAATACTATCGGCCCCGCAAAATCGCGCTTCGGGGCTGTCAGCCGCGAGACTTGATCGGGCACGCCCTGTCACGAGCTGATTATCTGAGCCAACCGAGAGTGCTGACGTACGACTTGCTTGAAGCTGCTTGTGCCAGCTACTTCGTCGACGATACTGAAGTGCCTGTGGTGTACGCATAAGATTCTTGGAGGGATATGAAGACAAGCGGAGCAGGCTCAGAAGGCTTCTTCATTTTCGTTCCCATCGTGGTGATGGTCGGCGCCGCTGTGCTGCTTGCGGGTGGCCCAGTTGAGCTCGTTGATTATATCGATAAGACGCTCGTTCACGCTGCCAGTGTGGTGGCCGGCTGGGTCCGGTCGAACACTTAGCCGCTGAGACCCGGTGACACTCCGGTGGTCCCCGCAAGATTTCTGCGCCTCAATGCGTAAGACGTTTATCTTTCTCTACCTCCTGATCCAGATCGCAGTCCCGACAATCCTCCTGTTTTTTCCAGATCGTCCCACGCGATTCGGATGGCAGATGTTCAGCGGCTCCCGGCTTCCGTTTTTCTCGCGGTTGTTCACGGACGGCCGTCGAGTGCCGGTCTCCCTGCAGGAGGTTCAACTCGTTGTCGGTGTCGTGCGAAGCGAGCTGGACTACGAGAGATATGTGCCCCCCATTCTCTGCAAACGGGAACCCTTCGCCGGTGCGATCCTCAGCGAACACGGGCCTCGCGTCAGGCGGTGGCCGTGCCGTTGAACATGCCGATCACCAGCGCAGATGTTTCGCGCACTCGAATGCTCGTGGGAGCAGCGGTGATGTTTGCTGGCTGGGACATTCACGAAAAGTTGTCGGCGATCGGCAGGTCATCTATTTCGACTATGCCGTACGTTCCCCACTGGCCGACGGTGCCGGACTGGTCTCCGATGCTGCCGCTTCTGTTCTGGCTTCCACTGGGACTGCTCATGGCAATTGGAGTCGCGCCCCGAGTGGTTGGCGCCCTGCTCGTTTTGACTATGACCGTCATTCTGCTCGGGGATCAGCGTACGTACAGCAATCACCTGTATTTCCTCATCCTGCTTGTGTTCCTCCTCTCGTTCGTGCCGTCTTCGCGGCGGCAGACCGCTGTACGGAGCTGGCCGGTCACGTTGCTGAAATGCCAGGGCAGCGTGCTCTACGGCTTTGGCGCCCTCTCGAAAGTGACGCCCATGTATTTGACGGGGTGGATGCTGGCGGGGACGGTTGACAGGAGGTGGTGGGGCTGGATTCCTGAGTGGAGCGAATCACCGCTGATTTTTGCTGGGATAGCGTTGCTAACAATTGTGGTAGAGGCATGGCTGGCAGCGGCGCTCTGGTCCCCGCGGTTTCGGCGTGCCGCAGTTGTTACGGGCCTCACCCTTCATGCCGGATGCGTGCTGTTGTTGCGGGACGTGAAGATAGACTTGATTGTGTTCGGACTCTCCAGTGTCAGCCTCTACCCGCTGTTCTTTCTATCACCGGCCCATGAGATCTCAACACCAGGGCTGAGACCGGGAAGGATTCTCAATACAGACCCGGCAGCAACCGCCATCTGACGCGCTGCTGATAGGAGCGATAGGCCGGATCGCTGGACAGCACTTTTTCCTCATAGTGCAGCCGGATCACCTGTGAACCCTCTATGAGCATCCAGAGGATCAGGTTCCACCAGATGGGATAGGCCAAGACCCACGAAAGATGCATCCACAGATATCCCGCGTAGAGGGGATGCCGGACGATGCGATAAAGACCACGCTGCGCCACCTTCCCCCGATGGGCGGGCAGGAAGGCGAAGCTCCGCCCGAGCGAAAACAAGCCTGTCCAGACGATCGCGCTGCCAATCAATGCGAGCACAGCTGTCCACAGGTCAGGTACCGGACTCTCTCCTCCCGGTCTCATGAGCATGGGAGCCACCGTGGCGATTAACGTCGCCATGCGGGGGAGCCATGCACCATCGACCGCAAAAGCGGTGCGACGAGCAAGTGTCAAGCCCAGAGCGAGAGAGAAGCCGATGACAGAGACGACTCCGGTCAATCGGCCGGTCCAGTGCCAATCTTGCAGTGTCCGGATAAGCAACCACGCATAAAGTCCGGCAATCGCGAGGCGGCTGACAATCTCACGAATCCGTGACAACGTCGATTGCACAATCTCACGCGAAGGCAAATGCTGAGTTACTTGTGCGTCAGTGAGAGCGGAACTTGTGGCAGGCATGATCATGGGATCAACGGGATGTGATTCATTTGAATTTCTCAGCGGAGGGCCGGCCCATTCCGGTCGGCCCTCCGTTTAGGCTGGCGATTCTACGATCCAGGTGTCGGGGGAGTCGGGGGGCCAATGGTCGTGAGTGTCGTCGCGATGGTGTTATAGAAATTGCGCAGACTAATGCCAAGCTGGTTGGCGCCCACCACTGCAACAAGCGCGATGAACACGATCAGGAATGCGTACTCCACGAGATCCTGACCTTCGTCATCGCGTACGAACCGATTGATCTTCTCAAACATGCAACCTCCAGTCACGACTAGCTTCCCGGCGTCGGAGGCGCTACGGGGGTAACCGATACTGCCGTTCCAATTGCGTTGTAGAAATTCCGCAGACTGATGCCTAGCTGGTTGGCGCCCACCACAGCCACCAAGGCGATGAACACGATCAGGAACGCATACTCCACGAGATCCTGACCTTCATCGTCGCGCACGAACCGGTTAATACACTGCAACATGTCTCTGTCTCCTTGAAAACCTTGTGTTTGTAGGGGCTGAGCCACTCCCCGGCCTCCTAAGAGCAAGGGCGGTACCACGACCAAAGTACCGGCAACATTAGGGTATTCCTAGGATTTTCATCG
>DATEEI010000024.1:0-10631 GCA_035281225.1 Vicinamibacterales bacterium
AAGGCGCAAACCCTCCAGTACTTCGCGCATGGCGAAGGGGACGCGTCGCCGGAGATGCACCTGGGGCTGATGCTGGATGCGAGCGGCAGCATGCAGGCGGACATGAAGCTGGCGCAGGGTGCGGCGATCAAGTTCCTCAACATGCTGCCGCAGGCGGAGGACATCACGCTCGTCGACTTCGACACGCAGGTGCGCATCACGCGCTACCCGCAGCGCGACTTTCCGCGGCTCGTCGAGCGCATCCGGCAGCGCAAGGCGGACGGGTGGACGGCGCTCTACGACGCGCTCGGCACGTATCTCGACGGCGCCGATTCGCAGGACGGCCGCAAGGTGATGGTGATGTACACCGACGGCGCCGACTCGCGATCGAGCCTGTCGCTGCAGGAGACGATCACCTTGCTGAAGGCGTCGCACGTCACGGTGTATGCGATCGGCCTGACCGAGAACACCGGCTCATCGCGAACGCATCTGCAGATGATGCTGCGTCAGCTGACCGAGACCACCGGCGGCCAGGCGTTTTTCCCGACCGCGATGAAGGACGTGGAGAGCGCGTACGACAAGGTGCTTGCCGAGATCAAAGGGCAGTATCACCTTGGCTACCTGTCGACGAACACGGCCATGGACGGCAAGTGGCGCAAGGTCGAGATCAAGGTGAAGCGGCCCGACCTCAAGGTGCGCAGCCGCAAGGGCTACTACGGTCCCTACAAGCCCCCCTCGTAGCGGCTGTAGTACGATGGAGTGCTACGGCACTCGCATCCATGCCTTCCGTCACTGGTCACTTCAACCTCGCATCCGACTTCGAGCTCCGCGGCGACCAGGTGCATGCCGTACCCGAGCTGGTCGAGGGACTGAACCGCGGCGACAAGCACCAGGTGCTGCTCGGCGTCACCGGCTCGGGCAAGACCTACAGCATGGCGCAGGTGATCGCCCGCGTGAACCGGCCGACGCTGGTGATGGCGCACAACAAGACGCTGGCGGCGCAGCTGTTCCAGGAATTCCGGCGCTTCTTCCCCGACAACGCCGTCGAGTACTTCGTCAGCTACTACGACTACTACCAGCCTGAGGCCTACGTTCCGGCCACCGACTCGTATATCGAGAAGGAAGCCACCATCAACGACGAGATCGACCGCATGCGGCTCTCGGCCACGCGATCGCTCTTCGAGCGACGCGACGTCATCATCGTCTCGAGCGTGTCGTGCATTTACGGCCTCGGCTCGCCAGAGGCGTACTACGGGATGCTGCTGCCGCTGCAACTCGGGCAGCGCATTCCACGGGAACAGATTCTTCGGAAGCTTGTCGAGATTCAGTACGAGCGCAACGATCTGGAGTTTACGCGCGGCACATTTCGTGTCCGCGGTGATGTGGTCGAGGTCTATCCATCGTACGACGAGCAGGCGCTCCGCATCGAGCTATTCGGCGACGACGTGGACGCGTTGACGACGTTCGATCCGCTGACGGGAAAGAGCGGGCGCAGGCACGATAAGGTCGCGATCTATCCCAAGACCCATTTTGTGGCACCGCGCGAGCAGACGAAATCGGCTGTGGAATCGATCAAGGCCGAGCTCGTCGAGCGCAGAACTCAGCTCGAGTCGCTGGGCAAGGTTCTCGAAGCGCAGCGTCTGCATCAGCGGACGATGTTCGATCTCGAGATGATGAAGGAGATCGGCTACTGTCACGGCATCGAGAATTACGCGCGCCACATCAGCGGACGCGCGCCGGGAGAGCCGCCACCAACGCTGCTCGACTACCTGCCCGATGATGCGCTGGTCATCGTCGACGAAAGCCACCAGACCGTCCCGCAGATCCGCGGGATGTATCACGGCGACCGCTCGCGCAAAGAGACGCTGGTGGAGTTCGGCTTCCGTTTGCCGTCGGCGCTCGACAACCGGCCGCTGACGTTCGCGGAGTGGGAAGGGCGGGCGCGGCAGACGGTGTTCGTCTCGGCCACGCCCGGACCGTACGAGCTGGCGAAGGCGGGTGGCGTCGTTGTGGAGCAGATCATTCGCCCCACGGGGCTGACCGATCCCCCCATCGAAATTCGCCCCGTAAAGGGGCAGATCGACGACCTCCTCGGAGAGATCCGCATGCGCGCCTCGGAGGGCACGCGGACGCTCGTGACCACGCTGACGAAACGGATGGCCGAGGATCTCTCGAGTTACTACCAGGAGCTCGGCGTCAAAGTGCGCTACCTGCATTCCGAGATTGAGACGCTCGAGCGTATACAGATCCTGCGCGACCTGCGGCTGGGCGTCTTCGACGTGCTGGTGGGAATCAACCTGCTGCGAGAGGGGCTCGACCTGCCCGAAGTGTCGCTCGTGGCCATTCTGGACGCCGACAAAGAGGGCTTCCTGCGCTCGGCTGGATCGTTGATCCAGACGTCGGGACGGGCGGCTCGCAACGTGAACGGCAAGGTCATCATGTATGCTGACGTCGTGACCCAGTCGATGCGAGTCGCGCTCGAGGAAACAGGGCGCCGCCGGGCGATTCAAGAGGCCTACAATATCGAGCACGGCATCACGCCGGCCTCCATCGTCAAGGCTATCGACGCTGGCTCCCTCAGCATCTACAACCTCGACTACGCGACGCCGGTGGTCATGGAAGACCGTGAGGCCTACCTGAGCCCGGAACAGCTCGATTCTCGCATTGAAGAGTTACAGGCGCAGATGCGCCAGGCGGCCGCCAATCTGGATTTTGAGCGGGCGGCAACGCTGCGTGACAAGATCAAGGCCTTGAAGGGGCGCGAACTGGGGTTCGCCGCCGTGCGGTCGACTCGGAGCTGATGTGCTGAAGGTGCTTGATGAGTGGCTGAAGTCGGCCGTCGCAGAAGTTCAGGAATACGTCACGCTCAGCTGGGCGGCCACGCGCGCCGTGTTCAGCCGCCCGTTCTATTTTCACGATGTCGTCGAGCAGCTCGACTCGATCGGGTTGGGCTCGCTCACCGTGGTCCTGTTGACGGGGATCTTTACTGGTGCCGTACTGGCGCTTCAGAGCGGTCTCACGCTCGATCAGTTCGGCGCGCGTCCCGTTGTCGGACGTCTAGTGAGCGCCTCGATGGTCAAAGAGCTCGGACCGGTGCTGACTGCGCTGATGCTCGCCGGTCGCGTCGGGTCAGGCATTGCCGCCGAGCTCGGCTCGATGGTGGTGACCGATCAAATCAACGCGCTTCGCGCGTTGGGAACCGATCCCATCCGCAAGCTGGTGGTGCCGCGCGTGATCGCCGGAGTGATCATGGCGCCGATACTGACGGTCATCGCCGACTTCATGGGCATCTTCGGAGGATCGATTATCGCCGTTCAGCAGCTCCAAGTGCCGTCCAGCGTGTACTGGAAGTCGATCACCGATGGGCTCTACATGGAAGACGTCTGGATGGGGTTGGTGAAGCCCTTCTTCCTTGGCTTCGCCATCGTCAGTATCGGCTGTCATGTTGGGCTGAGGACCAAGGGTGGGACGCAGGGTGTCGGACGCGCGACCACGAACGCCGTAGTCGCGGCGTCGGTCGCGGTGCTGGTGCTGGATTTCTTCATCACGCGGTTGATGATTACGTTGATGTATTAGACAGGGCTAAAGCCCTGTGCCACCGCTGTGGCTGCCTAAATGCCGGCACTACTGGTGGCACAGCCCTTTAGGGCTGTCCCGATTGACTATGGAGACATTGCAAACGCGCAGCGCCGTCGCGGAACGCCCGTCCGAGCAAGACGGCGCGGTCATCGTCTTCGATCACGTCTCGCTGGCGTTCGATGACACGGTCGTGCTGCGCGATGTGAGCTTCACGCTGGGGCGTGGCCACACGAAGATCATCCTCGGCGCGAGCGGTGCAGGAAAGTCGATCTCGCTCAAGCTCATTCTCGGGTTGTTGAAGCCGGATGCCGGCAAAATCTGGGTCAACGGTCAGCGCGTGGACGAATACACCGAAGAGCAGATGATGAAAGTCCGCGCCGACATCGGGATGGTGTTTCAGGAGGGTGCGCTGTTCGACTCGCTCACCGTGGCCGAGAACGTGGGCTACAAGCTGTACGAGGAAACCGACCTGCCGCTCGACGACGTGCGGAAGCGTGTCGAAGAGGTCTTGGGATTCGTCAGGCTTTCGCAATTCATCGATCGCAAGCCCTCAGAGCTCTCTGGCGGGCAACGGCGGCGCGTGGCCATTGCGCGGGCGATGACCGTGAAGCCCAGGATTCTCCTGTACGACGAACCCACGACGGGTCTCGATCCTATTACGTCGACCACCATCGACGAGGAGATCGTGAAACTGCGCGACTTCGAGGAGGTCACGTCCATTCTGGTCACGCATCAGCTCCGCGATGCTTTCTTCGTCGCGACACAGGAAGCGGTCAACCGGGACGGAAAGGTCGACTTCGTCACCGCTGGATCGGCGAAGCTGGAAGAAGCCGAGTTCATGATGCTGAAAGACGGGCTGATCATCTTCGAAGGCACGGCCGACGAACTGCGTACGTCGAACGATCCATATATTCAAGCGTTCTTATCGTAAGGACAATCAATGCCACGTACTCGCTCGCTGAAATGGTCGGAATTGAAAATCGGCATCATGGCCATCGTTGCCTTGTTCATTGCCGCAGCGTTGATCCTGACACTGGGCGGCGAAGGGGGCTTCTTCTGGCAGCGGTACAACCTCAAGGTCAGGTTCAACAACGCGGCCGGCGTGCAAGCGGGATCGCCCGTCCGCCTTGCTGGCGTGACCGTCGGTGCCGTGAAGGAGATGCAATTTACCGGCTCCGACGTCGAGATGGCGCTAGAGCTGCGCGAAGACATGCAGGACAAAGTTCGCACCACGTCTCGCGCGTCTATCGGATCGGTCTCTCTGCTAGGTGAAGGCGCCGTCGACATCACGGCATCGACAACCGGCGAGCCGATTCCGGAGTGGGGGTACATTCCCTCAATTGGCGCCCCGGCGCAATTGGCCGATGTCACGGCTCAAGCCAACAAAGGCATTACGGAGCTGACAGCGCTGATTGAGGACATCCGCGCCGGCAAGGGCACGGTCGGCAAGTTGATGACTGACGAGCAGCTCTATGCAGAGCTCCGGCAGTTCACGGCGGCTGCCCGTGGTGTGACCGAAGGCCTGTCTCAGGGAAAAGGCACCCTCGGACAGCTCCTGAACAACCCGGAAAGCGCCCGTCAATTGGAGGCGTCCCTGAGAAACCTGACGGCGATGACGAACAAGATCAACGCCGGTGAGGGCAGTATCGGGCTCCTGATGACCGATCCAACCCTGGCCAAGAATCTCGCCGCGGTGACGTCGAACTTCGAGAGCCTGTCCGCCAAGCTCAACCAGGGACAAGGCACCATGGGCAAGCTGATGACGGAAGACGCGCTATATCAGCGGCTCAACGCGGTGACGACGAACCTCGAGCAGCTCACGGCCAAGCTCAACCAGGGGCAGGGTACGATGGGGCAGCTGATGAACGACAAGCAGCTCTACGACAACGTGAACCGGACGGTCAGCGAGATGCAGACCCTGCTGGCGGAGATCAAGAAGGATCCGAAGAAGTATCTCAACATCCGGATGAGCATCTTCTAACTGGCGAGCTATACAAAAGACCGTGCGGCGCCGACAATACTAATAAGGAGACCGTGTGACGTTGTGGGCGGAGGTGTTTCTCGGGGTCATCGCGCTGGCCACTCTGACGATGGCGGCAATCCAGGTCGGCCTCATCGTCTACGGCTGGACTGTGGCAAAGCGCGTCAATCGTCTGTTCGACCAAGTTGAGCAACAGTTGCAGCCGCTTGCCGAAAATCTCAGCGCCATCGCCCGCGACGCGGCTCGCGTAAGCGCGCTGGCCACGGGTCAGGTCGAGCGGATGGATCGGTTGGTCACGGACGCCGCGGCACGAATCGAGCAGACTGCGAGCACGGTTCAGGATGCCGTCCTCAGGCCCCTGCGCGAAGGAGCGTCCATACTGAACGGAATCAAGGCGGTCATCGACGCCCTTCGCGATACCGCCAAGCGCCCCGGCACCAGCCGCGGCCGGTCGGACGAGGAAGACGCGCTCTTCATTGGTTAGTCACCGGATTGACGCCTCTGTCTATAGATGGTAGAAATCGGCGTATCCCGTTCGCACAACTGAATGCTGTCCCGGCTTAAGGGGGTCTCATGATCAGGCGCGCGTCAATCTGCCAGGCGGGCGTAGTCGGCTTGGCGCTCATTTCACTGCCCTCCGTGGGCATGGCCCAGGCATCGAAATCGGCCGCCGTTGCGAAGGAGCTGATTCAGGTAATGGAGCAGAAGAAGCTCGATTCGATCGCGGCCAAGGTTCCAGCCCCGGATGGTCATTTCGCCGCCGCCCTGTATTTTCCGAACGTGCAGCTGCTCGTGATCTCCGGCCATTACTCCGTGCCGCAGCTGATGGAGCCGCGACTTGCCGCCAAACAGTATCGCGATACGTATATGGAGCTGAGCGGCACCGTCGCGCCAGCTACGAAGATCCTCGTGCAGGACATGGGAGAACCAGGGCTGTCGCAGCGCAAGCAGGAAAACATGTACGACACGTGGAATCGCGCCGGCAAGATCGTGATGTTCGACGGAGACCCCGAGAAGCAGAAGATGTCGGATGCGGAGTATGCGAAATCCTTCGCCGCGGCGGACGAGGAATACGCGAAGATTCTGAGCGCCCTTCTGGCTGAGGCCAAAAAATAGTACACTGGCGCTTCCGAAGGTCGGGCGCTTGGCTCAGCGGTAGAGCATCGCCTTCACACGGCGGGGGTCAGTGGTTCGAATCCACTAGCGCCCACCAATTCACCACCGACCCTCTACGAGTACCCGTTAGATCGTGCCGTACAACCGGTCTCCGAAGTCGCCCAGGCCGGGCACGATGTATTTCTGCGAGTTCAGTCCTTTATCGACTGCCGGAGTGTAGATTTCCACATCGGGATGATGATGCTCGACGAGCGCGATGCCCTCCGGCGCCGCGACGATGCAGACGATTCTGATGTTGGTGGCGCCGGCCTTCTTCAGTACGTCAAGCGCGGCGATGGCGCTGCCTCCAGTCGCCAGCATCGGATCGACCAGCACGACGTAGCTCGACGACAGGTTGTCAGGAAACTTCGCGTAATACTGCGAAGCGACAGCCGTCGATTCGTTCCGCTGCAGGCCGATATGCCCAACACGCGCGGATGGTAGTAGTGCCAGCACCGCATCCAGCATTCCCAGCCCGGCTCGCAGCACCGGGACGACGACCACGTCGCGTGCCACGCGGCGTCCCTCGGCTCGCTCGATCGGCGTCTCGACGACAGCCCGCTCTGTTGGCAGATCGCGCAGCGCCTCTGCCACGAGCAGCACGCTGATGCGGTTGGCGATACGGCGGAAATCTTCGGTCCCCGTTGTGATGTCGCGAAGCTGGATGAGCGCGTCGTGGATCAGCGGGTGCGGAACGATGTGCACGGACATGTCGGGACTATATACCGCCAGGTGCGTCTGGTGCGATAGGTGCGACGAGTGCGAAACTACTTCTTACGCTGTTGGTTTCGGCGGGCGTACCAATCGAGCGTCAACACGACAGACGCATACAGTAACGTTGCTCCTCCTATGACAAAAACGCCAATAAGTGGTTGATCCGTCATTGTCCCTCCTTTCCGGCAATGAACAGTGCGCCGACAACCAGGCCCAGCCAGATACAAACACCGACAAACCAAGCCGCCACGGAAAAAGGCCGTGCGCTGATAAACGGACCAATGACGAAGGCAGCGGCGACCAGGTTTCCGGTGTCGGCGAGCTGCTTTGCAAGCAGTGTCGACTGCGCCTTTCGAAAGGATAGCATCGTCGTCGGTATCGCAATAGCCGTGCCTGCTAAGAACCGCTTGTTTCAGCTCCGTCCGCTGGCGCGGTTGCAAAATATGCCATGGATCGAGTCGAGTAGAATCCAAAAATGCGCACCCTGCAACTAGCGACCGCTCTTACGTTGGCGAGCATCGGCGGGGGGATTGTCGCGGGAAGCGCGCAAAGTGCACCGAGGCAGGTGAGCACGATCGTCGCCGGCGGCACTGTGGTGACGGTTGACGGGGCCCGGAACATCTACAATCCCGGAGCCATCGCCATCGAGGGCACGACCATCGTCGCCGTCGGGCCGGCAGCCGATATCGCCGCGCGCTTTACGGCCGCGGAGCGGATCGATACCGTCGGTTCTGTCGTCATTCCTGGACTCGTGAACGCGCACACGCATGCGCCGATGGTCTTGTATCGCGGCCTGGCGGACGATCTACGCCTTCAGGAATGGCTCGAGCGATACATTTTCCCGGCCGAAGCGAAGACAGTCTCGCGCGAGTTGGTGCGCGCCGGCACGCGCCTAGCCGCGCTGGAGATGATTCAATCGGGTACGACTGCGTTCGCCGATATGTACTACTTCGAGGAGGAAATAGCGCGCACCACGAAGGCTGCGGGTATGCGCGGCGTTCTCGGCCAGACCATCATCCAGTTTCCCGTCGCGGACGCAAAAACTCCCGAGGAGGGTCTTGCAAGGGCCGAGGCGTTCATCAAGGAGTTCGCGAAGGACGACCTGATTGTTCCAGCAGTGGCGCCGCACTCGCCGTACACCCTCGATACGAAGAACCTGCAGGCCTCTCGCGCACTCGCTACCAAATACGGAGTACCGGTCCTCATTCACGTCGCGGAAACCGAAGGGGAGATCCAGAGGTCGCAGAAAGCGCACCGTGGTATGAGCCCTGTTGCTTACCTGCAGTCGATCGATTTCCTGGGGCCACGCACTGTTGCGAATCACGGCGTCTGGGTCAACGCAGCGGACATGACCATTCTTCGCAGTCAGAAAGTGGCCATCTCTCACAATCCCGAGAGCAACATGAAGCTCGGGAGCGGTATCGCGCCGGTCCCCGAATACCTTGTGGCTGGTGTGACCGTGTCGTTGGGCACCGACGGTGCGGCGAGCAACAACGACCTCGACATGTTCGAGGCGATGCGGTTCGCGGCGCTCCTGCACAAGGCGAAGACTCGGGATCCGCGGGTGATTCCAGCGGCCACCGCACTAGAAATGGCGACGATGGGTGGCGCGCGCGCGCTTGGGCTCGAGGCGCAGATTGGATCGCTCGAGGCGGGCAAACGAGCAGACCTCGCGGTGGTGTCGATGGCGAGCGCCAGAACGACACCGCTTTACGATCCCGTGTCGCACCTTGTGTACGTGACCCGGGGCGAAGACGTGCGCACCGTCATGGTGAACGGCCGGGTCTTGATGCGAGACAGGAAGATGCTCATGCTGGATGAGCCGGCTGTGCTGGCGGAAGCCCGCAAGATCGCCGATGCCGTCAGAGCGGCCGTCGGGAAATGAAATGAAATGATTAGTCCTGCACGCCAATGAACGGCAGGTGCCGAAACTGCCCCGCATCGTCCAGGCCGTATCCGACGACGAATTTGTCCTCGATCTCGAATCCGATATATTCAACCTCGACGTTGACCTTCCGCCGGCTTGGCTTGCTCAGAAGGCACACGGTTTTCAGGCTCTTGGGTTCGCGGGCGCGGAGCACGTCCTGCAGGTAGTGCAGCGTCAGGCCGGTATCGACGATGTCTTCGACGATAATGACGTGGCGGCCCTGCAGTGGCGTATCGAGGTCCTTGAGCAGCCGCACTTCTCCCGAGCTCATCGTGGCCGCTCCGTAGCTGGAGACCGCGATGAAGTCCAACGTGACCGGACGTGGGGACATGGCGCGGGCGAGGTCGGAGAGAAAGACGAAGGCGCCTTTCAGTACCGCGACAAAATGCAGCGGCTGACCATCAGAGTAGTCGGCGTTGATTTGTGCGGCCATTTCGTCGATGCGGGCGCGGATCTGCTCGGCGGAAAACAGCGTGATCATTAGTGGCGCGAAAGATAACATGAAACGCTTCGAGATCATTACGGAGGCCGACGCACGCGTGCTCGACATCGGCGAAACCGTTGCGCTGAAGAGCGGCGGGCACGTCACGCCGCTGGCCGCCGACACGTTGAGAGAGCGGCGTGTCACCGTTATTTCGGATGTGCTGCTTGATCGTGCCGATGATGGGTTGGCGCCTGTGTCGGACATCCGGCGTGTGTCGATTGGCAGCGACCACACCGGCCTGGCCCTCAAGTCGGCGATTATCGTGGCTTTGCGCGCGAAGGGAATTGCGGTAGACGATCTCGGGACGTTGAGCGCAGACGCGGTCGATTACCCCGACACGGCTGCGCGGGTCGCCAGGTCCGTTGCGCGTGGCGAGGCTGATGCAGGGATTGTGATCGACGGCGCCGGGATTGGATCGTCGATTGCCGCGAACAAAGTGAAAGGCATCCGCGCGGCGGTCTGTCACGACCAGACCATGGCGCGATACGCCCGGCAGCACAACGGCGCAAACGTGCTGAGCCTTGGCTCGACCCTCATTGAACCAGAGGAGGCGTTGAAGATCGTCGATGTGTGGCTCAGCACGCCAATGACGGAGCCGCGATACATTCGACGGCTCGCGAAAATCCGCGCGCTGGACGACCAACGGTAAACGGCAAACCGTGAACGGTAAACGGTAGACGACCATGCAGTGGACCGACTTACAGCGCATCATCGCCGAAGAGGTCAGCGTGGCGCTGGCGCGTGGTCGCACGCGTACTTGCGACTGCCATTCGGTGCTGTACGACTGCTGTCCCGATCGCGTCCGTGGCGTG